>CP119313.1:1347244-2020866 GCA_029202485.1 Candidatus Pedobacter colombiensis | reverse complement strand
AGTAGCTTTATCCCTATCTAGCTTTTTTATCGGCATTTCTGCCGGACAATTACTCTACGGTCCACTATTAGATAGATTTGGAAGAAAAAAACCACTATACCTGGGTTTGTTAGTTTACATTCTTGCCTCTGCCGGATGTGCTTTTGTAACTACCATTGATACCTTAATCGCCTTAAGATTCATTCAAGCGCTGGGAAGCTGTGCAGCAACTGTAGCCTCTGTTGCTATGGTACGGGATCTATTTCCAGTTAAAGATAATGCTAAAGTTTTTGCCTTACTAATGCTGGTTTTAGGTGTTTCGCCAATGGTTGCCCCAACTTTAGGTGGATACGTGACAGTAGCTTTCGGTTGGCATACTATATTCTTAATCTTACTAGGTTTAGGCGCTTTTAATCTAATTGCAAGCTGGCTTTGGCTGCCCGAAAGCTATAAACCAGATACCAATCTTTCTTTAAAACCTAAGCCAATCATTAGCAATTTCTGGATCGTATTAAAAAATCCTCAATTTTATACCTATGCCTTTACAGGCGCATTGGCCTTTTCCGGGTTGTTCGCTTACATATCAGGGTCACCATTATTATTTATGGAGATATTTCATGTTAGCGAAGAAACCTATGGATGGATTTTCGCTTTGCTTTCTATAGGGTTTATTGGATCAAGCCAGGTAAATACATTAATGCTTAGACGGTATACCAGCGAACAATTGATTTATGCCGCATTAATCATTCAGGTAATCACAGCCCTTACCTTTCTAACAGGAAGTATCAATGGCTGGTACGGGCTAACTGAAACTACCGCATTGCTTTTTGTATTTTTATGTTGCTTGGGCTTTGTAAGCCCCAATGCCTCTGCACTTTCCCTACTCCCATTTACAAAAAATGCAGGCAGCGCATCCGCTCTAATGGGAGCTATTCAAATGGGAATAGGTTCTTTAGCATCCGTTGGTGTTAGCCTTTTTAGTGTCAAATCAGCAGTGCCAACAGTTAGCGTTATGGCCCTAAGTTCAATAGGTGCCCTTAGCATTTTGTATTTAGGAAAGAAAAAACTTAGCAAACACCCATAAGCAAAAAAATATTTGATCCCCACGTAGGGGTAAAGATTCATTTCGTTGTCCTATTTTAAAATAAGACAAAAATGAACTTTACACTTTTCAAAACAAACATTCAGTTACCGGCACTCAAGACTATATTGTGCAGCCTTTTATGCTTTATAGGAATAAAATCATTCGGTCAGCAAAATTCTACCGGAAAAATGCATTTTGGTATTATTTATCCCCTTAGTACCAATGGCACACATGCACCATTAGACACCAATACTTTATCTATCCACTTGTTGGCCGGTGTTTCTGCGGCCGAGAGAGGCGCTTCCTTTGCAGGCATTTCCAATATAGTGCGTAACGATACCAAAGGATTTCAGTTTGCAGGCATTTCAAACCATGTTGCCAAACAAACTAACGGTGGATTATTTTCTGGTTTTCTAAACACCTATGGTGGCGGAAATGTATGTGCTGTTGCCGGTTTTGCCAATATTACAAATGACGTAAAAGGTATACAAATTGCAGGATTTATAAATAAAGCAGCTAACATAACCGGCCCACAAATTGGTGGTTTCATCAACAAAGCCAAAGATATTAAGGGATCTCAAATAGCGGGCTTTATCAATATCGCCGGAAAGGTTAAAGGCGCACAAATTGCGGGCTTTATTAATGTAGCCGACAGCAGTGATTACCCTATAGGGATTATAAACATCATCAAGAACGGAGAAAAAAGCATCAGCTTAACCACAGACGAAACCTTTACTACCATGCTCTCTTTTCGATCTGGCGGAAAAGTACTATACGGAATTATTGGCTTGGGCTACAATTTCAAAAATTCTGATGAAGTATATGCATTTGAAGCTGGCTTAGGTGCACATCTCTTTCAATCCAACTCATTTAGATTAAACACAGAAATTTCAGGAATAGGATTAGAAAGCTTCAAGGCGGGCGAGTATTTTAAAACATCACTCCGACTAATGCCTGCAATCAAAATCACACGCAACCTTGAAATCTTTGGAGGTCCTTCCCTTAATTACCTAAATACAAATACAATCGAAGGACTAAAGTTACACAAAGATTATATCAGCACCTGGGAAAACAAGTGGGGAAGTAACTTCCAGGCATTGTACATAGGTTATCAGGGCGGAATCCAATATATCTTTTAAATCTTAAATATTAATGACACAATTACCTAACAAAATGAATATGAAAACTTTAACACTATCTACATTGATCATCATCCTATTTGCAAGCTGCAGCAAAGAGCGGATAACAGCAAATGGTGATAAAATAACCGAAGTTCGTACCCTGGGCCAGTTTATAGGAGTAAATACCAATGGCACAAACACAATACATATTAATTACGGAACAGAATTTAAAGTAGAGTTGAGCGGTTCCAACAATCTTCTCCCTTATTTCAAAACCAATGTTATGAGTAGTACATTGTATCTTGGCTACGAAAAAGCAAACGTCCAACATGATGATGTGGAGGTCTACATCACCCTACCTGTAATAAAAAAAGTAGCTATAGGCGGCGCAAGTCATGTAAACATAGAAGGGCCATTTCTAACTACAGATTATTTCAGATCATCCATTAGCGGCACAGGTGAGGTTATAATAAAAGATCTGTTCGAATCAGATGAAGTCTCAATAGATATATCTGGTGACGGAAAGGCTGATCTTCAGAAAATAAACTGTAAAAAAGCTGAGATTGAAATATCCGGAAAAGGTGAAGCGAGCGTAAAAGTCAAGGATAAATTAAAGGCCAGCATCAGTGGCAGTGGAAAAATCTATTACATTGGAGATCCTGAGGTTGATGCAAGCATAAGTGGATCTGGCAAAGTTATCAAGTTTTAATCCATTAGTTTTGAGCTTTTATGATTATAGAAATATCTTTGAATAAGATTAAGCATTGAAACTAAATTATAGCACTTCCGGAAACAAGCATCAGCAATATGATGACCAGGCTTTTGAACAATTGTTTAAAGCTCATTTTAAGGCATTACATACTTATGCTAATGTTATTTTAAAAGATGAAGATGATGCTGAAGAAATCGTACAAAATATGTTTTTAAAATTTTGGGAGAAGAGGGATTTACTAAGTGTTCAAACTTCACTAAAAGCTTACCTCTATAAATGTGTGTACCACGATAGTCTGAACTTTTTAAAACATCAAAAGATTAAAATCAAGTACCATGACTTTGCAAGTTATACCATGAACACAGAAAATGAACCTGCATCCTCAAAAGTAGAAATGACAGAATTAGCATATAACCTAAACCTGGCATTAAATAGGCTACCAGAGCAATGTCGTACCATATTTCAGATGAGCAGGTTTGAAGAATTAAAATATAAAGAAATTGCAGATCGACTCGGCTTATCCATAAAAACGATTGAAAATCAAATGGGTAAAGCACTTAGGATTTTACGTTTGGAACTTGCCGATTACCTTACGCTCATTTTGCTTGGCTTTATGTATTACAAGGATTTTTTTAATTAGGGAATAGCATGACCGATGAATTATTGATAAAGTTTCTTTTAAAAGAAACAAACGAAGAGGAAAGCGTCAGAGTGCAAAACTGGCTGGATACCACTCCATCCAATAAAGCCTATTTTTTACAATTCGAAAAAATATGGAACACTAGTAAAACACTTTCCAGTCAAAGCAAAATAAACGAAGATGATGCCTGGTTAAGGTTTCAACAAAAAGCTACCAGCAGTAATAGTATAACACGTCGATTAATGCCCGCATACAATTGGCTTAAAGTTGCAGCTGTATTTGTTATTATCGCTGCAGGGTGGTCATTATACAATTTACTTAAGCCCGTTTCCTATATAACCATCGCAGCGGGTAATACGGTAACTACGAAAGTGCTTCCAGATGGATCTGATCTTACGCTAAACAAAAACACCAGTATTAGTTATGCAAACAACTTTAAAAACAACAGAAGTATCCATCTGCAACATGGTGATGTGTTTTTTAATGTTGCGCATGATAAAACAAAGCCGTTTGTAATAGAGATAGATAAAGTATCAGTACTTGTTGTCGGAACCTCATTCAATATAAAACACTTAGACAATCAAACCGAAGTAATTGTTGAAACAGGAATCGTAAAAGTAACTTTGGGTAAAGATCAAATAAGTCTCCAAAAGGGAGAAAAAGTAATGATCAAAAACAATACAAGCAAATTAATCAAAGAACAAATTACAGATCATCTATATGATTACTACCGCAGCAAAGAATTTATAGTCAACAATACTCCACTATGGCGAATGGTAGAAGTGTTAAATGAAGCATACAATACTAACATTACCATTAACGACCCGGCGATAAAAAATCTAACCCTAAACACTACTTTAAGAGCTTCGGCAAGCCTGGATTACAACTTAAATCTTATTTGCAGGACTTTAGATATAACTATGGTGCGTAACCAAAACCAAATTCTATTGTCTAACCATCAATAATGAAAATCAAAATCACCCTGGTACTATTACTTTTTATAGGATATACAAAAGCCCAAATGCCGATACCTCCATCTAAATACAATTTAGAGAAAAGAGTAAGTATCGAAGCAAAAGACCAACGACTATCTGAAGTGCTAAATAAGATCAGTAAGGCCGGGGATTTCTATTTTTCTTACGGTGGCTCATTATTTAAGCAAGACAGCCTTATTAGTTTAAGCGGTAAAAACGCCCCTGTAAGAGTGCTATTGGACAAGCTATTTAACAACAAGGTTGATTATACAGAAAATGGGGAGTATATTATTTTACGTTATGCTGCAAACCACTTTACTATAGAGCCGGAAAATATTACTACCGCAGAGAAACTGTATTTAATTAGCGGCTATGTGATAGATACAGAAACAGGTCGCAGAGTTAAACAAGCCAGTATTTACGAAAAACGACTGTTACAGTCAACCCTCACAGACAATGAGGGATATTTTAAGTTAAAGTTTAAAGGCGAACACCAGGAGGTTATATTAACGGCCAGTAAGGAGACTTACCGTGATACGACCCTCATCTTTCTATCTGATATCAAAGTAAAGCCCGAAGGATACAATGATCCAGATGCGCACAAGGGAAATGCACGATTTAGTGATATTGAAAACACCGGACTTGCGAGATTTTTCATTTCTTCCCGACAAAGGATTCAGAGTTTAAACATTCCCAATTTCTTTGCTAACAGCCCTTTTCAAGCCTCCCTAACGCCCGGACTAAGCTCCCATGGCATCATGAGTGCTCAGGTTATTAATAAACTATCTATAAATGTATTGGGAGGCTACACCGCAGGCACTAACGGTTTTGAAATTGCAGGGCTATTCAATATCACAAAAGGCGATGTAAAGAAACTGCAATTTGCTGGACTTTTCAATCAAGTTGGCGGTTCTGTAAGTGGAATTCAGGTAGCCGGTTTAGTTAATGACGTAAGAGGAAATAAAAAAGGATTCCAGGCAGCCGGATTAGTCAACAATGTAAAAGCCGAAGTGGCAGGATTTCAGTTAGCAGGCGTGCTTAATCAAGCTTCCAAAAACATGAAAGGCTTACAATCGGCAGGCATCACTAACTTAGTCCGCAAAGATTTTGATGGTGTACAGATAGCGGGTATTGGCAACATCGCTTGCCAGCATTTAAGTGGGGTACAAATTGCAGGTATTTTTAATCATGCAAAAAAAATAGACGGTTTTCAATTCGGCTTAATCAATGTTGCAGATACTTCATCTGGCTATAGCCTGGGTTTAATCAATTTTATAAAAAACGGATACCACAAAGTAAGCTTATATACGAACGAAATTACCAACACCAACATTTCATTAAAAACAGGTAATGCAAAACTGTATACTGTATTGTTTGCAGGGTTAAACGTATCAAATGAGGAAAAAATAAAAACTGCAGGAATAGGTTTTGGTCACGATTTCATATTTAACAAACGCCTCGCCTTCGGTTTAGAATTGACCAGCCAATACCTATACCTTGGCAATTGGGATGGCGACAACCTACTTAACCGTGTTCAAAGCAATATTCAGTTTCAGCTGTTTAAGGACATAACTATATTTGGAGGTCCAACTTATGCAATTTATAGTGGCGATCAACAGGCAGGGACCAGTGCACCAAGGTATAAGCAAAATATAGTTCCTATCCACCATACGAGTTTTGGAAACTCAACAAAAGGATGGCTTGGTTTTAACGCTGGTATCACAATAATGTAGGGTTGGAATAAAAACAAAACCCTTTTATTGAATGTTGTATAATTCATGAAAATGTTCAATATAAGAGTCGGTTTTGGCGAACATGAAGTAACGTTAACCATATTACCTACCTCTAAAAAAGACTATTTAGTAATTTATTTTGGTGGGATTCTTGGAGCTGTTAGAATGGACCCGGATGGTGAACTATGGGAACAGGTTCCGGATGAAGAAATCTTACCCAGCGACCTCCCTCTATATAAACCTGATTTAGAAGCAGAATGGCTAGATATCGTTTTATGTGAAGATACAGTAGCTGATATCGGCGACGAGATCTCAGCGGTATTAAGAGGCATTTAGTTTTCCAAACCTGAGGTAGCAAACGCTGCTATAAAACAACCACAACAGCAATAAATGCAACATAGGTCCTATCTGAGTTGATAAGCTCGCCCCCGATTGCACAATAGCAGTATATATTTTAATAAATGGCGTTGTTGGCAACAGCATCGATACCCATTGTACAATTACGGGAAGTGATTCAAATGGCCAGGTATATCCAGTAATTAAGAATATTGGATAAGTTGAAAATGCCATCACCTGTAAACACAGTAGTTGGCTTTTAAACAATGAGCCAATAAATTGCGCCATTGGAATAAGTGTAAGCAAGAGCACAAATAACAATATTCCTAACTGAAAACCACTGCCGCGCATAGGCAAACCTAATAGTCTAAAATTTACATTTAGGAAAAAGAAACCATAGGATCCAAAAACAATAAGGTAAAACAAGCCCTTGCCCCATATCGCAGTAGATACGCCCCCACCAAGCCATTCCTTAATCGTTGTATGCTGCCGCTCCCCTGCCACACTTTCTGACAAACCAATCAGCAATGTTTGCTGGAGTATTAATGCCAGCAACGCCGGCAGTAAAAAAGCACCATAACTCGATCTTTCATTAAACAAAGGTCTGTAATCTAAATTAATAGGCATTACGTTTTGCATAGCCATGGCAGTGCTTAAACCTTCGCTCTTTTCAAAATATTGTAGCCTTACTCCAGCTCCAATAGTAAGGCATATTTGCTGAACGCTCATCAATAAATCACTGGAAGGCAAAAACCTTGCAGCATTTACTGCAAGTACTACATTACTTTGTTTAAGTGTCAACAAATTGCTTTCCGTTCCTTCAGGGATATAAAAATAACCTTGGCAATCACCTTGGTACATGTGTTCCTTTGCTTCTTCCAGATTCGAGAAATGGATCAACTCGACCATAGGTGAATTATTAATATTTTGTTGTAATAACCGGGATAACCGCGACTGGTCATCATCTACAACCGCCAGCTTTACATTCTCTTCTTCTTTATTGATGTAAATACTACCATAAAAAAAAGCATATAACAACGGGGCAATGAGCAGGGTAAGCAGCAGACTATGGTCCTTTGCTACCAGTGATGCTTCTCTTAGGAAAAGCTTAAATAGCGACGGTTTGGACTTCCTGCTCATTTTTACTCGTATTAAATTGACGCTGAAATAATATCACCGCTGTTGGAAACATAACGGCACAAAACAAAAGCAGTTTATAAATATCTGTCTGCGCATAACGTATAGGTAAATTCATGTAATAAACCTTAAAAAAGGCATCCAAAAAAGGTGTATAAGGCATAATGGTAGCATAATACTGATCGTACCATGGCATTGCCCATCTTGGGAAGGTAAACCCGCTAAAAACAAATGCCGGAGAAGTGTAAAATAAGGCTGTATCCCCCGACAACATCACATCCTTAAATAAGGCTGAAATAAACATGCCAATGCCCAGACAAGCAACAGACAACAAAGTATACATCACAAAGAATTTGCCGGTGGCCTCCGAAACCCCAATTCCAAATACCGGAAAAATGATAAAAGCAATTAAAAAGAAATTAACCCAGCTAGCCGCAAGATGAGCTATAGTTTTTCCAGTGATCACCAATAACGCCGACCCTTTGGATAGCTCAAATAATTCCTGCATGG
Organism: Candidatus Pedobacter colombiensis; assembly: GCA_029202485.1. Lineage (NCBI taxonomy): Bacteria > Pseudomonadati > Bacteroidota > Sphingobacteriia > Sphingobacteriales > Sphingobacteriaceae > Pedobacter > Candidatus Pedobacter colombiensis. Next base: position 2,012,640 of record CP119313.1, on the reverse strand, counting down.
TATTCGTTTTCCACTCATAATTTAGCGCCAACATGCTACTGATGATGATAATCATCTGAATACCCACAGTGATCAATCCAGGAACAAGATACTCCTGGTAATTGTAGTTAGAATTGTACAATTGATAAGAATTAAGCTTAATTGGATTTGCCAATGCCATTGCCCGGTCGGGTTTCATCCCGGTCTTCACTAACTTTTGCAGTACCACACCTGAGCTTCCCATAATAATTACTTCAGCAACGGCTTTATACACCAATTTTGCAGGCACTAATGATGCCGCATTCGTATAAAGCGTTACATTAGCCGGATGCCTGCTATAGATATCTTTCTGCATATTTATGGGAAAGTGCAGCGCCCCCAGTATCTCTCCCTTTTGAATCAAGTCCTTTACTTCTGCCTCGCTGTTTACGCTTCTGGTAATCCGAAGTGTTTCTCGCTGCTCCAACAAGAAAGTAAGCTGCCGGCTTATGGCCGACTTATCATCATCCCAAATCGCAAAAGCCAAATGTTTCGCATCCTTTTTCTGATAAATCAATGCATAAAATGAAAACAACAAACTGGGAATAACCAGCATAACCAGGTAAAAAACGGGCAATTTCAATATCCGTTTCCACTCCCTTAAAATGATATGACCTACAACCTGCATTAGGGCAGAATTAATGAAGCTGTCATACCCGAGCGCAAGCCCTTAATGCCCGAAAGATCTTCGGGTTTAAACGCTATTGTAAACGTTCTTAATTCAAATTGACCCTTATCTTTTGCAGGTACCCAATTTGCAAACTCGAGTGTAGGCGAAATGGACGATACCTTTACAGCAAAAGTTTCGGGCTCACATCCCGGTACAGTAACTTTTGCCACCGACCCGACTTTCAAATCCCTGGCCTTATCCTGACGGATATTGAATTTTAAAACCGAAGAATTTTTCTTTTCGATAGTCATCATAGGATATCCTATCGATACGATCTCGCCCTGATGGGTAACCAAACTAGATATTAGTCCATCTGCAGGTGCGTAAACCTTTGTATTATCGCCCAATGCTTTAGTCAGCTCATAGGCCTTCTCCGCTTGCTTTACTATTGCATTTGCCGTTTTAAGGATCTCAGGTCGCGTGCCATTTTTAAGCATTTGCAAGTTCAATTGAGCAGTTTCCATTTCTTTCTTTGCTGCCTGATACCTGAAATAAAATACATCCTTTTCCTGTCCCGAAATTACATCGGCATTATACAAACGTTCCATACGTTGATAAGTAGTATTAAACAATTTATATTGCTCCTCACTGATCTGATAAAGCTTTGAAGTTGCTTCAATAAGCTCAGGTCTTGCACCCTGTGTTAACAATTCTTGTTGACCTTTTGCTGCATCTATTGCCGCTAAAGCTTGCGATTTAATCGCGTCAATCTCATTCGATCGCAAAACAGCAAGTAATTGCCCTGCTTTAACTGTATCACCCTGATCAACTAATAAAGAATCCAGTCGACCTGGAAACTCTGCTGCAACATCTACACTCGAAGCGTCGACCATGCCTATTAAGTTATCTTCTTCTTTATTACCCGATAGGAAGAAGAATAAAGCAACTACCACCACCAAAATTGGTATTAGCAGTGCCCAATAGTTTTTTATAATTTTATTCATTTGCGTATCTTTTATATTCGTTTTTCTCGCCCTTACCATCGCCTATTTATTTTATAAACTGAGAGATTTGTTTAGGATTTCCTAAGCTGTTAAAATATTCAGCAAGTGCCAGATAATAACCCAAAACTGCTGCCTGATAGGCTTTATCAATTTCCTCCTCTATTAAAATCGCATCGTTTACATCCTTTGGCGAAGAAAGCTGATTCTCCATCCGTTTAGTGATTAAACCTGTTGTAGTTTGCGCCTCTTTTCTGGCGTTATCCATTACCATTACTTCATTCTGAAGAGAAGTCATTTTATTTCTTGAAACCTTCGACAATACCTGTAGTGCCAATGCAGCATTCTCTTCCCCTAATTTAGCTTCTTCAACCAACTGCTTTGTTGCCAACGTACGCTTATGAGTTTGTCCATTAAACAAACTCCACTGTAACTCAACCCCCACAAACCAATCAGGTATGGTTACAGGCAGGTCACGCTGATATAAATTATAATTACCAATAGCAAAAATATTAGGGAGCGCAAATGACTTGCTGATCTTTTCTGCTGTCTTAGCATACGAAATTTTACTTCCTGCAAGTTGATAAATGGGATTGTCAGTCCAAAAATTTCCTTGAGGCATAGCCGGGTTGACCGTTACATACTTTAAAGTATCAGTAATCACCACATTAGAATCCAAAGCAACTCCAAGCAGTTTATTTAGCTCAACATGAGCATTTTGCTTATCTAATTTAATACTGTTAAAGCGTGCATTTGCCTGCATCAGCACTACATGAGTCCAGCTCTTTTGATAAGGGGCCAATATTTGATTTTTAACCAGCTCATCTGCATAATTTTTATTCTTTTCTAATGCATTAAGGATAAGCTGTTGGTTATTTAAAACTGTATTCAGGTATAAAATGCGCAGGTATTGGAGAGAAATTAAAAAATCGACTTCCTTATTTACCACATTTACATTAATACTCGCAGTATTTACCAGAGACTGAGCCAGGTTAGTTGCAGCATCTAGCTTATTACCTAAAAAAATGGGCTGCCTTATCCCTAAACCCGCAACGAAATAAGATTGCTTACTCAATTCAGGATTGTAATTCGGATAAATGGAGCCGATGATATTCTTAGAAGCGTTAAAAATTTTATCTTGTGTAGCCTGAGAAAGGTCATTACCAGTAATCTCCTTAAACACCTCATTTGCCGCATTTACACTTTGTAATGAAGAGCCATTAACAACACCATCCTTAACAGCCTGCAGATTTATGGTAAGCGGACTACTCAGATAGCTATAACTTGACAATAAATCTACCTTAGGCAAGTAGCTCTTTTTCTCAGCCTGCAAATTATACTGACCAGATAATAAAGCCGAACGCGCTTGTCGTAAGGTAATATTGTGCTGAACGGCCAGGTTAAAACAATCCTGCAAGCTTGTTGATTGCGCGTTCAAATTCAAACAAAAAAGGGATAAACAGCAAAATAAGAAATAACCCAAAAGGTTATCTAGTTTCTTTGCGTTAAGACCAGTGGGTAAAGTTTTAATCATACAGAGCTATAAAAGATGCTAAGCAACGCTAACATTAAAAACAACAATAAAAACAATGAAAGGTTTTAAAATCAGTAGAGGACTTCTCCTCACATAATTCACACATTAGACACACTTCCTTCACAAAAAGGTACCCTTTTGTGGGTTTTGTGTGAAGGAGGTGTGAACAAGGTGTGAGGAAGTGTATTTTTTGGGAACAAAAACTATGGCTATAGATCTTTAGAACAGAACAATCAAAATCTTTTATTATAGAACAATATTTTCATTAAATAACACACAGATAATTTAATAGGAAAATGTTGTGTTTTTAAATTACATTGATTATATTACAATAGACTTTAGTTCCAGGTAGTAACCACATAAAAAAGATAGCCAATGAAATAAAAAAACAACAATGACGTAACTTACTTCTTAAATGAGGTATTAATTCAGAGTCTCGGTTTACAAATTCTGACAATGTTGCCAAAGAGACAATAGATTAATGCCCATAATAAATATTATTGTACATTTGAAGGTGCACTATAGTATTATGGGCTCTATTGTAAATCCGTTTGGCAAGGCCGTCAGAAGCCCGTAAACGCGGTATTTAGAGCTCGCTATAGGCATCTTCGTTTTACACAATAATGCTATAGTTTCTGTAAATCTCAATCGGGACTCATTTTTTGAAACTTAAAAAAATGAGCATATGTATCCTTACGAACATTACCTTCACAAAAGACCTTCGGGCACTAAAGCGGAGCTTTATGCTTTTGCTAACAATGTAATTAAGTCTTTTTTTGAAAATTTCACACTCGACGAAAGTCTTGATCAACTTAGACAAATGTCTTTGCACGGCTTTTTTAGGGAAAATGATGAGTTCACCAATCCCGAACGCTGTAATCATATCGCGTTCTATGAAAGCCTCCATATCTTGATCTTAGCAAGCAGTATTTTTAATGATGAACTAAAAAAACCAGTTTAAGATTGATCTAAAGCACAAGTTTGAAACAGCTCCCCTACAGGTTCACTCCCTCTTTAGCTCTAGTGAACCTATAGGGGGAATGTGGAGTGTCTACATAGCAAATTTACTTTGGCTAAATTCAATAAAACAGCATTTTCAACCAAATTTCATCTAACCAAGGTTTATCAGTAATTATCTAATTACGTTTGCTGAAATGGCCGCGGAAAAATGAGCGAAGAAACAGATAGCACAAGATTGATCGATTCACTAAACAAGGATAAATTTCCACGCTTTATTGATCCTTATTCTGACTTCGGATTTAAACACATTTTTGGCAAAGCTCCCAACAAGAGTTTTTTAATCAGTTTTCTAAATCAAGTGTTAAAAGGCAGGAAAGTAATCATTGATATTCAGTATAATGATACGCAATATAAAGGTTCAGGTAGCGCTTATAGAAAAACGGTGTTTGATCTATATTGTACCGGTGACAAGGGAGAACAGTTTATTGTAGAAATGCAGAAAGCAAAAGTTAAAAACTTTAAAGACCGAAGTATTTTCTATACGTCAAATTTGATTCAGGAACAAGGAGTTGGTGTAATTGCAAATTGGGATTACATGATTCCTGAAATATATTTTGTTGCGATCATGAATTTTAAATTCGATGACAGCCACCCGGATCATTTTATCCATGATGTTAGGCTAATGGAAATCAATACGAACCGAGAGTTTTATCCAAAATTGGCATATATTTTTATAGAGACGCCTAAATTTAAAAAACTAGAAGAGGAATTGGAAAATGAACTTGAAGAGTGGCTTTATATCTTAAATAACCTAAAAGAACTATCCGAAATTCCGCTATCTTTGATAGGCAAGGGAGAATATGACAAGGTATTTGAAATTGCAGAAGTTGGCAACTTAACCCCAGAAGAGATGAACGAATATCAGCAAAGATTGAAAATACATCGCGATAATTATAATGCGATGGAGTATGTGAAAGACGAAGGGCGCCAAGAGGGTCGCGAAGAGGGTTGCCGAGAAGTGGCACTCAAATTAAAAGCCGTAAATATTTCTTTAAGTATTATCTCTGAGACGACCGGGCTCACTATTGAGCAAATAGAGTCCTTGTAGTTGAAAATTATCCGCTCCTAAACAAAAAAGGCTACCTTAAAAGGTAGCCTATAAATACATTAAATGTTATATCTATTTTAAGCATTTACACTCTTTTTAAAACTAAAGCTGGGATACATAGCCATTACACCAAACATTACCGCTCCATAAACCAACGTTCCATATAAAAACTTCAATTCGAAAGGAATTGCCGCTATTAAACAAGCACCAAAACCTGCCAATGTAGGTGGGTACAATCCAGGTATGTACATTGCACTAATATCAGAAATAACCCAATGGATTAGCACTACCACAATTGTTGACAATACTAAATTTTGAACATTTACCTTGTTAAGCAATTGCTTACTGGCAAAAACCATCAAAATAAAAGCAATATATGTCCAATACCATCCCGGGTAAAAGAAACCATATCCCGATGTTTGAGCAATAAAAATATCGCTTAACAACAATACCAATAAAGGAAAACCAAATGCCTTGACAGAACTATTGAAGTACGCACCGCCAAACAAGGCAATAGCACCAACTGCCGAAAAATTGGCTATATCTTTAAAATTATCAGAGTAAGGCGCCGCTACGCGGAAGACACTTACAAGTACAACAATCAATAACAGAATTACCGTACTCGGATTAAATCTAGATCCAGACATATTCATTTAATTTTATAACACAAAGTTATATTATTTATATGGAATTTTAATGGAATACAAACATTGCAGGAAAATAATAACCACTATAAGGGATTTGCTTGATCAACTGCCCTGTTCCTGCATCATAAAAATAGATATTATTAACTGCATAATTTACACCATAACCATCCTGAACAGTAGTAGTAACAAGCTGATTGGTTTGCGGATTATAACCTAGGTTCTTTTTATAAAACGATTGTTTATCAGGAGTAGTAATAAAAGGCTTTTCTAAAGTCGTTTTGTTGCCTTCCGTATATTTATACAATTCTTTGCCACCACCAAAGCTTGGTGATTTCAATAAAAACACAGTATTATCTTTGGTTGATGCTATAATTGGTGAAGAGAACCAGGTAGACCACGTTGTTGCAGGTGTAAATGGAAGTTCAACACTATCTGTTTCTAACGTTAGTGGATTAGAGCTGTACAAGTATTTTGTCTTGGTATACCATACTTTTTGGTTAGGTGTTTGCGCAAATCCTAAAGTAACCCCAGCTATTTTCTTTACCACAGTAAGATCATCAGCATTATAAATAATCGCTCCGGCCGACTGATTAAGTACATAGATGTATTTACCGGCTTTTAGCATATCTCCCGTTTGCCCTGTAGCACCTAATAATTTAAATGAAGGTTTATAAGTTTTAAGATTAATCATATAAATACCGTCGCTAGCACTTAATAAGCCTCTATCTTCATCTAAACCAACAAAAGCACGCCAATCGTAATCAGTTGACCCGGGAATACGCCCCACTTCTTTAAGTGTCTTGGCATCAGCAATTACAACAGGCCCTTTAACCTTACTTATTACGTATAAGTTATTTTTAAACTCCGTGGCAAACTGAACGGTGGAACTGGCTGGCATAAACCCTTGACTATTTGGATTCTCTTTTTGAAATACACTGTCCTTTAGTGTTCCTGATGCATTATCAAAGAAACTTACTGACCCTGTGCCATGACCAAACCATCCTTCATTAATTACAAAAAAACCATTTTCATATTTCCCGGCAACTGGCAACTCTTCCTTAATACTACGGTCTTTTTTACACGAGGCTAAGGCACTTGCGATCACTAATGCAAGTCCTGCAATTTTTAAATTTCTAATATTCATTTATTTGTTTAGTTAAAGTAAATTATTTCTTTAGATATAAGCTAATGTCAATCGCTCCCCCAACCTCAGTCGAAACCTCTCCCAGATACCTTGCTCTTGGATTACTTCTATCCGGTTCGTATGGATTTCCATTCGAATTCTGTCCAGTGTATACTTTCACAAAGTCGATATGATCCAACACAACTGGCTTTCCTTTATCATCAACAGCCCAGGAAATGTCAAAGGAGTTATAAGCTTTCCCCGTACTTTCCATTAATGCCTTATAATCTTGAGACCCACTATCAGAATATCCCCATTCAAATGGTTTACTTGTAATAATAGGACCATCAAACAAGGTACTTTTTAACAGGGTTCCGGTAAAAGAGATCTGCTCCTGATCTTTAATCCAAAGCGGATAATATTGTTTACTATGGAACCTATTCCGTAACACATGGCCTTCCTTACCTTGATTATCAGTCCATCTGATATCATCAGTTGCATTTTTAGGATTATAATAAGTGATCTTGTAATTTTTAATGGTTTCAGCCTTATGGTATTCACTACCTGCCAGTTCAAACCAGGGACCGTCGTCAGGCAATCCATTGTTATTCAAATCTTGCATAACCATTACTATACCCGGCTCAGACCATTCTGCATTTACACCGGTTAAGGGATTACCAAAAATGCCTATATCTGCACCTTCCCCATTTTTAATTGAGTGATCAAAACCAAAAATCAAGTACCCACCAAATCCCCCTAATGAGACTAGACCTTCATTGGCTTTGCCCACAAGTGATTCAGCCGCTTCTGGATTACCCAGCCCTTCATTAATAAATTGACCAGGAGCTGGCACATACTCAAATATTTTACTAATAAACTTGCTGCTTGATGCAGTTACCGGTCTTGGTTGGTATCCGGTTTCTTCAAACCGATCCTTTTTACAGGAACTGGCGCACATTTGAAAGGCAATAAGCATTGCAAATGCCCATTTCAAATTTAGATTGTTGTTGTTAAAATTCATTTTTAAACTTTATATGTGATTAATAAATAAATGCGAAGTGTGCAGGAATATCTCCTGTTTTAACGGACCATTTCATTCGTCCATTGGCACCAAAACAATAAAGCCTACCCGGAGAAACATAGTCTTTAGCATCCGTAACAAATACATCTTTTGTAAAAGGGTTTACCGCAATACCATATGGAATAATGATGTTTTTATCGGTGCCATCAGTAATAAATTGCTTAGCAGTAATAACCTCGTCTTTTACATTCAAAATGCCATAGCTAATGGTATTACTTCCTGTTATATAGCTAAATTCTGTACTATAGAAATAAGCCTGATCATCATCAATAGTCAGGTTACTTACCGCAATATCAAAGGTTTTCTTGATCGTTTCTGTCTTGGTATCAATCACAAAAAGTTTAGAAGGGATATCATAATAATCCCCTCTTGAGGTCACATACAGATCTCCATACCGATCAGCCTTTAGACGATGTAGATTAATCCCTACATCAATATTTTTAACAACTTGAAAAGTATTCAGATCTATTACAGAAACCGTCCGCTCATAATTTGGCGGACTATATCCACCAGAATTAGCTACGTATAATTTGTCGCCTACAATAGCCATTTCTTCAGGTTGCCGCCCTACATCAACCCTTTTCTCTTCTTTTAAGGTAACAGTATCTATCTGCGCCACAATGCCACGAGGCGCATTAGGATCACCCACAGTCCCCAGATAAGCGCTTACATACGCTTTCCCATTACGAAATGTAATGTAACGGCAGTTGATCACCTCAATCTGCTTAATCTTCTTTCCGGTTTTAACATCCAACACCTCTACCTTATTAGATATGTTTACCACTACATATAGCTTAGAACCATATACAGCAATATCATTCCCTACATCGCCCAGACCCTTTACCACTTCCGGGTTCGCTTTCCCATAAATATTGCTGCGGTATATCCCCGTTCTAAAATCAAGGTAGTCCAACGAAGCTTTGTTCATATTCATATTCCCCTCATTAACCAGGTAAAAACCTTTTATAATACTAGATGGATCAGCTGGGATCTGTTGTACCTCCTCCTTTACAGGGTTCAAATCCTTTCTGCAGGCTGCAAATAAGACGACACTTAACAGAACTGAACATAAGCTATATAGCGTTCTTTTTTTCATCATTAATAGGAATAAGATAAGGTGAAACGATATGACCTGCCGGGCATTGGGAAATTGGTAATCACAGCATAATTCTGGTCAAACAGGTTATTTATTTCCGCAGCAAGCCTGATATTTTTATCGCCAATAGATTTATGGTAGTGACATGCAATATCATGTGTATACCAGGGTTGCACATAGTTGGCAGCAATATTTGCACTCTGATCGTACCTTTCTCCGGTATAAATATAACTGTAATTCATACCCAGGTTTCGCCAGTCAAGCCCTCCAATAACAGAACCACTGTGAACCGGTGTATAAGGAATTTGATTTCTATAGTTTAACGTTACATTAGTTACATTAAGTGCCTGTTGATAAGTGTAGGTGAGCCCTACATTTGCCCTTACGTCATCAGCAATTTTCCAGACAGATTGTGCATTCACATCCAATCCCTTTATTTCTACCCGGCCTAAATTCTGCATACTCCATCTAAACAGGTTTGCCCCTGGAACGGCTACAATCTTATCCTTTACCTTATTGTAGTAAACATCAGATTGGATACTGATCTGATTCAACCACCTATTTTCAAATAGCTTTATGTAGGTAAACCCAACATCATGCTGCTGAGTATATTCGGGCTTCAGAAAAGTGCTGCCAACAAATGTATAATACAGATCATTAAAAGTAGGCATCCTGAAAATGTGCTTGTAAAATGAACGTAAACGAAATTCCTTTGAACTAAAAGGTTGCCAGGAAGCCATTACAGTTGGGGTAAGCTCACTTTTATCACCCGCCGAGTAATATTGTTTTACTTCATCATTTACCAGGGTACCCAATAAATTGGCCTGAATATTTAATCGGTTTAAATGAATTTCGGTAGCCAATGCAATAAGAACAGTTTGTCTTGTAGGATATGGGAAACGATACAAATTGGCATCTAAAGTATTGCGCTGATAATCTGCGGACAAAACAACATCCCATAAAGAATTGATTTTATATCGGTTAGATAAGGTCACATAAAATTCCTGCTGTTTGTAAATATTGTTGGTTAACCCTTCATCCTTAACAATATTGGGGTCCAGATACCTGGAATAATCATTCGCATATTTTACGGATGCCATTAAATTATACCTGCCCGCTTCTTTTTTATAGTTACCCTGAACAAAAAAGTTCCGGTTCCATAACCGCTGGGTAAAGTCATATACATTATTAACTATTGCCCCCGGCAAGCCCTGCTCATCATGATAAAAATAAACCTTAGCACTCCATACACTGCTATCTGCCAATTTACCGTACACGCCCCCCTCCAAGCGCATGGTTTCTATATCTCCATTTTTCCTGACCAATGTAGTATCGTATGCACCATTTGTATCGTGGAATTTATATCTCCCATTTGCATTTTTATATTCAGCACTTATTGAACTGTAAACCTTATCGTTTACTTTCTTTTGCCAGCGTACAGAAGGATTAATTAAGCCAAACGAACCACTTTTAAGCGTTGCTGTTAAATGATCAGACTGCCCCTTTTCAAAAACAGGCTGCTTTGCATTAAGATATAATGAACTCCCCGATGCAAAACCTTTGGCCGATTGAAAGATTGAGCTCTTCTGGCCATTATAAAGTTCTATTTCTTCAATGTTATCCAAAGAAAACTTTCCAAGATCAACCTGCCCATTCTGGGCATTACCCAACTGTACGCCATCATAAAATACAGCAGTATGATTGGTTCCCATACTTCTTACGTTGATGGTCTTTAAGCCCCCAATGCCGCCATAATCCTTTAGCTGTACACCAGAGAAAAAACGAACTGCATCAGCAACAGACAAACTGTTTAACCGTTCCAGCTCTGTTCCTGATAAGATCTGCAAAGGCGTGGAGGAAGTCTGCCGTCGTGTAATCTTTATCCTGCTGATCTGTACTTCTTTAAGCTGGTTTACTTTATTTAACGAGTCTGACTTTAAAGCCCTGGTATCAACCGTTTGTGCCAGCAAATTTCCAGGCATAAAAAGGTAAGACCAAAAAACGGCCAAAAAAGTTAATAAAGCACAATTTACGCCCCTACAGGCACATCTGTTTCTTATCATTTTGATGTGAGTATTACCCACAGCAAACAGTTAGATTAAGGAAATGAATTACAATAAATAAGCACTCACTCCTAGCTTCAATCCCCGAAAGCTATGAAATCATAAAGCGAATGGCAGGTCTTCTGACTTACTCCCGGTATCCTGCCTTCCCATCCTTCCCCTGTTAAGGTTTAGAAAAGTGGCTTCGATTTGAATACCGTTATAGAGCTTACAGCTGCGGGACAGTTACGGAATTACACCGTATTCCCTTTTAATCCAGATAAGTTAATCCTATCTGGAACCAAAAGCGTTGCTAAGGTAATTAATATAAAGCTACCTGCCAACAATTATAACAAAAAGCCTCCTTCTGCTCTGAGGTAGAAGGAGGCTTTACAATAAATAAGCTATTAACGTAAATGTTCTATTTAATGGTAAAACTTACACCGGCGTTCATATTAAAGCCCATGCTGTTGTAGCCATAAAACTCAGTATATTTCTCATTCAAAACATTCTTCAAATCTGCAAATAACTTCACATGTCTTTTAATCAAAGTATATTCACCATAGAAGTTTAACAATTTGTAAGCTGGAAGATTTACAATTACATAATCGTTAAAATTAGCATCTGACCGACTACCATTATACTTAAAGAAAGAACTCAGGTAAAGGTTTTTAGTAGCCTGAATACCTGCATTAATACCAAAAATATGTTTTGGTCTACGCAATAGATAATCAGAAACCTCATTGGTAACAAAATTAAACTCTGTCCCTTCAACATAGGCATAATAACCATTGATATTAAAAGCGCCAAATTTAACCATTGGTTCGATCTCTATACCCTTCGCTGTCTGATGCGCCTGATTTACATAACCAACATTTCCGTATACAATTGCATCATTTAAATCTCTTTTAAAACCGGAAATACGCAAAGCATATTTATTATCAGCCAGGCTAAAATTAATACCTGCTTCATAGTTTTTAGAAGTCTCAGGTTTAAGATTTAAGTTAGCACCATATAGTCCAAATAAATTCTCCAAGGTAGGTGTCTTAAACGCAGTAGAAATGGTACCAAAAAGCTTAATTTGTTTAATTATATTGATAGATGGAGTAATGTTGTAAGTATAATTTTCACCATATTGTTTATGTTTATTGTAACGTCCACCAATTTCAATATTAAAAATGCTTAAATCATGTGCAAATACCGATGCATAAGTACTAAATAAGTTTGTGGATACACTTGCTCCTGAATTTGTTCTTGAACTTGTAGCTCTATTGTCGAGGCCCAATAAAACATCAACCTTATTGCCTAGCTTTTGATTATAAAACAAATCAATAAGATTTAACTTACCTTCACCAAGGCTTGATCCGTATTGATTGAGAGCCCATATTGAAGATGTTTCATAACTATAATTCAAATTCAGTTTACCGGTTCCAAAATTATATTTTGAACTTACCCCGCCATTAAAATGCTTGATCTTGGAATTATTGGTTGCATTATCTTCAAATGGTCCTGCATCAAAATCATAGTGTCCATAAAAATAACGCAAAAAGGGGCTAATACTAAAATTATCAGCTGCTTGTAAAGAGAAGTTTGCATTAACTGCAGCTGTTTTATTACCATCCTTTTCAAATGGAATTGTATTGCCAACAGGTTCAGCTGCTTCAGAGAAACCATCAGTTTTACCTTGCGTATATGCGATATTGTAAGAAAATTTATCCACATTAGCACTCATGCCAATTGTACCTTTATAGGTATTATAAGTACCATAACTAGCTACACCATACACACTATTTCCGGCATCCTTACCTTTTTTTGTTACTATATTAATCACACCAGCAACGGCATCGGAACCATAAATAGTAGATTGTCCACCTTTTAAAATCTCAATATGATCAATCTGATCTATAGCGACCATTCGTAGATCAAATGCACTTCCGGAACCTGCCGGATTACTTGCCAGAATACCATCGATCAAAACAACTGCATAAGAACTACCTGCTCCCCTAAAAAACAAGCTCTTATTTAAACCTGCATTAGCCGTTGCGCCTCCCACTATAAGGCCTGCTTGTTCGTTCAAAAGTTCAACCAGACTTTTACCCTGACTCCGATCCAATACATCCCTACCTATAATCGTAACGACCTTACCAGTCTGCGATTGCTTCTGATCATTTTTAGTTGCCGAAATAACTACATTGTTGAGGTCGATCGCTTCCTGAGCACGCAAGTTACCAGTAACACCAAGCAGGCTAAAACTGGCACTCATTGCAATTAATAGTTTATTATTAATTTTCATTTTATATTGTTTTTGTTTGTGCGCTTTTTACCCACAGCAAACAGATAGATTAAGGAAATGAAATACAATAAATAAGCACTCACCCCTAGCTTCAATCCCCGAAAGCTATGAAATATTATTACTTATGGCAGGTCTTCTGACTTACTCCCGGATATCCTGCCTTCCCATCCTTCCCCCGTTAAGGTTTAGAAAAGTGGCTTCGATTTGAACACCGTTATAGAGCTTACAGCTGCGGGACAGTTACGGAGTTACACCGTATTCCCTTTTAATCCAGATAAGTTAATTCCTATCGGGAACCAAAAGCGAGGCGAATGTAATCAATTTTTTATTACTTATATTTATCGGTATTAACACCACAACAATGAACAAAACAATTTTCGCTTTATTACTTATGATCAGCCTGAATACTATGGCTCAAAAAACCGATACCGTATTGATAAAACAGCTCATGAATCAACACCCTGAGCTGTTTTCAAGTGTTTTAAACCATCTACAAAAAAATCAGATACAAGTTTTGTACACTCAGGTAAACAGAGACTTAAAAAATAAGATTAGTTTTAAATCGTATAGCTATAATTTAGATGATCACCGTTATTTTTATCCTGCCAGCACAGTAAAGCTGGCAGCCGTAATCTTTGCGCTGGAGAAAATAAACGAACTTAAAATAAAAGGACTTACCGCTGCCAGTATCATGATTACCGATAGTGCAGAAACCGGTCAAACTAAAGTACTCGTTGATAAAACGGCTAAAAACGGACTACCATCCGTAGAACAATACGTAAAAAAAATATTGTTAACCAGTGATAACGATGCCTTTAACCGCTTATATGAATTCATCGGTCGCGCAGAGATCAATAGCAAACTTAAAAAATATGGCTATAATAACAGTAGGATACTCAATAGATTAGCCATTGGCGATTCAGGTGAACCCGCAAAACACACCAATCCAATAAAATTTTACAATGGCGAGCAACTCGTATACACACAAACTGTACAATATGATCCTAAAGAATATCCATTAAAATTATCCAATACACTGATGGGCATTGGATACATTGATAGCGCCGAAAAACTGGTAAACAAGCCCTTTAATCTGTCCAATAAGAATGCTTTCAGCATCACAGACCAGCAGGCCATGATGAAAAAGCTAATCTATCCTGAAGCATTTCCTGTTAAAGAACGCTTTAACTTAACTCCTGCCAATTACCAGCTTATTTATACTTATATGAGCAAACTGCCAACGGAAAGCGATTATCCGGCATATGACCCCAGGGAATTTTGGCCAACCTATGCCAAAATGCTGTATTACGGTCGGGAAAAAGATGCGGTATTGAACCCGGACCTGAAAATATTCAATAAATATGGAGACTCTTACGGTTTTATTATAGACAATGCCTATTTCAAAGACAGTAAACACAAAATAGAGTTCTTTTTAACAGCGGTAGTTCAATCCAATGAAGATGGAATTTATAACGACGGAAAATATGAGTATGATACGGTATGCTATCCTTTTATGAAGAATATAGGAAAACTGATATATGACCGCGAGCTCGAAACAAAGCATACAAAATAAGTGTAGGCCATAATAACGGCCTACTTTTCGTTTAGCAACTGCTGCTTAATTTCGCCCAACTTCTGCATCTCGGATTTAGGCAGTACCGGAAATTTAAGGTCTAAATCTTTAAATGTGTCCACCAAAATCTTACTTATAGCTAGACGTGCATACCATTTCTTATCAGCAGGTATAATATACCATGGAGCTCCCTTAGTAGAAGTTTCTGTTATGGCCTCTTCATAGGCTTTCATATAATCTTTCCATAAAGCCCGCTCAGCGATATCAGCCGAAGAAAACTTCCAGTTCTTAACCGGATCATCAATTCTATCCAGAAAACGTTGGCGCTGCTCTTCTTTGGAAAGATGTAGAAATATTTTCACAATAACAGTTCCATTGTCATGAATGTGCTGTTCAAAATTCCTAATGCTTTCGTACCGTTTCTTCCAAAAATCATTATCAATTTTTTTAACACTACTATAACCTGGAAGCTTTTCATTCAACACATATTCTGGATGTACTTTGCAAACTAATACATTTTCATAATGAGACCGATTATGAATACCTATCCGCCCCCTTTCCGGCAAAGCTTTATAATGACGCCATAAAAAATCGTGTTTATATTCTTCTGAGGTAGGCGTTTTAAAAGTGAATACCTGGCAACCCTGAGGATTTAAGCCCGACATCACATGCTGTATTGTACTGTCCTTCCCCGCTGCATCCATCGCCTGAAACAGAATCAAGACAGAATATGAATCTGCTGCATACAACTTTTCCTGAAGCGCATCGAGTTCTTCTTTAAGATCGACCAGCTCCAGCACAGCATTTTCTTTGTCTTTAGGCCCTTTATATTGTGTTGGATAATCACTTAGTGAAACCTTCTTTCCCGGACTAATTAAATATTCTTCTATCTCTTTCTTCATGGTATAATTTTCTGCTGAATAATAACACTTACCAACTAACAATTATAAGATTCGATTGTTTAAACGCTAATATGACAACAATTTATGGATTTGAGCATAAATCCATGATTAGAAAGGAGTTTAGTTATGGGTAAAGTTAGAAATGTCTTACAAGGGAAAACCAATCCCGTTATTTTTGTAAGCCCTGATACTACTGTTTTTGAGGCCCTGGAGTTAATGTTTGAGAAGAACATTGGAGCCCTCTTAGTAATGGAACAAGAGAAATTCATCGGAATTTTTACAGAAAGGGATTATGCCCGAAAGGTTATCTTAAAGGGAAAATCTTCCAAAGAAATTCCGGTTAAAGAAATTATGACCGAAAACCCGGTCGTTGTATCTTCTGATACAACCATAGAGGAATGTATGTGGCTAATGACTAACAAATTCACCCGGCATTTGCCCGTAATTGACAATAATAAATTAACTGGTATTGTTTCTATTGGTGACGTAGTGAAATTCATCATCGATGAGCAGAAATTCATCATCGGAAATCTCGAGCACTATATTACAGGTAGCGGCAGCGTATAATCATGAATAGTTCAAATATACCCGGTGTACCTTCATGGCCATTTGTGCTCTACGCGGCTCTTGTCTTGATCTTAATGACCCTTATTATTTCCATTTCTTATTTCCTGGGGCAGCGTCACAAGGACAAGTCCACCGGACAACCTTACGAATCCGGCATATTAGAAACTGGCTCGGCACGATTACACTTTTCTGCACAGTTCTATTTGGTGGCCATGATGTTTGTCATTTTTGATGTTGAAGCTGTATTTATCGTGTTATGGGCCTTAACTTTTAAAGAATTAGGATGGGCAGGCTACCTCAGCATTTGTGTTTTCATTGGTTTACTCTTTGCTGTATTAATATATGAATGGAGCTTAGGAGCTTTAGACTTTGGACCAAATGGCAAGAAAATTCTGAAAGCTTATAAAAAACAAATTCTAAAAAATCTGTAATATGAAATGGTGGCTGAGTAATCCGGATAAACCCGTAAACACCCTTAAAGGCACCGGTTCTTTTGAAGAATCCGTACAGCAAAGCGTGATGTTGACTACCGTTCAGGATTTGTTGGCATGGGGCAGAAAAAACTCTATATGGCCTTTCAACTTTGGCCTCTCCTGCTGTTTTGTAGAAATGGCGACTAGCCTTACCAGTAAATATGACATAGCCCGCTTTGGAGCTGAGGTAATCCGCGGAACTCCACGTGAAGCTGATGTAATGGTGATTGCCGGAACTGTTTTTATAAAAATGGCCCCCATTATTAAACGCCTACATGAACAAATGATGGAACCAAAATGGATAATCTCTATGGGGTCTTGCGCCAACTCGGGAGGCATGTATGATATTTACAGCGTTGTACAGGGGGTAGATAAGTTTTTGCCTGTGGATGTTTATGTACCGGGATGCCCACCACGACCAGATGCTTTTATGCAGGGACTAATGTTGCTTGCAGACTCGGTGGGAAAAGAACAAAGACCTTTAAGCTGGGCAATTGGTCCACAGGGTGTGATAAAACCCGAACAACGATCAATAAAGGAAGAAAAAAGGGAGGAGCGGAAAAAGATGACTGATTTTCGTACACCTGATCAAATTTAAAAATGATTTAAAGCAATGCAATAATAGTTAGTATAACCCATAAAGTTAAAAAGTATGGAAAATCATTCGGGCCTGGTAGAAGAACTTGCCGCCAGATTTGGAAACTCTACTTTTACCTCACAACACACAGTTGATGAGGTGGTAACTTTATGGATTGAAAAAAAAGACATTACCGACGTCCTAAATTACCTGAAAAACATCATCTCATATCCTTTTGAGCTACTGTACGACCTCAGTGCCAATGATGAAAGGAGCTTATCTAAAAACGGATCGCCAGCTGCTGATTTTGTCATTATATATCACCTGCTATCTTTTAAGCGAAACTGTTTTATCCGTATCAAAGTAGCCTTACATGGTGAACATCCTACCGTCCAATCCATTACATCTCTATGGAAAAATGCCAATTGGTATGAACGTGAAGTTTATGACATGTTTGGGATAACCTTTGAAGGACACCCCAATTTACGTAGGATCTTAATGCCACTAACATGGGAAGGACACCCTTTAAGAAAAGAACACCCAGCAAGAGCTACCGAAATGGGGCCATTTAAACTTGATGAGGAGCAACAAGACCATGAGCAAGAGGCTTTACAGTTCCACCCGGAAGAATGGGGTTTAAAAAGACATAGTAAGGACACTGATTTCATGTTCCTCAATCTAGGACCGCAGCACCCTGGGACACATGGCATTTTACGCATTATCCTTCAGCTAGATGGAGAAAACATTGTGGATGCTGTTCCTGATATTGGTTTTCATCACCGTGGGGCAGAAAAAATGGGTGAACGACAGTCATGGCATACCTACATACCTTATACCGACCGTATAGATTATCTGGGCGGTGTAATGAATAATCTGGCTTATTTAATAGCTGTAGAGAAATTAGCAGGTATTACTGTTCCCGAACGGGTAAAGGTAATTCGGGTAATGCTATGTGAATTTTTCCGAATTGCCAGTCACCTGGTATGGTATGGGACATTTGCGCAAGACTTGGGACAGCTTTCTCCGGTATTCTACATGTTTACCGACAGAGAAAAGATCTTTGATATTGTAGAAGCAATATGCGGTGCAAGAATGCACCCTAACTGGTTTCGAATTGGGGGAATTGCTCAAGATTTGCCAAAAGGTTGGGATAAATTGGTTAGTGACTTTATCGCTTACTTTCCAAAAAGACTAAAAGAATATCAACAGATGGTGATGCGAAACAACATTTTCAAAGCCAGAACAATAGGAATTGGGATTTATACCACACAAGAAGCCTTAGAATGGGGAGTAACCGGACCAGGATTGCGAGCTTGCGGACTGGAATGGGATTTCAGGAAAAAACAGCCTTATTCAGGTTATGAAAATTTTGAATTTGATATTCCATACGCACAAAATGGCGATTGCTATGACCGGGCAGTGGTAAGAATTGAAGAGATGTGGCAAAGCCTGCGTATTATAGATCAATGCTTGAAAAATATGCCTGAGGGGAACTATATGTCCGATCACGCCTTAGCCACTCCGCCACTCAAAAAAAACACCATAAAGGACATTGAAACCCTCATTACCCATTTCTTAAATGTAAGCTGGGGTCCTGTAATTCCTCCTGGAGAAGCTATGAGTTGTATCGAAGCGACTAAAGGAGCCAACAGCTATTACCTCACCAGTGATGGCAATACTTCACCTTACAGAATCAGGATACGAACGCCCTCGTTTCCTCACATGCAAATGTTACCCTATATCAGTAAGGGTTATACAATTGCCGACTTACTGTCCATTTTAGGAAGTATGGACTATGTACTGGCAGATATCGATAGGTAAAACAAAAAAATGCTAACAGCGGAAGAAATAAGGAAAATAGATCATGAAATTGCACTGGTTCCAGTACGAAAAGCTGCCTGTATAGAAGCTTTAAAAATCGTACAAGAGCATAGAGGCTGGATTTCCGATGAAAGTCTTCTGGCTATTGCAGCGCATATAGAAATGTCTGCCGAAGAATTGGATAGCGTAGCCACATTTTACAACCTCATTTTCCGTAAACCTGTGGGCCGAAACATCATTTTACTTTGCGACAGCATCAGCTGCTATGTAATGGGGTATGAACAAATTTATGATCACCTAAAGGCCCGGTTAAACATCAAATTTGGAGAAACCACCCCTGATGCCAGATTTACGTTACTACCTAATGCTTGCCTTGGGGCTTGTGACCATGCCCCCACACTAATGATCAATCATGATTTATATAAAGATTTAACAATCAATGAGCTTGATGAGATACTAAAAACCTATAAATAAACAACGTTATGGAAATGCCCCTGACACAACACATTAGCTTCAACCGTCCCCCGCTTAATCTTAATGATTACGCACATGTTGGTGGCTATCAAGGTGTCCATAGGGCAATTAAAGCCATGACTCCACAAGAAGTGATGACTGTAGTTCAGGAGTCAGATCTTAAAGGCCGCGGGGGTGCTGGCTTTAATACAGGAACCAAGTGGAGCTTCGTTCCAATGAATGATGCGAAACAAACCAAGTATCTAATTGCCAATGCTGATGAAATGGAACCTGGGGCATTCAAAGATCGCTTGCTATTAGAAGGCAATCCACACCAGTTAATTGAAGGCATGATCGTTTCCGCTTACGCGATACAAGCTAATACAGCCTATATTTTTCTGCGCTGGGCATATAAAAAAGCAGCAAGACTTTTAAGGCAGGCTATCGATGAAGCATACGCAGCAGGTTACCTCGGAAACAATATCTTAAGCTCCGGATTTAATCTCGAAATGCACTTGCATACAGGTGTTGGCAGATATATTTGCGGAGAAGAAACTGCCCTACTCAATGCATTAGAGGGCAAACGTGCCACCCCAAGAACCAAACCTCCCTTCCCTCAGGTTAGCGGTTTATTTGGTAAACCTACCATTGTTAACAATGTAGAAACACTTTCAAATATTCCCCATATTATTAACAAGGGAGCTGATTGGTTCAAAGACCTAAGTCCTGGAGCTGATGCTGGGACCAAATTATATGGCATCAGTGGCAAAGTCAATAAGCCGGGAATATGGGAATTGCCAATGCATACAACCATCCGTCAGCTTATTGAAGAACATGCAGGTGGAATGAAAGACGGTTTCAAATTCAGAGGAGTTCTTCCTGGAGGTGCTTCCACTGATTTCCTGATAGAAGAACACCTGGATGTTAAAATGGATTATAAATCAGTAGCCGCAGCAGGCAGCCGTCTGGGTACTGGTACAATGATCATCCTCGACGACCATACCTGTCCGGTTGGTTTTGTACATAACCTCGAACACTTTTTTGCCCAAGAATCCTGCGGTTGGTGTACCCCTTGCCGGGAGGGCTTACCCTGGACCGAGAAAATATTGCTATCCATTGAAAATGGACAAGGACGTATGGAGGATTTAGAACTATTAGAAATGCATACCAAATATATGGGCCCGGGGAGTACATTCTGCGCCCTGGCACCTGGAGCAATGGAACCCCTCCAAAGTAGCCTAAAATATTTCAAAGCAGATTTTGAGAAACACATCAACGAGAAAAAATGTCCCTGGAGGTGAAACACAATGGCAATCATTTATATTGATCATATAGCTTACGATGTAAAACCTGGCAAAAACTTGTTAGAAACTTGTCTATCCCTAGGTTTTAACCTACCCTATTTTTGCTGGCATCCTGCGATGGGCTCAGTGGGTGCTTGTCGCCAATGTGCCATCAAACTTTTTAAAGATGAAGAAGATACCAAAGGTCGCATAGTCATGTCATGCATGGAGACCGTGAAAGATAATATATATTTATCAATTAACGATCCTACCGCTACTGCTTTTAGAGCACAGATCATAGAATGGCTCATGACCAATCATCCGCATGATTGTGCAGTTTGCGATGAAGGTGGTTCCTGTCATTTACAGGATATGACTGTAATGACAGGCCATGCTTACCGTCGCTTCAACTATCAAAAGCGAACCTATAAAAATCAGGATCTTGGCCCCTTTATCAATCATGAGATGAACCGCTGCATACATTGCTACCGTTGCGTCCGGTTTTATAAAGACTATGCCGGAGGAAAAGATCTGGATGCATTTGCCACTCATAATCATGTTTATTTTGGAAGAACAACAGATGGGATACTAGAAAACGAATTTAGCGGAAACCTCGCTGAAGTATGCCCAACAGGTGTTTTTACTGACAAAACTTTAAAAGAACATTATACCCGAAAATGGGATCTGACCATGGCACCTTCTATTTGCCAGCATTGCAGTCTTGGCTGCAATATAATTGGTGGAGAACGATATGGAGAGCTCCGTCAAATCACAAATCGATATAACGCCGAAGTAAATGGCTATTTCATTTGTGATCGCGGCCGGTTTGGATATGAATTTGTAAATAACATTAACCGCATTCAACAACCTTTAATACGTTCCAATATTCCAGAAGCAATAGACAAACAAAGTTTACATCATCACTTAAAAGCGCTTTTATCCAACAATAAAGTAATCGGCATCGCTTCTCCCCGCGCATCCCTGGAATCAAACTTTGCCTTGATGCAGCT
The DNA here is from genome assembly GCA_029202485.1 of Candidatus Pedobacter colombiensis. NCBI lineage: Bacteria > Pseudomonadati > Bacteroidota > Sphingobacteriia > Sphingobacteriales > Sphingobacteriaceae > Pedobacter > Candidatus Pedobacter colombiensis. The sequence continues at coordinate 1,990,468 of CP119313.1, read as the reverse complement.
GGTCGGAAAAGAAAACTTTTACCAAGGAATTTCTGAAACCGAAGCGCAGCTTATGCGTACGACCCTCCATATTGTAAACTCAGGTCATATTCATACGCCAACTTTAAAAGAAACTGAAACCGCTGATGTTATTTTGATACTGGGAGAAGATTTAACCAATGCTGCCCCGATGCTAGCCTTAGCAATCCGCCAGGCAGCGCATAAAAAAGGATTGATTTTTACAGCTTACCCAACACAAACCAAATTGGACGAGCTCGCATCTAAAAACCATTACCTGGTCCCAGATGAGATTGCCCGTTTAGGGTTCGCTATTGCAAATGTCCTAAACGAAACTGCTCCGGCCCCAATAAAAATGAAGCGTGAAGGCTTAAAAGATGCGCAACACATTGCCAACATGCTAAAAAAAGCGGAAAGACCATTGATAATTTGTGGAACAAGTTTGTATAATGAAGCCATTCTTAAAGCCGCTGCTAATATTGCTTATGCCCTGGCTACCGAAGATAAAAAAGCCAGCCTGTGCTTTGTTGTACAAGAATGTAATTCGATGGGACTGGCAATGATGGAAGCCCCATCTTTAAATCAGGCCGCAGAAGTCCTGAAAAATGGTAAAGCGGATACGGTAATCATTCTGGAAAATGATTTGTATCGAAGAACCAATAAAAAGGACATTGATGATTTCTTCGATTCTTGCAAACAAGTTGTTGTGCTGGATCATTTACATAATGAAACCACCAACAAAGCCAACACCTTGATTCCAGTTGGCACCTTTGCCGAAGCAAACGGAACGATTATTAATAACGAAGGACGAGCGCAACATTTCTTTCAGGTATTTGTACCGAAAAATGAAAACCTAAGAGAAAGCTGGAGATGGCTGGACGAGTTCAGGCAATTTAAAATGGGGACCAATCTTGAAGCATTAACCGACCCTGGTAATCTTCTGGCTAAAATGGCGAAATTAATGCCACAGTTTAAAGGAGTAGAAACCGCTATGCCGGCAACCAATTTCCGTATTGATGGACAAAAGATTCCACGTGAACCGCATCGTTACAGTGGTCGTACAGCAATGCTGGCCAACATCAATGTAAGTGAACCGAAACCACCAGAAGATCCTGATTCGGCTTTATCTTTTACGATGGAAGGCTACAAAGGAATACCACCTGCTCCCCTAACCCCGTTCTTTTGGGCGCCGGGTTGGAATTCCGGACAATCTGTAAACAAATACCAGATTGAGATTGGCGGACCTTTAAAAGGAGAAGATCAGGGCAAAAGGTTGTTCCCGGAAATTTCTTCCAATAAAAACACCTTTCTAAATAATGTACCGCAGCCTTTTAAATCATTACCAGATGAATGGTTGATTGTTCCCTTGCAACATATTTTCGGTTCAGAAGAACTCAGCATTTACACTCAGGGGGTCTCAGAACGAACACCCCAGCCCTATATCGCCATCAACAAGCATGATGCAGAAAACTTAAACACCCGAGAAAATGAAATCCTACAAATACTCATCAACGATCAAAATTATAAGCTACGAGTAAATATAAAAGAGGAACTCCCCAATGGCCTGGCAGGTATCCCTTATCATATTCCGGGGCTGACCGGGATATCATGGCCAGCAAAAGGGATCATAAAAAAAACAACGAAATGAATACTACACTTCAATATATCCTGATGATTGTGGCCATACTATTTGTCTTAACTACAATTGCCGCATGGCTAATATGGGTAGAAAGGCGAATGTTAGCCCTTTGGCAAGATCGGTACGGGCCAAATCGTGCAGGTCCATTTGGCTTATTTATTGTGCTTGCCGACACCATAAAATTGTTTTTCAAGGAAGATTGGATTCCTCCATTTGCAGATAAAACCATCTTTGTGATTGCACCAGCCATTGTAGCAACTACAGTACTCATGAGCTTTTCGGTTATTCCATTTGCTCCTGGCATTCTTATTTCAGATCTCGATGTAGGCTTGCTTTTTTTCCTGGCCATGTCGTCTTTGGGTGTCTACAGCATAGTGCTGGGTGGCTGGGCCTCCAACAGTAAATATTCCTTGTTAGGTGCATTACGTGCTGCAGCTCAGATGATCAGCTACGAAGTATTTATGGGGCTTTCACTTATGGGAGTAGTCATGCTATCGGGCTCATTCAGACTCACGGATATTATACTCGCTCAAAAAGAACACTGGTTCATTATTACACAGCCAGTTGGTTTTGTCATTTTTATGATTGCCGGTATTGCCGAAACCCACCGTTTACCTTTTGATATCCCAGAAGCAGAAAACGAACTCGTAGCCGGTTTCCATTCAGAATATTCAGGGATGAAATTCGGAATGTTCTTTATTGGCGAATACCTTGGCATCACACTCATCTCTGCTATGGTGATAACGTTATTCTTTGGTGGATGGTTAGGCCCTGCTTTCCTCCCTCCTTTGGTTTGGTTTATGCTAAAAACATTTGCTTTCATTCTGTTTTTCATCCTGCTAAGGGCTTCACTTCCCAGACCACGATATGATCAGCTAATGGAATACGGTTGGAAAATATTATTACCTATAGCGCTATTAAACTTGTTAATCACAGGAGGAATTGTACTAATGCTGCATAAATAATGACATCATAAAAAAGAAAAATCATGATCAGTATATTAAGAACTATAGGACTCACTTTTCTGCACATGTTCAGAAAAAGAGAAACCATACAGTATCCGGAAGAAAAGGCTGAGCTGCATCCACGCTGGCGCGGACGAATTGTCCTGACACGTGATCCGGATATGGGCGAACGTTGCGTAGGTTGCTATTTATGCGCCGCAGCTTGTCCGGTAGACTGTATTTCACTACAAGCTACAGAAGATGAGCATGGCAGAAGATATCCTGAGTTTTTCCGCATCAATTTTTCACGCTGCATTTTCTGTGGATTCTGCGAAGAAGCCTGCCCAACCTATGCGATTCAGCTCATTCCAGACTTTGAAATGGCCGAATATAACCGGCAGAATCTGGTTTATGAGAAAGAGGATTTACTAATAGACAGTCAAGGAAAATATCCAGGATATAATTATTACAAAGTTGCCGGCCTGGCAGCGGGTGTTAAAGAAAAAGGTGAGGGAGACAATGAAGATCCTCCTATTGATATACACAGTTTATTACCTTAAATATGAATATTGCGTTCTATATAGCCGCTGCTGTGACCCTGATTTCTACCATCATGGTCATCACCAGACACAACCCGGTGCATGCATTACTGTATCTGGTCATTTCCTTGTTATCATTATCTGTCATCTTTTTCTTACTGGGAGCCCATTTTGCCACATTACTGGAGGTCATCATCTACGCAGGTGCAATTATGGTACTTTTTATCTTTGTGATTATGCTTTTAAACCTCGGTAAAGAGACAGCAAAGCAAGAGCAGCAATGGCTTAAACCGAAGATATGGATTGGTCCCACCATTTTATCTGCCATACTTTTTGCCGAGCTGTTTTACCTAATCATTATAGCTCAGCCCAGTCCCTACAATATGCAGGCAGTTGATGCCAAAGCTGTAGCCATTTCACTATTCAAGCCCTACTTTATCGGTGTAGAACTGGCTGCAATGCTATTAATGGCAGGTGTAGTAAGTGCTGCACATATTGGACAACATAAAAAAACAGAATTGCACCGTTTTCTAAAAGAGGAGGAACCATCATGACATCATCCATATCTATAGAAATGGTTATCCTGCTAGCCGCATTACTTTTCGCACTGGGAATTGTTGGAGTTATAATCCGAAAGAACATCATTTTCATGCTGATATCTGTTGAAATAATGCTAAATGCTTCAGGTTTAGCTTTTGTGGCAGCAGGTTCACGCTGGGTGCAGCCCGACGGGCAAGTAATGTTCATCTTTATTCTGGCTATGGCAGCAGCAGAGGTTTCGGTTGGACTAGCATTAATCCTCCAAATCTATCATCAGCATAAATCATTGGATATTGACAAATTAAAAGAAATGAAAGGATAATTAACATGAATAACCTACTGTGGCTCATTCCTGCTTTACCACTTGCCGGCTTTTTGACGCTGGCATTTGCCGGTAACCGCATGTCCCGTACCTGGATTGCCGCAATAGGTTCAGGAAGTGTAAGCCTCTCGGCCATCATCACACTCATTATCGGCATCAATTTCCTTATTCACCCTCCGGTAAGTGGTAACTATTCACAAACCTTGTGGACCTGGATGCAGGTTGGAAGCTTCAACCCTAAGGTTACTCTTTTCCTGGATGCACTATCTCTCGTTTTTACTTTTGTGATCACCTTTATTGGGGCACTCATACATATTTATTCGGTAGGCTTTATGGCCGATGACAAAGACTATTCCCGCTATTTTGCAGCTATGAATTTATTTGTCTTTTCTATGTTACTACTGGTTTTAGCTAATGATTTATTATTACTCTATTTGGGTTGGGAAGGTGTAGGATTGTGCAGTTACCTACTCATTGGATTTTGGTATGAGCATCCGGATAACGGATACGCTGCACGTAAGGCCTTTATCATGACCAGAATTGGCGATACTGCTATGGCTATCGGACTTTTTGTAATATTTTACCAGTTTGGCACATTGGTCATTCCTGATGTACTGGCTAAAGCACCAGCCTTATGGCATCAAGGAGCTGCTCTGGCAACAGTTACTGCACTTTTATTGCTTGCAGGTGGACTTGGAAAATCAGCTCAACTGCCTTTACAAACCTGGCTACCTGATGCAATGGCAGGACCATCGCCTGTAAGTGCACTAATCCATGCCGCTACCATGGTAACGGCCGGCGTCTACCTCATTGCCAGGGTGCACGTTATTTTTCAGCTTTCGCCAATAACGCAAATGACAATAGCTGTAATTGGAGCTGCGACATTGTTCATTGCCGGTTTTAGCGCACTTACACAATATGACATCAAAAAAGTTCTGGCCTATTCTACCATTAGCCAGATCGGATACATGTTTCTTGCCCTGGGTGTTGGCGCATGGACAACCGCCATTTTCCATTTCATGATTCATGCATTTTTTAAAGCACTATTATTCCTGGCAGCCGGCGCTGTGATAGCGGCACTGAATGAGGAGCATAACATGTTCAAAATGGGGGGGCTGAAAACTAAGCTTCCAGTTATTTTCTGGACCTTCCTCATAGGCTCAGCCTCTCTGGCAGCCTTGCCTTTAATAAGTGCCGGCTTCTATAGTAAAGATCAGATTCTTTGGTATGCCTGGGCCGGTCAGCGCGGAACTCCCCTATTGTGGCTCACTGCCTTGCTGGGAGCCTTCATTACAGCTGCCTATACCACAAGAATGATGATCCTTACTTTTTGGGGCAAAGCTAAAACCGAAATCAGTCACCAGCCAGGCAAACTAATGACTATACCAATGATCATACTGGCTTTCTTCTCTCTTTTTGCAGGCTTTATTGAACTACCAGACAACTTTGGTCATTTCACACTTTTTTCAGATCTACTACAGCATTCATTACCAAAAACTATTCTAAAATCTACCGTAAATAGTGAATTACTATTTCAGCTCCTCGCCTCCCTGGCAACTTTTACCGGTATTTATCTAGCCTATATTCTCTATTATAAACAACCCATATATATTCAAAAACTAAAACAAACAGCAGCTATCAGGGCGCTTTATCAATTCTGGCTGTCAGGTTGGGGTTTTGATAAATTATATGACGTATTAATAGTGAAACCTATAACAGTCATCGCTAACGTCAATAAAAATGATGTGATAGATAAACTTTATCAAGGCATTGAAAATATGACAACTAGTCTTTACCGATCCTTATCGTTTACACAATCAGGATCACTCAGGTGGTACATCATGGGTCTGGTTATAGGTGCAATCATCATATTGGGTATACAAATCATATTATGATACTAATCTATCTCATCGGCATATTAATTGGTGGAGGCATACTAAGTTTCCTTCTGGGACTATGGAATAAGCATTTCCCCCGATGGATTGCACTTTGTACTGTGACTGGCTGTTTTATTACTTTAGTATCATTTTGGGTCCACCATTACACCGAAATAAACGTTTCTGCTTCCAGCGACTGGTTGGTTGACTACCAGCGAGACTGGATACCTGCCTTTGGCATAAGCTTTCATTTGGCTATTGATGGATTAAGTCTCTTATTACTGGTGCTTACTCTTTTCATTGGAATTTTGGCTGTACTATGTTCCTGGAATGAGGTGAAAGAACGTGTGAGTTTTTATTATTTCAATTTGCTCTGGATACTAGCCGGAATTTCGGGCGTATTCCTGGCCGTGGATCTATTTTTATTTTACTTCTTTTGGGAACTTATGCTCATTCCCATGTATTTCCTGATTGGAATATGGGGGAGCGAAAAACGGGAATATGCAGCTTACAAGTTTTTCATTTTTACTCAAGCCAGCGGCTTGTTGATGCTCCTGGCCATACTAGGCTTATATTTTATTCATGGACGCAATACCGGTATTTATACCTTCAACTACTTTCAATTACTAGGCACCAGCATCCCTCCAAATACGGGCTTTTGGCTGATGCTGGGTTTTATGATTGCATTTGTGGTAAAATTACCCATTGTCCCTTTTCACTCCTGGTTACCGGATGCCCATAGCGAAGCTCCTACAGCGGGGAGTCTGATATTAGCAGCATTATTATTGAAAACAGGAGCCTATGGTATGCTAAGATTTGTGCTCCCCTTATTCCCGGAAGCAGCAAGAGAATTAGCTCCATGGGCAATGCTGCTGGGCGTGATAGGAATTATTTATGGAGCAATCCTGTCCTATGCACAAACCGATCTCAAACGCCTTGTGGCCTATACAAGTATCAGCCACATGGGATTTGTCATGTTGGGTATCTTTGCCTTCAACGAGTTGGCACTACAGGGTGTCGTAATGCAGTTAGTTACACATGCTATAAGCACTGGAGCCCTATTCATTATGGCTGGAATGCTTAAAGAACGCCTTCATACCCGAGATCTCAATCAGATGGGGGGACTTTGGAGTCAAATGCCACAAATGGGTGCTGTCTCGATATTACTTGCTATGGCCTCCCTGGGATTACCCGGATTGGGCAATTTCGTTGCTGAATTTCTCATTTTATTAGGTGCCTTTAAAGCTAATTTATTACTTACCATTATTGCTACTATTGGCCTTATTTTTTCAGCCATTTATGCCTTAAGAATTGTACAAAAAATATTCTTTGGCCCCGCAAAAACAACAGATCCAATTCATGATTTTTCATGGAGAGAAACCCTGATTATGGCATCCCTTGCATTTAGCCTTATATGGTTGGGTCTTTATCCGCAACCTATTATTAATACTGCCAAACCTATCGTTAATAAATTAGAGAAATTATTCCCGGCTCCTCCGATAACATCAACCACATACAGATCAGTCATCATAAAAAAAGAAGAACACAATGTCAAGTAACGATTTTTTCGCACTTACACCATTACTAGTACTTGCCGGTTCTTCCGTGCTAATTATGCTCCTTATTGCCCTAAAACTTAATCACCGAAGTATCCAGTTCAGTAGTCTGATATTATTTAGTATAGCTTTCGCTGCTCTTTTTAATATTCAAAAAGTACTTCCTTGTCCTATTCAACCCTTGTTTATCATTGATGGATTCTCTGTATTCGTTATGGGACTCATCATTTTTTCAAGCCTGGTGGTCAATATTCTTTCTTATGTATATTTCGAAGAAAAAGAAGAAAATCCTAAAGAATACTATATATTGTTGTTTCTATGTACCCTTGGGGCCTGTATTCTGGCGATCAGTAAGCATTTTATTTCTTTATTCCTGGGTCTCGAAATCCTGACTGTTGGTCTGTATGCACTCATTGCCTATTTGCGAACCAGGCATCACAATATAGAAGCAGGGATTAAATACCTTGTGCTAGCTGCCTTCTCTTCTGCCTTCCTTCTTTTTGGGATGGCACTAATTTACCTTGAAACCGGGAGCATGGATTTTTCTGCAATTGCCAGCAATATATCCATGCTTAAGTCTTTATCACCCCTATTTTTAACCGGTTTAGGAATGATGCTGGTAGGGATAGGATTTAAATTAGCGGTCGTCCCCTTTCATATGTGGGCTGCAGATATATATCAGGGATCACCCACACCTGTAACGGCCTTTATTAGCACAGCTTCTAAAGGTGGTGTGCTTGCTGTTCTTTTGCGTTTTTTTGTAATGATTGATGGTTACCGCTTCAAGGTGTTCCTGCTTACTTTAATCAGTATTGCCATTGCTACAATGATTATTGGTAATCTGCTTGCTTTACAGCAAAAGAATGTAAAACGTATTCTGGCTTATTCTTCAATTGCGCACCTTGGTTATATATTAGTTGCCCTCGTTCCTGGTAGTTCACTCGGCATTCAAGCACTCTGTTTTTATTTGATAACCTATTTTATAACAACCCTAATCGCTTTTGGAGTAATTACTATTTTGTCGAACAAAGAAACAGATGCAGAAGATATCGAAAGTTACCGGGCATTATTTTGGCGACACCCTGTTCTAGCCTGTATTTTTAGCATGGCTTTGCTCTCTCTGGCTGGAATACCATTAACTGCAGGTTTTGTAGGAAAATTTTACATACTAGCCGCTGGACTTCAGAACGGCTTTTTAATAGCGACATTAGTCCTTGTTATCAGTAGTGTAATTGGCTTGTACTATTACCTCCGTATTATAACAGCCATGTTCACAAAACAACAAAGTATTTTATCTGAAGAAAAAAATACCCACCCGGCTTTTTACATAACTGGCATTCTTATTTTATCTATGCTTACTTTTTTAATCGTTTGGCTTGGAGTTTATCCATCCGGTTTAATGAATTCTATTATAGATTTTAAAATCAAATGATAAATTACGTTAATTTGCATCATTACTTTTTAACACTATTTAACACAAACTGTTTTACGTTTTTTTGATCTTTACGACTATGTTTAAAGAAATTCGCAATAAATATCTCCGTTATTCAAGTATATTCCTTTTTTGTATCATCATCTTTTTTTGTGCGCTGCAACTCAACTTCTTATGGCTATTCGGCTACTCTCCTTCTTATGAAGATATCAAAACACCAACCCTTCGCGTAGGTTCAGAATTGTACACTTCAGATGGGAAGCTGATCGGCCGTTATTATAAAGAAAACCGTACGCCGGTAAATTTTAACGAAATATCACCCAGTGTAATCAATGCATTGGTAGCAACAGAAGACGTTCGCTTCTATAGCCATATGGGTATCGATTTCCGCTCCCTCCTTTCCAGCGGAATTTCTACGGCAACGGGCGACAAACGTGGAGCAAGTACCATTACACAACAGCTCGCGAAAAACCTGTACCAGACCAGATACAATAAATCACAAGGCTTTTTAAGTCATGTTCCAGTACTTCGTACCATTATTGCAAAACTAAAAGAATGGCTAACCGCAGTAAAATTAGAATCCAATTATTCTAAAAACGACATCATTACCATGTATTTAAATACCGTTTCATTTGGTAATAATGCTTATGGTATCAAAACAGCATCCCGCATCTATTTCGATAAAGAAGCCAACCAACTTGATGTGCCTGAATCAGCCTTGCTAGTAGGGATGCTAAAAGGCACGACAACTTACAATCCTATCAGAAATCCTCAAAAAGCATTGGAGCGTCGAAATGTTGCTTTGGCACAGATGAATAAATACAACTTTATATCTGCCGCTGAATTAAACACTTACAAAAACACACCTATAAAACTTAAAGAAGGAAGAGTAGATGAGGGAAGTGACGGCGATTCTTATTTAAGAGCCGCAGTAGATAAATACCTGGAGAAATGGTGTAATGACAATGGTTACGACCTATATGAAGATGGCTTAAAGATATATACAACTATAGATTCCAAGTTACAGCAATATGCTGAGGAAGCTGTAGCCGACCAAATGAAAACCTTGCAAAAAAGATTTTATAGTGTTTGGGGCAATCAAGATCCATGGCAAGATTCGGAAGGAAAAAAAGTAGATTATCCTGATCGTGCAATGCGTAACCTCCCTATCTACAAACTGCTGGAAAAGAAATACGCCAATACCCCTGATTCTGTAACAGCCTATTTTAACAAAAAGAAAAAGATGAAAATCTTTACCTGGAAAGGTGACCGCGATACGCTATTCTCCACTATGGATTCTATCCGTTACTATGGAAAAATGATGAATACAGGAATGATGACCCTTGATCCTTTTAATGGTAAAATAAAAGTTTGGGTGGGTGGTATCGATCATAAGTATTTCAAGTACGACCACGTAAATCAATCTAAAAGACAGGCAGGATCTACATTTAAGCCTTTCGCCTACTTAGCGGCTTTAGAAAGCGGTATGAGTCCTTGCGATAAATTCACCGATAAACCAGTTAAGATTGCGTTTCAGGAAAATGGAAAAACGGAGTATTGGGAACCTAAAAATGCCAGCTGGAGTAATACTTATAGCGAAATGTCACTCCGTTTAGCCATGGCAAGATCTGTAAACACCATTACCGCCCAGGTTACAGAAAAAGTGGGTTGGGACAATGTCGTAAAATGGGCAAAGGAATGTGGTATCGATAGCCACTTAGAATCGGTTCCATCTGTTAGCTTAGGTCCAAATGATGTCACCGTATTTGAAATGGTTAAAGCCTATGGTACCTTTTTAAATGGAGGACTAAAAACTGATCCTATTCTGGTTGAGAAGATTACTGACCTGGATGGCAACATCATTCAAGAATTTAAAGCCAAAACCAAAAGAGTTTTAACTGAAGAGCTATCCTGGTTAATGCTATATATGTTGAGAGGTGGTATGGAAGAACCGGGTGGAACATCACAGGCGCTATGGGAATGGGACCTTTGGAAAAAAGGAAATCAGATTGGTGGAAAAACGGGTACTTCAAGTGACTACGTAGATGCCTGGTACATGGGCGTTACCAAAGACCTGGTTACCGGCATTTGGGTAGGTTGCGATGAACGCACCGCACACTTTAAAAACGGAGAAACAGGTGAAGGCTCCAGAACAGCACTTCCAATTTTTGGTAAGTTCATGGAAAAAGTATACAAAGATCCAAGTACAGGATATACCATGGGCCCTTTCCCTAAAGCAAAAGTAAAAATCACAAGAGAAATCAACTGCCCTACACCTCGATATGAAAGAGATACTACTGCAACCGATAGTTTGGCTGTAGATTCTACAAATTTTGAAGTACCTCCAATACAAGATCCACAACCTGTTTCAACTGAACCTGTGGTACAGAAAACAGAAGAAAAGAAAACGACTGAACCCATCAAGCAACCTGCCGTAGAAGTTCCCTTAACAAAAAAGGAAGAAAGGATTCTAAGAAGACAACAACGCCAGGAAGAAAGAGAAAAAAAGAAAAATAACGATCTATGAACCAAACCTATACTTTCCTTCGAAGATTAATTGCTGTCCTATTTATCCTTACAATATCTTCTGCCGCGCTTCAAGCTCAGTATTTCGGACAAAACAAGGTGCGTTACAACAACGAGAAATTTAAAGTTTTACAAACCCCACATTTCGAAATCTATTATTACCTGCAGAATGAAAAATTGATTGAGAAGTTTGCTCAGGATGCAGAAACCTGGTACAAAATGCACCAGGAAATATTCAAAGATACTTTTGTAAAAAAGAATCCGATCATTCTGTATAATAACCATCCCGATTTTCAACAAACTACAGCTCTTCAGGGCGAAATAGGTATCGGAACTGGTGGTGTTACTGAAGCTTTCAAAAACAGGGTAATCATGCCTGTAATGGAGTTGAACAACCAAACAAGACACGTATTAGGTCACGAACTTGTTCACGCCTTCCAATATCATCTCCTGCTGGAAAAAGACTCTATAAATCTTGAAAATGTTAGCCAGATTCCTCTATGGATGATCGAAGGTATGGCTGAGTATTTATCAGTAGGTAAAACAGATGCTTTTACCTCTATGTGGATGCGCGACGCCCTGTTAAACAGAGATATCCCTTCATTAAAAGACCTCACCAACTCTAATAAATACTTCCCTTACCGCTATGGTCAGGCATTTTGGACTTTTGTTGGTTCAGTTTATGGAGACACCACCATTGTGCCTCTATTTAAAGCAACGGCAAAATATGGTTACGAAAATGGACTAAGATACACTTTTGGTTATGACGACAGAGCACTATCAGGCTTATGGAAAAATGCAATTGAGGCACATTACCGTCCAATGCTTAAAACCGATAGCTCTCAGATCAGAATTACAGGAACAAAAATCATAGACAACAAAAATGCAGGTAACATGAATGTTGCCCCATCCATTAGTCCTGATGGTAAATACCTTGCATTTTTATCAGAAAAGGATCTTTTCGGCATCGATCTCTTTCTCGCAGATGCTAAAACCGGAAAAATCCTCAGAAAGTTAAGCAGTCAGGTATCCAACTCTCATATTGATGACTTTAACTTCCTGGAATCAGCCGGCACATGGTCACCAGATGGTAAACAGTTTGCTTTTAGTATTTTCAGTAAAGGTAAAAACCAATTGATGATCATCAATGTAGACAATGGAAGTGTTGCATTGCGTGCACAAATGGGTGATGTGGCTCAATTTGGAAACCTATCCTGGTCTCCGAATGGCGAAGACATTGCTTTCTCAGGAATGATACAGGGCCAAAGTGACATTTTCTCTTATAATCTTAAAACGAAGATCGTTACTCAGATCACCAATGATGTATATTCCGACTATGCTCCTGCTTATTCACAAGATGGTAAGAAAATAGCATTCTCCTCTGATAGAGCTTCTTTAAAAAGTAATAGCATTGCCGCTGTTCACCCTATTAATTTGAGCATTTATGATGTAGAAAGTAAATCATTAACTGATGTTCCTGTTTTTCCAGGTGCCAATAACCTCAATGCACAATTCTCTGGTGATAGTAAAAGATTGTTTTTCCTATCCAACAGAGACGGATTTAGAAATCTTTACGAATATACCCTGGCAGATAACAGTGTAAAACAGCTTACAGACTATTTTACAGGCATCAGCGGGATTACCGAATTCTCGCCAGCCATTTCTGTATCCAGAAATGACGAGATCGTATACAGTTACTACCGCTCACAACGCTATACACTTTACAACGCCCGGGCAAGTGCATTCCATGCAAAACCAGTGGACGCCAATGCAGTAAACTTCGATGCTGCCATCCTACCTCCAATGGAAAGCACCGGCGTTGACATTGTCAATTCCAATCTGAATAACTTCGAACGCTTTGAACGAACAATTACGGACTCTATGCGGCTTGTTCCTTACAAACCTAAATTCAAATTGGATTACCTGGCCAATAGTGGTGTAGGTGTTTCTACCAGCCGATTTGGTACTGGCGTACAGGGTGGTATTGTGGGTTTGTTTAGCGATATCGTGGGCCGAAATCAAATCATCGCCAATCTATCTGTTAATGGAGAAATTTACGATATAGGCGGATTAGTTGGTTACATCAATCAAGAAAGCAGAATCAATTGGGGCGCAGCCTTATCTCATATCCCTTATTTAAGTGGTTTCCGGGAAATTGTTCCTGACAAACTAAAAGACCGCAACGGAAATGACATCAATGTATTTAATGATAGAACAAACCTAATCAGAACCTTTGAAGATCAAGCCCAACTGTTTGCCGCTTATCCTTTCAATAAAGTACATCGTTTTGAGGCTGGTGGGGCATTTTCTCGTTACAGCTACAGAATTGACCGCATCAGTAATTATTATGAAAATGTAGGCGGTCAAATCGGTTATTACATCACTTCTGATAAAACAAAAGTTCCTTTAAACCAGGCTACCAATGAATATGGAATGCCGTTCAAAAGCTTCAATATTTTCCAGGTAAATGCTTCTTTTGTGGGCGACAACTCTATAAATGGAATCACCTCTCCTTTAGATGGTTTTAGATATAGAGTAGGAATGGAGCAATATTTTGGCGATTACAAGTTCTCTGCAGTTAACGTTGACTTAAGAAAATACTGGCGTTTAAAGCCAGTTACGCTTGCTGCAAGAAGTTATAACTACCTAAGAATAGGTAAAGAAGGCGAAAACCTTTATCCATTGTTTATCGGATATCCGTATTTAATAAGAGGATATGAGGCAACCTCTCTTTACAACAACAGCTCGGGTATTTCCAATGGTTTTGATATCAATCAGCTATCCGGAAATAAAATTGCTGTATTCAACTTTGAGCTAAGACTTCCCTTTACCGGGCCTAAAAAACTAGCTGCAATTCCATCGAAATTCATGTTTACAGATCTAAACGTCTTCTTTGACGCTGGTTTAGCCTGGAATGAAGGATCTAAGGTTGTTTTCAAAAATCAACCGGAAAACAATATAGATCCTAAGCTTGATGTAAATGGAAATATCTTGCACGACAAAAATGGGAATCCGATTTATCAGAAAACGAATGAGCGTGTTCCGGCAATGAGTGTAGGTATATCACTTAGGGTTAATGTATTTGGTGCTTTTGTACTAGAACCTTACTATGCCTTCCCTTTCCAGCGTAAAGATATCTCTGGCGGTGTATTTGGATTAACCTTTGCACCCGGGTGGTAGTTACGCCAACCTGATTTTTAAGGCCGATCCTGATTGATCGGCCTTTTTTGTATAATTATATGGGCGTTAATTAGGAAAGCATATTAAAAGCCAGGTTCACCTGGTTGATCATTTTTCTCCCGGAAGTGATGTGTTCGAAATCTAAGCCAATAGTTAAATCAACCCAGTCCGGATTACAAGCCCTTACCAGGCGCTCCTTCTGCGTTCTGGTAAATCTGCTGATCAGTTTAAAGCGACTTAATGCCTGAGCCTCCGTTTTAAATTCCTCAAAATAAACAAGTCTTGTCAACTGCTGTCCACTGTCAAAGAATAAACAAGGCATTTGTTTATAGAAATCTAATGTTTTAATTAGATCAGAACTCATTCCTACATGTAAACTCGTTCTGTTTCTGTCTGTTACCACGTACACAAATTTTTTCATAACATTAAGCTTAAATAAAATAAACTAAATTAGTTAGCACACCTATTGGATATCCGAATTAATAATACTAACTTTATTGGCACAATAATACTAACAATATTAGTAAAAACAAATTTATTTTAACTTTTTATTTTATGTCAAACATTTCATCCAACCTTAAGTACTTAAGAAAGAAAAAAGGCCATACCCAGCAGCAATTCGCTGATGCTATGGAAATTAAAAGGTCACTTATTGGCGCTTATGAAGAAGATCGGGCTGAACCAAAATACGATTTACTAAAAAAAATAGCAGAATACTTTGACCTAACAATAGATGAGTTTATTAACGAAAACATCAATGAAGATTGGAAACCAAAGCCAAAAAGCCAGGGATCAAATCTTCGTATATTAAGTATATCTGTTGATAAAGATGACAACGAGAATATAGAGATGGTTCCCGTAAAGGCCAGTGCAGGATATTTAAACGGATTTGCCGATCCACAATACATTAAAGAACTACCCAAATTTCAACTACCGCTTCCCTTTTTAAAACATGGCACCTTTAGGGCTTTTGAAATTATGGGTGATTCTATGCTACCCATACAACCTGGAAGCATAATCGTTGCAGAATATATGGACAACTGGAATGATGTTAAAACCGGAGAAACCTATATCATAGTCAGCAAAAATGAAGGTGTTGTTTACAAAAGAGCCGGAAACCGTTTCAAGGAAAATAAAGATCTAAAACTTATTTCCGACAATAAGATCTACGATCCTTATACTGTTTCTGCTGATGACATCCTGGAGATCTGGAAGGCCAAAGCTTACATTTCAACTGCTTTACCTGATCCAACACCAGAACCGACTATAGAAACACTAAGCACCATGATGGCACAGATGCAGAAGTCCATCTCACAACTGAACAAAAACTAAAGGCCTATACTACCTGTTGAATTGACCACGGAGTAGCTGCGAAGCAAAATAAATTCAGCTCAACAGGTATACTTTAATCTGCTTTGTATATTTTTGAAGACCATGAACAAAGCAGAGCAATTCATTCAAAGTAGGTTACAGCAAAGAGCCGACAAAGGCATACTAAGAGCACTCTCATCTACAACCCTTCCTATAGACTTTTCTTCCAATGATTATCTTGGTTTCGCCAGATCGGCCGAATTAAAAATACGAACTGCAACTACGCTAGGTCAAATACAACATTATAAGAATGGTTCTACTGGCTCCCGATTGCTCAGTGGAAATCACCCATTTACGGAAAAGACTGAACAAACCATTGCAGATTTTCATCAGGCAGAGGCAGGACTTATCTTCAATTCCGGTTATGATGCTAATATAGGACTCATATCAAGCTTAGCGCAGCGAGGTGACACCATCATATCCGACGAACTCATACACGCCAGTCTGATAGATGGAGCCCGGCTCAGTCATGCCAACCGATACACCTTTAAACATAACAATCTGGATGAGCTGGAAGCCAAATTAAAAATAGCCAAAGGCAATGTTTATGTACTTACAGAAAGTGTATATTCTATGGATGGTGACATAGCCCCATTAGCAGAAATCAATAACCTTTGTCAGCAATACCAGGCACAGCTCATCGTAGATGAAGCTCATGCCCTTGGCATATTCGGAGATCATGGTAAAGGCCTGGTTCAAATGCTTGGACTAGAGAAGGAAGTCTTTGCGCGCATTGTAACTTTTGGCAAAGCATTGGGATGTCATGGTGCCATTGTACTTGGAAACACAAATCTGCGCACGTACCTCATCAACTTTGCCCGCTCATTTGTCTATACTACTGCTGCCCCTATCCACTCCATCGCCGCAATTCAATCGGCATACCAAATGCTGATCACAACAGATTACACCATACAGATCAAATCAAAAATAGCCTTATACCTTGATTTATTAAAAAACTCGAATATCCGTACTATCGAAAGTGTAAGTGCCATACAAACTGTTTTATTTAACGATAATATTGAAGCGAAAGCAGCTGCCCAAACATTACAAAATCAAGGGCTCGATGTAAGAGCCATACTAAGTCCTACCGTTGCCGAAGGAAAAGAAAGACTAAGAATTTGTCTTCATCTATTTAACAGCGAACAGGAAATTGAAAAATTAATTAATGAACTAAAGACCTTAAAACATGAATAATACTTATTTTATTACAGGTATCGGTACAGGTATTGGCAAAACGATTGTCAGTGCAGTACTCACAGAAAAGTTGAAAGCAGACTATTGGAAGCCTGTGCAATCTGGCGACCTCGACGTTAGCGATAGTCTGTTTGTTAAACATCTGGTTAGTCCCGATACCATCATACACCCAGAAAGCTACCGTCTTAGTCAGCCCTTATCTCCACACTTATCGGCAAGATTAGATGGGATCAACATTACACTAGAATCTATAAAAAAACCACAAACGAATAATCACCTGATCATTGAAGGTGCCGGAGGTCTCATGGTCCCCTTAAATGACCATGAGTTAATACTCGACCTGATCAAAGGTTTACAGACTAAAGTGATTGTTGTATCTCAAAACTATCTGGGTAGCATTAATCATACCTTACTTACATTGGAAACACTTAAAGCGAATCAGATCGATGTAGCTGGTTTGATCTTTAACGGTACTGAAAATCAAGAAAGCGAACAATACATTGCAAACTATAGCAAGATAAAAGTGCTCGGCAGAATTCCAAAAATGAGCGTAGTAGATAGCGAAAGTATTAAAAGAGCAGGTGAACACATTACATTATAGTCCTGCCAAAAAATTTAGTCCATAAAAAAGGGAAGTCAATCGACTTCCCTTTTTTATAACTTATTAGTTATATCTATTTTACTGCATCAATTACAGCTTTAAAAGCCTCTGGATGGTTCATAGCTAAATCTGCTAAAACTTTACGGTTTAAACCGATGTTTTTGCTAGCTAATTTACCAATTAACTGAGAGTAAGATATACCATGCTGACGTGCTCCAGCATTGATACGCTGAATCCACAATCCGCGGAATTCTCTTTTCTTAACTTTACGGTCACGGTAAGCATATTGCAAACCTTTTTCTACCGTATTTTTAGCAATGGTGAATACCTTGCTTCTTGATCCCCAATAACCTTTGGCTAAATTTAAGACCTTTTTCCTTCTTCTTCTCGAAGCTACTGCGTTTACCGAACGTGGCATGTTTTTGTTGTTTTTGATAAACGGCGTTGCGTATTACAGCAAACTTACTACCGGTTACCTGGTTAAAAATTAATTATTTACCGATTGCAAGCATACGTTTAACGTTGCCCATGTCAGCGTCTGACACCATTGAAGTGTGTCCTAAGTTACGCTTACGTTTAGTCGACATCTTTGTTAAGATGTGGCTTTTGTAGGCATTCTTCCTTGCGATTTTACCTGTTCCAGTAAGCGAAAAACGCTTTTTAGCACTGGAATTGGTTTTCATTTTTGGCATAACCTGTGTTTATTTATGTAATTTATTTATTTCTTAGCAACTTTTGGAGCAAGCGTTAAAAACATACGCTTACCTTCTAATTTAGGTAATAACTCAACCTTGCCTATATCTTCAAGTGCCTGAGCAAACTTCAGCAACAAGATCTCTCCCTGTTCTTTGTAAACAATTGCTCTACCCTTAAAGTGAACATAAGCCCTAACTTTCTCGCCATTTTCAAGAAAACTAATCGCATGCTTTAGTTTAAATTGAAAATCGTGATCGTTAGTGTTAGGTCCAAAACGGATCTCCTTAATTACAGTCTGTTTTGCATTTGCTTTAATCTCTTTCTGCTTTTTCTTCTGCTCGTAAACAAATTTACTGTAATCAATAATCCTACAAACCGGCGGCACTGCGTTTGGAGATATTTCTACCAAATCCAATTCCAATTCGTCGGCAAGGGCCAAAGCTTTTGCCAAAGGATAGATCCCCGGTTCAACATTATCTCCAGCCAATCGCACCTCTTGTGCTCTGATAAACTGATTAATATTATGTTCTGCTTCTTTTTTCTTAAAAGGAGGACGTGGTCCCCTGTTAAATCCTGGTCTGCCTAATGCCAAATTTGTATCTTATTTAAACTGTTATTTCTTTAATTAATAATTCACTAAACTCTTGCAGCGTCATTTCACCTAAATCTCCCTCTCCATGCTTTCTTACTGATGCCTTACCTTCCGCCATTTCCTTCTCACCAATAATCAACATATAAGGGATTTTTTTAACCTCTGCATCCCTGATTTTCCTTCCGATCTTCTCATCACGAAAGTCAATCAGCCCGCGAATATCGGAATTATTTAGTTCATCTGAAACTTTTTTTGCATATTCTTCATACTTTTCAGAGATAGGAAGAATAATAAATTGCTCCGGAGAAAGCCATAAAGGGAAATTCCCCGCACAATGTTCAATCAAAACAGCAATAAAACGTTCTAATGAACCAAACGGTGCCCTATGGATCATAACCGGTCTGTGCTTCTGGTTATCGCTTCCAGTGTATTCCAATTCAAAACGCTCCGGCAAATTATAATCTACCTGAATTGTTCCCAATTGCCACTTTCTACCCAAAGCATCCTTTACCATGAAATCTAATTTCGGACCGTAAAAAGCAGCCTCGCCATACTCCACTACTGTAGGTAAACCTTTTTCAGCAGCAGCCTCTATAATAGCAGTCTCTGCCAAATGCCAGTTCTCATCGCTTCCAATGTATTTAGCTTTATTTTCAGGATCTCTTAAGGAAACCTGTGCGATGTAGTTATCAAATCCTAAAGATTTAAATACATACAGCACCAAATCAATCACCTTCTTAAATTCATCCTTAACCTGGTCTGGTCTGCAAAATAAATGCGCATCATCCTGAGTAAAACCACGAACACGAGTTAAACCATGTAGCTCACCACTTTGCTCATAACGGTACACCGTTCCAAATTCAGCAAAACGTAAGGGAAGATCTTTATAAGAGCGAGGTTTAACCTTATAAATTTCGCAGTGATGCGGACAATTCATCGGCTTTAAGAAGAACTCCTCTCCCTCCTGCGGTGTTTTTATAGGCTGAAAAGCATCCTTACCATATTTCTCATAGTGGCCGGATGTAATGTATAAATTTTTATGTCCGATATGAGGTGTCGCCACCTGCTCATAACCGGCCTTACTTTGCGCCTTAGTTAAAAACTGAACCAGACGTTCACGCAAAGCAGCACCTTTTGGTAACCACAATGGCAATCCCATACCTACTTTTTCAGAAAAAGCAAATAATTCCAGTTCTTTACCCAATTTACGGTGATCCCTTTTCTTAGCCTCTTCAATCATGTGAAGATACTCAGTCAGT
This sequence comes from Candidatus Pedobacter colombiensis, assembly GCA_029202485.1. NCBI lineage: Bacteria > Pseudomonadati > Bacteroidota > Sphingobacteriia > Sphingobacteriales > Sphingobacteriaceae > Pedobacter > Candidatus Pedobacter colombiensis. Next base: position 1,970,203 of record CP119313.1, on the reverse strand, counting down.
TCACTTGCTTTAGGGAAAGTAACCCCATATATACGTGTCAACTGTTTTCTGGTCTCATCACCGCGCCAATAAGCGCCGGCAACGTTCATCAGTTTTACAGCCTTCACAAAACCAGTATTAGGAATATGTGGACCACGACAAAGATCTGTAAACTCACCTTGTGTATAGAAAGTGATCTTACCATCTTCTAAGCCCTCTAAAAGGTCCAACTTATACTCATCACCTTTCTCCTTAAAGTAAGCGATGGCATCAGCCTTAGCAACAGCTTTACGTTCAAAAACTTCTTTCTGCTTTGCCAGTTCGATCATTTTAGCTTCAATAGCTTTAAAATCATCCGATGAGAATTCTCTGTCACCAAAATCAACATCATAATAAAAGCCGGTTTCAATAGCAGGACCAATACCAAATTTTGTTCCTGGATACAAAGTCTCTAAAGCCTCGGCCATAATGTGCGCCGATGAATGCCAAAAAGTGGCTTTACCAGCCTGATCATTCCAGGTCAACAGCTTTACAGAAGCATCAGCCTCAATAGGCCTTGATGAATCCCAAACTTCGCCATTTACTTCGGCGGCTAAAACATTACGGGCAAGTCCCTCTGAAATAGATAAAGCGATTTGATGGGCAGTTGTGCCCTTTTCATACTGTCGGTTAGAACCGTCAGGGAGTGTAATATTAATCATCTACAACTATGATTTAAAAATTAATAAAAAAAATAAATATGAATCACCTACAATGTGATCTTTTCTTAAAAACAAAGTTAATTAATATTCTGTACTTTCAAGCCAACCGCTTGTCAAAACATCTGCTAAATGCATGGTTTTTAAAGGAATATTATTTTTATCGATATACCCTTGCAAATGCATCAAACACGACAGATCAGTTGAAATGATATATTCAGCATTTTGTTCCAATGCATTATTAACCTTTTGTTGGGCCATCGCCGAAGAAATGGCATCAAATTTAACAGAAAAAGTACCGCCAAAGCCACAACACATATCCGTATCTTTCATTTCAACCAGCTCCAGTCCATGTACTTTAGACAGTAGTGCCCGAGGCTCCTTTTTAATCTTACATTCACGCAATCCGCTACAGGAATCATGGTAAACAGCCTTACCATCTAATTCCGCACCAAAGTAATCCCGCTTCAATACATTCACCAAAAAATCGGAAAGCTCAAATATATTACCCTGAATGTTCCTGCATTTATTGTGCACCATTGTATTGGTAAACAAATCATTAAAACCATTCTTCACCATACCTACACAAGAGGCTGATGGTGCAACAATATAATCCGTTTCCGAAAAATCATTTAAAAACTTAATGCCCGTTTCCTTGGCCTGTTCCCAGTACCCAGCATTATAAGCTGGTTGTCCGCAACAGGTTTGAGCAGAATTATAGAACACCTCACAACCACACTTTTCCAATAATTTAATGGTATTAAAAGCGGTTTCAGGATACAACTGATCAACAAAACAGGGCACAAATAACTCTATCTTCATGTAGTTCTTTTTAAGAATGACGATCGGCACTTGCCAATTTCACTTCTACTCTTCTAAGCAGCAGTAAAAATACCAAACCTATTATAAAAAATGATGCCAAAACAATAATAGAATTACGCATACTCCCCGTTGCTTCCTCAATGAAAGCAAAACTGAAAAGACCAATTACAATAGCCAACTTCTCTGTAACGTCGTAAAAGCTAAAATAAGATGCAGTATCAGGTGTATTAACAGGCAAAAATTTAGAATAAGTAGATCTGGATAAAGATTGAATCCCACCCATAATCAGACCAACAATTGCTGCCAAACCATAAAACTGATATTCATTACTTATAAAATAAGCACATAAACAAGTAGCTATCCAAATGATCACTACAAAAATGAGCACCCTAGTATTCCCTACTTTCTTAGCAAAATGCGACATTACCATCGCTCCTGCTATAGCCACCAGCTGAATAATTAAAATCACAGCAATCAGCTTTGCCGTTCCTAAATGCAGTGTTTTTTCTCCAAAACCTGCTGCTGCAAGCATAATGGTCTGCACTCCCATCGAATAAAAAAAGAAAGCCAGCAAAAATTTCTTCAGGAACTCCATATGCTTTAACTGCTTCCAAACTTTATTCAGCTCCTGAAAACCACTGTGAATTACCCTTTTATTAATCGCCTGATAATTTGGATTACCTGCAGGCAATCTCCTGAAAGTGATCTGAGCAAAGCCAATCCACCATAAACCAACCAGTAGAAATGACAATCGAGGTGGAAAAGAAAGGTCAATGATCCCAAAAAGCTCAGGTTTCAATACAAAAACAAAACAAATAAGTTGTAGCAGTACACTACCTATATACCCATAGGCAAAGCCTTTAGCACTTACCATATCCTGCTGATCAGGGGTGGCTATTTCTGGCAGATAAGAATTATTAAACATCACCCCACCCACATAGCCCATTGCTGCAATAGCAAAACAAATCACCCCAAATTCAAGTGTATCCAGCTTAAAAAAATACAAACCAAGACAGGCAAAACCGCCCATATAGGTAAACAATTTCATAAAAAATTTCTTATTGCCCCTATAATCAGCCATTGATGATAGAACGGGCAATAAAATGACCATAATCAAATAAGCAACGGAAAGCGCATAATTAGATAAAGCAGTATTGGTAAATGTCCTGCCAAAAAAAGTAACCTGATCACCATGCTCCCGGGTGGTAGTAATAATGGTATAATAAGCAGGAAATATAGTTGAAGTGATAACGAGATTGTATGCAGAATTGGCCCAGTCGAAAAATGCCCACGAACGGATAACCTTTTTATTATTTTTTTCCATGTATTAAATAAGGCCACTAAAGTAGCTAAAAAACCACAATAGGCACTAATTTACTTTCTCCAGCCTGGTCGCTCCTGATTTTTTTTCTTCCACTTTTTTAGGATTGCCCTTATAATAGATCTCACTCGATCCTGAAGTTTTAACCCTCAACTCATTCAATACATTAATATTAGCTTTTCCGGTACCTTCCGTTTCGATATTGTACACTCCTACTACAAAATCAAAAGCATTCACCTTTGCTGTTCCTTTAATTTTCAAATCATGCACCCCTGCCTGACCGGTCAAAGCAATTTTGCTAACTCCATCAACCCTCGTTGTTACCTTAGCTGCGCTTAAATCCAAACTCACATCCGATGCCCCTGAAAAAGTCAGATTCACATCACCAGCATAAATGCGCCCATTGCCCACAACTTTAACTGCACCGGCAAGCTTTAAATTTTTCAATTCACCTATTCCTGCATGAACCACAATAGAGTCAGTGCCACAGTATTTATCATAATCCAGTTTTATCTTTAGTTCAGAACCTGAAACATCTGCTTTAACATAGGAAATGATATTAGAGTCCGCACCAACCTGAACCTTATAACTACTATCCTGCGTCAAAATCAGCTTGATTGCCCCATCGACTTTTATTTCGTCAAAATTCTTTACCACTACCGATCTGCTAACGTGGTTACCGGAATCTTCGATGCATTTGTTTTCGCATCCCGCAAATAAAACAGGGATAAATAAGGCAATTAGGGATATGTTTTTCATAAGACTAAAGGTAATAATTTTTACCATCTGTTTTAATTTTTCCAGCATCCAACAAAACACGTATTCGTTCCAGCCGTGCATTTTCTGTCCCGGTAGCAATCGCATTCACTAAAGTGTCTACCGTATGCATTTCTACCTGCAAAAGCGTAGCAATCTCAAAGTCTATTTTATCTTCCAGCTGATCTTCTTCATCCGCCTTCTTCTCAGCCAAACAAACATCACATATCCCGCATTTATCCGATTCAGGCTCATCAAAATAAGTAAGCAGCTGTATACTTCTGCATTCCTTTTTAGTTGCATAAGCCACAACAGCATTGATCTGAGCCGTCTGTAATTGCTTTCGCTGTTCAATATATTTCACATCAATATCCATGTGGTTAAAATCCAATCGTGGAAGCAAGTACTGCAATTGAGGTTGATCCGATTGCGGCAAATAAGACAACAATCCCTGCTCCTGCAAAATAGTCAAATGCCGAACGACGTCCTTAAAAGAGGCTCTGATTTTTCCGGCAATATCGGCTTCATTGATTTTTACATACTGTTCAAAGGCACCTCCATAAGATCTTAATATAGCTTTTATAAGTGGATCATAACCAGCATTCTCTATCTGAAACCGATAAACATCTTCATTACCAACAGTAAACAATAGCCTTGAAGGCAAGAATATATTCTCTGATAAAGTCAAATACCCATCATGTTCCAAAAACTTTAGTGCTGCCATGGTTTTAATGACCCCAATATTAAATCTTTTGCAAAAATCAGCCAAATCAAAACCAAAGGTTAATCCTTCCCCGGCACCATAAGCCAGCTGGAAATAGTTTCCTAAATAGTGATAAACCTTTTTAATCTCTTCAACCGAAGGAAAGCTATCAGCATACCTGGCTTTTAAAGAATGTTCGTCCGACTTATTGGCCAACAAAACAGTATAAGCCTTTAGCTCATCCCGTCCTGCTCTTCCCGCCTCCTGGTAGTAAGCTTCTAAACTATCAGGTAAATCCAAATGCACTACAAATCGTACATCAGGCTTATCTATCCCCATTCCAAAAGCATTGGTAGCCACCATTACCCTTATTCGGTTACGCTTCCAATCCTCCTGTTTTCTAAAACGTTCTTCTTTTTCTATACCTGCATGATAAAAATCTGCTGCAATACCATTTCTATTCAAAAAAGCAGCTACTTCTGCCGTCTCCCTCCTGTTGCGCACATATACCAAGCCACTCCCCTTCACATTGGTTACAATACCAATCAGTTTTCTGTATTTATCTTCATCATCCAACACTACATAGCTCAGGTTTTTACGCGCAAAGCTTTGAACAAAAACCTTAGGATTTTTAAAATGTAGTTTTTCTACGATATCATTCCTAACAAAACGAGTAGCCGTAGCTGTAAGTGCAAGTACAGGCACATCAGAATGAATCTCTCTAATCTCGTTCAGTTTTAAATAAGGTGGCCTGAAATCATAACCCCATTGCGAAATACAATGTGCTTCATCAACGGCAATTAAATTAACGTTCATGTACGAAATGCGTATGCGCACCAATTCAGATAATAAACGTTCCGGTGATAAATACAGAAACTTAATCTTTCCGTAAATGCAGTTGTCGAGTAATATATCAATCTCCCGTTTACCCATCCCCGCATAAATAGCCACTGCTTCAATACCTTTTGCTTTCAATCCCTCCACCTGATCTTTCATTAAAGCCACCAAAGGGGAGATCACAATACATATACCCTCTTTAACCAGGGCCGGTACCTGAAAGCAAATAGACTTACCTCCGCCTGTAGGCAAAAGCGCCAAAGTATCATTCCCCTGTAAAACTGATCTGATGATTTCATCCTGTAATGGTCTGAAACTATCAAATCCCCAATATCGCTTTAGTATCTCTGCTTCGTTCATAAAAAGGTTGCATGCCAAAACTATAAAAATGAACTGATATTACTAAATTGCAGGCTTAATTTACACTTCCGGCTATATGAGAACATCGTTTTTACTACTATTTTTGGTATTGATATTTCAATCGTCATTCTCTCAGGAGAAAAAATGGGAGGTAGATAAATATAAGGGTCCGACAAAAACCTTCACTTTAAATACGGATGAAGGCACCTGGATGAACCTGGATGTCAGCCCGGACGGCAAAGATATTGTATTCGATATACTTGGTGATCTCTACATTATGCCCATTTCAGGTGGTTCTGCAGTATTGCTAAGTGGTGGCCCGGCTTGGGAAATTCAACCTCGTTTTAGTCCCAACGGTAAATACATTTCCTATACCAGTGATAAAAGTGGGGCTGACAACATCTGGATCATGAACCGCGATGGCTCCGGCAAAAGGCAGGTAACTAAAGAAACTTTCAGATTGTTGAATAATGCGACCTGGATGCCAAACAGCGAATATCTTATCGCACGCAAACATTTTACAGGCACTCGCTCCTTAGGTGCAGGAGAAATGTGGATGTACAGCATATATGGTGGCGAAGGGGTACAACTCACTAAAAGAAAAAACGATCAGCAGGATGCTGGAGAGCCCAATGTCTCACCCAATGGCAGATACCTGTATTACAGCGAAGATATGTCGCCCGGCCCTAACTTCGAGTATAGCAAGGATCCCAATGGAATGATCTACGCTATAAGACAGCTGGACCTCACCACGGGCAAAATAACCAGCCTTATTGCTCAACCAGGTGGTGCAGCGAGACCACAAATATCGCCAGATGGTAAAATGATGGCTTATGTAAAGCGAATCAGACTAAAATCGGTGCTGATGTTACAAAACCTTCAAACAGCTGAAGAATGGCCTATATACGAAGATCTCTCCCACGATCAGCAAGAAACCTGGGCCATTTTTGGCGTTTACCCCAACTATTCCTGGACTCCGGATGGTAAAAGCATTGTATTTTATGCCAGAGGAAAGATTAAAAGAATCGATCTGAATTCACTATTCGCCAACAATATCCCCTTTCATGTAACCACTTCCCAAACCGTACAAGAAGCTTTACACTTTCCGCAGCAGGTCTTTTCTAACGATTTTACAGTAAAAATGATCCGGCAGCTCACTACTTCTGCGGACGGGAAATTTGTAGTATTTAACGCTGCTGGTTTTCTTTATAAAAAAGACCTTCCTAATGGCACACCTGAAAGGTTAACTAAAGGCCTTGATTTTGAATTCGAACCTGAAATCAGTGCTGATGGGAAAGCTGTTATTTATACAACCTGGAGTGACGAATTTAAAGGGGCCATAAAAAAAACAGATCTAAAATCGGGCAAAACTATTACATTAACAGAAGAAAAAGGCTTCTATTACTCTCCTTCATTCTCTAAGAAGGGGGATAAAATTGTATTTAGAAAAGGCATAGGTAATGATGTTTTAGGCTATGCCTATGGTCGGGGAACAGGGATTTTCACCATGTCGGCCAACGGCGGTCCAAAAACGCTGGTCTCTGAAAACGGCATCAGACCAATGTTCAATAAAGATGACACCAGGATTTACTTTCAATCCACCGAGGCTGGTAAAAAGGCTTTTAAAAGTGTTGATCTAAACGGAGGTAACGAACGTACCCATTACACTTCAACCTATGCTACACAATTTGCCCCAAGCCCTGATGGCAAATGGATGGCTTTTACCGAACTGTTTAACATTTATGTAACCCCAATGGTTACTGCCGGCACCGCATTGGAGTTATCCTCAACCAATAAAGCAATTCCGCTTACGCGCATTACCAAAGATGCCGGAACATATCTACATTGGAGCCACGACAGTAATAAAATCTTCTGGACCTTAGGTGAACAATACTATAGCCGTGAAATAAAAACAGCCTTCAATTTCACAGAAGGATCTGCACAAAACACCAGTCAACCCGACAGTATTGGCCTTACTATAGGCTTAAAACTAAAAAGCGATGTACCAAGCGGATTAACAGCCTTAACCGGTGCAAGAATCATCACCATGAATGGTGATGAAGTGATTGAAAACGGTAGTATACTTATAGAAAATAATAAAATTGTATCTATTGGCAAAAACCTCCCTATTCCGGAACATACCAGAATCATTGATGTAGCCGGAAAAACCATAATGCCTGGCATGGTAGATGTACATGCACATTTACGCACCAGTCCGGATGGCATAAGTCCGCAACAAGACTGGTCGTACCTCGCCAACCTGGCCTTTGGTGTAACTACCTCCCACGACCCCTCTAGTAATACGGAAATGGTATTCAGTCAATCAGAAATGATTAAAGCAGGTCGTCTTGTAGGTCCGCGCTTATATTCTACAGGTTCCATTTTATATGGTGCCGATGGTGATTTCAAGGTAGTCATCAACAATCTTGAAGATGCCTTATCAAACCTCAGAAGGCTAAAGGCAGTAGGTGCGTTTTCCGTCAAATCTTATAACCAACCTCGCCGTGATCAACGCCAACAAATCATCGAAGCAGCCAGGCAATTAAAAATGATGGTTGTCCCTGAAGGAGGATCTACATTTTTCACCAATATGAACATGATTGCTGATGGTCATACAGGCATTGAGCACAGCATCCCGGTAGCGCCGGTTTATAAAGATATTACAGGATTCTGGAACAAAACCGAAGTAGCCTATACCCCAACATTAATCGTAAGTTATGGTAGTCAGTGGGGCGAAAACTATTGGTATGACAGAACCAATGTCTGGGAGAATGAACGTTTAATGAACTTTACTCCTCGTTCTATTATAGACCCTCGCGCCCGAAGAAGAACGACATCGGAGTATGGTGATTATGGTCATATTGAAGTAGCCAGAGCAGCAAAACAAATTGCCGATGGAAGTACAAAAGTAAATCTGGGGGCACATGGACAAATACAAGGCTTAGGCGCACATTGGGAACTATGGATGTTGGTACAGGGCGGAATGACCCCACTACAAGCCATTCGTTGCGCTACTTTAAACGGGGCAACCTACCTTGGTATGAATAAAGAAATAGGGTCTTTGGAGATTGGCAAACTTGCAGACCTTATTGTAATGGATGCTAACCCATTAGACGACATCAGGAACTCCGAAAAAATTAAGTATGTCATGATTAATGGCAGAATTTACGACAGTTTATCGATGAATGAAATAGGCAGCCGAGAAAAACTGCGTGGAAAATTATGGTTTGAAAACGGAAAAGGCATGGTTTATACCTTTCCAACAGGCGTTTCAGAAACATGGACCTTTACCACACCTAATTGTGAGTAAAAAACTTCCAGGGAATGACATCATGATGCTTCCATAGTGTGTGGATAGTGCATCAATACCCACGCCGGAGTTGCGACGTAGCACAGACGGGGTTGGTTCGGGTATTGGAATCGAGCCAACCCCGTGTCAACACCGGCTCAACATCGAGCCAGCACCCCGGAAGTGCTCCTAGCATATAGGAAGCACTATGGACTCATTCAGGAACCACTGGGATGTACCAGCGTTCCTTGTAAGTTCTGTGCAATAACAAACCACCTGGCAATGCTTTAATATTTTTTATTACTGAGATTTTTATAATTGAGAAAATAACTATAAATTAGTTAAGCTAATAATCTTCAATGATTTATGGAAACTATTGACAGAAGGGCCAATCTATCTTACGAAGAATTCATAAATGAGTATCAAAAACCAGGAATTCCAGTGGTCCTTGTAAATGCAACAAATGTTTGGAAATCCAATCTGATGTTTACCCCGGAGTATTTTAAAAAAAACTTTGGTGACCGGATCACATACCATTCGAATACAAAGTATACAATGTCTGAAATCTTAGATATTGCAGCCAATAGTACAAAGACAAATCCAGCGCCCTATCCTATAAAATTCGACTTATTAACACAACTCCCTGAGGTGCTTACTGAAATGGATCCAATAAACCTCAATCTTGCAAAACCCAATTGGTTACTTAATAAAGTATTTCCCGAAAAAAAGATGGATCATAGAATTGATTTATTCATTGGTGGGCCTGGAAACCATTACACTATCCACAAGGATGTTTATAATGTGCATGCCTGGCTGATTCAGCTTTATGGAGAAAAAGAAGTTATTCTCTTTCCAAGAGATCAAGAGGACTTAATGTATGCCGGAAAATTAGGGGTACAACGTTGTGTCTCGCCAATTGATATTTCCAATCCTGATTTCGAAAAGTATCCTAAATTTAAAGATGCCAGTCCAATAAAAACAACCTTAAAAGCAGGCGAGGTGATCTATATTCCAAGTGGAATTTGGCATACAACCATGGCAAATGTTCACAATATTTCTATAATAGTAGATCAGTTAAACAGCACAAACTATAAGGGTTGGAAAAAAGAAGTTTACTATTATAAGGCACACTACAATAAGTCTAAGGCCATTTTTGATTATTGCGCTGCAACTGTTATTGGAAAAGTCTGTTTAATAGGTGAATTTTTTGGGATAAATCTCTAATATGAGATTTATATATTTTGCGCGATAACAAAACCACTTGCCCAGGCCCATTGAAAATTATAACCACCTAACCATCCGGTTACATCCACACATTCGCCGCCAAAATAAAGACCCGGAATACGCTTACATTCCAAAGTTTTGGATGACAGCTCATTCGTATCAATTCCTCCCCGCATTACCTCTGCCTTATCGTAGCCCTTATCACCTGCAGGCTTCACCTTAAACCTGTGTATAGTCTCTTCAATCAGTTCCAATTCGGCCCTGGTTAAGCTAGCCACTTGTTTTTCAACCGGTAAGTACTTCCCCAAAGCATCTGTAAATTTCTTGGCATAAAACCGGTTAAACAGGGTCGACAATAGTAGTTTACCATTTTGTCTGCGTTCTGCTTCAATTAATTCCGTAATGTTTTGATGTGGCAGCAGGTCAATATTAAACACTTCACCTCTTCTCCAATACGATGATATTTGCAAAATTGCAGGTCCGCTCAAGCCCCAATGTGTAAAGAGGATATTCTCTTCAAATGCTATGCGATCGTTACTTACGCGACAGAAAACGCTATTTCCTGAAAGCTGTGCATACCATTCTTCATCTTTTCCTGTAATCGTTAGCGGCACTAATGCCGATACTGTTTCTACAATTTTTAATCCATGTTTGCGCGCAAAACGCAAAGCAAAATCAGTAGCTCCCATTTTTGGGATGGGTAGACCGCCGGTAGCAATAACCAATTTAGGGGAAGTTAGCGTACGAGATTTACCACCTTTTTCATATTTTACAGTAAACCCATCAGGTAGTATTTCTATATTACCAACCTCGGCATTGCAAATCAACTGTTGCCCAAAATCTTCACAAATTGAAGTAAACACCTCCACAACATCCCTCGCATTCTTTCCATCAGGAAACAGTTGGCCCAGAGTTTTTTCTTTCCCCTCAATGCCATAAGTTTCAAAAAAGCTGATGGTATCAGCCACCGTCCATTGTGTAAATGCCGATTTTACAAAATGCTTATTCTCTGATATAAACTGTTCATTGGTTGCGTGTATATTGGTATAATTACATCTTCCACCACCAGAAATCAGGATCTTAGCTCCAGGCTGATCATTTTTTTCCAGTAAAATAACCCGCTTACCCAGGTATCCTGCTTGTACCGCACACATCAAACCACAAGCTCCGGCTCCAATAATTATAGCATCTGCCTCCATCAATCCGTTTATAATTGTTATTTTTGTGCAAAATAAGCATAACTTTTTCATATAGATATGGCAAAACAAATAAGTGATTTAAAATTGGGAATATTAGGAGGTGGACAATTAGGCAGAATGCTGATACAAGAAGCCATCAATTATAACCTGACCACCTTAGTTTTAGATCCGGATACTGACGCTCCCTGTAAACATCTTGCAAATTACTTCGAATGTGGCTCAATTACAGATTTTGATACCGTTTATAACTTCGGGAAAAAGGCCGACATCATTACCATCGAAATAGAAAAGGTTAACATAGAAGCGCTTGAACAACTAGAGAAAGAAGGGAAACAGGTTTTTCCACAGTCCAGGGTAATACGTTTAATTCAAGATAAGGGTGTGCAGAAGCAATTTTTCAAGGAGAACAATATTCCTACTGCACCTTTTAAATTGGTGAATACCAGAGAAGACATTTTTAACTGCAACTTTGCTTTTCCTTATATTCTTAAACAACGCAAGGATGGCTACGATGGCAAGGGGGTTATGAAAATCAGTGATGTGGCTGATATTGATCATGCTTTTGATGCTCCGTGCTTAGTAGAGGAACTGATAGATTTTGAAAAGGAAGTAGCCATTATTGTAGCTCGTAACCCTAATGGTGACATGAAAACCTTCCCTATGGTGGAAATGGAGTTCAATGCCGAAGCCAATCTGGTAGAATTCCTGATCTCACCATCTACTTATCCTGAGTCTTTACAACAAAGGGCGGAAAAAATCGCTAAGAATATTGCCTCCTCACTAAATATTACGGGCATACTGGCCGTAGAAATGTTTGTGACTAAAAATGGCAACTTACTGGTAAATGAATTGGCTCCGAGACCACACAATAGTGGTCACCAGACCATTGAGGGGAACTACGTTTCGCAGTTTGCACAACACCTTCGTGCTATTTTTAATTTACCCTTGGGTGACACCCGTTGCATCAGTAATGCTGTAATGATTAACCTCCTGGGCGAAAAAAACCACAATGGGGTGGCCAAATATCAAGGTTTGGAAAAAATCATGGCTATAGATGGTGTTTACATACACCTTTATGGTAAAAGATATACCAAACCATTCAGAAAAATGGGCCACGTTACCGTGGTTGATCAAAATAGAGATGGCGCAATACAAAAAGCCAATTACATTAAAAACACACTAAAAGTTATTTCATAAATGAGCGTACAAGTAGGCATTATCATGGGCAGCAAATCAGATCTTCACATTATGCAAGATGCTGCTGATATTTTTAAAGAGTTTGGAGTTGAATTTGAAATGACTGTAGTATCGGCACATCGTACACCTGAAAGGATGTTTGATTATGCTAAAAATGCGGCTTCAAGAGGTCTAAAAGTTATTATTGCAGGTGCGGGTGGTGCAGCACACTTGCCCGGGATGGTAGCTTCTATTACGGTATTACCTGTAATTGGGGTTCCTGTTAAGTCTTCAAATTCCATTGACGGCTGGGATTCTATCCTTTCTATTTTACAAATGCCTAATGGTATTCCTGTAGCAACTGTAGCCTTAAACGCAGCAAAAAATGCAGGCTTACTCGCTGTTCAAATTCTTTCTACCGCTGATGTCTCTCTAGCAGATAAAATGCAATCGTATAAAGACGATTTAAGAAAGAAAGTTGAAGAAAGCGCCGCTGATATGTAGTAAATTGATCGTCATCCGGGATGACGAAATATTTAATTCAAATTCGGATCCTGAGGAAAGTTGCTTACATGAGCATATTTCGGTCCCAAATTAATAATCACTTCCCGCCAAAGGTTTTCTTCATTATTGGAGAAAACCACATCGGGATGAAATTCATCAGATACAATCCAGGTATTGGATTTCATTTCCATGTTAAGCTGCGATTCGCCCCAGCCTGAATAACCTATAAAAAACTTAATATCGTCTTCTTTAATACTTTGATTGTGTATCAGCGCTTTTAAGGTTTCGAAATTACCTCCCCAATATATTCCCTTTACAACCTCTTGTCCATCTGTAATCAAATCTGGGCATCTATGTATAAAATGTACAGTATCTGTTTCTACAGGGCCACCAAGGTATACCGGAAAGTTCGCCTCCGGCATATCCGGAACCACGTCTTTAAGCAACAACGTGCTTGAATGATTAAGAATAAAACCAACCGTTCCCTCCTCTTGATGCTCTGTAATAAGAATTACAGACCGCTTAAAATTAGGGTCCATTAAAAATGGTTCGGAGATTAGTAATCTGCCCAATGTTGGTTGTAACCTGCTTATCATTTTGGAAATTTAGGGATAAATTTGAATAAACTAAAACCTATTTTTGTACATGGAGCATAACAAAAAGAAATTACATGATTTAAGGCAGGAATATCGCAGTGCACAGCTTACAGAAAAGGATGTAGAAAGCGACCCTATCCTGCAATTCGGAAAATGGTTTTCTGCAGCTATAGAGGCTCAGTTATATGAGCCTAACGTAATGACACTGGCTACGGCCGACCGCTTCGGTAAACCCACTGCACGCATTGTATTGTTAAAGGAGTTTGATGCAAATGGATTTGTCTTTTATACAAATTACGAAAGTAAAAAAGGCCAGGATTTAATAGAAAACCCACAAGCTGCCCTGGTATTTTTTTGGCCGGAACTGGAACGACAGATACGTATTGAAGGTATAGTGAGTAAAGTCGATATCCAAACATCTGCCAATTATTTTCATTCACGCCCTGCTGGTAGTCAGATTGGTGCCTTGGCCTCTCCGCAAAGCAAAGTATTGAATAGCCGTGAATCTCTTGAAGAAAAAGTCGCTGAGCTGACAAAAGCATATGAAAATAAAGAAATTCCACTTCCACTACATTGGGGTGGATATCTTGTAGAGCCCATGCATATTGAATTTTGGCAGGGAAGACCAAGCAGACTACATGATAGAATTGTTTACGATTTAGTGGATGGCTCGTGGATTATAAATAGATTAGCACCCTAAAACATTTTAACTAACATCATAATAAAAAACTAAATGAAGAACATCGCAGTAATCGGCTCTGGCACGATGGGCAATGGAATAGCGCATACTTTTGCTCAGTTTGGCTACCAGGTAAATCTCATCGATATTAATGCTGAAGCATTAGAAAGGGCTATAAACACCATTGGTAAAAATCTTGACCGACAGGTTGCTAAAGGAACCATAACTGAGGCGAATAAATCAGCAACATTAAATAACATTTTAAGCTTTACAGACATGCAGGCTGGCGTAGCCAATGCAGATCTTGTTGTAGAGGCCGCAACGGAGAACCTTGATCTTAAACTAAAGATCTTTAAAGAACTGGATGCCTTTACTAAGCCTGATGCAATTCTTGCCAGTAATACTTCTTCCATTTCTATTACTAAAATAGCTTCAGTAACAAGTCGTGGTGATAAAGTAATCGGTATGCATTTTATGAACCCGGTACCGGTAATGAAATTGGTTGAGGTAATTCGCGGCTATGCAACCAGCAACGAGACAACGAAAATCGTGATGAACCTTTCCAAAAAACTGGACAAAGTACCGGTTGAGGTAAATGACTATCCGGGATTTGTGGCCAACAGAATACTAATGCCAATGATTAACGAAGCCATTTATACTTTATATGAAAATGTAGCTGGTGTAGAAGAGATTGATACCGTGATGAAGTTAGGAATGGCACATCCAATGGGGCCATTGCAACTGGCTGATTTTATTGGCTTAGATGTTTGTCTGGCTATACTTCGCGTATTACAGGATGGCTTTGGAAATCCTAAATATGCGCCATGTCCTTTATTGGTGAATATGGTTACTGCAGGTAACAAGGGGATTAAATCCGGTGAAGGATTTTACAACTATGCCAATGGTGTTAAAGAAGCTACTGTATCGGCCAAATTTAGCTAGTTTATACTACAATTCTAATTTTTAAGCGTATTTTTGAGCAATGAACGAAAATCTTGATCCATCATCTGAAAGCTTGTCACCGGTAGAACGTGATATTGAAAAAGTATTGCGGCCGCAGGCTTTTGATGATTTTACCGGACAGGAAAAGGTAATGGAAAACCTTAAAATCTTTGTACAAGCTGCAAAGTTACGTGGTGAACCATTGGATCATGTTTTACTACATGGGCCTCCGGGACTGGGTAAAACTACTCTCTCTTACATCATTGCCAATGAAATGAGTGTAGGCATAAAAGTTACTTCTGGGCCAGTATTAGATAAGCCAGGTGATCTGGCGGGCCTATTAACCGGACTTGAGGAAGGAGACATCCTCTTTATTGATGAGATACACCGCTTAAGCCCATTGGTTGAGGAATATCTATATTCTGCCATGGAAGACTTTAAAATAGATATTATGCTGGAGAGTGGGCCCAATGCCCGCTCTGTGCAGATTAGCTTAAACCCATTCACTCTTGTTGGTGCGACTACCCGTTCGGGTTTGTTAACAGCACCTTTAAGAGCGAGGTTCGGGATCAATTCCAGATTAGCATATTATGACGCAAAGTTACTCACCACCATTATCTTACGATCTTCAGAAATTTTAAAAACACCGATTACAGATGAAGGTGCTTATGAAATTGCACGTCGAAGTCGAGGTACTCCACGTATAGCGAATGCCTTATTAAGACGTACACGTGATTTTGCTCAGATCAAAGGTAGCGGCGAGATAGATACAAACATCGCCCGCTATGCCCTAAAAGCCTTAAATGTGGATGAGCATGGTTTAGACGAAATGGACAACAAAATACTAACGACCATCATTGATAAGTTTAAAGGTGGTCCCGTAGGTTTAAAAACCATTGCAACTGCAGTCGGCGAAGATGAAGGTACGATTGAAGAGGTATATGAGCCATTCCTGATCCAGGAAGGTTTCCTAATGCGTACATCCAGAGGCCGTGAAGTTACAGAAGCCGCTTACAAACACCTGCAAAGAAATTATCCAGGACAAACGGGAAGATTGTTTTAGAAAGCAAACATTTGGGCTGTTTTTTCTGTTCCCATATAAGACAAAACCGCTTATATGAACATAGAAACAAGAAAACTTACCCTCTCTGATTACAATGATTTAAGGGAATCTATGCAGCAGGCATACGAAACCCTTGGACAAATCTGGAGTAAAAGCAGCATTGAACGATTGCTCAAATTATTTCCTGAAGGCCAGCTATGTATCGCAGTGGATGATAAGGTCGTTGCTTGTTCTTTGTCTTTGATTGTAGATTACGACGAATATGGGGACAGGCACACTTATAAAAATATAACCGGCGATTATTCTTTCTCAACTCATGATCCGGAAGGTGATGTACTCTATGGAATTGAAATCTTTGTCCACCCCGACTATCGCGGGCTTAGATTGGGCAGAAGGTTATATGAAGCACGTAAGGAACTATGTGAAAGTCTGAACTTGAAGAGCATTATTGCCGGTGGCCGTATTCCAGGCTATCATGAATACGCGGATAAACTTACCCCAAGACAATATATTGACAAGGTAAAGTCAAAAGAAATTTATGACCCTACCCTTACCTTTCAACTTTCCAACGACTTCCATGTGCGGAAGGTTTTGAAAAACTACCTTCCTGGTGATCATGAATCCAAGGAGTTTGCAACTCTCCTGGAATGGAATAACATTTACTATCAGGGTATAGATGCCTCCGCGCGTTCGGCTAAAACCATTAGAATTGGTTTAGTACAATGGCAAATGCGCTTATTTCCTGATATAGAAGCTTTTTACGAGCAAGTGGAGTTTTTTGTGGATGCGGTTAGTGGCTATGGATCAGACTTTATTATGTTTCCTGAATTTTTTAATACTCCCCTGCTGCATCCCTACAATCACTTACCAGAAATGGAAGCCATGCGGAAACTGGCTGAGCATACCGCCGAGATTGTCGATCGGATACAACAATATGCTTTATCTTATAATGTAAATATTGTATCCGGCAGTATGCCGGTTGTTGAGAATAACAAACTATACAATGTCACTTACTTATGTCATAGAAGTGGTAAAACGGACGAATATAGAAAGATTCACATCACTCCAAATGAATTAAAATACTACGGAATGGTAGGTGGTGATAAAATCAAGGTATTTGATACAGATTGTGGTAAAGTAGGCATATTAATCTGCTATGATGTGGAATTCCCTGAGCTGAGCAGGATCTATGCCGATCAAGGAATGCAGATTCTGTTTGTACCGTTTTTAACTGACACTCAAAATGGATACACCAGAGTACGAAGATGCGCACAGGCCAGAGCCATAGAGAACGAATGTTATGTAGCCGTTGCCGGTTGTGTAGGTAACTTACCTAAGGTTAACAATATGGACATACAATTTGCTCAGTCGGCAGTGTTTACACCCTCAGATTTTGCTTTCCCTACCGATGCGGTAAAAGCTGAAACCACGCCTAATACAGAAATGATGCTCGTGGTTGACGTGGACTTACATTTGCTGGATGAAATACACCATTTTGGCACTGTAAGGATTCTAAAGGACCGACGGACAGATTTGTATGAGGTAAAGCTATTAAAGTAAGCATTTACTTAAAAAACAACCAATAAATCAGCAAGGCAATAACCAACAAGGGTATAATCCACCTTAAAACTATTGCTGCACCATTAATGTCCTTCTCCTTCACTGCCTGTGGAGAGGGTCCTGGATCAGCCTTATGTTTTGGATAATTATCCTCTATAGGTTTGTGTGCATGGGGATGGAGATGTTCTTCATGAGGTTTCTCCTCTTTGTTTTCCATAACTTTAAGCTTTGGTTTATTAAATCAACAACAAGTAAGCCCTTAAAAAGTTTACAATACAAAGCCTTATCTTTGCAGGCGATGATAAACAATGCCTCCAAATACAGTCAAATGATTAAAGCAGAAGCCTTAAGGCTTGGTTTTATGCAATGCGGTATTGCAAAAGCTGATTTTTTGGAGGAAGAAGCACCCAAATTAGAACGTTGGCTGCAAAATAACCACCATGGTCAAATGGCCTATATGGAGAATCATTTTGACAAGCGCCTGGATCCAAGATTGCTTGTTGATGACTCCAAATCGGTGATCTCACTTACGTTAAACTATTTTCCTGGGACCGAGCAAGCCGATCCTGATGCACCCAAGATCTCTAAATATGCTTATGGAATGGATTACCATCAGGTGATCAAAGATAAGCTATTTCAGTTGTTGAACTTTATTGGGGAAGAGATTGGAGAGGTTGCGGGTCGTGCATTTGTGGATTCAGCTCCGGTATTAGACCGTGCATGGGCAAAACGTGCGGGCATTGGATGGATTGGCAAAAACAGCAATCTCATCAATAAAAAGAGCGGATCGTTCTTTTTCTTAGCTGAGCTTATTGTAGATCTGGAACTGACATATGACCAACCATTTGAAACTGACCATTGCGGTACCTGCACAAAATGTATAGATGCTTGCCCTACTGATGCTATTTTATCACCTTATGTGATAGACGCTAAGAAATGTATCTCTTATTTAACTATCGAGCTGAGAGAAGAAATAGATCAGGGTTTTAAAGACAAAATGGACAACTGGATGTTTGGTTGCGACGTTTGTCAGGATGTATGCCCCTGGAACAGGTTTTCTGCTCCCCATACCGAACCCTTGTTTAAGCCTAACGAGCAATTGCTAACAATGAAGCGTGAGGATTGGCTAGACATTACGGAAGATGTTTTTAAGACTATCTTTAAAAACTCAGCAGTTAAACGCACCAAATTTAAAGGACTAACGAGAAATATTGATTTCATAAAAAAGACCCTCTAAAGGGTCTTTAATAATTCTATGGTGATATATCTATTTGCCAAATTTCATTTTTAGCTGTTCTAACATATCGTTAGTTACATCTACAGCAGGCTTTTCTTTCCTTACTGGAGCAGTTTGCGATTTCGATTGAGTTTGTTGCGGCTTAGCTTGAGGCTGTTTTGGCCTATTGGCTTCTGTTAGTTGTTGTCTCTCCTGCTTAAGCAAATCTTTCTTTTTGTTCCACCTTGCCCAGATTTCTTCCAGCTTTTTCTTGGTGTACAAAGGGAAATCACCCTGTTTCATCCAGGCATAATAGCTCGGTTCAATATCAAAAACCTGCTCTACAGTTTTGCCTTTGTGTTTACCAAAGTTGAATATTTCTTCTTCGTTTTCATTAAAAACCATCCTTCCGGCAAAATCAACCGGTTTGTTCATATTGGTAAATGTATGAAGTGCTTCTACATCATTTTGTACAGGTTTGGAGATCTTACCTTGTTTATCCTCAAAAGCAACGTCTTTATAGCGTTCAATTTGGGCTAATAATACGTGGTAAGTGGCAGTAATATCAGCTTCAGCAGAATGTGCGTTGATAATATCTTTACCACAGTAGAATTTATAAGCGGCGCGTAAGGTGCGTTGTTCCATCTGGTGAAATATATTCTGAACATCAACAAATTTCCGGTCAGACATGTCAAAATCTATTCCTGCCCTTAAAAACTCTTCCAGTAATACCGGAATATCAAATCTGTTAGAATTATAACCTGCAAGGTCGGCGTCGCCAATAAAATCAGCCAATTCAGTAGCAACAGCTTTAAAAGTTGGTGCTGTAGCAATATCCTCATCATAAATTCCATGTATCAATGATGAATGCAATGGAATTGGCATTTCTGGATTAATGCGCATGGATTTGATCAACTCAGATCCATCAGGCATAGCTTTTAATATAGCAATTTCAACAATACGATCTGCACCGACATTTACACCGGTAGTTTCCAGATCAAAAAATGCGAGTGGGCGTTTTAAATTTAATTTCATTTCAATCTTTTTGGTAGCGTTTCAAAAGTCGTAAAAATCATCCATTAATCCTTAAGTTATTTGATAACACATTAATTTCTATGTGAATAATTTACATTGCATTTTTTTATTCAGATTTCTCCATATATCTTGCAACATATTATTATACTTTAAACGCTCGCTAATGAGGAATCTTTTCTTTCTAATTGCCTTTTTCTCTTCTACTACTTTATTTGCTCAGGATTTCGAATATCTGAAAGTGAGTCAGGGCGACCTTAACTTTACCAAAACAAAACTGGACAGCAACGCTAATGCTGTAGTTTTACGTGAATTTGGTACAGCTGCAGTTAGACTTGATGATAATTATGGCAACTTATATATAGACTTTGAATACCATGTAAGGATAAAAATTCTTAATAAAAATGGTTTTGAAAATGCCAATATTATCATTCCACTACGAAAATATGGGGACAAGGAAGATACCATAGAGGAACTAAAGGCCAGCACTATCAATTATACAAACGGTGCAATCTCCCTTACGGCGCTGGATAAAAAGAAAATATTTACAGAAAAAAAAAATAAGTATGTTACGCTAACCAAGTTTACCATGCCTAACCTATCTGAAGGTAGCATCATTGAGTACAGTTATCATTTATATTCGCCAAGCATCTTTAATTTCAGGTCATGGGAATTCCAATCCAATATCCCAAAGTTGCATAGTGAATATATTGCTATGATCCCGGCATTGTATAATTATAATGTCTCCTTGCGCGGAGCGCAAAAGCTAACCTCACAAAATGCGGAGTTGAATAAAGAATGTCTCAGAATTGCAGGGAGGACTATTGACTGTTCAAAAATGACGTATATCATGAAAGACATCCCAGCATTGATTGAAGAGGATTATATGACTGCACCAAGTAACTTCAAATCGGCTATTAATTTTGAACTGTCTGAATATATTACCCCAACAGGTGCTAAAAAGAGTATCACTAAAGAATGGAAAGATGTAGACTATGAGCTAATTGATGACAAATCTTTTGGTAGCCAGATTAAAAGAAAGGATCTTTTTAAAGAACTGTTACCCGATATACTTAAAAACACCACCGATCCCCTAAGCAAAGCTAAAGCAATCTTTTATTATATAAAACGTAACATTAAACAAAATGGCTTTATTGGACTTTACAGTGAAAACACTATTAAAAAGGCTTTAGAAACACATTCTGGAAATACAGGAGATATCAATTTAGCATTGGTTGCTGCATTAAGTGCGGCAGATCTTGATGCAGAAGCTATGATTCTATCTACCCGCTCAAATGGTCTGGTTAACACACTTTTCCCGGTCATCAGCGATTTTAACTATGTCATTGCGAAAGTAAATATTGATGGTAAATCTTATTTACTTGATGCTTCAGAGCCCTTAATGCCATTTGGCTTGCTTCCTTTACATTGTATTAATGGCCAGGGACGCGTAATTCCTTTAAAAAAACCGTCCTATTGGTATGATCTTACGGCCAGCCAAAGAGAAACGACCCGATATAACTTAACCGGTGAACTTGGAAAAGATGGCAAAATAAAAGGAGTACTAACCAACTATTCAATCGGTTATGCTGCTTTAAATAAACGAAGAAGAATTATGGCTGCTAGTTCTATTGATGAATTCGTAGAAAAGCTTGATGAGAGTATGCCAAAGATCAGCATTCTTAAACATGAAATAAAGAATCTGGATAGTCTGGAAAACCCGCTTATCGAAGCTTATGATGTTGAAATATCCGCCTTTGAAAATGCCAATAGTGATCCTCTCTTTTTTAATCCATTTTTCCTTAATAGGATTAACAGAAATCCATTTAACTTAAATGAACGAACCTATCCTGTGGATTTGGGTAGTCAATCTGAAGATCGTATCTCAATATCAATTAAATTGCCGGATAACTATACCTTAGCTGATAAGCCTAAAGAATTAAATATAGGTCTTCCAAATGGAGGTGGCAGATTCTTATGCTCAAGTACCTTAGAAGACGGCGTGCTGGGCTTTAACCAATTACTGCAATTCAACAAACCTATATATGACCCTATAGAGTATTTAGCGCTTAAAGAGTTTTACAGTAGAATCATTCAAGTTCAAAAAACGGATATTATTCTTAAAAAACAAGGCAAATGATGCTTAAACAAATTGGCTTAATTGCCCTTCTTTTCTGTTCTTTCAACTGTTTTTCGCAAGATCAATATCCTGCAGATCAAATTTCTGCCGAATTAAAGAACCGAGCCAATGCTGTAATCAGGAAGACTGAAACCACTGTAGATATGCGTTCGGCCGACAATGTCATCATGAGCGTTAAAAAAGTAATTACCATACTTAATAAAAATGGGGACTCACAAGCAGAGATCGCCCTATTTTATAATAAAAATACAGTTATCAAATCTGCTAAAGGCTTAATTTTGGATGCGTTTGGCAAGGTTATCAGCAAATTTACGCTTAGTAATTTTTCTGACCATAGTGCTGTGAGTGCTATTTCTTTATTTGAAGATGACCGCGTGAAGCATTTTGAACCTACTGTGTTATCTTATCCTTATACAATATCATATGAGTACGAGATCCGATCAAAACAAAATCTGGCTATACCTGACTGGTATGCCAATCGTACGCCTGATGTAGCAGTTGAGAATAGTAGTTATACATTTATCTGCAAACCCAATGATAAAGTAAGGATAAAGGCTTTTAACTATAAGGGAGAACCGGAAATAGTGGTTAATGAGAAATTGAAAAGTCAGACCTGGGCTGTCAAAAATCTGCCTGCCTTTAAACCAGAGCCTTATGCCCCTGATCCTGAGAATTACCGCTGTCATGTTAAAATAGCACCCGAAGATTTTAATTACTATGGTTATAAAGGAAAATACCAAAACTGGGAGGAACTCGGCAAATGGATTTATACAGAACTGATAAAAGATAGGCAAACGCTAAGTCCTGAGACCATAGAAGAGGTTAAAACCTTAGTAGCAGGTATACAAAACGACAAAGACAAAGCCCGAAAGGTTTATGAATATGTACAGAAAAAGACCCGCTATATTAGTGTACAGATAGGTATAGGGGGCAATCAGCCCATGCTGGCTAGTGAGGTTCATCAATTGTCGTATGGAGATTGTAAAGCACTTGTTAATTATACCCAAAGTTTATTGAAAGCCATAAATATTCAATCCTGGTATTGTGTAGTAAATGCCGGCAGCTTTAAAAAGAACATGGAACCTGAATTTGCCAGTATGAACCAGGGAAACCACATCATACTTTGTCTTCCATTAAAAAATGACACCACCTGGCTTGAATGCACCAGTCAGGAAAGTCCTTTTGGTTTTTTGGGCGGCTTTACTGATGACCGTACCGTTCTGGCCTGTACCGAAGATGGCGGAAGAATACTCAAAACTCCAGCCCTATCTACACAAATGAATTTACAAAGTCGTAAAGCTGAACTTGTGCTTGATGCGGAAGGAAACATTAATGGAACAATGCAAACAACTTTCGGCGGTGCGCAATATGACAACTGCGACCAATTGATTAATCAGCCATTAAAGGAGCAACTAAAATTACTGAAGACAACCTATGATATAGACAATATTGATTTCGATACCTTTAAGCTGACTCAGGATAAAGGCGATACGCCGATCACTACAGAATCACTTCACCTCAGCATTCAGAAATATGCTCCCCAAACCAATAACCATATTTACCTTGTACTAAATGCATTCAATAAAAAGCGTACTATTCCTGAAGTAAGAAACAGAACCCTTCCTGTTTTTATCAATAGAGGCTATACAGATATTGATGAACTTACTTATACCCTTCCTGATCATGTTATTTTTGATTTTATTCCTACAGATACTGAAATTAAGAATGCCTTTGGCACTTATAGCATCAGCGTAAAAAAAGTAGATAAAAAACTGATATACCGTAGAAAATTTGTTTTGAATGATGGAACCTATCCAGCTGATAAATATGCTGACTTTGCAAATTTTATCAGTACAGTAAGTACAAACGACCAGCTAAAAGCAATTTTTAAAACCGATCTAGCTAAGAATTAAAATCCCTGCAGCTATTCCTATTACCATAATCAGATACATCAGGATCTCGGTAGTGGCAAACTTTTTATATTTGGTCCAGAATGAAATGTCGTGTTTTGGCTTATTCATGATTATTTTTTTAATGTACCGGCCTTTACAATAGCCTTTTGATAAGCCGGAATACTTAAATCATCTACAACAACACCTCGCGCAGTAGAGGCATGTACAAAAAAATTATTGTTCAGGTATACCCCAACGTGGTCTACAGTGCCACCACCAAAGGAAAAGAAAATCAAGTCACCCTCATTTAAACTGCTTAAATCCTTTTCTTTTACTGCATCAGCCTGATCTCTTGATCTTCTTGGCAGTTCATTTCCGTATATATATTTTTGCAGTAACAAGGCAAAACCGGAACAGTCAACCCCTTTCTTATCCAGTCCACCCAAAACATATTGCACACCTGTCCAATCACTTATAAAGCGATACAATTCCTTACTTTTTAAGTGCGACATGGCATCTGCCGCTTTAGCAGCGGCAGTTGGAAGGGCAACTGGTCTTGCAGTATATTTTCTTGAGCTACAGGCAGAAAAAACAAACATTACGGCTATTATCAACAATAGCCTGCTTTTGTTTATCGCCTTTAGTTCGTTCATATTACTGCTTAATTAAACGTTGTATTTCATCTAATTTCAACAATGCTTCTACCGGAGTCAATACGTTCACATCAAGGTTATTGAGCATATCCCTGATTTTAACTAAAATAGGATCATCAACAGCAAACATGTGCAACTGATAGGCCTGATTCTGAACTTTCTTGATGCTGTCTTTTATACTTTGGCCTTCCGTCCTGTCTATTTCCAGTTTCTTTAAAATCTCGTTAGCCCTATTGATCAGCTTTGGTGGCATACCAGCCATTTTTGCGACATGAATACCAAAACTATGTTCACTACCTCCTGGAATCAACTTCCTCAGGAAGATTACTTTATTGCCTACTTCCTTTATAGAAACATTAAAGTTTTTAACGCGGTTCATGGTTGTTGCCAACTCATTTAACTCATGATAATGCGTTGCAAAAAGCGTCTTTGGCTTTGCCGTTGGATGGGTATGCAGAAACTCTGCAATAGCCCAGGCAATAGATATTCCATCGTAAGTACTTGTACCACGACCTATCTCATCCAGTAAAATTAAGCTGTTATCAGAGATGTTGTTGAGGATACTGGCAGTTTCATTCATTTCTACCATGAATGTACTTTCTCCGGATGATAAGTTATCAGAAGCGCCTACACGGGTAAATATCTTATCCACCAAACCTATTGTAGCCGCTTTAGCAGGTACAAAGCATCCCATTTGCCCCATCAGTACAATTAAGCCTGTTTGGCGTAGTATGGCTGACTTACCAGACATATTGGGACCTGTAATGATGATGATCTGCTGGCTATCATTGTCGAGAAGTACATCATTAGTAATGTATTCTTCTCCTACAGGAAGGCGCTTTTCAATAACCGGATGTCTTCCACCCTTAATGTCCAACACCCTCTTCTTATTCAGTTCAGGTTTTACGTAGTGATTTTTAACCGCAAGCTGCGCAAAGCATAGTAATACATCTAATTGAGCAATTAAAAACGCATTAAGTTGTATTGGCCTGATATAAGCAGCCACCTGATGCATCAACTCTGTATAAAGCCTTACTTCTATTTGCTGAATCTTTTCTTCAGCGCCCAATATCTGCTCTTCATATTCTTTTAGCTCCGGAGTAATGTACCGTTCTGCACTAACCAAAGTTTGTTTCCTGATCCAGTCGGCAGGCACTTTATCTTTATGGGTATGGGTAACTTCCAGATAATAACCAAAAACATTGTTAAAAGCTACTTTTAAGGAAGGAATACCTGTTATTGCGGCTTCTCTTTTCTGAATTTCTACCAGATAATCTTTTCCACCAAATGAAATCTTACGCAAACGGTCAAGATCCTCATCCACGCCTTCCGCAATTACATTTCCTTTAATCAACAATGCCGGTGGGTCTTGCTGCAGCTCCCTTTCCAGCTTTTCTCTGACGCTTAAGCAAGGGTCTAACTGTCCGGCCAATGCCAACAGAAAAGGATTCTTTGTTTCCTCTGCAAGTGTTTTAACCGTTTCTATATGGTATAAAGCCTTTTTTAACTGACACAATTCCCGTGGACCAACTTTGTGAAGGCCAACTTTAGAAATTAACCGCTCCAGATCTCCAATCTGTTTGATATGAGTTAAAAACTCTTGTAAGAGTGGGTCGTTTTTCACCAGGAAATCGACCATTCCTAAGCGTTCTTCAATAGGTTTTAACTCCTTTAAAGGCATAATGATCCACTTGTGAAGCAAACGGGCACCCATTGGGGTACTGGTTTGATCTAGTACCTGGAAAAGGGTTACCGCATTATCATTGGCCGAATTGACCAGTTCCAGATTGCGAATGGTAAACCTGTCCAGCCACATATATTTATCTTCCTCCAAACGGGATATGGAAGTAATGTGTTTTAAGTTGCGATGCTCTGTTTCGTTTAAATAATGTAAAGCTACACCAGCTGCAACAATACCAATTTGCAACCTATCTACCCCAAAACCCTTTAAAGAATTAACTTCGAAGTGCTTAGTTAAGATTTCATTGGCATAATCGCTTGTAAAAGCCCAGTCATCTAAATGATAGGTATAAAACCGATCACCGAACAACTCTAAAAATTCCTTTCTTTTACTCTTTTGAAAAACAACCTCATTGGGTTTGAAACCTTGTAGAAGTTTATCAATATACTCTGCACTTCCTTGTGCTACATGAAATTCCCCTGTAGAAATATCTACAAAAGAAA
Organism: Candidatus Pedobacter colombiensis; assembly: GCA_029202485.1. NCBI lineage: Bacteria > Pseudomonadati > Bacteroidota > Sphingobacteriia > Sphingobacteriales > Sphingobacteriaceae > Pedobacter > Candidatus Pedobacter colombiensis. The sequence goes on along the minus strand of CP119313.1, from coordinate 1,943,378 downwards.
CGCCCAACTGTGTTTTATCAAAGTAAACGGCGGCTAAATAATTGTTAGACTTCTGACTAAGGATATTATCATTGTACGCTACCCCTGGCGTAATCAGTTCAGTAACTCCCCTTTTTACAATGGTTTTAGTTGTTTTAGGGTCTTCCAGCTGATCACATATTGCTACCCTTTGTCCTGCCCTAACCAGTTTTGAAAGGTAATTATCTAGTGAATGATGGGGGAAACCTGCCAATTCTAATGCTCCATTTGGTCCTGTACCTCTCCGGGTCAATACAATCCCAAGAATCTGGGCTGTCTTCACCGCATCCTCACCAAACGTTTCATAAAAATCGCCTACCCTAAACAGCAATAATGCTCCCGGATACTTTGCTTTAATAGCATTGTACTGTTGCATTAACGGGGTTTCCTTAGTATTATCTTTAGCCAAAATGATTTCAGTTTACAAAATCGTAAAGATACTATTTGAGACGTAGGCTTTACGTTTTGTTGAAAATTAAAAAAATGTGAATAGGTTTATAATTTTGCAATGTACGATAAAAACAAGGCCAGGGCTTCCCGTTTTTTATCGGTTAACTCAAAGTCAAGTTTATGCAACAGGTAATCTTCAAGATCAAAGTTTTCCAGTTTAGGTAAATCAAGCAGTAACGCTTTGCGTTTAGATAAACCAAAAGCCAGGGCTTGATTAAAATCATTGATAAATGCCTGCGGAATAACCTTATTGGCAACCCATGCAGCATAAACAAATGGTAAACCGGTAAAACTCATCCACTCCTCACCCATATCGTAAGCATAAGGAAAATCATCCTTTTTACCGAAGGTGCGATCGCCAATTAAAACAATAGCATCTGCATCTATAGGTTCATCTGTAACATAGCTTACCTCCTGCCCAAAATGAAACTTCAATAAAACCTTTGCCAAGTTGTTAGAAGTTCGTGAGTGGCTATCCAGTCTTACTGTCTTGATTTCGGCAACAGGCACTTTACTAAAGATAAATACAGAATTTACCGCTCCTACAGATCCAATACAATAATCGGCAACGATGTTAGCATTAGGCACATTAGGAATTGCAGCTACAGGAATCAGACCAATATCAACCTGACCATCAATCAATTTTGCTGCGCAATCTGTAGGGATATCTAAGCTCAAATCGATTTGATTCAACAAGGCTGAATGTTCAATTCCGTAAATAAAAGGTTTGGTATTGGTATAGGAAACGGCAGAAATTTTAATCTTATTCAACAGTAAAAGCTATTTTAAATGATCAGTATTGTTAAACTCCGTAATTACAAATTGATTACCGGTCAGTTTAACTTTATATAGGGTAGTGTTTTGATGTGGGAATTCGGTCATTTCGGAGATTGGCCGGTTTGTAAGCAAGCATAAAAACAAACGCATTGCGCGACCATGCATGCAAATCAAGATAGTTTTCTCGTCAGTAGCACTTTTTATAATCTCAAGTGCTTCTTTTTCTCGCTTCAACACATCATTCGGACTTTCGCCGCCTTCAAAATGTGCATCATAATCTCCACTCTCCCATTTCTCCATCAAGCCTTTAAAAGCGGCGATGGCGTTTTCATCATTGGGTTTACCTTCCCATATTCCCCAGGCAAGTTCATCCAACCCGGCAAGCTGGGCCCATGGCGTTCCAGCATCAATAAAACCTTTAACAGTTTGATGTGTACGCTTTAATTTAGAGGTATATACCTTATCGAAAGGAATATCTTTATATGCAGCATAAAACGCAGCAGCCTGTGCCCTTCCGGTATCGTTCAGATCGCTATCTATGCCTCTTCCCTGTACTATCCCTTGTTTGTTTAAATCGGTTTCACCATGCCTGATGATATATATTTCTTTATCCATCTTAATTGATTACGGGCAATTTATAATACTGGGGTTTCGCTTCATCTTCAAATACAACATTGGTATAATCGGTTACCACATTGTATAAAGTATCCCGTTCAATTGGCTTACGACCTACTTGTTTAATCAGGTTTACCAATTCCTGAGTATTCATAGCCGGATGTTGTTCTTCCGCACCCGCCATAGAGTAGATTTTAGTGGTATCATCTAAAGTACCATCTATATCATCCACACCAAAGTTTAAGGACAACTGTGCTGTTTGTCTGCTGATCATTGCCCAATAAGCCTTAATGTGATCAAAATTATCCATATAGATACGGGCAATGGCATAATTTCTTAAATCCTCAATCACAGAAACTTCCGGTACATTGTCCATCTGGTTGTTCTGATTTCTGAATTTAAGCGGTATAAATGCCTGAAAGCCTCCACTTTTATCTTGTTGCTGACGCAAGCGCTCCATATGATCTACCCTGTGCCAAAACTGTTCTATATGTCCATACAACATCGTTGCATTGGTTTTCATACCCAGTTTATGCGCTTGCTCATGTATATCCAGCCATTGTTCTGCATTACATTTATCATGTGCAATCTTCTCCCTTACTTCAGGATGGAAGATCTCAGCACCACCACCCGGCATGGAATCCAAGCCAGCTTCCTGCAAGTATTTCATACCATCATAATGGCTTAGCTTTGCCTTTTTGAAAATATAGTAATACTCTACCGGAGTCAGGGCTTTTATATGAAGATCAGGACGATGTGCTTTGGCTTTTCTAAAAAAATCACTGTAAAAATCCAGGTTCTGCTTAGGTACAACGCCACCTGTAATATGCACTTCGGTTACCGGCTCATTGTCATATTTCTTCAATACATCCATCATGCCATCCACACTCATTTCCCATCCCGATTCACGTTCTTTAATCATACGCGAATAAGAGCAAAACTTGCAGTCGTATACGCAAACATTTGTAGGTTCAATATGAAAATTACGATTGAAATAAGTATTGTCGCCGTGCTTCTGTTCCCGGATGTAATTTGCCAAAACACCAAGATAGCCAAGTTCACCATGTTCGTAAAGATAAACACCCTCATCAAATGAAATTCTTTCCTTATTTTGAACTTTGAGGGCTATTGATTTTAGTTCTGCTGAAAGATCAGCATCAGCTAAGATCAAAGCAAGTTTTGAAGTCGTATCCATTTATCATGTATAATGAGCAAAAATAGCATAAAATCATTAGATCCCTCTTTTTTTAACCGATTTTACCTGTCAACATTTTGTAAAAGCACATTACAGCACAAATACAATTCTTTCTTATCTTAGCTCATCACAAATTCTTGCTGTTATGGAAAAATATGATCCCCGGGTTGATGCTTATATTGCTAAGTCTGCTGACTTTGCTCAACCTATACTTAAACACCTACGAATGCTGGTACATCAGGCTTCGCATGAAATCACCGAAACCATTAAGTGGGGGTTTCCAGTTTTTGATTACAAGGGTATTGTTTGTAATATGGCTGCATTTAAAGCACATTGTGCTTTTGGATTTTGGAAAGGGGCCCTACTCCCGGATCCTGATCATATTCTGGGAAAAGAAAGAGAGCAAGCCATGGGACAACTTGGCAAAATTACTTGCTTAGCAGATATCCCTCAAGATCATATATTGATTTCTTATATCCAAAATGCGGTATTGCTTAATAAAGAAGGAAAAAAGGTGCCTAAAAAAACTACTGCTATAAAAACGGAAATACAGATCCCTGATTATTTTAAGGATTGCTTATCGGCATCCCCCCTGGCCCAGCAACACTTCGAAAAATTCAGTTACTCCCAAAAAAAAGAATACCTGGAATGGATCACCGAAGCGAAAACGGAACAGACAAGAGAGAAAAGACTAACAACAGCAATAGAATGGATCAGTGAAGGAAAATACAGGAACTGGAAATACATGCGCTAAAGGATATCAATATTTGGCTACATTTGCGCCATGACAATTGACGAATTAGAAGCACATTTTTCAGGAATAGATTTACCCCAGTCATTAGAACTTTATCCGGGCACTAAGCTAAACAATGTAGCCAAATGCATTGACACCCATATTACCTTATTAAAAATCCACGGAAACGTAAGACCTTTCGAATGCTTTTACGACCGCCTCATAAAAATCAAGGAAATCATAGAAAATCAGCATGAATAAATTATCCATCTTATTTCTCTCACTATTGATGATGCCTATTGGCTATCTTTATGCCAATAATGCCAACAGGGATTTCTACCAAATAAAAATCTATCATTTAAAGAATGGTGAACAGGAAAAAACAGTGGATGACTTTTTAAAAATGGCATACCTTCCTGCTTTACATCGTGCTGGGATCAACAATATTGGTGTTTTTAAACCTGTGCAAAATACTGACACAAAGGGAGCTGAGAATAGCGAAAAACTGGTATATGTTTTTATCCCTTTTACTTCCTACGCACATTTCACTAAAATTGAAAACACCCTTGAAAAGGACCTCAAATTCCAGAACGACGGAAAGAACTATCTCAACGCTTTACATACAGATGCACCCTACGAGAGAATTGAAAGCATCCTTCTCAATGCTTTTGAAGGAAATCCGAAGTTCAGCCTACCAAAATTAACAGCTCCAAAAAAAGACCGTGTATATGAACTGCGTAGCTATGAAGGTCCGACTGAAAAACGTTACAAAAACAAAGTGGAAATGTTCAATAAAGGCGGCGAAATCGAACTATTCAAAAGACTCGGCTTCAACGCTGTTTTTTATGCCGAAGTAATCTCCGGAAGTCGAATGCCAAACTTGATGTACCTGACAACCTTTGAGAATAAAGCTGACCGTGATGAACACTGGAAAGCATTTGGAAAAGACGAATACTGGTTAAAACTAAAATCTATGCCTGAATACCAGAACAACGTATCTAAAAATGACACACGTTTCTTAACCCCAACTGATTACTCTGATATTTAAAAAAAGAATAACACGTTAAAATACACATAACAAAAAAAAGGAACTTACTGATTATAAGTTCCTTTTTTTTGTTATGTACTATTTGACCAGAAAAATTACCTTCTCAGAGGAGGCCTCGGGCGCTGTTGCTTTTCGCAACAGATGCCAGACTCCGAAGAGAATGGTTATTTTTCCCATTACTTTTGTGCCTTATTAAAGTTCAGCACGATATAAGCTGTGCGATTGCCATAATCTACAGGTGTTTTAATCACCATAGTATCTCCATTAGCTGACGCGATTAACATCCTGTAGCCTTCAGTTACATTTTTAGCTTTATCACCTTCATATAATTTTTTAAATTGGAAAGTATCATCCTTAGGACTAGCCGACCAATAAATGGTTTGCATTTTAGAACCACATTCACTTCCTAGCGTATAGCTACCATTGCCACTATTGGTTAACCTCCAGGCACTACCCACAAAACATTTATATGATGATTCACCAAATAATGATTTAACAGAAGCTTGAGGAACTCCGTCAAATGTAATGTCATTTAAAATCCAATTACCGGTTATATCACCTCTTCTTACAGGTTGGGTAGTGGCTGCACCTTTTGGCGAACAACTCTGCAATACCACTATTGCACTGCAAAAAATGGCTGCTATCAGGAATATTTTTTTCATATCATGTATTTTTTCTTTTCAAATACATAAATCTTGCCAAAACTTCAGCATAATAATTTTTACCTTTAACCCTATTATCGCTTAGTATTATTTCTAAGCATTTAACCCCATCATAATGAGAGCAGAAACCTTAGCAATACATGCCGGAAATTTATATGAAATCAGTACACAAGATGTTACCCCACCAATAAATTTGTCTACAACTTTTTTAAGAAATGCAGATGGTGGATATTCTGGTGGACACATGTACAGCAGAGTTAGCAATCCAAATAGATCTGCCCTTGAAAACACTATTGCAGCGTTAGAAAAGGGAGCTGATGCCTGTGCATTCTCGTCAGGCAATGCAGCCGGGATGTCTATCTTTCAAGCGTTTAAACCCGGGAGTCATATTATTGCACCCGACGATATGTACTGGGGCTTTAAAAAGCAATTACAAACCATTTTTGCTAATACGCTGTCTATTGACTTTATCGACCTCACCGATATAGAACTCATTAAACAACACATCAAACCAAACACGGTGATGATCTGGACAGAAACACCATCTAACCCGTTGTTAAAAATCACAGATGTGGCCGCCATAGCTGAGATTAGCAAATCAAATGGCTTGATACTGGCCTGCGATAGCACCTTTGCCTCCCCTTGTCTACAAAACCCTATTTCTTTGGGGGCCGACATTGTGATGCATTCTTCAACCAAATACATCGGAGGCCATAGCGATGTACTTGGTGGTCTTTTGGTAACCGCTGAGCAAAATGAGTTCTGGGAAAAAATTAGAAATATACAACAGATTGGCGGCGCTGTTCCCTCACCTTTCGATTGCTTTTTACTGATACGAAGTATTAAGACCCTGTCATACAGAATGCGTGGGCATTGTGAAAATGGAATGGCCCTCGCCCTTTACCTCGAAAATCATCCTGCAGTTGAAACAGTATATTATCCCGGATTACCTGCTCACCCCGGACATGAGGTTGCAAAAAAACAAATGAGTGGCTTTGGAGGGATGTTATCTATCCTGGTTAAGGGTGGTGCTGTAGAAGCACGGAGAGTTGTCAATCAGGTAAAGTTATTTGCACAGGCAACCAGCCTTGGCGGCGTTGAGAGTTTAATAGAACATCGCGCATCTGTAGAAGGTCCTGACACGAAAACTCCACAAAATTTAATTCGGATCTCTGCAGGACTTGAGCACATAAACGACTTAATAGCCGATTTCGAGCAAGCTTTAGCCATAAAATAGTCCTAAACACAAGCAACAAAAACATTTTATACGACTAATCATCAACAACTTACAAAATATTCAGAATTTAATTTTGGTTATTTTGTAAGTTACCCCTACATTTGAATTATTATTTAGCGAAAGCTAATCAAGTCAACCTTCTTTATTCAAGGTTTGATTTATAAAGAAGTGGCGAGAGACAGGCTCTTTGACCCACTGGCAACCCTCCCAAAATGGAGAAGGTGCCAATTCCTGACCAGCCGGCATGGTGTCGTTTGGAAAGATAAATTTAAACGTATGAAAACTATTATTTCTAATCTTAGTCGTTATTGTTGCCCGAAACATACCATGTGTATGTGCTGCTGCATGCAATAATCTGTAAATCTTCCTTTTGTATTTCTTGTAATCCATTCGGAAGGCCCTATCAGGGTACGCAAAATAACTATATACTTTCATGCCTATTTGTGCCTGTCGGTATCCCCCAGGAAATTAATTACATCATATAAAATTAAACACATATTATGTCAGCTTCTCATAAATTTGAAACACTACAAGTACACGCAGGTCAGGTAATAGATCCGACAACCGGCTCCAGAGCTGTGCCTATATATCAAACCACTTCTTATGGATTTCAAAGCTCTGAACATGGTGCAAATTTGTTTGCATTGAAGGAATTTGGAAACATTTACACCCGTATCATGAATCCGACTACAGATGTATTTGAAAAACGTGTGGCAGCCCTTGAAGGCGGTGTAGCTGCATTGGCTGTTGCATCTGGACAAGCAGCGCAATTTATTGCATTAAACAACATATTAGAAGCTGGCGATAACTTCGTTTCCTCATCTCACCTGTATGGCGGTTCATACAACCAGTTTAAAGTTGGCTTTAAACGCTTAGGCATCGAAGTTAAATTTGCCAATGGCGATGACCCTTCAGATTTTGAAGCCCAAATTGATGCCAATACAAAAGCAATCTACCTGGAAAGTATTGGTAACCCTGCCTATAGTATCATCGATTTCGAAAAAATATCGGCTATTGCCAAAAAACACGATTTACCTTTAATTGTAGACAATACTTTTGGTTGCGCAGGATACCTGTTTAAGCCATTAGAACATGGCGCACACATTGTAGTTCAATCTGCAACTAAATGGATTGGTGGACATGGGACCAGCATTGGTGGTGTAATCGTAGACGGTGGAAACTACAACTGGGGAAATGGCAAATTCAGTCAATTCACCGAACCTTCCGAAGGTTACCATGGATTGGTATTTAATGATGTATTTGGAAATGATGGTCCTTTCGGAAATATCCAGTTTATCATTCGTGCCCGCGTAGAAGGCTTAAGAGATTTTGGCCCTGCCATCTCTCCTTTCAACTCTTTCCAGTTATTACAAGGCTTAGAAACACTATCCTTACGTGTACAACGTCATGTCGACAATGCGCTTGCTTTGGCCACCTGGCTTGAAGGCCATGAGGCTGTAAAAAGTGTAAACTACCCCGGTTTAGAAAGCAGTCCATATCATGCCAATGCAAAAAAATACTTGCAAAATGGTTTTGGAGCCGTATTGTCTTTCGAATTGCACGGTCCTAAAGAAAAAGCTACGCTTTTGGTCGACAACCTTAACCTGGTGAGTCACCTTGCTAATGTTGGAGACGCAAAAACGCTGATCATACAACCCTCAGCAACTACACATCAGCAATTAAGTGATGAAGAGCAGATCAGCGCTGGTGTTACCCCTAATCAATTGAGGGTATCTGTTGGTATTGAGCATATCGATGACATCAAGGCTGATTTTGAACAAGCTTTTGCTTCAATAAATAAAAAATAATCTTCTGCAATTTTTACCAAGATCTAGTAATGAGTACAATATCCAAATATAATCACACCAAAACCTTTAAGCTTGAAAATGGCAAGAAGCTGCGTAAGCTGGAAATAGCCTATCAGACTTATGGTAAACTAAATGCAAAAAAGGATAATGTAATTTGGGCTTGCCATGCACTTACAGCTAATTCTGATGTGTTGGATTGGTGGAAAGGATTATTTGGCAACAATGCCTTATTTAACCCTGATGAGCATTTTATCATCTGCGCCAATGTACTGGGTTCGCATTATGGCAGTACCAACCCTTTAAGTGTAAACCCGGCGACAGGTTTACCTTATTACCTTTCCTTCCCCGAACTTACGGTCAGGGATCAGGTTTCGGCACACCGCCTGCTTGCTTCACATTTAGGCATTCAGCAAATTAAAGTACTGATAGGTGGCTCTTTAGGCGGGCAGCAGGCTTCGGAGTGGGCAATTATTGATCCGGGAACTATTGAAAACCTTATCCTGATCGCAACAAACGCTGTTCATTCCCCATGGGGTATTGCCTTTAATGAAAGTCAACGTCTGGCCATTAGTGCCGATCGCAGTTTTTACGCTCAAAAGCCTGATGGCGGACTAAAAGGGTTAAAAGTAGCCAGAAGCATTGCTTTATTGTCATACAGAACCTATGATGCTTATACCGCAACACAATTGGAAAGTGTAAATGATAAAACGGCTAACTTCAGAGCGTCTTCTTACCAGAATTACCAGGGAGAAAAGCTTTGCAAACGTTTTAATGCCTATAGCTACTGGTACCTAAGCAAAGTAATGGACAGCCATAATGTTGGAAGAGGAAGAAACAGCATAACCGATGCATTGGCATTGATAAAAGCAAATACATTGGTTATAGGCATTGATAACGATGTACTTTTCCCGATATCAGAACAGGAATTTTTGGCAAAGAACATTCCGGGTGCCGAATTTCACAGCCTTAAATCCGCTTATGGACATGACGGGTTCCTTATTGAAACTGATGCACTTACAAACATCATTGGTAACTTCCTGAAAGAAAGCATCAACAAAAAAATAATTAAATTACATAAAACAGCATAATAATTAGATGAGCAAGAAACTTAAAATTGGTTTATTTGGTTTTGGGGTAGTTGGACAGGGACTACACGACATTATCCGTGGTCAGGATTTAAATCTTGAAATCATTAAGATCGCCATCAAAAACCCTGAGAAGAAACGTACTTTAGATGCGCACCTTTTTACAACGGATCACGACGAACTGTTAAACAACAGTGAGATCAATACAATTGTAGAATTGATAGATGATGCTGATGTTGCTTACAACATTGTTAAAAAAGCATTAATCAGTGGTAAAAATGTAGTTTCTGCCAATAAAAAAATGATTGCCTCGCACCTTGCAGAACTGGTTGAACTCCAGGAAAAACACGATGCATCTTTACTTTACGAAGGTGGAGTATGTGGCAGTATTCCGATTATCCGTAACCTGGAGGAATATTACGACAATGAGCTGCTTCATGGCATCAGTGGCATTTTTAATGGTTCATCTAACTATATTTTATCTAAAATATTTAATGAGAACCTGGAATATGGCGTAGCTCTAAAACAAGCGCAGGATCTTGGCTTTGCCGAAACCAACCCTATTCTTGATGTAGGTGGATATGACCCTAAATTCAAACTGGCTATTGCTACTGCACATGCATACGGCTTATTCATCAATCCTGATAAAATTCTTAATATTGGTATCCAACACCTTTCTGAGAACGACATCAGGTATGCCAGAGAAAAGAACTTTAAAATTAAATTAGTACCTACAGCACGTAAAATAAGTACCAAACAAGTGGTAACTTATGTATTGCCAAAGTTTGTGAAGTCGGATGATTTTCTTTTCAATGTAGAAAATGAGTACAATGGCGTAACCGTTCAAGCTGCCTTTGCCGATAAACAATTCTTTTTTGGAAAAGGGGCCGGTGGCCACCCTACAGGTGCAGCCGTATTATCAGATATTGCAGCTTTAAGATACGGCTACCGTTATGAATATAAAAAATACCATCAGCAAAATGGACTTATCCATACTGATAACGTAAATATTGAAGTTTACCTACGGTATGTTCATGAATATACCGTAGAGAAATTGAAGATTGAGAACATTGTTGAAAGATTTTCACGTGATGACTACAAATACGTTATTGGGAGTGTCAGCTTAAAAAGCCTGATCGCCAACCGTGATTTGTTGGAACAAAAAGATGTGTTCATTGCACACACAGGAAAATATACTTATACAGAGCAACAGATTAAAGCTGTGGCTGATGAAGAGGCATTAGTTAGTTAACTAGTATTTGTTTTGACCATTAAAAAAGGCCCCGTTTGGGGCCTTTTTGATTTATATAGGAACTTATATTTCTCTGTTTACATCCCAGTTCTCCAGGTAATCTGCTACCCGACGTACAAATGATCCACCTAGCGCACCATCTACTACCCTATGGTCGTACGATAAGGAAAGGAACATCATGTGCCTGATGGCAATTACATCACCAAATTCCGTTTCCAAAACTGCAGGTTTCTTTTTAATGGCACCAACAGCAAGAATAGCTACCTGTGGCTGGTTAATGATTGGTGTACCCATCACATTTCCAAAAGATCCCACATTGGTTAAAGTAAAAGTACCATTTTGTGTTTCATCCGGTTTTAACTTAGAATTACGGGCACGATTAGCCAGATCATTCACAGATTTAGTTAAACCTACAAGGTTCAATTGATCTGCATTTTTAATTACCGGTACAATCAGGTTTCCACTAGGCAAAGCAGCTGCCATACCTATATTAATATCTCTTTTCTTAACAATCTGAGTACCGTTTACGGATACATTGATCATTGGAAAATCTTTTATCGCCTTACTCACCGCCTCTACAAAGATTGGTGTGAAGGTAATCTTCTCATTCTCCCGTTTTTCGAAATTCTTTTTTACTTTTTCGCGCCACATCACCATATTGGTCACATCCGCTTCCACAAAAGAAGTTACATGTGGCGAGGTCTGCTTGCTCATGATCATGTGATCGGCAATCAGCTTACGCATCCTGTCCATCTCTATGATCTCATCGAAGCCGCTTACGCTTGCAGCCGCTTGTGGAGCTGACGCTTTTACGGGTTGAGCTACAGGTTTTGGTTCTGTAGCTATAGGAGCAGCATTTGCTACAACAGCAGGAGCCTTTCCGCCTTGTTTATTATTCTGAATATAATTTAACAGATCATCTTTGGTTAAACGACCATCAGATCCTGTCCCTGCAATGTTATCCAGCTCACTTAAACGAATACCTTCCTGAGCTGCGATGTTCTTTACTAAAGGAGAATAAAAGCGATCTGAGACACTTTCGGTAGAAAGCTGCTCTACCCCTGGTATATTTGCTATGACTGGCTCAGAAACCGTGTCTATTGCTGCAACAGGTGCCGAAACGGCTTCAGTGCTTACTGAGGCCTCCATATCTGTTTCTATGATTGCAATTACTGCACCCACTTGTACAATATCGTCTTCTTTAAATAATTGCTTTACTAATTTACCTGCTATTGGCGAAGGGACTTCAGAATCCACCTTATCGGTTGCAATCTCTAAAATGGTGTCATCCATTTCAATCTTATCCCCAGGCTGTTTAACCCACTTTATAATGGTTGCTTCTGCAACGCTCTCCCCCATTTTAGGTAACAATAATTCGTATTGAGCCATTTTTTATTTTATGATTTGTATCAGGTGCAAAAGTAAAGTATTTTACAGACTTAACCCACATCTTGTTTAACCTCATTCAAAACCATAGTCAATGCAGCTATGGCAGAACGCTCAATATTTTGTATCCTGCGGTTACTAAAATTAAATAACCTTGCAATTACATGGCGACTATTTGCCACTGCAACCCACACAGTACCAACAGGTTTATCGGCAGTACCACCGTCAGGTCCGGCAATTCCACTCACAGCAACAGCATAATCGGTTTTAAAATTAATTCTCGCACCGTAGGCCATTTCTTTTACAGTTTGTTCACTTACGGCACCGTAAGCCTCCAATGTTTCTGCTTTAACCCCTAAAACAGACATTTTAAGTGCATTAGAATAAGTTACAGCCCCTCCTGCAAATACCGCCGAACATCCTGGATGCTGTGTAATCAGATGCGATATATAACCACCTGTACAGCTCTCGGCAGTAGATAAAGTCAGTTTATGCTGCTCCATGATATCCAATATGGCTTTTTCCAGCGTAATATCTTTGTCAACAACTACATATTTTTTCACCTTACTGATGATCTGCTGCGCATAAGTTTCGACCTCTGTTTTTAGCAATTTCTCATCATCACCGGTACCACTTAACCTTAATCTGATTTGCCCTAGTTTCGGTAAATAGGCCAATTTAATATATGGTGGCAAGCTATTTTCTATTTCTTCCAGCTCTACCGCCAAAAAAGACTCTCCAATATTAGCAGTTAGTATAGTTCTATGAATGATTGCAGGTAGCTTAAATGCTTTCTTTAACCTTGGAAGAATCTCTTCCTCCATCAGGTACATCATTTCGAAAGGAACACCCGGCATAGAAACAAATATTTTGCCACGCTCCTCAAACCACATACAGGGTGCAGTACCATTTTTGTTTTTGATTACTGTACACCCATCAGGCACATCAGCCTGTTTACGATTAGACTCGATCATTGGCTTTTTAAAACGGGTAAAAATATCTGTCACATGCTCCAATGTTTCCTGATCCCGTCTAAAGCCCATGTTAAAATACCTGGCTAGTGTTATTTTAGTAATATCATCCTTAGTGGGACCTAAACCGCCGGTAATCAGAATAATATCTGCTCTTTTTTCTGCAAGCTGCAATGCTTCAATAATATGATTTGCATCGTCAGAAACGGAGCTGACCTGTTTAACTTTTATACCAATCAGATTTAGTTGCTCAGCCATCCAGGCTGAATTCGTATCTACAATCTGACCAATCAGTATTTCATCACCAATGGTTATAATTTCTGCTAGCATAAAAAAATAAGTTTAGAATCTGGTGTAGTATCCTTTTCTCTTGCTCAGTTTCAAATCCTGAAGGATCGAAGCCTTAACCTTAATATCAACTGAATAACTCTGGTAAAAACCAAATGGCACCCAGTTAAAGCTCATGTCCCAGCAATGCAAGTCCCTATAAATTGCGAAATTCGTTTGGGAAATTGTTTTATTCTTGAAATCCCAGCCCGAGCTAAAAGTGACTTTCCATTTAGGAGTGATATTCGCATCACCATTAAAGTTTAATGTATTGGTTACCGTGGGGAGTAGCCCAACATCAGTAGTACTATAGTTAAAGTTGTAAGAAAATGCAAAGTTCCATGGAATATTAAAATCAACAAAGGCATTTGGATCACGGCTAACTTTAGCCAATGCTTCAGCTTGTTCAGGTGTTAGTCCACCGGCATTCTTTTGTTCCTTTATCTTATCTTGAGTAGCATTTTTACGCTTAAGGGCTTCCGGATTCAGACTATAGCTAAAAGAGAAACCGAAATTGGTTAAACGAGGAAATTGACCACGTGTCCAGGTATATTTATCAATAAGCCTTCTGATTGGCAAATTAGTATTAGAATCAATCACATTTTCATATAAATATGGGTTCAACGTACCGTAATAGTTAATTCCAAGTTTATCGGTAAACTGTGAACGGCCACTAAAACCTAAAGTCGATAGCTTAAAATTTTCAGCCAGCAAGTTGTAGCTTCCACTTATTCCTAACCCTTGTATAATTGGAATTTTCTTTTCTCCTGTTCCTGTTGTATCTTTTGGAGTTAAAACCTTTGCTTCTACCGTATTGTCGATTGAAAAACCTATAGTGGCGCTACTCCCCAAACCAGGACCTCCAAAATAAGAACCTTCGTGAATTGAATACTTAACCTGTTCTGGTTGTCCTTTAAAATTAGTGAAGTATACAGGAGATCCATCCTGGTAATAGGCATACTTATAGTTTCCCTGGCTTATGGCAGAAAAATCAGGTGTATAACCAAAGTTAATACTTGGCGTCATCACATGACGTAAGGCTTTAAAATTACCTAAGTTCTTAAACTGAGCTGTTGAATATACTTTCGTAGATAATCCACCATTAATGGAATATTGACCCGACCTGTTAAAACCAGGTATAGTATCAATAAAAATGGCATCAGCTGCATTTGGCACCTTAGCATAAGTCTTTCTGATTGATTGAAAATGCCATCTTTCCAGGTAACTTATCCCAGCATTAAAGTTAAAATACTGTAACACATTAAAAGACATACTAATAGGGATATTGTGTTGAAACCCATTTCTGAACTGACTTAAGCTTCCTTTTTTAAATAACAAGGAATCTATAGTATTGATCTGATTGGTTGCCTGCATATTATATCCTACCGATATCTTTTGATACCACTTTTGTTCACCCACGCGGTCCTTTGAATCAAATGGATTAAATGTAGGGACCGACAACGTAATATCAGGTAATGTTAAGCTTATCGTCTTAGCTTGCGTTTCCTGGGAGTGACGAAATGCACCCGAAAAATTTATTCCTTTTCCAAAAATCTTGCTATAGGAAATACTGGATGACAAAGTATTATTTGCAGTTTGATAAGGATTATAAGTATTTCCCCCTGCAGTTTGCCTATCATAGCTGGATGTACCTGCATTTACACTTGCCGAAAAAGTTGTTCCTGGCTTTGCATTCGGGTTTTGCGAATGGCTCCAATTGATCCTAAAATCCTTACTTGTGTTATAGTCCGCCGTCCCCTTAGTACCATACTGATTAAAAGCATAATTCAGATCCACATTTCCATTAAACTTATATCTTTTGGTGTAAGTTGAAGCACCTCTCACACTAAATGATCCGTAGGAATATATTGTACCCGTTAGCTTTGCATCCCAATAATCACTTAAACCAATATAATAGCCCCCATCCTGTAAGAAAAAGCCCCTCGAAAAATCCTCACCTGGAGTTGGTAAAATAACTCCTGAGCTCTTCTTATTGGGCTTGGGAAAAAATGCAAAGGGCAAACCAAGCGGCAAGGGAACATCTTCAATTTCCAGATAAAGTGGCCCTGCTATAATCTGATTCTCCGTGACAATAGCTTTGGTAAAGTGTATCCCAAAATGGGGATGCGGCAAATTACAGGTACTGAAAGTCTGACCCTTACTATGTATCTCATCATCAGGCTGCTTTTTAGCCTTTCCACCCGTAAAAAAGCCTCCTTCCTGCTCGGTGTACACCCCGAATATATTACCTGCCTTAGTGATTGTATTGAATCTTAACGAATCGGCCATAGAAGTCCCCTGTCCTTCCATTTTAAAAATTGGCCGCCCAACATACTTACCTTTCTCATTTACAGTCCCCCTGGCATAAATAATATTGGTTTTATTATTATAACTGATATAATCGGCATCCAACTCCAGTCCCTGATAA
Organism: Candidatus Pedobacter colombiensis; assembly: GCA_029202485.1. Classification (NCBI taxonomy): domain Bacteria; kingdom Pseudomonadati; phylum Bacteroidota; class Sphingobacteriia; order Sphingobacteriales; family Sphingobacteriaceae; genus Pedobacter; species Candidatus Pedobacter colombiensis. The sequence goes on along the minus strand of CP119313.1, from coordinate 1,927,386 downwards.
ATAACCCTGGCTTTACCATATAAATAAACAATACTACTGTCTTTATTAAAAGTAACAGAATCTTTGGCTGCGTATTGGATTTTTTCGGAAGCCGTTGTATCCTTTGGATTGCTCTTCACATTTCCCTTGATAAGGGGATTATTCTTTGTCGTATCCTTCTTGGTTGTATCTGTTTGCTTTACAACCTGGAAGGGCGAAAAAGAAGTAAATGCTAGCGCATAGTTACTAACAGAAGTTAATAAAACAATCGTTTTTAATAAAATGATGTAGCGTAAAAGTTTCAAATTCGTGTGTGAATGTTATTTTTGCATTAATGTTTAATCCAAAACGTTCAAAATTAATGAAAAATATACCATTGCTTAGACCAAATGTAATTTTGATTATATTTATTTCTATTATTCTCATCATCACATCTGGTAACCAGGCATTTACGCAAGAATATAAAATAAAAACTATAGTTATAGACGCCGGACACGGAGGCCGTGATGGTTCAACCCATGGTTTATATTCAACAGAAAAAGATGTAGCCTTAAAAACAGCATTGCACCTAGGTGCAGCTATAGAGGCCAATATGAAGGATGTAAAAGTGATTTATACCCGAACTACAGATGTATTTATCCCGCTTTATGAACGGATTGCTATAGCCAATAATGCCAAAGCAGATCTGTTTATTTCTATTCATTGTAATGATATGCCTGTATATCGAACAACTGTAGTTACCGGTTACAAAAAGGGCAAGCACGGCAAAAAAATCCCTATTACCGAAACTGTATCCCGCAAAAGTACCTCTACCAAAGGCGTAGAAACCTTTGTGTCGGGTATGGGAAGGTTAAATGAGCAGGACGAAGTGATCAAGAGAGAGAATGCCGCCATCTTTTTAGAGGACAATTACAAAGAAAACTACGAGGGTTTTGACCCCAACAACCCGGAAAATTATATTATTCTATCTTTGATGAAGAATACTTTCAGGACGCAAAGTTTAAAACTTGCCAAATTGGTTCAGGATCAATATGTTCGTGTAGGTCGCGTAGACCGCGGTGTTCAGGAAAAAAGCCTTGCGGTACTGGCCAGAGCCGGAATGCCTGCGATTTTAACTGAAATTGGCTTTATCAGTAATCCTGATGAAGAAAATTATATGAATTCTGAAGCCGGACAAAAAGAAATTACCGAGTGCTTATTAAAAGCAATTGAAAATTATAGAAAAGGTATCGAAGGGTAATTACTGATTAAATAGCAAAGAATAAAGATTAAAAGATAAAGAGAGATGAGATTAAAAAAAATTGTATTCCTATTAGCCATTCCATTATTCATAAGTGTACAAACTGCTTTTTCTCAGGGATATAAAGTTAAAACAATTGTTATTGATGCAGGGCATGGCGGCCCTAAATCCGGTGCTGCCGGAAGTTACTCACTAGAAAAGAATGTTGCTTTAAAGGTAGCCTTAAAACTAGGCAGGAAGTTTGAAGAAGAAATGCCTGATGTAAAAGTCCTTTATACCAGAAAAACAGATATTGATGTCGAATTTCATAAAAGAGCAGCATTAGCAAACGACAATAAAGCAGATATCTTTATTTCTATTCATTGTAATTCTATGCCCGACAGAAGAGTTATAACCAGTTATACAGAAACTAAAAATGGAAAAAAAATAGCCCAATACGGTTCAGTGAAAAATACTTCTACAAGTGGAACTGAAACATTTGTTGCCGGGTCACACCGCTTAGATGAGCAAGATGCGGCAATCAGAGAGAACGCGGATATCAAGCTCGAAAAAAACTACAAGCAAAATTATGATGGATACGACCCTAATGATCCCGAAACATTTATTATACTATCTTTGTTCAAAAATACATTTAGAGATAAAAGCCTGAAGTTAGCCCGATTAATTCAAAATGCCTATACAAACGATAGCAAAAGGGTAAACAGAGGTGTAAAAGAACAAGGCTTGCTAATCCTGCAAAGATGTGGGATGCCCGCAGTTTTAACGGAAATTGGATTTATCTCTAACCCCACTGAAGAAGATTACATGAATTCGTCTGATGGACAAGACGAAATTGTGAATTCCATTTATAAGGCTGTAAAAACATATAAAAAAGAAACTGAGATAAATTAAGAAACAAATACCCATACTGAATGAAGATCGCAAACGAAACTAAAGTAGGCATATTGGCAGCCTTTTCTATCGCCTTATTAATCATAGGTTATAATTTCTTAAAAGGTAATGCCATATTTTCGGATGAGACAGTCCTTTATGCCAAGTATCCCCGCGTTGATGGACTGGGTGTATCTAAGCCGGTTTTAATCAATGGTTTTCAGATTGGCCGTGTAGATAAGCTGCAATTGCAATCAGATGGATCCATTTTGGCTACATTAAAAATCAAGGGAAAGTACGAAATTCCAAAAAATAGTATTGCGAGATTGGAAGGAACAGATCTTTTAGGTAGTAAAGCTATCGTTCTGACTTTAGGCACAGGCACAGATTATGCGCAGGATGGTGATTTTCTAAATGCCAATGTTGCAAAAGGATTACTTGAAACCGTTCAGCCGGTTCAGAAAAAAACCGAGCTGATCATTGCAAAAATGGACTCGATATTGACCAGTGTAAACACTATTTTAAATCCTAATTTCCAGAAAAATGTAGACAAGAGCTTTAACAGCATTGCTGCTACCCTGTCCTCTTTAGAAAGTACTTCTAAAAAAGTAGACAATCTGGTAGGTTCTGAGAGTTCAAGAATCTCGGCAATCTTAGCCAATGCAGAGTCCATTTCAACGAACTTTAAAAAGAACAATGAAAAGATCAATAGTATTTTAGATAACATTCATACCATTTCAGATCAGGTAGCTGCCGCCAACTTTAAACAAACAATAGAGAATGCAAATAAAGCCGTAGCTGATTTACAAGGAATAGTAGGTAAAATTAATAGTGGACAAGGTACTTTAGGACTACTGGTTAATGATAAAAAAATGTATGAAAACTTAACCAATGCCTCAAAAAATCTGGATAGTTTAATGATAGATCTAAAACAACATCCTAAACGTTATGTTCACTTCTCGATATTTGGCAAAAAAGATAAATAAGCTTAATACCTCGATATAAACAAAAAAGCTTCAGCAAATGCTGAAGCTTTTTTGTTTATATCGAGTATGTATTTCCTTCTATAGCTAGTTCTGTATTTTCAAACACCGACCGCGCTTCTTCCAGTAAAGGTTGCAGCGTCTTATAGCGAGATGAAAAATGACCAATGAGCAATTTAACCGCCCCCGTATCTTTAGCAACCTGAGCAGCCTGTAATGCAGTGGTATGATGGGTTTGATTAGCCCTATCAATCATTTCATGTAAGAAGGTAGCTTCATGATACAATGTATCACAACCTTTTATAGTTTCAAAATAGCTTTCATCAAACAAGGTATCTGAACAGTAGCAATACTTTTTCGGACGCTCAGAGTCTGTAGTATATTCAACGTTCAATAAAACCCGGCCATCAGGTAAATCCAGATCTACCCCTCTTTTTAGCATTGGGTAATATTCGATTGGAATTTGTTCAGCTTCCAGTTTTTCCACGATCAGCTTGCGTAATCTTTTCTTTTGTACAAAAGAAAAGCCTGTACATGGAATTCTATGATTTAAAATAATAGTTTCGACTGTCAGATCTGCATTTTCGAAAATCTGCCTCGGTTCATCAGCCTGTACGGCTACAAATTCAATTGGGTATCTGATTACCGTTTCTGAGTGTTCAAATTGCAAAGCCAGGATATCTGCCAATGCAGCAGGAGCAAATATCACCATTGGCTTAATACGCCCGTTTAAATGCAGACTGGAAAGCAGCCCGATTAATCCGAAGTAATGATCACCATGTAAATGGCTGATAAAAATAAAATCAATTTTATTTGCTTTAAACCCATACCTGATAAGTTGTTGTTGGGTTCCTTCACCGCAATCTATCAAATAGAACTTTTCATTGCAGTTTAAAAGCTGAGCCGTAGGATTCCTATTGTATACAGGGGTAGCAGAACTACTGCCTAAAATAGTAACCTCAAACTTCATTAACCTTTATCTACGCTCCCCAACAGTTCTTTCTCTATTTCTTCCATAAAGATCAGGTCGGTAGCCTCATCAACTTTGGCAACTATAGTTAAGGATTGGTTAAGATTTGACATCTCTAAAATCTTTGCTACAACGTTATTCACACCTGTAACAACAAACAAGCCATTTGCCTTTTTACAAAGTCTGTCTCCAAAAAGTAAGCTGCTCAGATCCTGAGAATCATCACACTGTTTTACGGCTGATAGATCTAATACGATATTACAATATCCCTCTGTGTTCAATAAAATGAACTCAGATTTCAACTTCGGTGTATTGTCGTTTGTTAACTTCGATTCGTTGAGTTTTAAAACAACATACTTTTCATGCTTATCTACTGAAAATTTCATGCTATTGATTATTTAGTCTGATACGAAAGTAATTAATTTTATCTGTATATAAATGCCTATTTAAAACTTATCATTAAATTAAACAGGCATTTACAACAATTGTGTAATACTGTACAATGCAATAATAGCATTTTTAATGATTAAAGGCTATTTAAAAAGTCATTCACATTCTTTTCAATACGCGCTACGACATCAGATTGTTCATTTTTAATGAACTGATCGCCCGTAATTTGCTCGTAAAGTTCAATATAACGATCCGATATAGAGTTTACAATCTCAGGTGTCATTACTGGCACTGTTTGGCCATCTTTCCCTTGAAAACCATTCTCTATTAACCATTTGCGAACAAACTCTTTAGACAGTTGCTTCTGAGGCTCTACCTTATCCTGACGCTCGGCATAACCTTCTGCGTAAAAATAACGTGAAGAGTCCGGTGTATGGATCTCATCAATCAGAAATATCTCTTCACCAGCTTTACCAAACTCATATTTGGTGTCTACCAGGATCAATCCCCTATCTGCAGCCATTTGCGTACCACGCTCATACAAAGCGTAAGTATATTTTTCAAGCTGTACATAATCAGTTTCAGAAACAATGCCCTTCGCTAAAATATCTGCTCTCGATATATCTTCGTCGTGACCAACAGCCGCTTTGGTAGTTGGTGTAATGATCGGTTTTGGAAGCTTGTCATTTTCTTTCAATCCTTCAGGTAAAGCAACCCCGCAAACGCTGCGTCGACCAGCACTGTACTCTCTCCATGCATGTCCTGCCAGGTATCCCCGAACCACCATTTCAACTTTAAAAGGCTCGCAAATACGACCTACAGTTACCATTTCATCCGGCACACCAATTACCCAGTTAGGCACGATATCTTTTGTAGCATTTAAAAACTTAGCCGCAATCTGATTTAATACTTGTCCTTTAAAAGGTATTGCTTCAGGTAAAACCACATCAAATGCTGATATCCTATCTGTAACCACCATCGCCATAAACCGGTTATCGATGGTATACACGTCGCGCACTTTACCCTTATAAAAATTGGTCTGCTTCGGAAAGCTAAAATTTGTTTCTTTTATTGCTGTCATTGTAATCCTTACTCTTTAATCTTTGCTCTTTGATCCTTAATCCTTGCTCTTTACTGTATATCGCCGTAGGCTTTTAATATTCTTTTCACCAGCTTGTGTCTTACCACGTCATCACCATTCAGGTAAATGATATCAATGCCTGGTATATCATCAAGGATACGCAAGGCATTGTGTAGCCCTGACATCGTTTTCTTCGGTAAATCTATCTGCGTAACATCACCCGTTACAATAAATTTTGCAGATGGCCCCATACGTGTCAAAAACATTTTCAATTGCAAGTCCGTCGAATTCTGAGCCTCATCTAAAATCACAAAACAATTGTCCAATGTCCTTCCACGCATAAATGCCAATGGAGCAATCTCAATTGTTCTATTTTCTATATAAGTTTTCAATTTCTCTGCAGGGATCATATCATCCAATGCATCATATAATGGGCGAAGATATGGATCAACCTTTTCCTTTAAATCTCCGGGAAGGAAACCTAAATTTTCTCCCGCTTCAACAGCAGGACGAGTTAATATAATCCGTTTAATTTCTTTATTCTTCAGTGCTCTAACCGCTAAAGCAACAGCGGTATACGTCTTTCCCGTTCCGGCCGGACCAATCGCAAAAAGCACATCATTCTTTCCAATGCTTTCCACCATCTTGCGTTGATTGGCAGTCCTGGCTTTTACCATTAGACCATTCGTACCAAAAACGATCACCTCACCACCACCTCCACCACCGGCAGGTTTTTCAGCTCCAGGTTCAGCAGTTGCTGACGTTTTTTTTGATACCAAAATTGACTCCACATCGCTTGTACTTAAAGCGCTGTATTTCTCCAGATGTTCAAGCAACTGGTTATATTTTTTCTCAAACCCCTTAAGTTCCTGATCATCACCCAGTACCTTTACTTCATTTCCTCTTGCTACAAGTTTTAATTTGGGAAAAGCATTTTTTATAAGTTCATAATGCTCGTTATTCGTGCCCCAAAACTGTGCCGGATCTACCGATTCTAATGTTAATTTCAGTTCGTTCAAAATATTGTTTTTTAGATAGGAGTGTATATTTTGATATAAAAGTTGAATATTTGTACGCGATTTGCCGCTTACGCAAGATTAAGAATAAATATTCAATTTTTAATGGCCATTATTACTTTAACAACAGATTTAGGTTCAAAAGATTTCTATCAGGCTGCCCTTAAGGGAAGTATATTGAGTATCTTGCCTACTGCTACAATTGTTGATGTAACACATGAAGTGCCATCCTTTAATATTTCGCATGCAGCTTTTGTTTTAAAGAACGTTTATCCCTACTTCCCAAAAGGTACAGTTCACCTGATTGGGATCGATTCTGTGTTTAGTCAGCATACCAAATACATTGCTTTAAAACATAAAGATCATTTTTTTGTAGGTGCCGATAATGGTATTTTTTCTTTGCTATTTGAGGAAAAGCCCGATGAAATTGTGGAACTAAACATTATGCAGGACTTAAAATACCTGCACTTCCCACTTGTCGATATTTTTGTTAAAGCAGCTACCCAATTGGCAAAAGGAGCCAAACTACAAGATATCGGTGTTGCTACCGACAGCATAGAAGAAAGAATGTTACTCAATCCCGTTATCGAACGTGATATCATCAGGGGTAGTGTAATTTACATCGATACATTTAGCAATGTGATCACCAACATTACTAAAGAGTTGTTTACTAAAATTCAAAAGAACAGAGATTTCACCCTTTACTTCCGAAAAAGTGAAACCATTAACCAGCTAAGCTGGCATTACAATGAAGTTCCTGAAGGAGAAAAACTATGCTTGTTTGGTATTAGTAACCATCTCGAAATTGCCATTAATAAAGGCAAAGCTAGTGGCTTACTCGGCCTGCATCTCAATGACATCATCAGGGTCGAATTTCACGCTTAAACTAGTTGAAATAGCTGGTCAGCAAGCCCACCAAAAACTTAGGCTCCACCCAGGTTGATTTTGGCGGCATTACTCCTCCTGCATCGGCTACGGCGATCACTTGTGCAACAGAAGTAGGATACAATACAAAAGCTACCGCAAACAAGCTGTTATCTACCTTGGTTTGCAATTCTGCTATAGGGGTCCTTCCCCCCTCAAAAGTAATCCGCGCATCCGTTCTCGGGTCATTGATTTTTAAAATGGGTCCAAGTATAAGATTTTGCAAAATGCTGACATCAAGTACCTCAACAGGATCTTTTTCATCAAACATTCCGGGCTTTGGACTAAGTACATACCACTGATGATCAAAGTACATACTAATTTTATGTAAAGTATCAGGTTTCACCGGTACAGCTGATTTTTCAACAATAAATGAACTGTTCAAGGCCGAGATAAACTCAGCTGCACTTAAAGTTCCGATATCCCGTACCAACCGATTAAACTCCAGCACCTTTACCTCATTGGTATTCATGTAAACCGTACTGAAATAATTATAAGCTTCAGTGCCATTGTGCTTAGCTGCATTAAGCATTTTCTTTTGCAGGCCCATCTTTGCCATAGATGCAGCACGATGATGCCCATCTGCAATATAAACAGCAGGCATCCGGGCAAATGCGGCTACAAGAGCGGTCAGATCTTCCTCATCAGAAATGGCCCAGATTTTATGTTCAGTGCCATCCGCGAAAGTAAAATTAAGATTAGGGTTTAACTGTAAATATTGCTTCGTTATCCTATCAATAACTGCATCCGGATGATAAGTAACCAATACAGGATTGGCATCCAAACCTGTTTGCTGGAGATAATCGGCCAGTAGTTTTTCCCTGCGCTCAACCGTAGATTCGTGTTTTTTTATCCTGCCCTCCAGGTAATCATCAATATGGGTGAGCGTCCAGATTCCTGTCTGAACCAAACCATTGTGTTTTACCTGGTAAACATAAATGGAAGGGGTATCTTGTTGAACCAAATATTTTTGCTCTATAAAGCCTTCTAAGTTCTCACTAATCTTTTTAAAGATGAGTTCCTGCCTTGTGCCGCGCAAGTATGGATTATCCAGTTCCGGATCAATCAAATGAAGAAAACTACAAGCATTTTCGGAAGCAATTAATCTGGCTTCACCCGTACTGTAATTTTCAAGCGGACGCGTCACAACCAACGATTGTAAAGACACTGCGGGCATAAATGCGCAGAAAGGTTTAATACAGGGCATATTTGGTTTTAAACAACAAAAGGGCACCCAATTTATTCATCGGGTACCCTTCTTTAAACTTTACTTATTTATTAAAGTGCTCAATAATTAACGAAGCCAGTTCAGTACCTATACGTTCCTGAGCTTCATTGGTTGCAGCACCAATATGAGGCGTTAATGATATTTTTGCATGCTGTAAAATTGCGGCATCCGGAGTAGGTTCGTTATCAAACACGTCCAACCCAGCAAAAGCAAGTTTACCACTGTCCAAAGCAGCAATTAAAGCAGCCTCGTCAATAGTACCACCTCTGGAACAGTTTACCACACCAACACCTTGTTTCATCTTAGCAAACTCTTCAGCACCTAAAATAGGTTTATCTGCAAAAGGAGTATGTAAGCTAATGAAATCACTGTTTGCAATCACTTCATCCAACGATACTGTTTTGAAAGGAATCTCAACAGAAACACCGCCTTGGAAAGTTAAAGGTAAAGTACCTTCAGCAGGGTAAAGATCATAGGCCAATACATTCATCCCTAATCTAAGAGCTACTTTAGCAGTTTCACGACCAATACGACCGAAACCAATAATACCCATAGTTTTACCTTGTAGTTCAACACCACCAGCATATGCTTTTTTCAAAGCATTGAATTTAGTAGCACCTTCAACAGGCATTTTTCTGTTGGAATCCTGTAAAAAACGGATACCGGTAAACAAGTGTGCAAAAACAAGTTCAGCTACTGATAATGAAGAAGCAGCAGGTGTATTTACTACAGCAATACCTTTACTACGGGCATATTCTACGTCAATGTTATCCATTCCTACTCCACCTCTACCAATCAGTTTTAAGTTGGGTACCTGGTCTATCAAATCCTTACGTAATTTGGTCGCACTTCTAACGGTAATACCATCATAGTTCTTTAAAGCTTCAACCAATTGATCCTGAGGAACAGTTTCGGTATCCACCACAAAACCGGCTTCTTCTAATATTTTTTTACCGATAGGATCAATCCCATCGTTTGCAAGTATTTTAATCATTAATTTATTTTATTTGTGGTTCTCTGCAAAAATCTGCATTAATTCTATTAGGGCATGAACGCTAGTAATTGGCAATGCGTTGTACATTGATGCTCTAAAACCGCCAACGCTTCTGTGTCCTTTTATACCTTCAATACCATTCTCTTCAGCAAATTTCAAGAAAGGTTTTTCCAGTTCAGGGTTTTCCATTACAAAGCAAACATTCATTCTTGAACGGTCTTCAACTGCACAGGTACCTTTAAATAAAGGATTTCTGTCAATCTCTGCATATAAAGCATTTGCTTTTGCGATATTCTCCTTTTCAATTTCCGCAACACCCCCTTTAGATTTTAACCACCTAAGGTTCAACATCGCCACATAGATAGAAAATACCGGTGGTGTGTTGTACATAGATCCTCCATCAATATGAACTTTATAATCCAGCATTGAAGGAATTCCTCTACCTGTTTTACCTAAAATCTCATCTTTAACAATAACAATAGTTAAACCAGCCGGGCCAATGTTTTTTTGTGCACCTGCATAGATCAGATCATATTTCGAAACATCAATCACGCGGCTCATGATGTCAGATGACATATCACAAACTACAGGAACTTTAGTTTCAGGCAAATTGAACATTTCTGTTCCATAAATGGTATTGTTTGAAGTGCAATGAAAATAGGCACTGTCTTCAGGAATACTATAATCTTTTGGAATAAAGGTATAGTTCGCATCTTTTGAAGAAGCAACGATATTCGCTTTTCCGAAGAATTTTACTTCCTTAATGGCTTTATTAGCCCAAACACCTGTTTCCAGATAGCTTGCCGATTTACCTTCTGGTAGTAGGTTCATTGGTACCATGGCAAATTGTAAGCTAGCGCCTCCTTGTAGAAATAAAACGGAATAACCGGCTGGAACATTTAACAATTCTTTAACCAATTTTCCAGTTTCTTCAACAACACCTTCAAATTCTGATGTGCGATGAGAAATTTCTAGGATAGACAGGCCGTCTTTGAAATCTAAAACAGCCCTTGATGCTTGCTTGAATACTTCCTGAGGTAAAATACAGGGTCCTGCGCCGAAATTGTGTCTCATTTTTTATAGTAGTTTTATTGCTTGTAAATGTAACATTTTTAAGCCGTTTATCATTTCGATTTTTTAAACTTAACCACCAATTTCAGGTTAAGTCTCCTGCTTGTTAAGTAGTTAGGAACAGCATATTGTACGTTATCCATATCTCTCAACCATAAATAAGAAACCGTATTATTGATATTCAACAAATTAAATACTTCAACATATGCGGTAAACGAACTAAAATATTTATCTAAAAAGCTTGATTTTTTTACTGCGAAATCATCTAAAAAATCTTTTGAGAAACCAATATCTACCCGCTTGTAGGCTGGGATGTGAAAATCATCCGAATATCGCTGTATGAGCGGCGATCCAATAGGCAATTTAGATCCGTAAAGCAGACTTAAATGCACCTTATAAGTCGGACTATTCAATAAGCGGTCCTGAAAGTAAGCGGAGAAGTTTACCCGTTGGTCTGTAGGACGTTTCATAGAGCCGTAAGTATCATTCTTAATATCCTGACTAGCCTGCATTACCGAAAGTCTGAAATAGGATAGTAAGTCCTTCACAAATTCCCCTCCTATACCAAAATCAGCGCCATAAGTGTAACCATTTGCTTCTTCAGTAGCCAGGTATTTGATCCGTACATTATCGATCATATAAGGAATTAGCCTATCCAGATATTTAAAGTAAATTTCCGAGCTAAACTTTAAACGTGTACCAAGTCCATCAAATGCATAATCCAGTCCTGCAGAGGTATTGTAAGCACGCTGTGCTTTTTGATTTAAATTCAGTACCCCACTAAAATCTCTGATGCTTCTATAATCAGGAGCCTGCTGGTATACCCCGGCAGTAAAACGAAATATCTTATTGTTACTGGCAGGTCGGTAAGCCAGCAATAACCGCGGACTTAACAAAATCTCACTACTTAAATCGTTATAACTCCCTCTTAACCCCAACTGCAGATCTGTATTGGCCGATAAACGGTAGCTATCCTGTGCATATGCAGTATAATACCTGATGGTTAGCTTATTTTGTACATTAATGTTGTTATCCTGATAAAAATTCCGTGGCTGATTTGGTCCGGAACCGATCGACTCTGCCCAACTATACTCATTTAAATTATCATTGTAATTCTTCTGTTCAAACCTTATTCCCCACGAAAAAGTATGGCTTTTAAAGGTCTGATCTGCCTTTAACTCGGAGCTAAAATTCTGGGAAGTAAGCGCATTCATGGCCAAGTTGGTATAACCTCCTGTTCCCCAATGTCCGGCTTGGTTTCCGGCAACTAAACCTCCCTTATAAAAATCATAGGCCGCTTCCAGATCAATATGTTCTTTTTCATCAGTCTTGAAATAGCTGTTTATCCATTTCATTACATAATTTGGTTTGGGGATAAACCTTAAAGTTACTGCCCCTCCAGCAGTCTGATAATTATCTTTTTCATCACCGGAATAATCTACATTTAAACGCATAGTAGCATTTAAGGTACCAAACTCTGTGGTCCGACTTTCCGGGATCAGTTTAAATGTTCCACTGTTAAAATTACCCAATAAATTTAAGCTCAATTTATCAGATAAATCATAATTGTAGATCACCTGTGCATCTGTAAAATTTGGTGTATATACACCTTTACTATCCTGTTTACTTAATATCCCAGTGTTGTTCTTATACCTTATTCCAGCCAGCAGGTAACTATTTTTATTTACAATTTTTGAGCTAAAGGATACCCCAAGTAAACCGGCATTCAGAATGGCCGTGCTGCTATCAGGCCGATCATACCTTACATCCAATACAGAGGATAGCTTATCACCATACCTGGCCTCAAAACCACCAGCAGAAAACTTTGCTGAGCTCAACAGATCATTGTTTATGAAACTCAATCCTTCCTGCTGGGCATTTCTAACCAGAACCGGCCTGTTGATCTCTATATCATTCACATAGATTAGGTTCTCATCAAAATTACCTCCACGAACACTATATTGGGCACTCAGCTCATTATTGGGTGACACCCCTGGTAGCGTTTTCAGAATGCTCTCAAAATTCCCTGACACAGAAGGCAATGAGGTCACATCATTAATGTTTATGGTAATGCTATTGCTCAGCTGATTTTGTTTATTGGTAATGGTAACCTGCTCCAGCTCGTTTGGATTAATACCTAAGGTAACATTCTGCACAATCCGACCAGCCTTATCCTGTCTAACATTTACCAACACAGGATTGTAACCCAAAAGTGTGTATTTTAAGGTAAAGGTTTTACTTCTCGAATAGATATGATAAGCGCCATGAACATCAGTTACTGTGGATTGGCTTTGCCCTAATATAGTAACTGTCACCTGCTGCAAAGGATGTTTGGCTTCATCGACCACTAAACCCGATATTTTTATCAGCGGTTGCGCACTTAACTGCGTAACCCCTAGTAAAACAGCAAATAGCAACAGGCGGGCTCTGAGCATTAACTTTCTAGTATGCCGCCCTCAATTTGTTTCAATTCTGCAATCATTCGGGTTGGAGAATCCGCAGCAAAGATTGCATTTCCTGCTACCAGAACATTGGCCCCGGCTTGCAGCAACTGACTCGTATTATGAATACTGATGCCTCCGTCTACTTCTATCTTTAAATCCGGATTTACCTGGGCAGCCATCGACCTTAATTCAGCAATTTTACGAAGAGAATTGGGAATAAATTGCTGTCCACCAAAACCTGGGTTTACCGACATGATCAACACCATATCCAAATCTATTAATATGTCTTTAAGTAAAGCTACAGGGGTATGAGGATTTAATGCTACACTGGCTTTACAGCCCGCAGCATGAATCGCTTGCACTGTCCGGTGTAAATGTGTACATGCCTCATAGTGCACTGTAATTACAGCTGCACCTGCAGCAGCAAATCGTTCTATATACTGATCAGGATTAATGATCATCAAATGTACATCCAAAGGCTTCTTTGCATATTTTTTGATGGCTTCCATTACCGGAAATCCAAAAGAAATATTAGGCACAAATACCCCATCCATTACATCCACATGAAACCAATCAGCCTCACTTGAATTGATCATTTCAATATCACGCTGCAAGTTTGCAAAATCTGCTGAAAGTACGGAAGGAGCAATTAGATGTTTCATAATTTTCTAGGCCTTGTTTACGTTGTAAATATAAATAAATAACCCATGTAAATAAAAAACCCCGCAAATTGCGGGGTTTTAAGCATTTTATATTTTAAACCATGCTTAATTAAGCTGGTTTATTTTCTGCAGGTGCAGCTTCCGGTTTTGGAGGACGAGGCAATAATGCTTTTCTTGAAAGCTTCATCTTACCTTGTTTATCAATATCCAAAAGTTTAACCTGAACTTTATCGCCTTCTTTAAATACACCATCCATAGTCTCTAGACGCTCCCATGCAATCTCAGAGATGTGCAATAAACCATCTTTACCTGGCATGATTTCAACAAATGCACCGAAAGGCATGATTGATTTTACTTTACCATCATAAGTAGCACCTATTTCCGGTTTAGCAGCGATGGCGTTGATACGGCCAACAGCAGCATCAATTGCAGCTTTATTATCAGCAAAGATCTCAACAATACCTTTGTTACCAACCTCTTCGATAGAGATTGAAGCGCCGGTTTCACGTTGCATTTCCTGAATAATTTTACCACCTGGTCCAATTACGGCACCAATAAATTCTTTATCAATACTTAATGAAACGATACGTGGAGCATGATCTTTGTAATCCTCACGAGGTACAGAGATTGTTTTCTTCATCTCATTCAAGATGTGCAAACGAGCTTCTTTGGCTTGATTTAAAGCGTTAGTTAACACTTCCCATTTCAAACCATTGATTTTTAAGTCCATCTGACAAGCTACAATACCTTTTTCAGTACCAGTAACTTTAAAGTCCATATCTCCCAAGTGATCTTCATCACCTAAAATATCTGAAAGGATTGCATATTTACCAGATTTTTCATCAGTAATTAACCCCATTGCAATACCCGATACCGGAGCTTTGATTTTAATACCAGCGTCCATTAATGCTAAAGTACCAGCACAAACAGTTGCCATTGATGAAGAACCATTAGATTCTAAGATATCAGAAACGACACGAATGGTATATGGGTTTTCTTCCAATCCTGGCAATACTTTTTTCAATGAACGCATTGCTAAGTTACCGTGACCAATTTCACGACGACCAGCTCCTCTGTTCGGACGAACCTCGCCAGTAGAGAAACCAGGGAAATTATAGTGCAATAAGAATTTGTTGTATCCATTGATGAAAGCTCCATCAATCATTTGCTCATCATCTTTAGAACCTAGAGTAACCGTAGTTAATGATTGTGTTTCACCACGTGTAAATACAGCCGATCCGTGTGCAGCAGGTAAATAACCAACTTCACTCCAGATTGGACGTACTGTACGCACATCACGACCATCTAAACGAATTCCTTCGTCCAATACCAGATTACGGATAGCATCATACTGTACATCATGGAAATACTTTTTAGCCAGGAAGCTAGTTACCTCATCAACTTCTTCACCTAAAGTAAGTACGAATTCTGCTAAAATATTAGCAAATGCCTCACCACGCTCACCTTTGCTAGTATTGCTTTTTGCAACAGCATATACTTTATCGTAAGTAGCAGCAAATACCTGCTCTCTTAATTCAGGGTTACTGTTTTCATGAGAATAAGTACGTTTTACTGTTTTACCAACTAATTCAGCAAGTTCTTTCTGAGCCTGAACCTGAATAACGATAGCTTTGTGTGCAAATTCAATCGCTTCAACCATTTCAGTTTCAGAGATTTCATCGCATTCACCTTCCACCATTACGATATCTTTTTCAGTACCTGCAACAAGGAAATCCATTGTTGCACGCTCTAAATCGCTTACATAAGGGTTGATTACCAATTTACCATCAATTTTAGCTACACGTACTTCAGAGATAGGTCCGTTAAAAGGAATATCTGAAACCGCAAGAGCAGCAGAAGCCGCTAAACCAGCTAAACAATCAGGCATTATATTTTTATCAGAAGAGATCAAAGAGATCATTACTTGTGTATCTGAGTGATAATCTTCAGGGAACATCGGACGTAAAGCACGGTCAACCAAACGAGAAATTAAAACTTCATAATCTGATAATCTAGCCTCACGACGTAAGAAACCACCCGGGATACGCCCTGCAGCAGCATATTTCTCTTGATAATCTACCGATAAAGGTAAAAAATCTACCCCTGCTTTTGCACCAACTGTAGATACTACAGTGGCCAATAACATGGTATCACCCATTTTAACAACTACAGAACCATCAGCCTGTTTAGCTAATTTACCTGTTTCAATTTCAATTGTTCTTCCATCGCCCAGATCGAACGATTTTTTTATTACATTCATTTAATAATAGTTGTGGTGCATTTTCCTCTTTCGACGCACCTTGTTTATATATGTTTTTTACTTTTCAAAGTAAAAAAGCCATCCTGAAAGAATGGCTTTTTGTGATAAAAGCTAACTATTTAATGATATCCCTTAGACCTAAAGTCTTAATGATAGCACGATAGCGTGTAATATCTTTTTTAAATAGATAAGCCAAAATACCGCGGCGTTTACCTACTAATTTTTGTAGTGATAACTGAGTAGAGAAATCTTTACGATTTTTCTTTAAATGCTCTGTTAAGTGCGCAATACGATATGTAAATAACGCTACCTGACCTTCTGCAGAACCCGTGTTTGTTTCTACTTCGCCGTGTTTTTTGAAAATATCGGCTTTTACTTCTTTACTTAAATACATTCTTGAATGATACTAAAGTTGTGTATAAAATTAATTAATTGCTGCAAAGATACTGTATGTTTTAAAGATTAACAAGTATATATCATTACTGATCCAATGTCATCTTTTAATTATACTGGTAAGTACCAAACATAAGTAAATTCTAAATCATATTTTTGCTCCATCATAAAATTGTTCCATGGAAAAAAATCAATATAGCATATTCGAGAGTGAATTAAAAGTACGTCCGGATGATATAGACATGTTTAACCATGTGCACAATAGCAGATACTTTGATTATGTGCTAGCCGCCCGCTACGACCAAATGGCCGAATTTTATAAAATGCCAATGGAATCCTTTTTAAAAAGTGGTTTTGGTTGGGTAGTTCGTACTGCGCTGGTTGAATTTAAACGTCCCCTTGTTTTGGGTGATGTTATCCTTATCCGCACCGGAATTCTTACAATTAATGAAAAAGGCTGTCGTGTACAGTTTGAGATTCTGAACAAACGTACGGGTAAAGTGGCTTCTGATGGCTGGTTTGATTATGTAATGATCGATACTACAACAGGAAGAGGTTGCAAGGTGAATGAGGAAATGATTAAAGCCTATAGTATATAATCCTGTAAGGACTCCATTTTTTTATGCCACAAGAACAAACAGCTGCCATGGGCAAGCTATCTCAGATTTTCACTCTTTTAAAACAGGCACTTAAAGGCGAGGATCTCGACTTTACACAAGGGAACATACGCAAAGCAGTACTCCTACTGGCCATTCCAATGATGCTGGAAATGGCAATGGAGTCGGTTTTTGCATTGGTCGACCTCTACTTTGTTGGTCACTTACACAATAGCAGTCACGCCATACAAACCGTAGGTTTAACAGAATCTGTATTGACCATTATTTACTCACTGGCTATTGGCATGAGTATGGCTGCAACAGCAGTAGTAGCCCGCAGGGTTGGCGAAAAGAATCCTGAAGCTGCCGGAAAGGCAGGTATGCAAGCCATCTTTATCGCAGTAGCTTTCAATATCATTATTAGTGCAATAGGCTTAGTTTTCGCTACAGACATATTACTGCTGATGGGTGCTTCGGCAGAGACTGCCGTTCAGGGTACTCCTTTCATGCGTATCATGATGGGTGGAAGCGTAATTATCGTACTACTCTTCCTCATCAACGGGATATTCAGAGGAGCTGGAAATGCAGCCATAGCTATGAAAAGCTTATGGATAGCCAATATCGCCAATATCATCCTATGCCCTATTCTGATTAATGGAGTAGGACCAATACCTGCATTTGGCTTAACAGGTGCTGCAATGGCCACCTCTATGGGTCGTGGCATTGGTGTATGTTACCAATTGTACCATTTATTTAGTGGCAGGGGTGTTTTAAAAGTTAAGTTATCTTATTTAAAACCACATTTTGCGCAGATTAAGGCCTTACTAAAAATTGCTACCCCTGGTATTTTCCAATTTGTAATTGCTTCTTGCAGCTGGATATTTTTAGCACAACTTGTAGCCACCACCGGGGGCGACCATGGGTCGGCGGGTTATCAAACTGCCTTGAGGTTAATGATGTTCTTTATGCTTCCTGCCTGGGGCATGAGTAATGCCGCCGCTACACTGGTAGGACAAAATCTAGGCGCCAAACAGCTGCAAAGAGCAGAGCAATCTGTGATGAAAACAGCGAAATACATCGTTATTTACATGTTATCCGTGATGATATTCACTTTTATTGGCGGCCGGTTCTTTATTGCTTTCTTTACCAATGATGTATTGATTCAGGAAACGGCTATACAAGCGCTGCAAATCATGAGTGTGGGTTATATCTGCTACGGTATGGGAATGGTATTGATGAGTACCTTTAATGGCGCGGGCGACACCTGGACACCTACCTGGATTAACCTGTTTGGCTTCTGGATGTTCCAGATTCCCCTGGCTTATCTACTCGCAAAACATTTCGATTTAGGTCCTGTTGGCGTATTTATCGCCATCCCTGTAGCCGAAACAGCCATTGCTGTCGCGGCTTTCATCCTGTTTAGAAAAGGGAAATGGAAAACAGTTAAAGTTTAAGATTTTAATGCTTCAGGTTTAGGTTCATAGCCTAAACCTGGAGTTAACCAATGTAATAAGAAAATTCTTGAATATCTGTAATTAAATGGTGCAAATAGAAGCACTCCTAACGCAATAACACCTGCATAAACCCATAGATTTTCGTAAATCAGCGCAATTCCAAGGATATAAGTGGCTACACTTATGGTGATCATTTCGGCAACATTCATTGCATAGCTAATAAACATTGCTACATAAAAAAATCCGGGTTCACGCTCAAAGCGTAGGTTACAAACAGGACAATACTCATTTGTACCTTGTCCCTTAAAAGAATAGATCTTGCCTGAAAAAATAGCGCCCTCGCGACATCTTGGACATTTACATTCTACAACTGCCTGTAATTTTGAGATCGGTTTCATATCTATTATATTATGTTAGTACAAAGATAAGCAACCTCCTATTTTCAATTTATGATGTAGATCATATTTCCATTTTGATGATCTTTCCTCTCTGTAGTTTCAACACCTTTTCATCGGCTAATTTCTTTACAATACGGATCACCGTTTCCACCCTTAAACCACTCATATCGGCCAATTGCTGCCTTGTAATGTCTAATGAAGCCCCTTTTTCCAGATTTTTAAGCAGGTAAGCAACCAATGTTTTCACACGATGTTCGGCCTGTTCATTGGCCAATTCTTCGAGCATCATAGATTTGTAAAATAACCTATTGCTTAAAGTTTTGATGAGCTCCATGCTAAAAGAGCGGTCTTCTTCTATCAGATTAAAAAAATCTTTTTTGTTTACCATAATAATTTCAGCATCTCTGGTCACAATGGTAAAAGCCAGATATGGTTTACCTAAAAGTAAAGCCGGTTCACCAAAATATTGGTTTGCTTTAAAAATACCCTGAATAAATTCTTTTCCATCATCATTTACGGTAACCATCCGCACTTCACCACTTTTAATGAAGTAAACAGCTTTAGGTTCTGCTCCAGGTTGGTAAATGACAGCTCCTTTTTTATAATGAACTGCCTGATAATTATTGCTTAGCAGGTATTTTATAATCATAAGATCAGGTAACATTCAACTTCACCGAAGGTAGCTATAGCGTTTAAAAATACCTAATCATGGGTATTTTTAATACTATGAATATAATGTAACTTCGCCGAAAAATTTTTAAACTCTAAATCCCTATTATGCAAAAAAACTTTACTAAAAATCTATTACTATCGTCGTTGGTGTTAATTTTCTGTTCTGCAGGAACAATAAATGCGCAAGAAAAAACTAAAACCACTCAGGAAACTTCAAGCGAAGCTGAAGGTAAGAACCTAGTAAAATGGAACGTTGCAGCTCTTGCCATGAAAAACTACTCCTTCCAATATGAACGTGCCGTTAGCAAAAAAATAGCTGTGGCACTAGGTGTAAGATTTGCCCCAAAATCCGGTGTTCCGTTTAAATCCCAGTTCGAAAAATTAATTGACAATGAGGATACCTGGAACAGCATTAAAGACTTTAAGACAGGGAACTTTGCTGTTACTCCTGAAGTTAGATTCTATTTGGGACAAAGTGTTTTCAGAGGCTTCTATATAGCCCCATTTGCAAGATATGCAAAGTACAGCGCGGAAGTTCCTTATAATTACGAAGTAACGGTTGGAACGATTACTCAAAAAGATGTAATGCCACTTAGTGGTGATGTAACTACATTTACAGGAGGTGTACTTTTTGGTGCACAATGGAAACTAAGCAAACTGGTTTATTTAGATTGGTGGATCTTAGGTCCTAATTATGGTACTTCATCTGGAAGCATTTCGGGTAAAAAAACATTAAGTCCTGAAGAACAGAATGCGTTAAGAGATCAACTTAAAGATCTTGAAGACCTTCCATTAGTTAAAACCAAATCTACAGTTAACGGCGAAGGTGCTAAAGTTGACTTTGATGGTCCCTGGGCTGGATTAAGATCCGGCCTAAGTATTGGTTTCAGATTTTAATCTGAAACGGTAAAAACCAACGTATATAAAAAATCGTGGTACAATTAATTGTACCACGATTTTTTATGCTCCACAGCTATTACCCTATTGTCTCTCTGATTAATTTGGTATAAAAATCATTCAATTTCATTCCTGCCGCAGCAACCTGTTGTGGTATAAAGCTGGTCGCAGTTTGTCCGGGAATCGTATTGATTTCGATGAAGTAAAAATCACCTTCATCCTCTGTCAGTATAAAATCAATACGCACTACTCCCCTGCAGTTTAACTTTCTGTATACATTTTTAACAATTTCCTCTACACGCAAACGGGTTTCTTCCCTGATTGGCGCGGGCGTAGTTTCTGTTGCTACCCCCGGAGTGTATTTAGCTTCAAAATCAAAAAACTCTTTAGCTGTTTCTACTTCCGTAGCCGGTAATGCGGTAATCTTCCCATCCAGTTTCACTACACCTATGGTAAATTCACGCCCAGAAATAAACTCTTCAATCAACACCTGAGTATCTTCTTTAAAAGCTTTTGCTATTGCAGCCTCCAGATCACTCGGGTGGTTAACCTTTGTCATGCCAATACTACTCCCTCCATTATTAGGCTTTACAAAATAAGGCGCTTTAAGATCCTTTTTCAGTTGTTCCAGACTGTAGTCTCCACCTTTAAAAATCTGTGCTGATTTTGCGACATGCAACTGATTGATCCCATTCACTATTGCTTTTGTATAGCCCTTATTCATGGTTACAGCCGAAGTAAGCGCATCACAGGTGGTATAAGGTAAGCCCAACATATCAAAATATCCCTGTAATTTACCATCTTCACCAGGAGCACCATGTATGGCAATAAAAACGCCATCAAATGTTATCTTTTTCCCTTTTATGGTTAAAGAAAAATCGTTCCGGTCCACTTCAATTTTCATTGAATCGGCAGGCTCATAAAACCATCCTTGCTGAGTAAGCATAATTTTATACACCTCAAACTTATCAGTATCCAGATTTTGCGCGATGGTAGCTGCACTTTTAACCGAAATTACCCACTCTCCGGTAGTTCCACCAGTTAGCAATGCTATTATTTTCTTCATTGATTTAATATCTTGTTTTTACAATGTATCGTGATGCTGTACACTCCACAAATATAAATTAGTTGGTGCAGATGTTATTTTAATTCCAATAAAATATTTTTTTAGTCTAAATTTGGCCCTTATACCTTAAATGAAACAAATCAATATGGGCAAATTCATATCTTATCTAAAGACCACTTCTTTTAGAAACAACCTTATTGCTGCTGCACTTACTGTAGTAGTCCTTTTGATGGCTGCTTTCTTTAGCTTAAGATATTATACCAAACATGGCGAAGGACTAAATGTACCGTCCTTAAAAGGACTTGCTTTTCAACAAGCGGTGAGTAAACTAGAAGAAATGGGACTACGCTATGAAGTAGATTCGGTTTACATTATGGACTCCCCTCCGGGCATTGTTGTGGATCAGGACCCAAATGCAGGAACTTTCGTAAAGGATAACCGTACCATTTACCTGACCATCAATACTGCACTTGCTCCGGATGCTAAATTTCCGGATGTAGAATTTAAATCATTAAAAGAGGCACAAGCCCTGATGGAGAGTTTTGGTTTTAAACTGGGAGATACGACTTATAAACCTGATATGAGTACAGATGTTCTTCAGGCTTCTTTCCGTGGCCGGGTGATTAAAGCTGGTGAAAGTCTACCAAAAGGTTCCAGAATCGATTTGGTACTTGGCGATGGTAATGGAAATGAGCAAGTGGAAATTCCATCATTAATTGGTTTAACCAAGGATGAGGCTTTATTTGCACTCAGAACCGGGGCTAAGCTAAATCTAGGCGTCATTACCTATGAAGGTCCCATTACAGATTCCGCTACCGCTGTAGTCATCAAACAAGATCCTTTTGCTACTGACACCTTAATTAAGGTTAAAATCGGTACCCCGGTAAACATTACCCTTTCCAACAAATAATATTTATTTTAGTATATATGACTAACGAAAAGAAAAGCATGAAAGCCAGCATCAAAATAATCCTGCTTAGTTTATTGGTTATTTTGGCTGTAGGTGGTTATTTTGGAATAAACCTTTATAAGGTTTACTTCGCCCCAAACGCAACAGGTAAAGAGAAGTACTTATATGTTAGAACGGGTTATAACATTAATGATTTGTTTGAAGAACTTCGCCATAAGGACATTTTAACTGAGATTGGTACTTTTAGCCAGGCAGCCGCCAAAATGGATCTGGCCCGTTCTTTAAAGCCCGGACGTTATAAATTGCTTAAAGGAATGAACAACCGAAGTATCATCAATATGTTGAAATCGGGTAATCAGGATCCTGTGAAGCTTAAATTTCAAAACCTTAGAAAGAAGGAAAACTTTGCAGGTTACTTAGCTAATAACTTAGAGCCGGATTCTTTGATGTTTATCAATGTACTTGATTCTGCTGCGCTTTTAGAAAAATACGGCTTCAATCAGGAGAACAGCTATGCAATGTTTATTCCTAACACTTACGAGATGTATTGGAATGTGAGTGCACTAGAGTTTTTCGACAGGATGCATAAGGAGTATGAAAAGTTCTGGACTGCCGAGCGTAAGCAAAAAGCTGCTGCATTAAACCTTACTCCTATACAGGTTTCGATATTGGCATCTATTGTAGATGCTGAGGCTTTGTATGACAAGGAAATGCCTACTATTGCGGGTTTATATTTAAACCGATTGAATAAAGGGATGTTACTTCAGGCAGACCCTACAGTTATTTTTGCGAATAACGACTTCACAGTAAAACGAGTTACCAATTCATTGTTGCAGACACAATCAAAGTACAATACTTATAAATATGCCGGTTTGCCTCCGGGTCCTATTATGATGCCTAGTATCAATGCTATTGATGCGGTATTAAACAGGGAGAAGAACAATTACCTTTATATGTGTGCCAAAGAGGATTTCTCCGGTTACCACAACTTTGCTGTAACTGTACAGGAGCATGAGCTAAACGCGAAGAAATACAGAGAGGCTTTAAACAAAAGAAATATTTTCAAATAGATGTATACACATAGTACAAAGGTTAGGGTGAGGTATGGTGAGACAGACCAGATGGGATATGTTTACTATGGTAATTACGCTGAATATTATGAGGTTGCGCGAGTAGAAATGCTGAGAAGCCTTGGTATGGATTATGCGTCGATGGAAAGCAGCGGGGTGATGATGCCGGTGCTGGAACTGAATTGTAAATACATTAAGCCTGCGTTATATGACCAGGAAATAACGATTAAAACTACAATTCAAGATTTGCCAGGTGTCCGGATTCACTTTAAGTATGAATTGTTTAATGAAGCTGAAGAGCTGATTAACATTGGTAAAACTACGCTTGTGTTTGTCGATATGGTGAAAAATAGGCCTTGCTCCCCTCCCGAAAATTTTATGGAGAAGTTGAAGGGATTTTTTAACTAAATTTGATAGATGGAGTGGGTTCATAAGCAACTATTAAAAATTAAATTTTATGCTTTATTTATAGACTGGACTAAAGTCTGCGTACTCCCGGGATTTAGTCCGCTCCCCCTTTATACTGTAGCTACCTTCTTTTTTAAGGAGATTGGTAAGGATTCTTTAATCAATAAAGCTTCTTCACTGGCTTATAATTTTATGCTGGCACTTTTTCCCGCCATCATCTTTTTATTTACGCTAATCCCATTTATACCGAAGCGTATAGGCTTCCAGGAGCAACTCATGGAGTTCATCCAGCTCATTTTACCCGGCGATGCTTATAAAGCCTTTGAGACGACCTTAAATGAGATTGTGAACAAGCAAAACGGGGGATTGCTTTCGTTTGGGTTTCTATTGTCTCTATTTTTTGCTACCAATGGTGTGCATAGCCTGATGATGGCTTTTAATAAATCGTCTCTAATTATCGAGACCCGCACCTGGATAAAGCAAAGACTTATTGCTATTGTATTGACGGTGATTATTGCCTTGTCTGTGATTATCTGTATTACGGCCATGTTTATTGGCGAGTATGCCTTAAATTATATCGATACTCAATTGGATATAAAGGGCAACTTCATTGCTTACGTAATTCAATTGACAAGGTGGTCGTTATTAGGTGTACTGTATTTTGTAACCATATCGATTTTATACCGATACGGCCCTGCTCATGCAAAGAAATGGCGCTTTTTTAGTGCCGGTTCCTGGTTGTCTACTATCCTGGCTTTTTTAACCATTTTGGGTTTTTCTTTTTACATCAACAACTTTAGCTCTTACAATAAAGTTTATGGTTCTATCAGTGTATTGATTGTGCTGATGATCTGGCTTTATTTAAATTCTTTGATTTTATTGATTGGTTTTGAGTTGAACGCAAGCGTAGATTTGTCGAAACGAAGCGTAAAAATCATCAAGCCGAACTTCAATATGTTCAAAAACCCGGCTCCGAGCACTAAAAATTCGGAAGAATAGAAAAAATTTCTAACTCATTTTTAAGCCATTAACAAATTATCGTTAAATTATCATAGCCTTAATTTGCAAAACCAAGGGGTATTCGTACTTTTGTCGCGGAGAGCTGGCAGAGTGGTCGAATGCGGCAGTCTTGAAAACTGTTGACTGTCATAGGTCCGGGGGTTCGAATCCCTCGCTCTCCGCTCGAAAGGTATCAAAAAGTACAAAAGCCTGCAAATCGTAAGATAGCAGGCTTTTTGCATTTTAAGGGGTTACAATTTTCGCACGAATTCCGATCCTATAGGTGAGTGATTCGGTGAGTAAATTAAAAAACACAAAAGACTCACCGAATAGCACATAAAGACCTGACATTAAACAGGTTGAAAATACACACATCTTGATTTCCAATTACTGCAAAGCTAAATTTGTTCACCATTAATGTTTAACATTATGAAAACCAATTTCAGCTTGCTCTTCTACATGAAGAAACCAAAAAACTATCAAAAAGGGGTTGCTCCTATCTATCTTCGCATTACCGTGAATGGCAACCGTGCGGAAGTTACCACTGGTCGTAGTTGCGAACCTTCGCAATGGAATACGGTATCAGGTCGTAGTAATGGTAAAAAAGAAGAAGTAAAATCCTTTAACGCTTATCTGGACGACCTGCAAAACAAAGTATTCGAAGCACATCGGCAATTAACGGAAAAAGATGACCCCATAACAGCCGAGCGATTACGAGATCAGTTTCAAGGAAAGATAGAAAAACAATGCACCTTAATTGACGTATTTAAAGACCATAACTACAAAATGGAAACATTGGTTGGCTTTGAGTTCTCTAAAGGCACTGCGGAGCGTTACAGAACCTCTTTAAAGCATACCGTGGAGTTCTTGCAATGGAAATACAACATCAGTGATATAGACATTAGAAAAGTAGACCACGCTTTTATAACTGAATACGATTTTTATTTACGGTCTGTCCGAAAATGTGCCAATAATTCTGCGGTGAAATACTTGAAGAACTTCGGCAAGATTATTCGTATTTGCCTTACCAATGGGTTGCTGACTACCGACCCATTTCAAAACTACAAAAACAAGATTAAAAAGGTTGATCGGGTTTACCTTAATGAAGAAGAAATAAAGCTGATAGCCAATAAGCCGCTGGCTTCTGAAAGATTAGCACAAGTAAGGGATATCTTTCTATTTTGTTGTTATACTGGCCTTGCCTATGTGGATGTTAAGAATTTAAAAAAAGGTGATATTGTAACTGGCATAGATGGCGAAAAATGGATTTCTATAAATAGACAAAAAACAAATGTGCCATCCCGTATTCCTTTGCTGCCTGCTGCCTCTATCCTATTAAATCAATATCAGAATAATAGATTCTGCTTAAATACAGGAGTGTTACTACCAGTATCAAGTAACCAGAAGATGAACAGTTATTTAAAGGAAATTGCGGACTTCTGTGGCATACATAAGCAGATAACTTTCCATATCGCAAGACATACATTTGCTACAACGGTTACCCTATTGAACGGGATTCCTATTGAAAGCGTTTCGAAAATGCTAGGCCATACCAATATCCAGACTACGCAACACTATGCTAAAATCTTAGATATTAAAGTTGGCGCTGATATGGCACTGTTGAGGGAAAAACTTATATATAATTAATAATGGATAGCTGCTAAGTCCTATAAAATAATGACGTTTGGCTTAGCGTTTAATTGAGCAAATATGACTGAGAACAAAGATAACATGTTGATTCCTGACGAAATTATCATGAACCAAATCTATTATATACGAGGACATAAGGTAATGCTAGATACCGATTTAGCATCACTTTATGAAGTAGAGACCAAACAGCTTAAAAGACAGGTTAAACGGAATATAGACCGTTTTCCTGAAGATTTCATGTTTGAACTTGGGAACGAAGAACAAAAAATCTTAAGGAGCCAATTTGGCACCTTAAGACACGGTGAACATTCAAAATATAATATAATGGTTTTCACCGAGCAAGGCGTTTCCATGCTATCAAGTGTGCTAAACAGTAAAAGGGCGATAAGAGTGAATATCCAAATCATACGCATATTTACACGCATACGTCAATTGTTGGTGGACAATACGGATATAAGGTTGGAAATTGAAAAAATAAAGAACAAGCTAAATAATCAGGATAAAAATATGGAAATCGTATTCCGCTACTTAGATGAACTACTCGAAAAACAAGAACAACCTAATCCCCCAAGAAAAAGGATTGGTTTTAAACCTGATGATTTTTAATTATTTATTGGGTAACACAATATCTAACCCAAATTAACGTCTTTATATATGAGAGCGTTAATTTAGATGAAGCGGGAATGGTCGGAGATCATTCCCGCTTTCTTTTTGTGGTCTTATTCCTTGGCTTCCTCTTTTAAATCCGAAAAGTCATGCAATTTACTTTAGAGATTTTAGTTAAGTTAGTAATTCAAAAACACAATTACTTAGGAGAACCAAGGCACAGAAAAAGCACAATATGATCGAGCACATAACCAGACAATTCGTTTTTGATAATTACAAGGCAATAACCTCAGTAATAATTGATATTCAAAAAGCTATGTTTGATTCTGATCCTTTATTTGAAGATGGTGATGATGGAAAATGGTACACCGAAATGCATGACGCCTTAAATATTCCGGTTAATGATATAAAAAAATATTACAGTGTTGTTTCTTTCGATCATAGTGACATCAGCACATTTACGATTGCACTATCTGAAAAGCTCACTAAGCTATTGACAAAATTCAATGTGAGCGAATTAATAATTATTGCTCATGTGAAACTAAATTTCATCGGGAATCCTAGCAACAGGTATCAACCTTTTCAGAAAGCTATCAAGAAATTTAAGGATATAACAAAGGATCTACAATATGAAGAGGCATTTAAGATAAGTTTGACTGACCTACCTAGCCTTATTGAAATTGCATTTTGGATAGAACGCTGTGACGCAAGAGCTCCAGAGTTTATTTACTTTTCTGATGTCGATGAAACGATTGCTTTTTATTTATGTAAGTCAGGTGGCATTCATATCATTGAATATGGTAAAGAAATTGTTTTTGATGAACTAATTGAAAATCTGGATATGCACTTTGTCAATGGCCATTGCGAAGAGAAATTTTCTGCTGGAAGCAAAATTGAAGGTAGACAATCTAGCAGAAATTAATTTTACACTCTGATCAGTATACCTTGATCATCCCAGCTTTCCTGTTAAACCTCTTATTTCTTAACTTTCTCTTTTAAGTCCGAAAAATCAAACAATTCCATTGGATTGACTTTCAAAAATTTGGCATAAGTTGATGCATGACTGATACTGGTATTAATTTGCCCTAGCTCCGTTCTAGCTATTTGGCTTTGCGATAATTCTGTTAGCAAAGAAAGCTGTTCCTGAGAAATACCCTTCCCCTCCCGAATTTGCTTTAACTTTTGCCCAAACTTCTTAATAAAATCTTCGTCCTTTAAATACTTCACAAAACAAATAGACACCTATAAAACAAATTAATTAATAGCAAATTTGCTATTAACATAAATACTACTTAAATTGCATATATGAATTAAAAAAACGAACGAATAATAAAATTGCAGTTCTATCATCAGTGATAAGGAATTGCTTACAAGCCTCGCAACTAAATCTGACAGTTTAATCCCGCGAGAGTAAGTTGAGCAACCAAAACCCTATATTTGCTATAGGGTTGGTGCTCGCTTATGTCTTTTGTGGGAGCCCTTTCGAAAGGAAGGGTGGCTTTGTCAGAGCCAAGTTACATTAGACTAAGTGAGTTACCAACCCTTTTAGTGGGTAACCATTTATCTGAGGCTTATTTAATGTTAAAATTAAATAAGATCAATATATGGAACTACAAAACTTATCACCAACAGAAGATCATGCGATTTACTTTAGAGAGTTTATCCATCTGCTTGTCCAAAAGTTCAAGCCTCTTCAAATCTTTAGCTTTTTTAAACACGCTTACACTCAAGATGACGAGGGCTGTTTTATAGAAAAATCCGCAAGCTTTCAGTGCAATTATTGCTTGCTGCTTGTTACTGATAGCAACAAACGAATTGAGCATGAGATACAGGATTTTGCAAATGGAAATTACAAAAACGGCATAATTTCAATCCTCTCTCATGGGAAAGAAACCATTGAGGAAGCTATTATGGCTAATAATCGTTTTTTTATTACGGTATGCGGTTCAGCTCAATTGATTTATAGCCATGATGGAATGACAACTTTCGATTTCTCCAATCGTTTTATTCCAATTGGGGCAGCTATAAAAGCAAGAGAACATTTCGACCACAGAATAACATTAGCAGATGGTTTCTTAACCGGAGCGCATGAGTGCATCATCACTGAACAGCATAATGTATGTGTATTTATGCTGCATCAGGTTGTAGAACAAACCTGTATTGCACTAATTAGGGTGCATCTTGCCTATCGATCAGATATTCATAATTTATACCGCCTTTTAAGGCTGTGTTGCTGCTTTTCTGATGCCCCCATTAAAATGTTCCTATCTGGCAGCCCTGATGACGAAAGACTTTTTGAGATATTAATAAAAAGCTATTCGGCAGCGAGATACAAGGATACTTTTAACGTTTCCGAAGATGACGCTTGGCTTTTATACAATAAGATTATAGAGTTTGTAACACTTGCCAAAGTAATGTGTGAAGAGAAAATAGCGCAATTAACGCAACAGGCGATGCTATACACTGAATTTGTTAACCTCGCTAGAGCCTCCAATTAGCACCCAATTTTACTATTCAATACGGATTTAAAAATAAGATTATGGAAAACATTATGAAAAAGCTGGATTACCAGCCCGCAAATTTATCAGGTTACGAATTAGAAAAACCATTAAATGCAATGACCGACTTTTTTGACAACAATGATCTCCACCATATCAGGGATAAAGCTTGGCAACTGTACAAAGGGTGGGTAAACAACTCTGTCGAATTTGCCGAGGGAGAAGAAAATGCCGAAATGCTATTTTTCTACACCCAACTCGTTGAATTTATAAACGCTACGTTTGTATACACCGAAAAGAGAAAGCTGGAAATTCAGCCCTCTAACGGATGAACAGAAAAGACGATCCTATTCATCATACGCCAAAAAGGTTTTTCGTAAACACCAAAGCAAAAACGAAGCAGGGCTATGTGCGTAAGGGTTTTTGCAGGCCGCAAATGCGGGTGGGGCAAAATCATTTTTACCCCACCCTTACCTACTTAACCCTTGTTCAAGCTCCTGCTCGTTTTGTTTTCCTTTTCGTTTTTTCCTTCTTTTTCCAGCACCTGCCATAGGATTCATTCCTACCCCTATATCATAAACAGGCTCCATCATGACTTTAAGAAAACTGGAAAGGGTTTGCCCAACACTTTCCAGCATAACTGTGGCGGTTTTAAATACACCACTAGCAACACCTTTAACCAATTCATTGGCCATAGATTTTGACTGATAATTTATTTCTAATCCCTTTTCCAATATTCTGAGCTGTTCCCGCTGCGCTAAGTTTCCATTTTTCTTAATACTAGCATAGGCCATGGTTTCATTCAGGTTTCGTTTAAAATCGAATAACTGATCAAATAGCTTTTCACCACTTTGTTTAAAAGCGACCCTATCAAATTGCCCCATCTTTTTTGAATGCGCTACATTCCTGCCCCTAGAGCTGTTCATGGGACTAAGCCTGATCTTATTGGTCGCATCTTTTCGGCTTACAATTACCTGAATGTGCATCTGTTGGCCTGCCTTTAATTCACCTCTCTTTTTATCGCCACTTTTCACTTCTGCATCTTTGTAGGTATAGTATCTGTTGTTTTCCAACTTGGCAAACCATACCAGATCTTTGTTACTGGTCACTCCTAACTTTTTAAAATTCTTGGCGTATTCCGTCATTACCTTTTCAGCATACTGCTTTAATTTTTCCTTTGCACCCAGCTCGCCATATTGCTCAATCAGGTGTTTGATCTCCTTCTGGCTTGGACTAATATTGATCAGGAAAAACTTAGCTTCATCATTGCGCAATTGTGCCTTATTGCTGTCGATCTTTCTACGGACTTCATAAGGCTCAAAATCTCTACGCTCTTGATTAAACCAGCATTCAGGCGTCTGCTGATTACAAGTCCTGTTTTCTTTCTCCAAATAATGAACCAGCCCCCCACTGCTGCCTTTATTGTCTGCCGTTACTTTATCGGTAATGTTGATGTACATGATTACAGACGGTTAATCAGTTCTTTGGTCTTTTGAATTAATTCGTCCTTTTCCTTACCTGCGGTTGTAATACCAAAGGCGTTTCTGGCTTTAATGTAAGCGTCCAGAATAAGAATGAACTTTCCTTTCAATTGCTCTTTGTTTTCCAGCTTGTTAAAAACCAATTTCATGAATTCATCTGTTTGGGACAATTTCCTAATCTGGACATCCTGATTATTTAATAAAACCTGCTGTTTAGCTATCAAATTATCATTTTGCTTTAGCACCTGGGCATTGAAACAATCCACGATTTCCCCCAATTTAATTACCATTCTGGTTACATCCGTTTTTATCGGAATGAGCAGTTCATTTTCCTGTGTGCGAATGAAACCGATATAATCCTTATGACTTTTAAGCAGGGTTGTTTTTAAAAATTCATCGTTTAAATCGGATGGGTCTTTTTTACTTCTAAAAAAGTAGTCTACCATCTGGGTAAAGAGCTGGCGCTTACTTCTGCCCAGCTTTAGTGCAATCTGGTCAAATTTCAGCGCCACCGCTTCTGGAAATTTAACGGTTCTTAAAGTTTCATGCTCCATATATTGTCTCTTGTTATATTGTTACCTATTCCTTTATTTGTATATCCAGCTATAAAGACACCCCCACGGGGTTCTTTTTACCTCGCTCTTACCGCCTCTGGCGGCCTAACGAACCTCTGGAGGGTTCGTGAAACAGCCTTAAGCATAGCTTACGGGCTGATGGTCATGCTCTGCATAACCTCCGCTTGCTCCTTTTCCAGAAGAGGAAAAGGACTTGACTTACATGGAGCTTACCCCTCATGATTTTCATTATCACTTAACAAAGTAATCTGACTAGCCAAATGCGGATGGTATGATGGCTGGTATTCTACATATCCTTGTATCACCAAATCCTTCATGCATTTGTGGTAAGTAGCGAAAGAATGGATTGCCGAGTGTTTCATCAGTTCCCGCCTTGATACGCGAAAAGGAT
Organism: Candidatus Pedobacter colombiensis; assembly: GCA_029202485.1. NCBI lineage: Bacteria > Pseudomonadati > Bacteroidota > Sphingobacteriia > Sphingobacteriales > Sphingobacteriaceae > Pedobacter > Candidatus Pedobacter colombiensis. The sequence continues at coordinate 1,895,210 of CP119313.1, read as the reverse complement.
TTTGACACAAGCCTTTAGTGTAGCACATAAGTATGGCGGAATAAAGGCTAAGGTGTGATTGATGGAAGCGTTTGTTTTTACTGGCAGCTTTCAAAAAGCTCGTGAGTTGTTTTCCTGTATCCATCATGAGTTCCCGATTTCGCCCAACAACTGAACAATATCCGCATAGGCATAATAGAAAATACCCCCTACTTTTTCATAAGGTATAATGCCTTTAATGCGTAAATTTTGAAGTGTACCCGATGAAATCTTTAACAGCTTCCTGACTTCTGAACTCCTAAGCCATTCTTTGGGTTGCACATCCTCTAATTTGATGGCTTGTTTAATTTCCTGAATAAGTTCGGACTTGAACTTTAACAGTTCCTCTTTAGTGAAAATTTCAATCTGCATATTGCCTCCGTTTTAAGTTTACGAAGCAAATGTCAAATGAGGGCGCAGATAAATAATGACCATCGATTTGTATCGGTCATGTACAGATGTTAAACTCGTTGTTATTTTTGCACCTCTTTCACAGGGATAATTTCAAAAATCCGATGTTCTTTGCGTACTGTTGTACCTTTTATGGGGATATCGCCTTTCTTCTCAACAAAATAATTACGTGAAGTTTCCAGAGGAATATCTTTGCCATCATGAGAAAAATATTTACTGATCATTTTGGAATATGGACTTTTCTTGTCACAGGCAAGAAAGCTTCTCCCTGATGGTAATCTTAATTGGCTCATTTGTTTAAGCAAATCTACTAAAGTTGGAAGGGCATTATCTCCTATACTGATCTTCTGTAAGACTTCGAATTCATTGAGTTCTGATAATCTTGCAGTGAGTCTTTCAATTTCTTCCTTTTGTTTCTGAATGAGTTCTTCCTTTTCAGCAATTACGATATGTGATGGCCTTGCATTCCATTGATCAATGCTGCTTAAATACTTTTGGAATTGCTGTAATTTCTCAATCCTGAATTTATAGCTGCCGTGATAGCTGGAGAAAGGGTCTTTCGCTCTTAGATTCTTGATTCTATCCTCAACGACCTCCCATACCTTAACAAAGAAAGTTTCTTCGTTGCAAACATTGATTTTTAAAGCGTATGTTAAATGGTATTCATAGTATTCTTCAAACTGAACTAAATCAATACGATACACTTTATTTAAAAAATGGCTATCCTCGTATTTGTGCCAAGAACCAAAAGAATTACCTATATCATACGGGTGAGGTGAAAAATCTAATGGTTTGCGGGGTTTAAAGTAACTTACTCTCATAAGCAACAATGTAAATTATGTTAAAAATGTAAATCCTTTTATTCTTGTTCCTTTAAATCCTTGAGATTTGTTAACGTAACTTTAATGTAATAAAATATAAGTACCAAATTGATGTATATAGTCATGTAAAAGGAGATTTTCCCTATAATATTGTCAAAGCCATTAAAATACAGATCTCTTAGCATAAAAAATTCCAATACAAAAGGTAAAAGATACAAAGACAGCAAGGGGAGTGACAGCAATAGTCCAAAGCAACCTAACCCTACCTGCGTCTTTCCCACAAACAACCTTGAAAGATCAGTAGTAAAAGAGAATGGGAGAAGTACCCTAGTGAAAAAATTGTGTTTATTCTTAATCTCTTCAAAATCAGACGGCTCGACTTCCTGTAAATAAATACTTAAAAAAAGCATCTTTACAGTGATTAGCACTTCGGTTTTATGAATAGAAGAAGTCAAAAGATCAAATAATAAATAAGCAAAAAGAATAGGTAGTAGTTGAGCAACTAGATTAATATCCTTTATATTAAATGGCCCAATGCTGAAACTTTCAACAGACGACGTTGCCAAAAGGAAATAAACCAAAACAATCACCAACAAAGAAACAGTTGTTCGGTCAATTCTTTTATTTAACTCCTGAAGTTTATTGTAGGATTTATCATAAAAATCCATAAGGTTAGCATTCTGATTTTCAACAATGAAATTTAAGAGCCTTTGATAATTCATAGATCAGATTTATTTTTCAAGAAAGATAAATCAAAAATCTTAAATCTATTCAGAACTATATTGATTGATTCCTTTTAAAAGTAAAAAGGGTATGTAAAAACAAACCGTCAACTAGCTGATTATTAACTTGGAGACACAATTTATTTTACATCCTCTCATGCCGCCTTTTTGGGCATTTGACGGTAAACCTTACCGTCTAGTTGACAGCCTCCTTTAGCGTGATTTGGATGTTTAGCATCAATAGTAGGATCCTCTGGATTAACGTTAAATTTCGGTTTACCCCATTGTTTAAAAAAGAAAGGTACGTTAACAGTTTCACATTTTAGTTTAATATCATCAACCCATTCTTTTTTCAATGGTCTTGCCTTGACTCCAGATTCTCCGCCAACAATTACCCAATGGATATTTGTTAAATCAATTGACCTTACAGCACCAATCAGTGGTTCTATAGACAAAAACTTTATCTTAGCTGGAGTTTTTGCAAGCTCACCTATCCTGTAAGTGTATTCTTCATTTTCAACCGATACACCCATCCAAATATTATCAGTCCAATTTAATTCCTTCGCGACCTCCAATAATCTTTCTGAGCGTTTAGTAAGCACCTGATAAACATGCTGAGGTGTTTGATTCATTACAGCAAAAACCGCCTTTATATAATCCAATGGGACTTCGGGATGAAATAAATCGCTCATTGAATTTACAAATACCAATTTTGATTTTTTCCAAGTAAAGGGCGTTGACAAAGTATCTGCATGTGTCTTGATCTTAAATCCTTCATTATATTTTTCTACCCCCATTGACTTAAGCCTACGGGTCATTACTTCGGCATAACAATTCTTACAACCTGGACTTATTTTATTACAGCCTGTAACTGGGTTCCAAGTAAGCTCAGTCCATTCTATGTTTGATTGTGCCATATTTTTACGTTAAGGACGTACAATACTACTAATAAATTTAGCAAAAAAAACTATGAAATAAATTTATTGTTTTTTTCCCAACACGGAATACGCTAGAATTTTTCTTTTTTTATATACAGTATCATAATTAACAAGGGGTGAACTTGAATCATAATTAACTTCTTTTTTTATTTTCATACTTTTCAGCGCACTTGTAGCGTGTGCACCAATATGACCTTGTTCTAATGTAAAATCGTATAATTGCTTGTTATTGATTAATTCCCCCATTATTATTTTCTCACGTACTTCATCCTGAAAACGCTCAATTTTTGTAGGCTTTTTGCCCGAGAATAAATCCATTTGCTGTTTTGAAGCATCATCATCAATATCAAAATTGGCTTGTCCATTTGTCGTATTCTTTTCCCATGCAACTGTTAAGAATTTATCTACAGCTCTTGGGTGTTTAGCTCCAAATATAATCCCATGTATATTAGGGTCTTTTTTAATAGAAAAAGGGTACAATTTGAGTTTGCTTTTAAGAGGTATTTTTGTTTTTAATTGAGCTAAAATATTTCTATGGATGTGTTTATATGGATCTTTTTTTGCATCCTCCATATCAATATTTAAGTGTTTTTTAAATTCTTCTTTATCTCCAAATCTCCAAAAATAAGATGAAGATATAAAGTATAAAAAATCTGTTGTTGTAGTTTCTTCCAATGCCAAAAAGTACTTCTCACCTGCAAATTTAACTCCATTCTGATCTAAATAAACAAGGCTAGGGTATTTGTTAATTTCAGAAATCAATTTAGGGAACAAAGTTTCACAATCTTCATTAGAATAACTTATTTCAACCAAGTGCTTTAATCCAGGATTATCGTCTAAAAACTCTTCACATGATTTCTTCAATAATTCAAATTTCTGCTGATGCCTTTTGGTGGGTTCATATTCATTCAAATACAAATGGACTTTGACATTCTTTTGAAACATATTACCTCTTTGTTCCAATATTTTCCTTAAAAACCTAATTGGACTTCCAGGTACCCCGTTTTTATCATAGCCAGTCCCTGCAAAAAAATCGAAAATACAAATTTTGGAACCAGGGTTTGGTCGCATTATAAATGTTGGTAACCATGCTTGCGCATAATTCTCAAAAATCTCAAGTTTTGTTATAGTTTCTTCGTCAAAGGGTTTACTGTGTAAATCGATAGCGCTCATTTTTAGTTTATTGGTTACAACAAACTTAACATATCCCAAACTTAAAAGCTACTGTATGTCATAAAATTATTCAACATAACATAATATTCATTTTTGATAACAAATATAGATTCCTTAGCCCTCCTCCACTTCAACAGCATAAGCGATCTTCTGCACTGGCGCACTCGCTTGCCTAGCGTAAAGAACTTTGTCGATAAAACAAATTGCCTTTTTTAAAACAGTATTATTTTTCTGCGGATAAAGCTTTTGAATTATTGAAAGTACATATTCAGGGTTTGCCTTAACATAATCCTGTTCAAGATTTGAGAGCGCGTCCACTACCAATGAGGGATACTCATCAAAGACATCTTGACCAAGATCGCTATGTATTTTCATAGTGTTATATATCATCGTACGAACAACTTTTTGATGCATTGTTTTACCTAACCCGTATTTTCCGGCTACAGTAGTTAAATGGATTATAGGACACGTACCATCTTTTAGAGTCTCTAGAATCTCTAGGCTAATCACGCCATTTTTTCCATAAGAATATTCAGTTGTAATCCGCTCCCTAACTTTATCCGCAGTATTGGAATTCACATTTTTTATAACAGGAGAATCAATAAACTCCAAGGCTTCTTTTACACCCCAGTTACACTGACTCATAAAGAAATGTACCGGAAAATAGGGTGAACTCAGGCTGAGCAATTTTTCCAAGACCAATTCTGGACAATCACAAGAGCCTGAAGTAAAGTAGTTCATTATATCACTTTCGTATAGATTGGAAAGAACGGTCTTTTCAACGACTTCGACATTTCCAGTCTCAATTTCTCCTTTTATTAGATATGCAGGCGCCCCCTCTTCTTCCACAAATTGACCACGTTTGATCAAGTTCAGATTTTTAAGCATCTTTTCGTCGAGTACAAATTTAGGCTGATGATCTCCTGTGTCAATAATTCCGGAACTTGTATCCAATATTGCCGCATCCTCTCCTATGCTAATCAACTTGTTCATGTTGCCCATTACCCGATTAATACCAGTCGCGACTTCCTCATTTAAAATCCTTCGAAGATCCTGCGCTTGAATTTTGCTCGTTTGTGCCGGATAGCGGTAATAAATTTCTCCGAGTTTGAATTCAGCGGCATCCACTTTCATAATTACTGGTTTAGTCATTGCCTTTTCTACTACTAAAAAACCAACAACTTTTGACAAGAAGCGTTTTGTAACAAACTGAAACTTAAATGAACCATCCAGTCCGTTAGCAATCGTACTGCTCACATACCTTCCATCAAGATTTTCATATTCTTCTTTTATTCCGACGATCTCATGCTTATCAGGAGACACGCCGAAAATTATTGTACCACCAGAATTGTTAGCGAAACCAGAAATTGTCTTTAAATATCCCTTATCGATAGTATCAGACTTGGTTTGCAGCGAATTTTTAAATTCAATCTCTGCATTTTCTTCCAAATTCGTTTTTAAATATGGTTGTTTTAAGTCAATACTTTTTTCGAATTGATCTAAGATATTTACAATATTATTCGTCATGAGCAGTAATTTATCAGATAAAGATAAGAAATAGATAATAATGTCAATTTTTTGGATTAAAATCCTCCAACATATCAATATTTTTCCAGCCATTTCGCAGCCTTACTTATCTATAACATTAACAAAAGGTTAGAAAAGAAAAAATCGGATTTAGAACTAAATCCGACTCGGTACCCCGAACCGGAGTCTAACTGGATCTAAATTATCTAATAACTTTGTTTTTAACAGATTTATAACTAAATTTAGTTTATAGCATTTGCAGTTATAAAAGAAATTTAAAAGGTGAGTGATTCGGTGAGTTTACAATTACAAACCTTCAAGAAACCATATTAAAGCGGGATTTTAAGCTTGGGTACAGTTCCCTCGCTCTCCGCGGAGAAAAACCAAAGCCTGAAATCAAAAATTTCAGGCTTTTTGCATTTTAAGCGACGCTAATTTCCACACGAATTCTCATCTAAGGGATCAATGCGGATCAACGGATTAGTACCAAATGTTGGGGAGCAGGATATAAAAATTTAGCTTAGCATTTTTACAACTATTGATATTTATGCCATCAGCTACCGCCTCCTTGAGAGACTATACTTATTTCCAGTGGTTTTACGGTAGTTAAGCGGTGGCTGTCCAGTGTTGGTTCAGTAAACACCGCTTAACCTCTGTTCAATATTTGTTCAATTACCACTGTAGTTCTGTTCAAATTAATGTCGATATAATAATTTTTACTTACATTTAAGTAACTGATTACGAACATTTAAAATATTACTATGGCAATTTCTAAAAATGGACCATTGGGATTGTACAGCGGAAAATTAGGTCCGTTATACGGATACATCCTGAATGGCAAACAGGTACTCCGTGCAGCGAGACACAAATCGAATATCCCGAGGTCGTCTAAACAACTGGCCTATCAGGAAAAAATGACAGTACTAACCTCCTTCTTCAGAACTATCACTCCTTATATCCGGATCGGTTTTGCCTTATCAGCAAAAAAAAGACTCATTAACAGTAACAACGCAGCAAAATCGTACAATTTAATACATGGTATTACAGGCGAATATCCGGGACAAACAGTGAATTATCCAATGATCCGCTTAACTGAGGGTGGCTTGTCTGTAGCCAAAAATGCTTTGGTAGAAAACAATGCTGATGGCTTTAAATTTAGCTGGGCCTATGATCCACTGGACCAAGAAGGCAACCGAAATGATAAAACGATGCTAATGGCCCACTTTACTGAAAAAGAAGAAAGCCATTATTTGATTAGTGGTGCAGAAAGGGACAAACTAGAAGAGGTTTTACATATACCTCACGAGCTGAAAGGACACGAAGCTGAAACTTATATTTCTTTTGTAACAGACGACAGAAAGGCTATTTCTAACAGCGTATACATTGGCAAGTTCATGTTTTAGAGAAGTCTTCATGCATAGTGACATTTTACTTTCTTCTCAATATTTGCATCCCTGTGGTTTCTGTTTGATGAGGTCTATAAGTGGTTTGGCATTGATCCGCTTAAACTTTTAACCAGGCCACTGCGGCGGTCATCATGGTCTGCAAGCCTGTCTTCAAGGTTGGATGTATTACAGGTGCAAATTTAGGAGAGTGATTACTAGGTATAGAATTTAGCAGGTTATTCTTTTTAGCTTCCAGATACACCTTAGGTTCAGTTCCTCCCACAAACCAAAAAACATAAGGGACTTTCCAGTTTCTCCCGAAAACACTAAAATCTTCACTGGCAGAAGCGGGCTGTGTTTCATAAGATCTATCACCAAACTGAGTACGAAAGGCCTCTGCTACTTTTGCTGTAGCAACAGCATCATTATCTGTAATTGGATAGCTATCCAGCATAGTAAATTCAGGATCCCTTGGCGCATTAGAAGCCGTACATTCTGCACAACAAATACGCTTAACCGCCGAAAGGATATGATCTCGTACACCATCATTAAAAGTTCGGATGTTCAATTTCAGGGTAGCATCATCAGGAATGATATTTTCTTTTACACCAGCTTGCAATGAACCAACCGTTAGAACAGCATTTTCTATTGGTGCTACCTCCCTCGAAATAATGGTTTGCAGACGCATCGTCGTTGCGGCTGCCATAATCACAGGATCGATAGAGGTTTGCGGTTGTGAGCCATGCGCACCACGCCCAAAAATCTTAACTTTAACACTATTACCTGCCGATAAGATAGGGCCACTACGATAGCCAACTGTACCAGATTCTCCTACCATTACATGCTGACCAAGAATAATATCCGGCTTTGGAAACCGATCCATCATCCCGGCATCAATCATCGCTTGTGCTCCACGACTAATCTCTTCACCAGGCTGAAAAACCGCCATTAAAGTCCCCTTCCATTGATCTCTATGTTCCGAAAATAGTCTTGCAGCACCCATCAGCCACGTTACATGCAAATCATGACCACACACATGTGATACACCAACTTCTATCCCCTCTTCATCTCTGCTTATTTTAGTACTTGAATAAGGTAGTCCGGTATCCTCTTTAACTGGAAGTGCATCCATATCCGCACGAAGCATCACTATAGGTCCATCTCCATTCTTCATCAAACCGACTACACCGGTTACCCCAATCTCCGTCGAAACCTCAAATTGATATTTAGTTAAATAATCCGCAGCAATTTTAGCTGTCCGAAATTCCTGCATTGATAATTCCGGATTTTGATGAATATCTTTATAAATCTCTTCCAACTCGGGAAGCAATTGATCAACAAAACCTTCCATCTTATCATTAAAGGTCTTAATTTGATTGTTTTCCATAATTTCTAAAATTAAGATTGTTTTTTTCTAAGCCTCATTTACCATAATTCGTAAATGAGGCTTAATTATAATCAATAACATGATCAATTGATAGACGATACAGCTTGAGCTGCTTCTGCTATTACATTAGCTACTTTTTGTGGCTGTGAGATATAAACGGCATGACTACCATTGATTTCCGTAACTTTTGTATTGGAACGTCTGTACATAGCACGCTGGATTTCTGGATTGATACTTTTATCCGCGGTGGCTACAATGCCAAATGCCGGCTTATTTCTCCATGCGGCATCAGTGATCGGGCTTACAAAGCATTTGCCATAAAACGCACCATGTGACGCATACATAAATTCTGCATCCTCTTTGCTCAGGTCACCACAAAAACCGGCGTGGAACTTTGTCTTATCATAGTAAACAATGCCTTTATCATCAGGAGGTAATATACCATTCTCCGGCGCAGGCTGAGCAGTCTGAAACCACTGCAATGCAGTCTCGTCATTATCAGGTTGGAAAGCAGCAATATACACCAGTCCGGCTACTTTTGGGTGATTACCAGCCTGGGTAATAACTGCCCCTCCCCAGGAGTGACCGGCAAGGATAGCTTGACCATCCTGAGCATCCAATACTAGCTTTGTGGCCGTAACATCATCCTCTAGGGAGGTTAATGGGTTTTGAACAACAGTTACATGGTAACCTTGATTGGTAAGATTTTCATAAACACCTTTGTAACCAGAGCCATCCGCAAACGCTCCATGTACCAATACTACGTTTTTTATTGCCTGGGATTTTTCTTGATTTTCCATCTTTTTATCCTTTTAAGTTGTTATTTGTTTTAACTATACATTGGTGTAATCCATCGCGTCCCTTATAACATTGTAAAATATTTTTTGTGTTCACAATATTATGAGTACAACAATTCAAACAAAAGACCTCCTAAAGCAACGCACTCATTTAAAGAAACTTCCTTACCTTGTATATTGTTAAATCAATGCTATGTATAACTATACACTTTCGAAGGATGACATATTGATCTTTTTACAATACTCCGCTTCAACCACGGGTAGATTGAAAAGGAACAGAAAGTTAATATGGATTTTGCCGACTTATTTTGTTATTTTAAGTGCAATCGGTTTTTATAGAGGCAAGAGTATTTTTACTATCATTTTATTAGCCTTTGCAATATGCTACATACTAACAATAAACCAATTTATGAAGTATGTCATAGGCAGAAGGTTAAAAAGAGCAGCTACTGAATTAAGTGGAATGGCTGACTCACCTATTCAATTGGAAATAGCTGATGATCATTTGCATGTTATTGATCGGGCCGGGGATTATAAATATATGTTTTCAGCAATAACACTCATCAGTGAAATTCCCAATCATTTTCTAATTAAACTTAGTAATAGTCAGGTCCTGATCATTCCAAAAATCAACACCTCCCTTTGCAACGATATCAAAAACATAAAGACCACACATAACTTACCCTTTCGCCATCATTTGGACTGGAAATGGTGATGAACTCCTATAATCTACTATTTCCATAGATTTTATTGCAAATAATAAAATATATACTATATTTGCCTAACTAAGCAACTGTTTACCAACAACAAGTAAATGAAAATGGATTTACATTTTTTTAAAATGAAAAGAAGAACAGCTAAAGAAGAAACCCACTTTCTCTTAGAACGCTGTTGTTGTTGCTAATTCGACCTGCTGTAATTGCCACTAAAAACTAAGGCATACAAGCTCATTAACAAATCTTAAAATACGAAATAAAGGATGTCAAAAAACGTCCACAGGGCATTGCTATGCCAAAACCAAAGAAACCAATCATTTAATATTAAAATCATGAAAAAAAGCTTACTTATCCTCTTTTCAATTCTGCTTACGGCGAACTTTGCTTTTGCCCAAAGTACAATAACAGGCACAATAAAGAATACCAATGGCACTCCGGTACCAAAAGCTACTGTGAAGATAAGAGGCACCAAAATCTCTGCCATTGCAGATGAAAATGGTGTCTTCAGTATCAATTCAACCCAGGAACTTCCATTTTACCTTCAAGTCAGTTCAGTTGGTTACAAACCACAGGATTTTCAGATATTAAAGCTTCAGGATACACCTTTCGAGTTAGTTCTGGTTGAAAGTGCTTTACTGGATGAGATTGTTGTAACCTCAAGAAGACGTTCGGAGGTGCTGCAAGATGTGCCTATTGCAATTACTGTTATCGGGGGCCGATCTGCAGAAAATGCAGGAGCTTTTAATGTTAACCGCTTAAAAGAGCTGGTTCCCTCTGTACAATTATACGCTTCAAACGCCAGAAACACCACACTCAATATCAGAGGTTTAGGCTCAACTTTTGGCTTAACTAACGACGGTATTGATCCGGGAGTAGGTTTTTATGTAGATGGGGTTTACCAGGCGCGTCCAGCCGCTACTTCTACAGATTTTCTTGACATTGAACAAATAGAAATCCTGCGTGGCCCTCAAGGTACCTTGTTTGGCAAAAATACTACTGCTGGTGCATTTAACATCACCACTACAAAACCAACCCAAACACCAAGCGCAAAAGTAGAAATGAGTTTTGGAAACTATAATTTTATACAAGCCAAAACATCGGTTTCCGGGGGCGTAGCAAAAAACCTTGCCGCAAAATTATCCATCTCAGGTACTCAAAGAGATGGTACGATTTGGAATACCAGAGAAGAACGCAAATATAGTGGACAAAATAACCTTGGCTTTAAAGGTCAGCTGTATTACACCCCATCTGATAAATTACAAGTATTGTTAAGTAGCGATGTAAGCATCCAGCACCCAGCAGGTTATCCATTGGTAATTGCAGGAGTGACTACGACAGAAAGAAGTGCATACCGTCAGTATGCCAAGATTGTTTCTGATTTAGGATATGAACAGCCTAAAATAGATCCATTTTCCAGAGAGATCAATACCAATACGCCATGGAGACACAACCAATCAATTGGTGGTATATCTGTAAATGTGGACTATAAAATAGGTAACGGAACGCTGACTTCAACCACTGCATGGAGATTCTGGAATTGGGATCCAACAAACGACAGAGACTTCTCTGAATTGTCGGCACTTACAAAATCTCAGGGGAACTCCCGTCATGACCAATATTCACAAGAGCTTAGATACGCAGGTAATATAGCTGAAAAAGTAAGCGGTGTGATTGGTTTATTTGCACTTAGCCAGAACTTAAAAGGCTTAAACCAAACAGAAGAGGTGGGTAAAGATCAGTGGAGATTTGTGCAAACAAGCAATACCGGTGCTCAGGCATTATACTCAACACCCGGCTTATTAGATGGCTACGGGATCAAAACCAATTCAACCATCAAATCATTAAGTGCTGCTATATTTGCCCAGGTTGACTGGGAGTTCTTAAATCACCTGCATGTTTTACCTGGTTTAAGGTTTACTTATGATAAAAAGGATGTAGATTATGATAGAGTAACCTATGGAGGCCTGCAAACTTCAGATGCTGCATTACTTGCACTTAAAACCGCAGTTTATAGTAATCAGCGATTCAATACCAGTGTAAATAACAATAATTTGTCTGGTAACATCACCTTGTCATACCGTCCTACCCCTAAGTTAAACGCTTATGGAACTTTCTCTACTGCTTACAAACCAGTTGGTGTTAACGTAGGTGGCTTACCGACTACTTCTACTGGAGAAGCGGATTTGTCTCTGGCTGTAGTGAAACCGGAATATGTTCAACACTATGAACTGGGCCTTAAAACCAGGCCCTTTAAAGGTGGTCTGGTCAATGTTAGCGCTTTTACCACAGATATTAAAGATTACCAGACTAATGTACAATCGCCTCAGTTGGGTGTAAACAGAGGTTATCTTGCCAATGCAGAAAAAGTTAACGTAAAAGGCTTCGAAATTGATGGGACTTACCAATTAGAAAGGTTCTTAAGTTTAAATGCCGCCCTTGCTTATCTTGATGGCAAATATGTAAAGTTCACAAATGCACCATTGCCATTAGAAGAAACCGGACACACAGAAGTTATTAATGGTGTCGCTACGCAGGTGGCATTTAAAGATGCCTCAGGAGGCAGATTGCCAGGCATATCTAAATGGAATATTTCTGGTGGTGCAGAACTTAGCACTCCCGGCAACCTGGCCACTAAAGAAGGTAGATACTTTATTGGTGGCGATGCCAGCTACCGTTCACAATATTCTTCAAACCCAACACCTTCACGTGTATTAAATGTTGATGGTTATTCCTTATTCAATGCCAGATTAGGATTTAAATCTGATAAATTCTCAATATTTGTTTGGGGCAGAAACATTACAAATACAAATTACTACGAACAATTGCAAGCTGCAGCGGGTAACGCAGGCTTATATGCCGGTGTGCTTGGTGATCCAAGAACTTATGGAGCTACATTACGCTTTGCTTTCTAAGCTCATTTTGGCTAGATGCTGAGACTATAGGGCTGCTGTATCAATTTGTGATAGAGCAGCCTTTTTTTGAGTCTCTCCAAGTTATTATTCAATAAATAGTTGCTTTTCGATGAATGATTTGAAGGTTACCAATGATTGTTCATGAATATCCTCACAGCTATCCAACAAAAAAGTATAGAAAATCTTCCCCGCAAATCTGTTTTTGCTTTGATTGGCCTTAAAATACGTCAATTGCCCATTACCTTTAGTCTGCAAAATTGTCGGTTGTTCCAGTAACAAGCCAGGATCTTCCGGATTATTTCTTTCAATCCCGAGTGTGTAGGTATGACCACCACCAAGATGTGGATACATACTTTTATCTTTTATTTCGTAGGCAATCATCTTATCATATTTATTGGAAAAGCTAATTTTTTGCCTCATAGGGTATTTGACAACCAGATTATCTAGATAGCCGCTTAACTCCTCACCATCTCTGGCAACTTTCATCATCATCAACAAGGTATAGCCAATATCTTTCCCCTCTTTATTTTTTATTTTTGGTGGTGTCATTATAAATACATTTTGCCTGTTTTTAAAATCTACCACATTTATTATCCAGGTGCTATCTAACAATATTTTCACACCTAATGGTCTCGAAATAAAAGTAACCATCTCTCCTTTCGATGCTTCCCAAATTTCTGTATTCTTATACTCCTGATCAGCATCAACATCAGTAAACCGCTGAAGTGCGGCCTGCCCAAATTCATTTTCAAATGCACCTGGCTTACCTAGCGCTAGTTTAGCCTTTTTCATGGCAAACAAAACTGTGGACGGCATACCAGCTATCATCGAAACATACGCGTAGTCATTCCAAAATGGCCCTGCATAATTACCCAAAGAACATTTCTGAGCCAAAATAAACTGATCAATCGCTTTGACAGCCCCATTAGAAAGCCCATAGTGGTATCCCAGAAACCAGTGTCCCCTGACATCATTAGGACTACTCTTAATAGCCAAATCATAATTTTTTACCGCTAAGTCAAATGATTCAGACACATCCATATTATACAAATAGTGTGAAATATCACCTAGCAATAACTGCAGTTCCGTATTTTGTTTTGGTATAGAAGCAAATGAGGTATAAGCTTCTTTAAGCGCAGCGATGAGTATTGCTTTTGGTTGATCATACTTCCATTCCACTGCCCAACGGTCGTAGAATCTTTTATTATCTTTAATAAAACTGTAATACTTAATATGTGTCGCATCCGTACTTATTTTACTGATATTGATATAGTCAATATTAGCAAAAGAGGGAAAGCAAATTGAGATACAAAATAAAAAAGCGATATAAAACTTGGTCATGAGCGTATTAAATGGTTTTCCTAAGTTATTACAATCCTACTGAATTTCATACGAAATACTATTTAAAAAGAAATTATCCCAAATACAGTCAAGTAATTTAATTTGTCGAGCAACACAATATCTTGCCCCAATTAACGTCTTTCTATGTGAGATGAGCGGGCATAGTCAGATTGATTATTCCCGCTTTCTTGTTTAATTAGGTAACCACATCTGTGTTACAGAATCGGCTTATAGTTTTATATTTGCGATCTCAACTTTTATGAAAAAGATCATCACCCTATTTTTGGCTCTATTAGCATTAAACGCCAATTCGCAAGTACTTAGAAATAGAACAACCAAGCTAATGGGCAGCCGCTGGCAAATAACCATTGTGGCAAAAGATTCCATTACTGCTGAACAAAATATAGATACTTGTATTGCCGAGGTTACGCGGATAGAGAACCTGATATCAGATTGGAAATCCGAATCGCAAGTATCGCAGGTAAGCGCTAATTCAGGCATACGCCCGGTTAAGGTCGACAGGGAAGTTTTCAAACTAACCCAAAGAGCAATACACTTATCTAAAATCACCAATGGTGCTTTTGATATCAGCTTTGCAGCGATGGATAAAATATGGAAGTTTGATGGATCGATGACTACCATGCCTACACCCGAAACGGTCAAAAAATCGGTAGCCAAAGTTGGTTATAAAAATATTGTACTAGACAGTGCCAACTGCACCATATTTTTAAAGTTAAAAGGTATGAAAATTGGTTTTGGCGCCTTAGGTGAAGGCTATGCCGCCGATAAGTGCCGGGATATGATGCTTGCCAGAGGTATAAAAGCGGGAATAGTGAACGGATCGGGCGACATGAGTACCTGGGGCAAACAACCCGATGGTAGCGATTGGAATATAGGGATTACTAACCCAATGAAGGAAGACACTGTTATAGCCGTTATACCATTAGGACAAGGAGCTGTAGTTACCTCGGGTAGTTATGAAAAATTTGTAATGTTTAACGGTAAACGTTATGCGCACATTATTAACCCTGCCACAGGCTACCCTGCCACGGGCCTATGCAGTGTAACTATTTTAGGTCCAAACGCCGAAACAGCAAATGGCTTTAGTACCTCCATGATGGTTTTAGGAAAAAATAAAGCGATACAGTTTATCAAAAAGTTCCCGGCATACCGTTATATCATCATTACAGATGAGGGGAAAATAATTTCTTCACCCCAGCTTCACTTTAAAAAGCAACAACTAAAATAAGGCCAATCAATAACAATCAGTACGTATTTGATCGCGGGATTGGTAGAAACTTAGGCTTGTACCTGCTTTTGTTTGACAAATGTTTTCCAACACATCCATCACATCTTTTTGCATAGCAAGCGAACCACATATCATCAACACGCCGCCATTGCGTAATGCATCAGCTATAATATCGGCATCCCTATTAATCAAATGGCTCACGTATTGCTTTTCGCCTTCACGAGAGAATGCGGTATGAGCTTGCTTAAGCTTGCCGGTGGCGGTACTTTCTTGCAACAAATCCCGATACATCCCGTAGGACAACTGCTCTCTGAAACCACAATACAAACTGCAAGGTATTTTTGCTTTGTTCTGACTGATCATCCCTAAAAAAGGTGCTATTCCTGTCCCATTAGAGATCATTACAACTTGAGGCACCTTTGCAGGGAAATGAAAGTGTTTATTGCTAACAACACGCGCCTGCATTTTTTCACCAGCCTTTAAGCGATGTAAAAAACCTGAGCCTAAGCCACCCGACAGCAGTCTTACGCTTAACCTGATCTCCTTATCAATCAAACCAATAGAATAAAGTCTTTCTCGGTGGTCATTTTCAGGGTAAATGGCCAGTAAGTCGCCCGAGGTTACCTTTAACCTTCGACCCATTTGCAGACTCAAACTAAAAGTGCCATCACTGTTTGCGGTAGCGGTAGTGCTACTAACCGTAAAAGTATCTAAACGGCTAGCTTCGACAGTTTTCAAATAAGGTAAAACTGTCATAGGGATGCCAGCCTGCTGCGACCAGGCCTCGGCCCACAAGCCAAATTCTTGTGGCGATCTGTCGTTTACCGTATGGATGTCTGTCAATGCAGAGGCCCACGCTTGTCTCGATAAAATCTGGTTAACTTCAAATGCAAACTTGCAAAAATCCGGATACGCGTGCGACCCAAAACCAACAACTGAGTATTGAACCTGCTGTGGCTGTTGATATTTATCAAGTAGCGAAGCAAATTTAATTGCATTTGTAGGTGAGTCGCCTAAGCCATAAGTAGCGGTTAATACAATAATGTGCTCCGCTTTGGGGAAAATGTTATAGTTATTAAGTTCGGTTACGAATGATCGTTCGCCGGCTTTAAGCAATTGCTGGTGAATGGCTTGCGCGAAACCAAAAGTACTTCCATTTTCTGATCCAACAAGAATCACAAACCTGCTCTCACTAGCCTTATACTTATTTTTAATACGATTGGCCCTACGCTTTAAGGTAATGGCAAAACCTGAATAAATGAAAAATAAGATATTTGCCGAAGCTATAGCCAACACAATAGCCCAGATACTACTGCCACGTCCGGTATGCAATGTAAGACTCAAATTGGTAAGCATCACCGCCATTGGATATTTAACTTCGCTCAGGATATCGCCCGTTATCTGGTTAACCGCTACTTCTCCGGTTTTAAGTTTAAGTGTATAATAATCTTCCGCGTCATCAGAAAACGGAAACTCGATCGACTCTACTTCCGAAAGCTTGGTTTGCTTAAAAATAGCAAAATCGGTAGCCTTTTTTAGGGGCTTAGACCGAATAGTTTTAAAATCGACCTCAGGTGAAGCTTTCTTATTTTCAATAAATCCAAACCTTGCAAGCGACAGGTAAGTACCACTGAGGGCAATAACAACGATAACAATAAGCGACCAGCGCCCCAATACCACATGGTAATACTGCGCAAAATTATCGCGTGCTATATGCGTAAAAAAACGTTTAATCCCCCGCTGCCGCTGGATAATTAACGCCGTGCCCGAAACAGTGATGAGTAGTAATAGAAAAGCAGTGACACCAATAAAAACCCGGCCAATCTCATGCAAAAACAACGACCGATGCAGCGCCGTAACCCACTGAAAAAAAACATTTTCTTTGCCTGGAACACCTAATATCTTACCCGTTTTCGGATCGATATAAGCATGTAGCTTTTTACCATTGGCATCGCTGCCTTTTACCTGCACAAATTGGTTGGCATCAATAGTAAGTTCAGTAATACCCGGATACTTTTTACGTAGTTCAGGCAATGTTTGCGCAAGCGAAGTTTGGGTAAAGTTATCAGCACGATAAGGCTGGATTTTTTCTACAACGGGCTGAAAAGCAAGTATAACCCCGGTAACCGATGCCAGCGTTAATAAAATGAAAGAAGATACAGCCAACGCTAAGTGACTGTATCTCCATATAGAAATTGTCATAAAATATTAGTGACGTTAGTTAGCGCTAAACCGCACGTAACGTATATACCCTGTTCCATCGTTTTTTGCGGAAAGCGTTTCGGTTGTTAAAGGGATCTCCAGATCCTTTACATTATATTTTTTATCTTCCACAGCACTTTCAAATCTAATTTTGTAACCAGAGTTGATCTTTGAGTTTTCTATCTCAATCACATTAACACTACGGTCGCCACCCGTAACCGAAGCTCCGGTTATAGCGCTGATATTCGTCGTTTTTTTAGCATAGAATGCATTCCATTCTTTTAGCGTTTTATACCATTTTTTATCGGAACCCAATACATATAATGTTTTTTCATAAGCACCTTTACTGTCGATCAGCGAAATGACAATATAAGCGCCTTCGCCCATGTAGTTGGTCATTTGTATCAGGCATTTGTATTTACTGGTTGCCTGGGCAACTGATGTTGTTGGCCTGGCAAAAGTTAGGGCCATCAATAAAAGGGCTGCAGTATAAAATTTAGACATCATTATTATTTCAAAAAGTTAACTGATATATTGTTTTTAGATAGTGTTTCGTTCTCGTTGGCCAGGTCAAAAGCCGTTTCTTTAAAATTGGTAACCGCATCTTTTTTGGCTCCTATTGATAAAAGATATTTCAACATAGTATCATCTTTAGCAATTAATGCTGCTTTATGCAACGCAGTTAAACCTTCTTTGTTTTTAGCATTCACATCAATATTTAAAGGTTGTAAACGTTTTACCAATGAAGGATCGTTTTTAGCAACGGCCAAGTGATACAAGGTGTTGCCGTTTTTTTGAGCTGCACTTACATCTAACCCCTTTTCTTTTAAAATAGCTAATTTGACATCAAAATCTTCTGGTTTAGGTCCATTAAACGAGCGCTCACCGCCTTGCGAGCGATAAGATTCTACCGCATAATAAGCCAGGTTATTACCATCCTTGTCTAAAGATTTAACATCGGCACCTTTGGCAATCAGGTAACGTATTACATCTATCGAATTACCTTTTACTGCCAAAGCCAATGCAGTTAGACCTTTTTGGTTGGACTGATTTATGTTTTTGACATGAGGGAGTAACATACCCAATATCGCAGTATCACGATTGGAAGAAGCCGCAAGCATTAATGCAGTGTTACCTTCATCATCGGCTTGATTTACATTCACACCTTTACTCAAAAAGTATGCGACAATATCCCTCTGATCTGCTTTACGTACAATAAAATGCAATGCGTTCTCACCACTTTTTGATGTAGTAGCAGGTTTAATACCCAGGCTTTCAAGGTACTGAAAAACCGGCAGACCAATAGCATTACCGCCCCTGCGACCACCACCTTGGGCAGCCATCAACATGGCATTTTGATTAGGTTTTACGCCTTTTTGTATCAGTGTTTTTAACAACTCGATATTTCCCGACTTAGCGGCATAGCTAAACGCATTGTTACCTACAGCATCGGTACTATTTAAATCTAAACCTTTTGAAATAAAATAGTTTGTAAGCGCCATATCCTTATCATTGGCAATAGCCAATAATAACACATTTGCCCCTTCGTGAGTAACGTTCTTTTTTAAGTTGGCACCATGCGCCAAAAACAGGTCATAAATTTTAGTGTTTTGCTGACCGCTACTAGCCGCAAAAAGCAACGGGGTTGTACCATGGCTATCTTCGACATCTATTTTCGCTCCCTTGTTAAACAGGTACTCCACAAGCTCAGCATTACCACGGTTGGCAGCCCAATGTAAATAGGTACGACCATCATGGGTGAGTTTGTTTACGCTATTACCCGGTTGAGTCAATAGGTATTCTATAGAAGCGTTTGGCGCCTGCGCGCTGATAGCAATCACCACTGGATCCATACTCATCGCATTTAATTGAGAAGGATTGTTCCCCTTGGCAATCTCAGCTTTTACGGCGTTCACATCAGGTGCCCCTTGCCAGAATGATTGGTCCATTAGGGTATTTTGCTGCGCATGGGCGGCTGCAATAGATAAGGTAAAAATGGCGATAAGTATTTTTTTCATCAGTTATATTATTGTTGCTTAAAGACGCACGGCCGAAGTTAACAAAAATCAGTCTAAATAAGAATAATAAAAAAATGAAATTGATAAAATACTATTTAATATCCCAAATACCCGATGCTCGTTCCAATTCGACTAAGGCACTGGCATAGTTAGACTGAGACTCATAATAACTTTCCTGCAATTCATTATAGGTCCTTTGTGCATTTAAAACCTCCAGCAAGGATGTCTCCCCTCTTTTATAGCTGTATATTTTAGCATCCAGGATCTTTTTAGCTTCTGTTAAAAGTCCTTTCCGATACTGCTTAACCTGCTTACCGGTGGCGGTATAATTAAAATAAGCTTGGGTAACCTCTATTTGAATCTGTTGCAGTACCTGTTCGTATTGTACATCCGCTTGTTTAATCGTAAATCCGGCAGCTTTCAAATCACCTTTATAATGATTAGACAATTTCAACGGGACGCTAAGTCCTACCGTAGCCGTACGATGATAAGGTGTTGGTGCCTCTTCATTGGTAGAAACCCCATTAAATGTCATTCCTGCAGTAACTCCTAAGTCTATTGTTCTGTTCGCCTTTACCAGAGCAAGGTTTCTAACTGCCACAGCCTTATTATTTAAGGCTGCTACTGCATCAGCTCGAGAATTCTGGGCATTGTCAACTAAACTCTGCCAGTTGAATTCCCTATCAAGATCATCGAAGTTCCCATTTGGCACCATTAAACTGTCCGGATGCTTCCTACCCGTATATCCACTCAGTTTAACCAGGGCGCTTTTCCAGTTGGCCTCGCTTTGATACACTCCATTTAACAGCTGATCCGCTTCCAGTTTAGATTGTCTTGCATCTGTTTCTGTAATTTCACCCAACTTAAACCGAACAGCATCGGCATCTGCAAGTTGTTTCATAGTACTATAGGAATAACGCTGCACCTGTAATAAAAAATACTGATGAATCGCTTCATAATAAGATGTTGCAGCTTCTGCCCTAAGGTTCCAGAAATAGTTTAACAATAAAGCTTTACTTAGATCTGTCTGACTTTTGGCCAGATTGATCCTTGCACGCCTTTTACCCCCAAGTTCCAGTGTGGCACCCAATCCAAGGTCCAGTCCCTGACCTAAATGCAACTTAGATTCCTGGTTATCAAAACCACTGATAGAGAATTGGGGATCAGGAAAAACTTTTGCACTTTCAATTCCCGCCTCAGCAATATTCACATTGTACTGCTCTGCTGCATACCCCAGGTTCTCTTTCCCCACAAGTTGAAGGTAGTGCAGTACAGATATTTTTTTATTTAAAGCCAGGGTATCTACCTGTGCCAGTCCATTATAAGCTACCCCCATCATTAAGAGGAATAGTAAGATTGTTTTATTGAATTTCATTTATTTATTATTTTTCAATTGTCAGATGGAACATTTGGAAGTGATGCAGATTGAAAATCCTCTTTTCCCCACTTGTTTTCCAAAAGGTAATAAAGTGCCGGTAATACAAATAAGGTAATTGCAGTAGCCACAAATAAACCATATACAATAACGGTAGCTAATGGGCGCTGTACATCAGACCCTATGCCTGTTGCCAGTGAAGCCGGCAACAACCCTAATGCAGCAACCGTTGCAGTCATTAAAACTGGTCTGAAGCGATTCCTTGCACCTTGTAAAACCGCTTTAAGCAAATCATATCCTTTTTTTCGCAGCTCATTGATATGTGAGATCAGGATTACGCCATTTTGTATTGCGACACCAAATAAGGCAATAAAGCCAACTGCTGAGGAAACATTTAAAGTCATTCCCCTGATGTTTAAGGCCAGCATACCACCAAATAAGGCAAGAGGAACGATACTTAAGATTAATCCGGCTTGTCTGAACTTCCCGAATGCACCATAAAGTAGCAAAAACATGATGGCTAATGCAAGCGGAACAATAACCGCCAACTTTGCATAGGCCCTGTTTTGATTTTCAAACTGCCCACCCCATTCAATACTGTATTTCTCGTGATCATATTTTATCTGCTCGTTGATTTTTGCCTGAGCCACTTTTAAGAAAGAACTTAAATCTGTTCCCCTTAAATTTAGCCTTACAGTAAGTTGTCTCCTGTTCATTTCTCTGGAAATTGAGCTTTCACCAAGATCTGTTTTTATCTCTGCCACCTGTGATAAAGGTATTTTGGCACCTGCAGAAGCTGTCAATAGCAAATTGCCAATTTTCTCCGGAGTATCTCGACTTGTTTCTTTATAACGGCAGCTCACATCGTATACCTTATCTTCTGAAAATATTTGGGAAACAGCTTTGCCACCAATTGCTACTTCAATAAGTTCAGCAACATCACTCATATTTATACCATATTTGGCTACAGCATCCCTGTTTACTTTAATCTGCAGCTGAGGTAAAGGAGGTTCCTGATCTATCGCGATATCTACAGCACCCTTAACCTGTTGAAGCGTGTTCACTACATGCTCTGTAATTCGCCTCGTCTCCTTAAAATCTTTTCCAAATATTTTAACAACGAGTTCACTATGCGCTCCTGCAATTTTATCCATAACACCATCTATCATTGGCTGGGTAAAAGCTACCGAATAACCTGGCATTGCAGCATATTCTTTTGAAAGGTCTTCAATCAGGTTAGCTTTGGTCCGTCCGTTTTCCCATTCCTTATATGGTTTCAGTCCTACAGAAACTTCAAAGTGTGATGGGGTAAAGTAATCTGTACCATCATCATTACGGCCGGCCTGAACAGTTACATAGGTAACTTCAGGATGCTTAATGGTTTGTACCCGCAGGGCATCACTCATTTCCTTCGCCTTTTCCAGCGTTACACCAGGAGGCAAAGAAACCTGTAACCAGATAGAGCCTTCATCCAGCGGAGGAAGAAAGTCTTTTCCTACTGTAATAGATAATACAACAGCACCGACAAGCACAAATGCCAATGGAAGGAAAACTTTTTTAGGTTTAGCCATCACCCTTTTAAGACGGCTTTCATACCATGCTGTAAGATTTTCCAGCCATTTATTATGATAGAGCTTTCTTGGTTTCCTGTAAACGGCGTAAGCCAGTCCCGGAATAAGTAATAAAGCCACTGCCAAAGCACCGATTAACGCATAACCTACTGTAAACGCCATTGGAGTAAACATTTTTTTCTCTACCCTTTCAAAAGAGAACAGCGGAAGATATGCAGTAATGATAATAATTGTTGAAAACAAGATTGGTTTAGCTACTCCTAAAGCCCTTTCACCAATAGATTTCTCCACCAGTTCCTCCTCCGGATGATCTTCTCTTTTCTTAAGAATAGTCTCCAGCATCACAATTGCACCGTCTACTATGATCCCAAAATCTATAGCGCCCAAAGAAAGAAGGTTGGCCGGAATTTTTGTAAAATGCATCAAAATAAAGGCTATTAAAAGCGCGATAGGAATAGTGATGGCTACAATCAGCGCGCCACGCCAGTTACCCAGAAAAACAATCAGTACAACCACTACTAATCCCATTCCTTCCAATAGCGTATGCGAAACAGTATCCAATGTTGTATTTACCAGATTGGTTCTATCTAAAAATGCACGTATAGTTACACCTTCAGGAAGGATGCCATTATTAAGCTCATCCACCGCTTTATGAATCCCCGTTAACACTGTGGATGGATTTTGTCCTTTCAACATCACCACAATCCCCTCAATTCCATCAGCATAGTTTACATTGTGATCTGTATAGCCTAGTACACCTTTACGTTCCAGGTTCCCATACTTTAATTCTCCAAGATCTTTGATATAAACCGGGACACCATTAACTGTCTTAACAACTACTTCACCCAAGGCAGTAAGATCTTTGACTAAACCAATACCACGTACTACATAGCCCTGATCTCCTCTATTTAAAATACTTCCACCAGCATTGGTATTGTTGTTATTGATTGCAGTTTGAACCTCTGAAAGTGAAATGTGATACTGAGCAAGCCTATCGGGATCAAGTTCTACCTGATACTGCGTTGTAATGCCTCCAAAATTACTAACATCTGCTACACCCTGAACCTGTTTAATTCTAGGAATGATGGTCCAATTCTGCAAATCTGTAAGTTTCCTTAAGTCGTGGTTTTTGCTTTCTATAATATATCTATAGATCTCCCCTGTTGGAGAAGTCAGCGGATCAAGTCCAGGGATGGCACCAAAAGGAAGATTGACCTCAGTAAGTCGCTCCTGAATCCTTTGCCTTGCCCAGTAGTCTTCTACACCGTCATCAAAAACCAATGTGATCAGCGAAAGTCCAAACAGACTCCTGCTACGCATCACATGCATTCCCGGCAATCCGTTCAGTGCCCTTTCAATGGGTATAGTGATCTGCTGTTCTACTTCCTCGGCAGCCAGTCCGGGAACTTGTGTTACAACCTGCGAAGTTACATCAGCAATATCCGGATATGCTTCTATGGAGAGTTGCTTCCATGAATAATAACCAAATACGCTCAGAAGTATAAATAGCGCGGCAAATAGCCACCGTTTTTTTATGGCAGTAAAAATTATTTGTTTCATAAATGATTGTCTATTGGCGTGATTACTTGGCTCCTAACAGGTAGAAACCACCTTCTGATACGATTCGATCTCCTTGCGACAGACCTGAAATGATTACCACCCGATCACCCTCTGTATTACCGGTTTCAACTTTCTTTTTTTGATATTTACCATCAGCAGTAACCGTGAAAACAAAATTTGCATCATCCATCTGAAAAATTGCTTTCAGTGGGATAAGGATGGCAGAAGCAGGCGCGTCTATAAAATTTACGGAAGCATACATTCCCGGTTTAAGGCTACGATCGGCATTTGGACATTCGATAAGGACCTGTACACTTCTGGTATCCTCGTCAACCACCTCATTTACATGGTAAACCTTTCCGTTTATCTTTTTGCCGGGTATAGCCGGTAATTCAACAACACATTTGTCATTTTTATGGATATAGCGAATATCTTTTTCTTTGACCTGACCAGCGATCCATACGCTTGATAAATTAGCAATGGTTGCTACACTGGAAACATCATCCTTTATGAACTGACCAAGGACTACTTTATTTTCTATTACTTCGCCATTAATAGGTGCATGTACAACCAAAGCCTGACCAAAAGTAAGTTTAGCCGGATCGGCTTTAAATATTCTGATTCCGGTCGCAGCATTTTCATATTCTTTTTTTTCTACGTCATAAGCAGTTTGAGCTTCTTCCAGGTCTTTTTGTGCTGCAACCCCATTCGCAATTAAATCCTTCTGACGTTTTAAAGTACGTTCAGCCTGAATCAGCTGTGCTTTTTCCTGAAAGAATATCTTTTGTGCGGTAATAAAATCCGGTGATATGATCTCAAACAAAGGTGTTTCCGGAGTAGTCTTCATACCCAGTCTTAAATAGGTTTTAGTCACCCTGCCCGGAAAGGGTGGCGCTACATCAGCATATTGGGTAGGTATGGCTTTAACGACCCCTGTTGTTAACATCTGGAGGCTATAGGGCTCGGTTTCGACTGTTATTTCTTTGAGTTTTGCTTTCAATACCGAATGGTTGGGTACAGTAATAAGATCTCCATTTACTGTTAAAATAGCTGGTTCCTCTTTTGCAGGAGACTGTTGACAAGAAACAATAAATCCTGTCATAAAAAGTAAAATTGTAACCATCAGAAAGAACTGAGTACTTTTTTTTGATTTCATAAATCTGTGTGTTTGTTTATTGAGTTTATATTTATCGGGTACCAAAATGATATTCCAGCCATTCTGCCAGTATAATAAGCAGCACAACAAGCAGATACCCAAGCACCCATTGTTTTTGGGACCGTTTTAAAGACATTGATTAAATCGTTTAATGTAACTGGTTGGGAGGTCAGGTCTAGTATCCCTTATTATAGGATAGTTTGAAAATTTGAACATAATTTTGACTTATGCCTTCTATCGGCATAATTGAATATTATGCGAGATATAAGGCGATTAAATAATTAAACAACTTAATTTTTGAATGGGGATCTGAATCCATATCTCTTTTTTAATGTGCTGCAAACATAAACCGAACTTCTAAGAATGGTCGTTAGAAAACACACAGAAATTCATTAGAAATTCATTAGAAAAGGAAGCCAGCCATCTTACGCCAAATGAAGTATTCTATCAAAACAATAAAAAAGTGTCCTAAATAATCTTAAGTTTGACCTAAGCTGTCCGGCAAACGAGGAGTACTTCAGATTGATTATTCCCACTTTTTATTTGCTTACATTCTAGTCGTCATCCTTCTTTTTCTTTTCCAGGATCACGAATGCACTTCGCTTAGGGGCGGGCATTATACTGTCTTCCCCCTTAACAGATTTCCAGATTACTTCATTGAGATCCAAATCCGGTGCGCTGTCTTCTTTCGCAAAGCTAAACAGTTCAGAACGCCTACTGCTCTCATTAACGGCAACATTTCGCGTATCAAGATTGATTAACGGTTGTTTCAATACATACGGAGTAAAATCAGGCTTACTCGTGAAGCATTCAAAAAGAGGAACCGCAGCAGCATCGTACTGGCTCATTGGAGGCAACCCTAAGATTAGTTCCATGGTTCTAAGGAATCCTGAAGTGGAATACATGGTATGCACTGCCACATTTCGCTTTACATATGGGCCAATCACATATGCCGGAGATCGATGCGCATCTACATGATCAGGCCCGTTTTGTGCATCATCTTCTAAAATAAAAACGACAGATTCCTTCCAGATTGGACTGTTTGACAAATGCTCAATGATACGGCCTACAGCCAGGTCGTTATCAGCTACAGCAGCCTGTGGAGAGATCTTCCCCTTCTTTTGACCACTGGTATGGTCGTTTGATATCCGCAAAGTACTAAACTGAGGAACCGCCCCAACAGTCATCAGTGAATCAAAATCCTGTTGCCATGCATCTGCCCTAACCTGATCTGTAATATCCATATCAAATCCAGGTGAATTAGGGCACATATGCCCTTGTAACGACTTGATGTTTGCTTTATCATAATCACCAAACTCCCCATAGCTCCGGTAAGAGACACCGGCACGCTTACAGTAATCCCATATAAAGCCACCTTTAGGATAAGTAACCGGACGGCCTCCTTCAAAAGTAGTTGAACCACCACGGGCACCATAACTCGTTGGCCAGGTTTTTTCTACAACATCTGTAGCATAGGCCGCCATACTCCAGTTATGACCATCCGCACTCACTTCGGCATCCACATAAAAATTATCCAGCAATACATAATCTTCAGCAAGCGCATGTTGGTTTGGAGTAATCCTTCTACCAAATAAACATAAAGAAGAGTCGCCATTACCTTTAGGAATATCACTCAACACCTGATCGTATGTACGGTTTTCCTTAATTATATAGAACACATGTTTTATCGGCGACTTTTCACCCATTCTGCGGGGAATGGGATTACCAGCTTCCCCATCGGCCAGTTCAGTTCTTTTATTGCTAAAGGGGGTATTGGCGTAAACCTGTTTGGTATACAATTTCAGCTGTTCCGGTTTAGGTGATGCGATGAATGACAAGGTGCCTTTGAACAATCCGGCAATGTATTGTAGCCTGCTATTGGCTGTACTCCCCATTTGGTAACCACTGTTATCCGCTTTAGCTATAGGCTGTGGGCCCTTAGGGTTCGGTAAAGAGGTGTTTCCTTTTCCATTACTTACCAATATTTTTGCGCCTAAAGTCTTAACACTTGTGGGATACCACCCTACAGGAATAAATCCCTGGCTTAAACTGCTGCCGGGTTGACTAACATCAAACACCGCCAGACAATTATTGTCAGCATTGGCAATGTACAGTGTTTTTTCATTTTTGCTCAGCGCCAATCCATTGGTCGTAGATCCGGTCAGTTGAGTCGCGTATAGTGTAGTAGCAATGGTTTCGATCACTTTGCCTGTTCCGGTATTGATGACAGAGACAGTGTTGTCGTTGGCATTGGCTACAAAAAGAATAGTTCCTTTTTTATTGAGCAACAGCTCATTTGGATGATCACCAACGGGAATAAGCTTCATTATCTTTTCTTCTGCAAGATTAACTACTGCAACCCGCTTACCGCCCCATAGGCTAACATAAAGCTTACGCTCATCAGCCGAAAGTGCACAGCTATAAGCTATTGCAGGCAACTGAACTTTACTAAGGATCTTCTTATTCGAAGGATTGATGATATAAAGCGTACTGTCTTCTTTCGTTACGGTATACAACCTGCTATTCGCTTCGTTTATTGCAATACCAGCCGGACAGATTTTCCCTTTAGGCCAAACTGGTCCTAATGTGATCGTATCGCATGCCCCCAGCATACCATTTTTCAACTGAAAATCAAGAATCCAATTGTCATTCCCACCAGAAACGTATAAATGTCGCTCATCTTTGCTAAACGCAAGCCCGTACCAGGATTTCCCAAGTATTTTTTCATCAATCACCCGTTCTGTTTTTGGGTCTACCAGCTGTAGCGTCTGAGTACTCTGCCCGTTATTGGTGACTGCCAAAAGGTTCCCTGATGCACTTAACTGCATGTTCAGAGGCAAATCTCCCAATGGAATAGAACGTCCCGCCGGACTTAGTTTCCATCCGTTAGGTAACAGTACCTGATTACTTTGATCCAGCTTCCCAGGCCACTGTGCAAAGACTTGTCCGAAGCCAATAAAATATATAAAAAATAGAACTACTAATCTTTTCATCTTCCTGTTAATAAAGTAATTTGATATGTGTTTAAAAAGGACCAATATTAAACATCAAGATTAAAAAAAACGAAGGCTCGATATTATGATTAAGTTAAATTCTAAAACATTGAAAGAAGCTGTGTTTTTGTAACAAAACAGTAAAAAATCCGTCTGTTCTATAAAATACCTGGGAATATGCAGATCGTCTATAAAAAACTTCTTCTCGTTGCAGCGCTCTTATGTGGCACAGGCCTTGCCAAAGCTCAGACCAAACAAATCCTTATCGATTCTTTGATTACCCGTTCAAACCAGCTTGGGCTGTTTAATGGCAATGTGCTCATCATAGAACAAGGTGGACCAATATATCGCAAAGCCATTGGTTATACCGATGCTTCCAAACAAACTTTGCTTACAGATCAATACCGGTTTCATATCGGTTCTATTGCCAAAGAATTTAATGCGATCGCTATCATGACGCTGAAAGAGCAGGGTAAGCTGAACATAGATGATAAAATATCTAAATACTTAACAAAGCTACCCAAATGGGCACAAACGATCAGTATTAAAAATTTACTGCAATATGCCAGTGGCCTCCCTAATTTGAAATGGAAAGACATTCAGAATGATGCAGCAGCAATGGATTCGCTTAAAAGTGTAGCGAAACTGGATTTTGAGCCTGGTACCCAATATGCTTATAACAATAGCAACATCTTATTACAAAGACAGATTGTGGAACAGATAACTGGGATGAAATTCGCCGATTTTGTCACTAAAAAAATTCTTAAACCTCTCAAAATGACGTCCTCTTTAGTCGACCCGAATGATACCACCCCTCTCATGGCCAAATCCTATAATAATAACGGAGTACCTTCGCCCCTGGCATCACCTATATCTGGCTGGACGGCTGTTACCCTCGATGATTTTTACAAATGGGAACAAAACCTGGAACATTTCAAGCTCATTAGCATTGCTTCCACAAAAGTACTATTGACACCATTTGGACCAAATAAGCAATGCGGTTTGGGCGGTGGCAAGATAGCCGGAGATCAAATGATTACACATACACATGACGGTACTGCGCTTAATTACCAGGCTTTGCTTACAGCCAATTTTAAACAAGGACGCACCGTGATTTTGCTGACCAATAATAAACAAAACAACCTTTATGACATCAACAATGCCATACAATCTATTCTGGATGGAAAGCCATACCTGCAGCCTAAAAAACAGGTCATTAATGCATTAGAAGATAAACCGGATAAGACAACAGGAACCGAGCTATTAGCGGCATATCAGGAATTGAAAACGAAGCATTCGAATGAGTACAGTTTTGATGAATCAGCGCTCAATACACTTGGGTATTCCTTACTAAATAAAAAGCGCTATGATGATGCAATATTGATTTTCGAACACAATATCACCTTGTTCCCGAAATCCGGAAATGTTTACGACAGCCTTGCAGAAGCATATTATAATAAAGGTGATAAGGTTAATGCCTTACTCAATTACAAGCGCGTGCTGGAATTAGATCCCTCAAATAATGGAGCCAGAAAAATGATAACATTACTTCAGCAACCGTATTAGTGATCAGATCACCAAAACTGCCGCTCCTTGTATTTTTCCTCCCCTCAAATCAATCAATGCCTGATTGGCCTCCGAAAGTGGATATAATTTTGTTTCTGTGGTAATGTCTATTTCAGCTGCCAACTTCAGAAAGACTTCTGCATCTTGTCTTGTAAGGTTTGCTACAGATTGTATACTCCGTTCTTCCCATAAAATTTCATATGGAAAAGAAGGGATATCGCTCATATGAATACCACCGCATATTAAAGTTCCCCCTTTATCCAAATTCCTTAAAGCCTGTGGAATCAGTTCGCCAACAGGAGCAAAAATAATTGCCGCATCCAATTTTACCGGCGAAAATTCCTTTGACCCACCTGCCCATGTTGCCCCTGTTTTTTTTGCAAATTCCTGTGTAACCTGGTCTCCATCACGAGTAAAAGCATAGACATCTTTTAACTGATGCCTGGCTACCTGAATAAGAATATGAGCCGCAGCGCCAAAGCCATAAAAACCTATAGCTTTAGCATTTTCCGGAATCATACTGTAGCACCGATAGCCAATTATACCCGCACAAAGCAAAGGCGCCTTAGAGAAATCACTTAATCCCCCCGAAAGCATGTAGCAAAATTGCTCCCCCGCAACCATATATTCTGCATAGCCTCCATCCAACGTATATCCTGTGAATTTTGCATATTCACAAAGATTCTCCTTTCCCATATTGCAATATTTGCATTTTCCGCAAGTATACCCAAGCCAGCCTGTGCCCACAATATCTCCTAACTTATATTTTATGCTGTGCTTGCCCAGCTGCACTATTTCCCCGATAACTTCATGACCAGGAACCAACTGAAGTTTTGGCTGATCGAGATCTCCATCTACAATATGCAAATCAGTCCGGCAAACACCACAGGCCAACACTTTAATCAATACCTCTCCTTCTAAAGGTTCGGGAACAGGTATCTGTTTGTACAAAAGCGGCTCGCCTTGATGTTCCAGCACCATTGCCCACATTTGATGTGGTAATTCGATATAACTTTCTAATAAAGATGACATACCCTCAGCTTATTAAGATAAACCTGAACATCATTTTCACTAACCTGATCAAAGTTTTCATAAAAAGCACCCACTGCACCAAATTCTTCTGGTACGATTAAAGCGACCACTTTATCTACTTTCTTTGATAGTTTCTCAACTGCATCTATTGAAGCAACGGGAATTGCCACAATTATCTTTCCGGGGTTACTCTTTTTTATAATATTAACTGTACCCAAAATGGTATGCCCGGTGGCCATACCATCATCAATCAGAATCACAGTTTTACCTTTAAGATCAGTTGGTTGCTTGCTTCCAAGAAATAAATCCTGCATATGTTCGAGTGTGGTACGTATTGATTTAAGTTCGTTCTTAATGTATGCTGAAGATACATCCAATACCGGTATAATGTAATAATCATTAAGGCTAGCTGTTCCAATAGCATACTCTTTATTTAAAGGATGACCAATTTTCTTTATCAAAAGAATTTCAACAGGAAAATTCAGTTTTTTTGCGACTTCATAAGCTATCGGTATTCCTCCTCTGGGTATTGCCAATATAATACCAGGCTCATCTTTATAGCTCAGGAGCTCATCAGCAAGGAATCTTCCGGCCTGCCCCCTGTCTTCAAAAAAATGTTGAGTTCCCATATGTATGTTTTTCCTTTAGTTTTGCAAAATTCCCGGTAGCATCACCATGGCAAGACGACGTGTCCGGGCTTTCTTAATGATCCACTCTTTCTTTATCTTCTTTAGAATATCCGCGTCATCTGCTGATAAATCGCCAGATAAAGCTTCATTTAATAGCGTTAACCCAACAACACAATCCAGATATTCATTTAAAATATTACTTAATTCATCCAATTCGTGCCTATTCACTTTACCGGCAATCGGAAAATACTTGCGAGCCCTGGTATGAAATACTTTAAGGGTATATGATACATCTTTCAGGTATTTTTTTAACACATGTAAGCGGCCATTCTGAATGTTTCCTCCTGTCAATTTACCAATAGCCACAGTTTTTTTTTGAATAAACTTATCCAGTATCCTTTTCGACACCCCATCCGGCGCTTTCTTTTTCATCCGTTTTGTGGCTTTGTAAAAACGAAAATCTTTTAAGACTGTAAGGAGCGTGCCTTTCGCTACGGCTATTTGATGTAATACCTGATGAGGATAGCTGTCTGCTTTATGATAAAACGGAAAGATATTGTGATAATAGAGTTGCAAATCCCGAACCTTTCCGGTGTACCTATAAATCTGCTTTAATTCGGAAGGAATCATTGGCCTTTTTTCTGCTGAGGATTTCAATCCGGCCAAACGCAAAAAAGCTCTTAGTTTCTTGAATCCTATCCGTAACTGATGTATAGCTTCTTTGTCTCCACCAGCCAGAATGAGCTTAGCATATTTTTCAATATATGCCATTCTTTTTTCCAGATACCATTTCACTCTCTTCCTTTTCATGTTTTAAAATTAATTGCCATTTGTACGACGACCAGGAAAGCAATTTTAAAGCAGCAAAAATTATGCTTAAGATTTACTTTTAACCCAGTCATTTATAACCAATCCGCAAATCAGAAAATAAAGGAGAGTACTGGCAGTTACAACATCCGACAACACTGCAAACCCAGGTATGTTCATTGTTAACATAAGGAGCACCAAAATAATATCAGCTATTATTGCGAAAAGTAATATGCTGCCTATCCCCTGCTGATAAAACCTCTTTTTTGTTCGTACAATCACAATATTAAAAATGCCGGTAAAAAAAAGAATCGCGAAGCCAAAGGAATGGAGCTGGTCAATCTGGGTAATTCCTAAATATTTTTCCCCAATAAACAACCATAAAAGTGCTTCTGCTGTGCATAGTAAACCCAACACGAAACCTTTTTTAGCAAGTGGCTTTAATGCCCAACTTTCCGGCTTTTGGGACCAATTGACCCGATCTGTAGATAATGTTAAAGCCACAAAATCCAAAAGAAATAACAGCATAATCATGTCCATGGCATCTACAATAAATTGTCCAGTTATGAGGTATGCAGAGCATACAAATATGACTGTAAACAATGTTTTGGAGATTTTACTTACCACCCAATTTGTTATGCGATGATGAATGGTACGGCCAACAGTAATCAAACTGATGATACTTTCCAATCCTTCTTTTAATAAGATTACACTTGCCGCCTGCTTAGCAACATCTGTTGCTGATTTGACCGCAATCCCCACTTCGGCTTGCTTTAATGCAGGGGCATCATTAACCCCGTCGCCCGTCATACCGGTTATTTCATGGCGTTGTTGTAAAACGCTTACGATGTTAAATTTGTCTTCCGGTAAAACCTCTGCAAAGCCATCATGCCCAATCCTCATTTGGGGATTGGAATCTGCGTTAGACTTGTTTCTGAGCAGACGTGCTGAAACGATGTCGCGACCTACACCAACTTCTATGGCAATCTCTTTTGCTATAGGTAATGCATCACCTGTCAGCATTTTTACCTTTACTCCTAACTCTTTTATTTTGGCAATCATTTCTGCCGCATCAGGTAAAGGCGGATCTATAAGCGCAGCAATACCCACCATTTTAATGGTATTCTTATGTTTTACAGCTACTGCCATTGTTTTGAAACCTTTGCCCGCCCATATTTCTACCGTTTTATCTAATTCTGATGTCTTATGTCTACACAATTCCATAAGTGTATCATATGCTCCCTTTAACACAGTGAATTGTTCGCTGTCCTTTTGAACAACGGCCTCGGTTCTTTTAGCTGCAGCCGTAAAGGGTACAAATGAAACCTGCTTATAGTCCTGCATATCTATATGCTCTGTAAAGGCCTTTTGAATAAAAGCCATGTCAATTGGATCATTATTAGCGGTTACCGAAGCCAATACAGCATATTGAAGAACTTCGGTAACTGTAAAACCCCTGGCAGCTATGACCTCCTGGACTGATAATCTATTCTCAGTAAGCGTACCTGTTTTATCAATGCATAAAGTAGTCATGGTGGCCGCATCCTCTGTAGCACTTAAGCGACTCACCAATACCCCCACAGCCGCCAGTTCTTGTGAACCCTTTGCCATACTAACTGTAAACATAGCTGGTAGCGCCACGGGGACTGCCGAAATTAATAAAATGAGTAAAAGAGGCAGAATTGACAAGAAAGTTTCTCCTCGCATCAATGAAACCACAACCGTCATGGTCAGGAATACCAGCACTATAATAATGAGTATTTTTACCACATTGGCTACTACATCATCCATATGTAGCCGTGGTTTAGCTTTTTGAACTAACTCAGCAGTTTTACCAAAGAATGTCTTAATTCCTGTAGCGACGATCACTGCCGTACACTCCCCGTTCTTAATGATGGAGCCTGCATATAATACATCGCCATTTTTTTTATTGTTCAGCTTTGATTCTCCTGTTAAGGCCGATTGATCTACACCTGTTTCGCCATCAATCAGTTTAGCATCAGCAACGATCAGATCACCGGTACGAAAACGTACAATATCTCCGGGCACAATTTGGTTTCCTTTAATTTGTTGCCATTTTTTATTTCTTAGAACACGTATAGCTACTTGCAGGCTTCCTTTTAAGGCAGCTACCGTTTTTGTAGCCTTGCGTTCCTGAATAAAACTAACAATGGCATTAAACAGCATTAAGCCACTAATCAGGTATACATCTATATATTTACGAAGCAAAAAAGACACAACAATGGTGAATTCCAACATAAACGGGGTAAGCCCCAAAAAATGTTTAAGAAACACCAGCAACATGGATGGCTTTTCCTCCGGTACTTCATTTAACCCGTAAGTCTTTTGACGCTCATGTACCTCAGAATTGGTTAATCCACTATCCGTCTGCACTTTAAATTCGGTTAAAACATCAGCAATGGATTTGTCTTCATTTGGATCTTTTTGACTATTCATATTTTACGCAGACTTCACCTCAACTACAAATCCATCGAAACAATTGTTTCATTTTATGATATTTTGCCTCCAAATTTCCTAATAGTTAACGTTTACATACCTTATAGGTTCCATTAATTGGGCGGCATATGAACGGACATTGAACGGACACTCTACGGATTAAGTCGTTCAGCGTCTGATTAAAATCCAATAACTAATAGTAAAATAAATTACCTTTAGTTGAAAACTCACCTTAAACTGATCGTTATCATATTACCAAAAGTCGTCGATTTCGATGGGTTTAAAGGCTCCGTATTCCATAAACATTCTCTTACGGTTAATAGCATATTTACAGCATCCAGACTAATGAGCTGAAAGGATAACAATTTTTCATCTTTTGACGAATACTTCCCTTTCATAGGAGAGTCAACTCTAAAAACATTGAGATTAACATCTTGATCTGGCCCATGATAAATATAGAATTCATTCGAATTGCTATGACCATGGAAATAGGCTTTAATGTTAGGATATGCCTTTAGAAATTTCACAAAGCCTCGTTGTTCAATGTCTGTCATTCCCTTATCTTCAGTTTCATTTTTAGCCTCTTTGTAACGCTCAACAACAAGATTTTCGAACTTATCTCGTTCTGTTATACCGTACGGAGACACAGGGTTTGTAAAATGCTTAGCATCGCAAATGGGTGGATCATGAGTAAAGATGATGACTGGCGTTGTACTCGATACGGTATCTAAATCATTTTTTAGCCAGATTCTTTCTGCAGAATCTGGCCATAAATTAATGAAAGCAATGTGTACACCATTTACATTTCTGCAATAGTTTACTTTATGCAGGTTATAATCATAATTTTTGCTGGTAATTAACTTTTCCGGCTTGATCATCTTATTATAGATATTGACCATTGATGCAGGATCGGCTATTGGCTGCATGGCTTTATAGTGCCCTATTGCATTCGATATGTCATGATTTCCAGGAATTAGTAACAGCTCCGTTTGGGATCCGTTATGTTGCTTCAAATTTAGATGATCTACATAATCTGATTCAAACTCTTTCCAGGAAGCTGTTGCACTTTGTATAGGTATTTCCATTCGGTTAGCAATGTCTCCACCTTCAATCAAATACTCAATACCTCCAACCACATTGCCACTGTTAGCCCCATTATCTGCTGGCAGCTTTAATTTAGGCAGCTCATTAATTGCCGCAATCATAGCCGAATTTACAGTATGACCTGATACATTTTTAGCCCCACGAAAATCGCTTCTGGTGATGCCATAATGTGCATCAGAAGTATATATAAAATTCAGGACCGCAGTTTTTTTAGCACTTTGAGCAAATACTGCCGGACTGATCACAAGCACATTGAATGCAACAGCGACCAGCAACCCCAATCCCATTTTAATAAATTCTTTTAACATAATGATTAATGCTGATTACCTGTTCCATTAATTTGATAGGCGCCAAGATCTCTTCCCGGAGGAGTTATTTCAGTAGCTCCAAACTTCGGATCAATTGGTACATCAGCTCTGGGCGTAAAATTGGTAAACCCTTTCCCTATACATGGAGAGGTTAATTTCAATGCAAAATTATATTTCCCAACTGTAGTGATGTCTTCAAGCTTTACTCCCGCAGGTAAAGGTACAGGAGCGTCAATAAACTGAGGATTGTTAGCACCTATAATTATAGGGTTTGCAGTATATTCATCTCCAGGTTTCCAATTTGCCGGCAAGAAAGTAGCCGGATTAGGAATATCAGTAGACCTCGCCTCTGTTATGGCAGCGCTGTTTAACAGCGAAGGATAAATTTGATTGGCAACCGAAGCAAAATCTGCATAAGTGAAATTATAGCCATATCGTAAATTTTCCAGATCGGCAATTGGATTTTGAACCACACGTAAACCAAACTTACAGTTCACCATCAGGTTATTATAAGCCATACCGCCTGCATCCTGTTCAAAATTGATTGATCCGCCCCTTCCAATAGCCTGTCTTCTGTAACCACAATTTACAATCGTATTATTATAAATTCTAACATTAGAGTTGGGTACGCCAACAGCTGCTCCTGCATTTGAAATCTTAGGCCCATTAGTCGCAATTCCTATGCATAAATTATAGGCAAAATCTCCAATTGTGCCTGCTTTTGCATTTAAAGCCTCTCCACCTGTTGCACCACATTTTTCAAATGTGTTTCTCATAATGGCAATTTTTCCACCCAACGTACGAATTGGGTCATCAACACTACCATAAACCCAGGAATCTTCCAGTACCAATATACCATATGGATTCTGGAAAAATAAAGGATACGGACTTTTTGAAAGTGTAGCAATTGCACCGCTTGGAGTGGCGCCCCCAAATTCGATATGTGTCCATTTGATGATTATTGCTTTACAAGTAGGACCACCAATTATACCGGTCCACTTGGCCTTAAGCGCTGGATCTTTTGCCGGATCAGCACCAATTTGATCGGTTTTAACCGTACCTGGAGCGGTAAAAAGATTGGGATTTTCTTTAGTACCTAAACAAATTAATGTTCCTTTTACACCAAGCCCATAATTTCCGTTAAAATTTACAGTTACTCCCTCCTGGATGGTTAAAGTATCATTTTCATTGACTATTAGATTTCCACATACGTTATAGGTTTTACCGGATAACATGGTTCCTTTTACGGCCAATTCAGTATTAGTACCCGTTGGTGTTAAACAACCTACATCACTTATTGGGGCAGCAACTAAAACTACTGCTGATGACAAATCCTTATGGTCCGCAATTTTCTTGCACGAATAGAATAGTAAACCCGGAATCAGTAAAGTGACTAAAAATAATATTTTCGTTTTCATATGATTAAAGTTTGTAGCGAACACCTAATAAAAAGCTTGGTTTAAAATAATCCTTCTGTACAGTAATTTTATGGTCAGGATCTGTTTGGAGGTTTAATGGCCTTGCCCCCGGAGCATTTAGATAGTCATTATAAGATTGATGTAATTCCAAAACATAAGGTGTATTGGTTAAGTTATTCGCTTTACCATAGATTGAGAATGACTTATTTAGCCTTTTTTCTACCGAAAAATCAAGTCGTACTGTAGGCGCCTGCCAATAGTCCAATCCATAATTCGGACTTACCAAAGCGATACGTTCGCCTGTATAAACAAAAGCTACCTGAACATCTAAACCGGCATTAGGATCCTTATACAGCAAGGCCAGGTTCCCGATATGATTGGATTGTCCTTGCAATGGTCTCGTTTCTGATAGGATTTTACTCATTACCTGTCCGGCGTCATTTCTATAGGACATTAGCTTATCAGATGTAATTTTTGACTTGGTATAGGTATAATTGGCAACCACTCCAAACGGGCCAAAATATTTAGTATATACAAACTCAAAACCATAGTTTGTGGCATCACCAAAATTTTGAGGGATCAGCATCAATTCGGTAATTCCGACCTTCAAAGACGTTAAAGGGTTCTTTACGTTTGTTGCAATTTCAATCGGATCATGAATTTTCTTATAAAAAACACCAACTAAAATCTCATCCGCATTTTTTGGAAATAACTCATATCTTAAATCCAGATTATCAGCAGTGGTATGATTTAAACCAGATGGATTACCCGATTCTTTGAATATATCTCCCTGTTGCCCATCTGGTATTAATTCTGCAAAACCTGGTCTTGCCAAAGCTTTGTAATAAGACAACCTTAAATTCTGATTCTCTTTCAAGACATATTTAAATATTGCGCTTGGCAAAAAGTCAGTATAAGTAATTTTACCTGTTTTAAAAGGAACTGAAGTTGGCAATTGGGTATTGTAATTTTGGCTGGTATTTTCAACCCTTAATCCGCCCAAAGCCTCCAATTTATCCGTCAACTGCCACTTGCCTTGAACATAACCTGCAGCAATGTTCTCCTTAAAAGTATAATTATTACCATCAGGTGAAAATAAGGCTGCATCAGGAGTTTTGAAACCCAAAACAGCATCATTTACATTCGTATAAAGTTCGCCCGGCGTTGGATCCAAACTATAAGCGCTGTAATAATTATCCCTGGTTTTATTTCGCTCCACACCGCCAAATTTTAACTCAAACTTGCGGCTTAACAGGTCAAAACTATTAGTAAAATTTAAATACGCTGAGTAATCTTTGTCGCCATTATGTGTCCATATCCGTTTCATTCCCTGTACCCTATCGCCACTAACTGCTGTGGATGCAATCGGAAATTCATGTATAAACTCTGCCTGATCAGGAATGTGATTATTAGCATCCGAATAAGCTAAAGACCAATCTACCTTTGTGCTTTTTAATAATTGGTGATTTCCCTGAAGTGTGGCGTTGTAGATGGATTGATACTGCCATTTGCTTCTGCTCATGCCATCAACCAAAGAGCTTAAAGCAATGGTATCGCTAATCATCCTGGATTGGTAATCATCCAAACGAACGAAAACATTGATCAGGGATATTTTATTCTTATCATTTATTTTATAGTCCAATTTACTGTTTAAACCCAGGCGGCGACTTTGCTGGGAATACGAACGCGCCTGAAGTTCAGGAAACTGGGGCACATTATTAACCCCCGGGTGGGCATTCGGCAGGAAGAAGAGCGAGTTATTCCCGGTATAGTTATTTTGATAGCTTCCGGAAACAATAAACCCAAATCTATTGTCCTTTCCAAAACGGCTACCAAAGGTAACGCCCAGATTAGTATTTATCGGGTTCGATTTATTGGAGAAGTTAAGGTTATCCGTCGGAAAATCTGAAGGTAAAGCGCGGTAATTATTCCCATTTAATTCGCTGGGCGAAAGCTTGTCTATTGATGATCTGCTAAACGCAGAAAAAGGACGATCTGCAAATACCGTATTATATCCGGCCGTAAAGTTCACATTAAACAAGGTTTTAGCAGGAGCATCTTTCATCACTAAATTGATAGTCCCACCTATTGCATCACCTTCCATTGATGGGATCAGTGTTTTACTTACTTCAATACGCTCCAATAATTCTGCAGGAAATAAGTCCAATGGTATAAAACGATTTTTATTATCAGGGCTTGGAATTTTTATCCCATTAACCAGTGTATTGATGTAACGTTTCTCCATGCCTCTGATGATTGGGTACCTGCCTTCACCCGATGAGCTTCGCTCAATAGTTACGCCTGATATACGTTGCATTACGTTCGCAACTGTGATATCGGGTGAAAGTTCGATATTTCGGGATGAAACGATATTAACCAACTGGTTTGCATCCTTTTCCAGGGTTCTGGAACGCTTATCAGTAGATCCTCCGTCGCCGGCAATGGTTACCGCCTTTAACTCTTCGGTATTTGATTCTAATTCTACACTTAAGTATGTTGTTTTCTTAGGATTTACAGATACTTTTACCTTTTTTGTTCTATATGACAAATAGTGAAACTCCAACTGATAATCTCCTTGCTTCACATGTTTAAAATTGAAATTTCCATCTAACTGTACAAATTCAACTTTGCCATTTTCTTTCATTAATACAGATGTACCTACAATAGGCTCCTTTGTAACGGCGTCGGTTACTTTACCTTTAATGGCCTGGGCAGATCCATTGAGAGAATATAATATGCATAGGAATAACAGTAAAAATCTACTTAGATGATAAAAATGTTTCATTTGCTGGCTTTAAGTTTTCTACAAAGAAAGCCGCCGAAATCTGGAGGAATTCTGTACTTTTCGAGCTACAGCATAGACATAACAAACTGA
Organism: Candidatus Pedobacter colombiensis; assembly: GCA_029202485.1. Classification (NCBI taxonomy): domain Bacteria; kingdom Pseudomonadati; phylum Bacteroidota; class Sphingobacteriia; order Sphingobacteriales; family Sphingobacteriaceae; genus Pedobacter; species Candidatus Pedobacter colombiensis. The sequence continues at coordinate 1,854,742 of CP119313.1, read as the reverse complement.
TAACAAGAACTTAACATTGTTCGAAATTTAAATGCAAAATGAAGTGTAGTGCTGATGAAGAGCTATTGATTAAACTAACCACAATTTTTGTTTAATTTTACCTCAAATAACGAATAACATGTCCTTCACCTCCTTAGGTTTGTCACCTGCTTTATTGAAAGCACTGATAGATCAAAAATTCACCTTACCTACCCCCATTCAAGAAGCAGCTATACCAGCCATATTAGATAAAAAAGATGTTTTAGGCATTGCTAAAACAGGTTCCGGAAAAACCGCCGGCTATGTTTTACCGATTTTAATGAATTTACAGCAAACATTAGGCGTAAAAAATCGCCATGCGAATGTATTGGTTTTGGTTCCTACACGTGAACTGGCCGAACAGGTAAAAGAGGTTTTCAAGACTTTTAGCAAGGCACTTCCACAACCTGTTAAAACATTGGCAGTGTATGGTGGTGTTTCCATTAACCCTCAAATGATGGCTATGCAAGGCGTAAATGTGCTTGTTGCTACACCGGGCAGGTTATTGGAATTGGTAGCTTCAAATGCAGTACACTTATCCGGCTTAGAAACATTGGTACTAGACGAAGCCGATAAGATGCTTAACCTGGGTTTTAAAGAGGAGGTAAACAAAATTATCGAGCTGTTACCTAAAAAGCGTCAAAACCTATTGTTCTCTGCCACATTGAGTGATGACATTCAACATATTCACCAGATCCTGCTACATGATCCACTGGTAATTAAAATCGAAGCTGAAGAGGATTCGCTGGACTTGATCAACCAGGTGGCTTATATCGTTTCAGATGAGAAGAAAGGCCCTTTTTTACGTTATCTGATCAATCACCATGAAATGAAACAAGTATTGGTATTTGCTTCTTCAGTGCATCAAGCTGATGCGATTGTGAACAAGCTTCGTAAAAATAACATTGATGCCAGAGCAATTCACAGCAAAAAAAGTCAAGGTGCCAGAACCGATACTTTATATCATTTTAAAACAGGTAAGCTTAGGGTATTGGTAGCCACAGATTTGATGGCCAGAGGAATTGACATTAATTTCCTTCCTTTTGTCATCAACTATGAATTACCCCGATCACCTAAAGATTATGTACACCGCATAGGTAGAACCGGCCGTGCAGACCAGGCGGGTGATGCCATTTCATTAATTAGCCAGAGTGAACTCCATCATTTTGAAGTGATACAAAAAAAGATGGGTAAACAAGTGAACCTGATTGATGGTGCAACGATTTTATAACAAGAAAAGGGGATGGATGAGATTGAATATAAAATAATCAAACCAGATTCATCCCTATCCGACTTTGTAGAAGGTTTCTGGATGATAGCCAATCTTTCAGAAGAACCCAAAGAAATTGTAGTCTTACCCAATGCCACAATAGATCTTTCCCTCTCCTGCTCTTTATCAGACCCGTTTCACATTATGCTCATGGGACTGGAAAGTGAAGCAGAGCAAACATCACTTAGCCCTAAAATGGTCATTTTTGCCATAAGCTTTAAATTACCGGCCATTGAATACCTGTTAAAAACCAGCATCGCTGATTTAGTGAATGAAGCCCGGCAACTACCTGCTGATTTTTGGGGATTTAGCGAGGACGACCTGAGTGATTTTGACCGCTTTTATATAAAGGCTGCAAACAAATTAAAGGAACTGATCAAAGGAAAAATAGACGACAGAAAGCAGAAGCTCTTTGAACTCATCTATACCTCAAACGGTTCAATAACCGTTAAAGAATTATCCGAAAAGGTATATTGGAGCAGCAGGCAGATCAACAGGTACTTTAATCAGCAGTTTGGCATTCCTCTGAAACTCTATTGTAACCTGTTAAGATTTAGCGCCTCGTTTCATCAACTCATAGACGGAAGACTTTTTCCGGAACAAAACTATACCGATCAGGCACATTTTATCCGGGAGATCAAAAAATTCTCGGGAGTAGCTCCCGGAGAATTGTCGAAAAACAAAAACGACCGATTTATACAATTATCAGCATTGAAGAAGCAATAGTTTTACATCTGTTAAACTTATATTCAAAATGTTAATTCAAAACATAAAAATAGCTATTGTAGGTGGCGGCCCGGGTGGTCTTACACTTGCCAGACTTCTACAGATGAATGGTGCAGCAGTAAAAGTATACGAAAGAGACCTGGATAAAAATACAAGAGTACAGGGAGCTACACTTGACCTTCATGACGATTCTGGCTTAAAAGCTTTGGAAAAGGCTGGACTGATGGATGCCTTTAAATCAAATTACCGCCCTGGTGCAGATAAGATGTGTATTGTAGATCATCATGCCCATGTATTTTTCGACGAACGCACAACTAATCAAGAGGAAGCAACATTTGGCAGTCCTTATTTTCGCCCGGAAATAGACCGCGGTCCGTTGCGTAAAATTTTATTGGATACTTTAGATCCCGATACAGTTGTATGGAACAGTCAATTTAAAACGATGAGGCATACGGGTAATACCTGGACGCTCGACTTTCAAAATGGTACTTCGGCTGTAGCGGATCTGGTGATTGCAGCTGATGGCGCAAACTCTAAAATCAGGCCTTTGATTACCCCAATCAAGCCTTTTTATTCGGGTGTAACTGCCATCGAAGGCAATATATATGATGCTGAGCGCAAAATTCCCCGTATTTGTGATTTATTAAAAGATGGTAAGATATTTGGTTTTGGTACTGGAAAAACAATAATTGTCAGTTCAAAAGGCGACGGAAGTGTGGCTTTTTATGCAGGTTTCAGAGCAGCAGAGCACTGGGCAAGCCAAAGTGAACTGGATTTTTCGGATAAAGCTAGCATCCTGAATTGGTTTAAGTGTGAATTTGCAGAATGGAATAACATTTGGCAGGAATTATTTGAAAATGCAGAGACTCCTTTTATGCCAAGGCCTCTTTATTGTATCCCGTTGGATCAAAACTGGGATGCCTTATCAAATTTAACCATGTTGGGTGATGCAGCGCATCTAATGCCTCCTTATGCCGGTGAAGGCGTAAATATGGCCATGTTAGATGCGCTGGAATTGGCTGAACACTTGATTGATCCTCAATATAAAACACTGCAAGCTGCCATAGCCAATTACGAAAACCAAATGCGTATCAGGTCTGCACAAGCTGCAGAAGGATCACTTGACAATACCTTATGGATGCATGATGACAATGCCATAGCCAGGATGATGGCTATGTTTGAAGCTCCTCTATAAAGTTCCAATCACAACATTTGCCCCAAGTAGTCCGGCAGATTTAGCCTCAAGCTTAGTCTGCCCGGCTTCTTTTCCGGCCTGCAGAATAATTTGGCATCGACCATTAAACAGCTTTCTTTTCCATGCTCCTTCCAGATATTTGTCCGGTTCGTGACTGCTTGGATCTCCATTACCTACTCCGATTATCTTTAAATCTCCTGTTACAGAAAAATCGACCATAGCGTTCGCATCCGGCACCGCTCTGCCTTGCCGATCTACTGCACTTACATTAACCACTACAGCATCTTTTCCATCTGCCTGTATTTTGCTACGACTAGCATTCAAAACCAGCTGGTAAGCAGTCCCCGTGGTCTCTACTTTAGTTGTTATCTTTTTACCTTTTTTATAGGCTATGGCCGATAATGTTCCGGGCTGATAAGCTACCATCCAGTTTAAATGTCCGTTTTTAGGCATTACCTTTTTTCCAAGACTTTTACCATTTAAGAAAAGTTCAACATCGTCTGCATTGCTATTTACCCAAACTTCCACAGGTTGTCCCTCTTTTCCTTTCCAGTTCCAATGCGGAGAGATGTGCAGCACGTCTTTGTTGGTCCACCACGACTGGTAGTAATAATAAATATTCTTAGGAAAACCGCACATATCCATCACCCCGAAATGAGAGTTAATGTTAGGCCAGTGATAAGGTGTAGGCTCTCCACGATAATCAAAGCCTGTCCATATAAATCCACCCATCCAGAAAGGGTTATCTGCGGCAAGTGTCCACCAGGTTTCGGCCTTACTTGCCCACCAGGGCGCAGTAATGTCCTGATCCGGAACATAACCTGCGATTGAATCTTTTACATAAATCCCTCTTGTAGTTACTGTACTCCCCATTTCTGTACCAATTACCGGTTGCAGGGGGTGACTTTTATGGTAATCTGCTACCGCAAATTGTCTGTAGTTAAATGCCCTGACCGGAACCACTTCATTTACTCCTTGAAACACATTTGCCAGATCCGCAGCATAGGTACTCAAACGGTAAGGATCTAGTTTCCGCTGTATAGCCAATAGTGTTTGTGCCACGCGTTTCCCTGTAGAATTGGTTTGCATCATCCCTTCTTCATTACCAATAGACCACATAAAAATGCTCGGATGATTTCTGTCCCTTTTAATCAGCTGCTCAAATTGAGTAACATATTCCGGGCTACTGTTTAATAGTCTTTGCTCATCCATTACCAGCATACCTAAACTATCACATGCATCCAATAGCTCCGGCGTTGGTGCATTGTGACTTGTTCTATAAGCATTTACACCCATTTCCTTTAACAATCCAATGCGGTAATATTGCAGATAATCCGGTAAAGCACTCCCTAAACCTGCATGATCCTGATGGTTGTTTGTCCCCATAACTTTAACATGCCTCCCATTCAGGAACAGCCCTTTTTCAGGGTCGATAGTGATGGTTCGAACACCATAACGGGTAACAAGACTATCTATTTTTTTACCACCCAACTGAACCACAGAAACGACCTTATATAGGTAAGGATCTTCCAGCGACCAAAGTTTAGGTTGTTTCAGATCCAAAACCTGATGGGCTGTTGCTTGATCCCTGGTATCCATAGTAAGATTTGAAGGTTCACTTTGTGCTAACTTACGCCCATTCCTGTCCGTGATGTAGGTATAAACAGTTGCGCCCTCAGGCTTCAGGTTTAGGTTCTCTACTGTAGTTTCGACGGTAACACGAGCTTTATCATTCGTTACATCTGCATGGACAAAAACACCCGAAGCCGGAATGTGTAAGTTGTTGTGCTGTTTTAACCATACGTGACGATAAATTCCGGCACCTTCATAAAACCAACCTTCATATTGAGTGGCATCTACGCGTACCACCAGCACGTTGTCTTTCCCAAAACGTAGATAATCCGTAAGATCGTAATTTACGCCAAGATACCCACTCTGGTGATTTCCAAGATAGTACCCATTAACCCAAACTTGTGCATCTCTGAAAATCCCATCAAACTGCACTTCATAACGCTGACCTGAATCTGCTTTAGCAACCTTAAAATGCTTACGATACCAGCCTACACTCGTTTCGGGGAACAAACCGCCAACAGGCTTATAACCATGCGCCATCACATCCAGATTTGGCGAGTTCACAAAGGGCAATTCAACAGCCCAATCATGCGGCAATGACAATGTCCGCCAGCCCTTATCATCAAAACCTGGTGTTATCGCTGTTCCTTCGGCCTTTCCTGATTTAGCAAATAAATTGGCAATTTTGTAATTAAAATCCTTTGCCGGATCGGCAGCATGTCCAAGACTAAACTTCCAGTCATCATCAAAATTGATCTTTTGTTGAACAAAGCCTTGTTGGGCAATTAAAGGGCATGTACTGCATAGCTGAATACTCAGCATCAGGAGAAAGGTTCCTATGTAATGGCGCATATTTTCTGTAGTAATTCTTATTTTAGGTAAATGGATTCAATCTCCAATGTGTTAGGCTGATCTGAACTTTTATTTTTAAGGCCGTAGCCGAAAGTGATTTCTAGTTTCTCGGCATCCTTAAGGTTAAAAGCGTTGCTGTTTTCAGCTTTAAAATAAAGTGGCAAAAATCCGGGATATGGTCTTGGCAGCAGCAATTGTGCATCCTTTGTTAAAGTATTCAGCGGAATTTCAATCTCCGTAAATTCGGGACCAACCATAGCCTCGGCAGCAAAGAAATCGGAGCTCTTAGCAATCATGCCCAGCTTAATCTTTATAGGCGCTACATTTCCGGTTCTGGCCTTAATCACCAATGATTTATAGCCTGGAAGTTCGGCCGAATTTAGGGCAAGCTGATCTCCAAAATAATACTGCAAGCCTATCAATGGACTAACCTGACTGGTATCCAACTTCAATCTTAAAATGGAAGCTACAGGAATTTCACCGGGGATATATTCAACGGCTTTATTCTTCCAATCCGGGTTATAAAGCACAGCTTTTTCCCGGTCTGTTTCCGGATTAAAAATCTTTAATGCCGTTTGTTTAGGCGCCACAAACTCACCCACCTCTATAACACCCATACGCGTACGTTCCGTAACCTCATTTTTTTGTCCTTTACTGGTCAGGATATAAACACCAGGTGATACAGAGAATTGAGATCCGGCAGCAGTGGTCGCAAAATGGTTCCCCTTATTAATGCCTTTGATGGTAAAGTCAGTCCCCAGGTTTGGCAGGCTCAGATCCATTTCATGATGCTTCCAGGTTACCCGGGCAACATCCTTTTGTGGTGAGGTTCTTTCAAAAGGATCCCTGATGAAAACCGCATCAGGCATAACTTCCAATCGCCATACCCCGTTTTCCAATCGGTCTATAAAGTAAGCTCCTGAACCATCATACTTCACCATCTCAGAACTACCTACTCCTGCAATATTTTTCAATTTGGCAGGATCTACGGGTTTAGTATCCGTAGTATTAGAATAATAGAACTCCTCTGGGGTATTCATTTCACTTAAACCATTTGTATAATCCAATCTAAAGGCGTCAAAAAGTGTATCCTGAGGATAAGATTTCAACCTTGGCAGCTTATGGAAAGCCTTGCTTGCAATCAATAAACTAATGGCTTTAGCAGGTGTATAAGCCATATTTAAATAATGCGTTTGGTACTCTACGTTACTCGAAGCCGTAGCCATCGGATCATAAGCAAACTGTGTAGCCCACTGAAAACCTGCGGTTCTGAAACTCCTAGCCATTGCCGGATACATATAGGCGCCTAAAATATCGGCAGCATCAAATTCGTAAACCATTTTAGCGCGGTTTTTAAAGCCAGGAATACTATCGAAAGGGATAGGGTACTTCGATACATTCGGCAGGAAATTGCCTTTTTGCGTATGTCCGGCAACCAGTCCGCTCGGATACCATTGAAAAGTATGGCCCTGAACATCTGCCTTTACAATGGCATCTGCATACTTTGGAGATTCACTAATGTTATAAAATACAGGTTTAGTCCAGCCAGTACTTCTGATGGCCTTTACCATCCTGTTGATGTATTCGGTTGTTCTTTCTTTGGGGCCACTGTGCTGTGGCTCATTGTTCACCTCTGTAGCAATCACATCCGGGTCTTGCTGATAAGTAAGTCCGGTATATTGATTTTTATGTTTAAAGAATTGCTTAAGGTAATTTTCCTGTGCTAGAAAAGCCTGTTCTTCTACCAAAGCCTCACGTTTTCCGTACTTACTGGAGAAGCCACCCAGATCCTGATCCTTCTCTGGATAACCATTACCCCAGAATGCAATTGGGGTAACGATCGTTTTGATATTTCTCTTTTTAAGCTCGGCAATTAGAAAGTCGAACAGCCTTAAATGCTCATTATTGAGTAGGTTCCCCTTCACATCTGATATTTCAGTATCCCAAACGTGCACACGAAAAGCATCCAGTCCAAGTCTGGAAAAATGATAAACATCGTCCTTTATAGCCTGCTCCACCGTCATTCCCAAACGATTGATGGAACGGTAGCCATAAGCAAATGGTGCAGTATAGTTTACGCCAAAAAAGGCCGCTTCCTCACGGTTCTTCTCCCAGCGAATAATTCCCTGCGCATCAACATAAATCCCCTGTTTAACTGAGGCAGATTTGCTGGACTGCGCCATAGCAGGTAAAACAGTTGTAGCAGCAAACGCGAGTGCGATAAATTTCTTATAAAACATCATAAACGAAACTAAGGTAAAAAAGCATTCAATGCCACTGTGGGCTTTCCTGTATCATCAAAAGCACCTAATTTATAACCACTCCAACTATTATAAGATTCAGGTTCCCAATAAAAAACACCCAATCCTTTATTATTTGGAAGCGATTTGTTTTTAGTTAACAGATCTGCAATGAACAACTTTGAAGCTTCTGCCTCGGCAACCGGCATACCAATCTCACAAATCATAATTTCTGAACCATAGCGAGCAACCATATCCGTCATATTAGCCAGACATTGTGTATTTTTTGTTGCCCAGTCTGTTGCAGAAGGGTACAAAGACATCCCAATTACATCCCATTTCGCACCATTGTTTTTTAAGCCATCAAACATCCATCTGAACAAAGCATTATCATAGCCGTTAGAAATATGAACAATCACTTTAGAAGTAGGACTGGCAAATTTCACTGCTGAATAACCGGACAATACCAGGTCTGCAAAGTTCTTCATGTTTAGTGAAGCCTTTCCTTCATCCCAGAGCATTCCATTATTGGTTTCATTACCTACCTGCACCCATTCCGGCACAATTTTATTGTCTTTTAAGGCGGTTAACACTGCTACAGTATGGTCATAAACCGAGGTTTTTAAAGCAGCAATACTTTGTGTAGCCCAGGCAGCAGGCTTAGTTTGCTTTCCGGGATCTGCCCAGTTATCACTATAATGAAAATCGAGCATCACCCGCATGTTCATGGCCTTTGCCCGCTTGGCTTTTGCCACCACATCAGCTGTATTACACCATCCTCCCGTAGGGTTAACCCAAACGCGTAGACGTATGGAATTGATCCCTTTATCACTTAAAATCTTAAACAAATCCTGCTCAACACCGGCATTGTTATAAAATTTCTTGCCTCCGGCTTCCATTTCTGTTACCCAGCTCACGTCTGCTCCTTTCGCATAAGTACCCGGAGGATCTGGTACAGGATAAATTTGAGTATCACCTTTTGGGCTCTTTTTACAGCCTGTCATCAACAGGAAGATCAGGAATAACAATCCCAGGCTTTGTGTAATATGAATAGATTTAAGTCTCATTTTCAGTTTATTTAATAGAATAGGTGTAATTTCCATCGCCCGCACTTAAGTCTAAAGTTACCGTAAACACCCCTGTTTTAGCCACCGGAATATTGATTCCGCCCCAGGTAGGCGCACCGGCAAAAACGAGCGAACCTTTATTGTCAACTTTATAACTGATGTCATAACTACCATTAGCGGTAAAAACAATTGTTTTACCTGCTGTAAGTGCTACATTAGCGGCAATCCATGTTTTAGATGCCGAATTATAAACCATGGGCGTAGCGGATGTACTCCAGTTGTTATCATCTCCTGAGATAAAGAATTTTACCGCCGTATAAGTGATCGTTAACAAATCCAGATCCGCATTTACTTTCATATATGCAGGTGATGGGGTTAACCACAAGTTCCCCCCTCCTACACTTAAGGTATTCGCATTTGTACCCCAGCCATAAACTTTGGCATCTTTTGTAGAAATGAGTTGAAATGCATCACCACCCCATCCATCGGCATTTGGCAAATTTAAATACCCTTCATACTTGGCGTTAAATTTAGCAGAGGCCAGCAAAAACCCATTGGTGCGCTCTGTTGGTGTTTTCCAGGAATTACCACCTTTAACCAAAAGCGCGGGATATTCTACGGTAGACTTGTATGGATTTACCGTCATCTTTAAGGTCGAATAGATTGGCTTTACCGTAGAGGCTATCCCACTATTCTGGTTCACATCCGTCTTTAAGCGCACAACAAGAGTGCTGTTTACGCCAGTAGGTAGCATCAGTTGCACACTTAACAGCGCATTGAAATCTGCTCCCAGATAGGTTTTCTTCAAGCTATCTACAGGTAGCTTCACATTAATGGCATTTGCCCAGGCATTTGGACCGACTGTATCTGCCGGGACATCAAATTGTAAAGTATAAGTAGGCACCACTTTAACGCCATAATCTGCAGCTTTAAAACTGAAGGTAACCACTTTTGCAGCATCTGTAGCTGCTGATAAAACCACTGTACTCACCGAACTGCTAAAGGCTTGTGTACCATTTGCAGGGGGTACAATTATACTTTTAACCGAATCTTTTTTACATGCAGCAAAAGAAACGATCAGGAATAAGATCAGTAAAAACCGACTAAATAGATTCTTCATATGTTGAGATATTAATAACCAGTGTTTTGAATTAAATTAGGGTTAGCAGCAAGATCTGTAGGCGGCAATGGAAAGAGGTTAAATTTATCCGCTACTGAAGTTCCATTTTTTACGCCACCCTTCCAGGCCCATAAATAGGCATTGGTCGTAAATTTGCCAAAACGGATCAGATCGGTTCTTCTAAAGGCTTCATAATACAATTCACGGCCTCTTTCATCCAGGATAAAATCTTTGGTTAAAGCAGTGCTGCTAATGTTTCCTGCTGTGCTTCCCTTGTAAGCACGTGTACGTAGTTTATTCATGTAATCCAGTGCAGTGTTCAAGGTGCCTCCTGATCCACCACGTAATACTGCTTCTGCATAAGTTAAATAGATTTCGCCCAATCGGAACAATGGAAAGTCTATATCCGAAAAGTCTTTAGCAGCATCCTGGTGTGGAGCAGGTCCACCCGATCTGGTTTTATTTCTGAATTTGGTACTGGAGTAACCATCTGTAGAAACATACAAATCTGTCATTTCCAAACTCTGGCCAGTCATATAAAACTGTGCTCTGGAATCTGTATTACCGGTTTTGTCGGCAAATAGGTTCACAAAATTCTGTGTAAAGCGCAATCCGCCCCAATCACCATTAGAGCCGGATACATCTGCCGGCACATGTGCCGGACCATGCATCAGATAGGTTGTACCCCCATAATTTTGTGTATTTGTTCCATCATAAGCAATGGTTAGAATAAACTCATCTGTATTGAGGTGATTGTCGGCAATAGTCAATTCCCTGTAATTGTTATGTAGGGTATAGCCTGCATCGGTGATTTTATTGCAATAAGTAATTGCCTCTGTATATTTGGCGGTACCAGTATAAATTTCTGCATTCAAATACATGCGCGACAATAATGCCCAAACTGCTGCACGGTCTACCCTGGCGTATTCATTTGTCTTTGGTGCAGCCAGGTCTCCCTCTATGGCTTTCAGTTCAGATTCTATGTAAACAAACAGGTCTTTGCGCTGGATCTGCTTTGGAAAGTCTTTACCTCCAATCACTATATCCTCGGTTACCAGTGGTGGGTTACCATACAGGTCCATCAATACCCAATATTGGTAAGCCCTAAGAAACCGGGATTCTGCCCTGTACTTACGGATGTTATCGGCATCAGCACCGGAAATTCCTCTTTTTGATACTTCAGCATCAGCAGACTGACGGATAAAGTCATTGCACAATGTAATCTGGAAATAAGAACGGTAATACAATCCATTAATAATAGAATTAATGGAAGACCAGCTGAGCTCATGTAATCCCTGAATTCCGGCATCACTTTGCCATGACCATGCGGCTTCATCTGTGGTAAGTTCCTGCAAGTTCCAATACAGACGTAAAAAATCAGAGTTTCCCTCATCTTTAATAATTTCTACCGGAATATCCTGCGCACCGGTTGTTGCATTCCCCGTCAGTGCAAAAGCGCCGTAAACTTTAGCCAGCGCTTGTTTATAGCCAAGTGGTGTAGCGTATACTTTATCTGCCGTTAAACCATTGGTTGGTGTTAAATCCAGTTTATTACAGGCACTCATCCATAGGATGCAGGTGCAAGCCAGTGCCAGCTTTTTTAGCGGGCCAAATGTGATATATTTTGTATTGAAACGATTCATCTTCTTGTGGGTTTGATAGGTTAATAATTGAGGTTTAAGCCTAAAGAAAAGACCCTTGGTCTGGGATAAAGATTATTATCTATACCTGAGCTAACTTCGGGATCCAGTCCACTGTAATTGGTAATGGTAAATACATTCTGTATACCAGCATTGACTTGCAAGCCTACCTTACTATGAAAAACCTTTCCAAAGCGATAACCTAAACTGACATTATCCATTTTTAAAAAGGAAGCATTTTCAATATAATAATCACTGAATAGCTGCTGGGCTTTAAAATTAGTGGCCAGATAACTCGGTGAAGCATTGTACAAAACAGCTGAGCCCCCAATCTGTGCCCAATTTCCAGTCTGACTACTGATGTTGTTGTAAACATAATTTCCAATATTGGCTCTCATTACAAAGTTTAAACTCCACTTTTTATAGTTCAGGTTATTGCTAAAGCCCAGAAAAAATTTAGGATCGGCAGACTTCCCTTTATGGAAATCATTTTGATTGATCAGACCATCGCCATTTTGATCTATGTAAACCCCTTCGACAGGACGACCCGACTGATCATATACCTGTTGAAACAGATAAAAGGTGTTCTTACCACTACCAACTGCATTAATCATGGCATACTGGCCACTAACGCCACCGGCAATGGGTCCGACCGGTGCACCCACATAATTTTTATCTTTTGGAATTACCGTTAAATTGGTAATGGTGTTTTTGTTATAAGTGGCATTAAAATTAAAATCCCAATTGAAATCTGCACCTTTAACAGGTACAACATTTAGGGCTAGTTCTACCCCCCTATTCTCCATATCCCCGACATTTACAACCGCTGTGGCAGAAAAGTTGGTACCGGCCGGCTGAGGAACCAAATTTAATAAATCACTGGTTTTCTTATAGTACCAATCTACGCTTGCCGTAATTCTATTGTCCAGAAAGCCCATATCTACCCCAACATTTGTAGTCGCTGTTTGCTCCCATTTAATGTTGTAAATGTAGGCGCTTGGTCTGTACATCTGATAAAACTCATTACCAAACTGATAAGCTGCAGTAGGTGTACTTAAACTATAGGTAGACAAATAACCGTAGTTACCAATTCCATCCTGCTGCCCTGTAGTACCATAACTAAGTCGAAGTTTAAGTGCTGAGAAAGTCTTATTCTCTCGCATAAAATCTTCGTTCTTTAATGTCCAGGCTGCTGCAACAGATGGGAAGACGGCATTTTTATAATTTGGTCCAAAGCGGGAAGAGCCATCTCTCCTAATGGTAGCGGTTAGTAAAAAACGTTCGTCGTAATTGTAATTTAAACGCCCAAAGTAAGAGATCAACCTGTTTTGAGGTTTATCAAAAGGAAAAACAGGTTCAGAATTTAATATTTTATTGCCATTAGCGTCAAAATCTGCAAAGTTGAAAATTTTAGTTAAATAATCGTTGTAAGAATATCCGGCGGTCGCGTCTACTCTACTTTTAATTGATTTGAATTCCTTCACATAATTCAGATAAAACTCAAGTACGGTATTTCTTCTATCCTGTCTGTATTGTGTATTGATCCCCTGGCGATTAAAAGTTTCTGCCGCATATTGATTAACAAAAGTTGTCCCCTTACCTTCGGCTATATCATAACCGGCATTTAAATTTGCATGTAAATCAGGAAGGAAATGGAACTTATAATCCAGCTGAAGATTGCCAATGCTTCTTAAAGGAGTAGAACGGTTCTGGCGTTGCTCCAATAATCCAACAGGATTTCTCACCACCAGATTAACCAATCCACTTGGTGTAGTTGGATCTAACCACTCCCAATAACCATTGTAATCGCTTCTATTGGTATACACAGCCTGCGTTGGGTCGAAACCTACTGCAGCGCCTATAGCAGCCTGATTGGCAAACCTGGTTTTCAGTGCGCTACCTTTTAAATTGAGGTCTATCTTTAGGTGATTGTCAAAAAAAGTAGGGTTCAATACAAAAGCTACAGTTGTTTTTTGGAGTTCGTCTGTCTTCAAAATCCCGGTCTGGTTTTGGTAGCCCACAGAAAGTCTATATGGCAATTTTTTAATTCCACCACTCATACTCACGTTATTATCAGTAGCTAAACCATCCTGATAAATCAAGTCCTGCCAATTGGTATTAAAAGCGCCAAGCATATCCTTTTGCTTTTGAGTCCCGTTGGCATTCACTACAGTCCGGAATTGGTCGCCATCTAATACTTTTACTTCTTTAATAATTTTTGACATTGAGTTTATGGTATTGAAACCTACCTTAAAATCACCGCCAACTCCTTTTTTAGTTGTAATGATGATTACCCCATTGGCAGCTCTGGCGCCATAAATTGCAGCAGCAGAAGCATCTTTTAAAATCGTAAAAGATTCCACATCATCTGGATTGATGAAAGTTAATGGGTTGGTTGCCCCCGAAACACCACCACTTTGCAACGGAACACCATCAATTACAATCAGTGGATCATTACTGGCATTTAAAGAAGATCCACCACGAATACGGATGGTACTGCCACTTCCTGGCTGACCACCATTTGAGGTGATAGACACTCCTGGTACCTTACCTGCCAACATTTGTTCTGGTGTAGTGATATTTCCTTGTTGAAAGTCTTTTGAAGTAACCACGGCAATAGATCCTGTAAGGTCCTTTTTTCTGGTCGTACCATAACCCACTACCACTACTTCACTTAGTCCGGCAGCATCTTCCTGCATAGTAACCTGATAGGTGCCGGAATTTCGAATTGCAACTTCCTGACCCTTATAGCCGATAGAACTGAATTCCAGCATTCCTGAAAGCCCGGGTATGGATAAAGAGAAATTTCCTTTGGGATTGGTCATCGTGGCTATAGTTGTGCCCTTTAAACGAACACTTACCCCGGGAAGCGCGAGTCCATCTGCCGATGTCACCGTTCCGGTAATAGTTACCCTTTGTTGTGAATACAGGTTTAAAGTTAAGAGAAAGAGCATCAGAAGAAGCCAGATACTCTTAAAACTAAAAGTAGAGTTATTATGCATACAATATTTGGTTAGGTTGTAGGTACAAATGAAAACCTTTTGTTTCTTTTTTAATGGTTCTATTGTTCATTTTTTTTGTCCTAATCGACATAATATCGGCTATTTTAAACGATCTAGACCGATTTTCTATCTTTTAAAGTCATAAATTCTTTTAACTTTATAAAAATATAAACCCGATATATCCTTTAATACCAGATGATTTCTTTTCGAAAAAGTGCGATCCTGATCTTGTTTTGCTTTGCCTTTAAAGCTGCCTGCGCACAAAATTTGAAATTCAGACATATTGGAATTGAAAATGGCTTATCCAACAGTACTATTGAATGTATCTTGCAGGATTATCGGGGCTTTATCTGGTTTGGTACACGTGATGGCTTGAATAAATACGATGGCAATCAGATTACCGTTTATCAGAATAGTAAGGAAAGCAGTAGCATCAGCGATAATTACATCAGATGCATTTATGAAGATCAAGCACATACTTTATGGATTGGCACTTCTTCCGGACTTAATCGGTTCAATCCGGAGAAGAACAATTTTACAAGGTATCAATCCGATCCCAAAGACAGCCATTCGCTGAGCAACAACACAGTATTATCAATTAAGGAAAGTCCCAAGGGCTTATGGATTGGTACTTCAGGTGGTGGCCTAAACTTATTAAACCCTACAACAAATCAATTTAGCCGTTATCATCCGGCAACAACATCCTTAGGCGGCAACAATGTCAATGATGTACAACCTGATGAAAAAGGAAACCTATGGCTGGCTACAGATCATGGTTTGAGCTATTTTAACACCAAAAAAGGTACTTTTAAATCCATTTCCGGATTAGAAAAGTTTATGATTCGCGTAATCACGGCATCGCCTACCGGAGATTTGTGGCTGGCTACAGAGGAAAAGGGCTTGCTTTGTTATAGCCCCGCATCGGGAAAATTAAAACAGTATACCCACGAGGAGAAAAACAGGAACAGTTTGGGTAGCGATCTGGTGAGGGCTATTGTTTTCCGTAAGAACAAGGAAATATGGATTGGTAGCATAAATGGTGGCCTCGACCTGTTTAATCCGGAAACCTCCACCTTTCAACATTATATGAATGAACCGGGAGATCCTTCAAGTCTATCGCAAAGAACAGTTTCGGCCTTGTATGAAGACAAGCAGGGAAATTTATGGATTGGAACTCACCGGGGTGGAATTAACTTGTACAGTCCGGGTTCTGAAAAGTTTAAACTATTCCAACAGGAACTCAACAAAAACAGTCTGAGTTACAATGATGTAAAGGCATTCCATGAAGATGCAAACGGGAACATTTGGATTGGAACGGATGGCGGTGGTTTAAATCTATTTAACCAGAAAACCAACTCTTTTGTTCATTATAAAACGAATCCTTATGCCGCAGGAAGTCTTGGCTCGGATGCGGTTTTAGACATTATGGAAGACCACAACAAGGATCTGTTTATAGGAACCTGGGGCGGTGGACTAAATTTGATGAACAGGAAGAATGGGACCTTCACCAAATTCCTATTTGATGCTAATAACCCATCGTCCATCAGCTCCGATTATGTACAGAAAACATTTGAGGACAGCTACAAAAACTTATGGGTTGGCACCTATTATGGGGGGCTTAACCTATTCGATAGAAGCAATAACCGCTTTTGCCGACTGATCCATGGCAGCAATGGCTCTAAACTCATCGGAAATAATATTATTTCCATCAATGAAGATCAAAAAGGAAACCTTTGGATTGGCACGGATGATGGTGGACTGAACTGCTATAATCTGGAAACCAAATACTTTACGCATTACTTTTTGAATAATGAGAAAAAACCTGACCTGAGAGTCATCTTTATAGACCATAAAGGCCGGTTATGGGTTGGACAAAAAGGGCTTTATCTATTTAACCCTATAAAAAATACTTTTTCAATCTATACCCAAAAGGCAGGTCTGGCCAGCGATTTCATTAAGGGCATTACGGAAGATGAACGGGGAAACTTTTGGATATCTACAGCAAAAGGACTTGTTAAATTTAATCCGGAGCATTTAACTTTTAACAAATACAATACTGCTGATGGGCTTCAGAGTCTGGAATTTGAAGCCAATGCCTGTATGCGAAAAAGAAATGGGGAAATGTTTTTTGGGGGGATTAATGGTTTTAACTCTTTCTTTCCGGAAGATATTAAGACCAATAAGTATATACCGCCAGTTTACCTTACCGAGTTTCAAATTTTCAACAATAAAATTATACCTGATGTCAAAGGCTCTCCACTGCAAAATGATATCAGTTTTACGAAAGAAATTAAGTTGTCATACAACCAATCTACTTTCTCTTTTAGCTTTGCCGGCCTCAATTATACTGTCTCCGAAAACAATAAATATGCCTATAAGCTGGATGGTTTTGATAAGGATTGGAATTATGATGGCAGCGCTAGAAAAGCTTTATATACAAACTTAGACCCAGGCACTTATACCTTCCGGGTTAAAGCTTCTAATAATGACAATGTATGGAATACGGAAGGGACTGCTGTCCGCATTGTAATATCGCCTCCTTATTGGGCAACCTGGTGGTTCAAAATCCTCGCGATTGGCCTGGTGATCTATATTGCTTATGTACTGCTTAGTTTTAAAAGGAAACTGGAACTGAAAACCCTGGAAGAAAAAAAACGGGAAGAAATGCATCAGGTACAGTTGCAGTTTTTCACCAATATTTCTCATGAATTCCGTACCCCACTTTCACTAATCCTTGGCCCGATAGACCGACTGTTAAAAGAAGATGCTCATACCTCTTTTCAAAATTACTATAAGACTATACATAGAAATGCCAATCGTCTGCTGAGTCTCATCAATGAACTGATGGACTTTAGAAAAATAGAATCAGGGGCATTGAAATTAAAAGTGATAGAGGGCAATTTAAGCCTGTTTATAGATGAAGTGGCCGAAGAGTTTAGGGAAATGGCTGCTGAAAAAAATATCAGCTTTAAGGTGAACAAAACGGGTAAATTTACATCGGTGTGGTTTGATCGTCATGTGATTGAAAAGATTATGCTAAACCTGGTAAACAATTCCTTAAAATACACCAAAGCTGGCGGTGAGGTGAGCTTAGACATTTTAGATTCGTTGGATGGATCGCCACTACGTTTTGAAAATCAGCTATTCATTAAAAGCAATTATACTGCTCAGCAGTATGTTTTCATTCGTGTCGCTGACAATGGTATTGGCATTTCTAAAGATTCTATCCATCACTTGTTTGAACGTTATTACAGGATCACTGAGGCTCACCTGGGCTCTGGAGTAGGCCTGGCTTTTGTAAAAAGTCTAACTATGTTACATAAAGGTTTCATCCAGGTATCAAGCGAGAAGCACCTTGGAACAGAAATCATTATCGCCTTACCGTGCAACAAAGAGGGTTATACTCCTGATGAGTTATGGGGTCAAAGTAATGAGCATGGTGGAACCCGTTTGGAAAGTATTAGCTATGCCTCCGATCAACATACACTGCCAACCTCAAGAGAGCTGATTTCGACCCCAACACTGGGTATCTCAGGTATGCGGCATATTTTAATCGTAGACGACAATGAAGAACTCCGGACATTTTTGAAAGAAGCTTTAAGTTCAAACTACCATATTTCGGAGGCTGAAGATGGATACAACGGACTGATCAAAGCCAGGGATGTTTACCCGGATTTGATCATCAGTGATGTGATGATGCCGGGTATGGATGGCACAGAATTTTGCAAGCGGCTGAAGGAAGATATTGAGACCAGCCACATTCCATTTTTAATGTTAACAGCCAGAGATAGTATTGAGGCCGAAATAGAAGGTGTCGAATCCGGTGCAGATCTGTACTTCACCAAACCTATCAACATTAACCTGCTACAAATCACGATAAAAAACATTTTCGAACAACGGCAAAAGCTTAAAGATCATTATTCAAAAGATCACAGTACTGAACTCAGAGAATTGGTTCACTCTACAAAAGATCGTGAGTTTATGGACAAACTTTTAATGATCATCAATGAACAGCTAATCAATCCCGATCTGGATATTGACTATCTATGTGGCAAAATTGGCATGAGCAGAACTAAGCTTTATCAGAAGATCAAAACCATCACTGGGCAGTCTATTGGCGAATTTGTAAGATCTATCCGTCTTAGAAAGGCGGCTGAAATCTTAACCAGTGAGGATGTTTTAATCACGGAGGTGATGTATAGGGTGGGCATACAAACCCAATCTTATTTTACAAAAGCTTTCAAGAAAGAATTCGGAAAAACACCTACTCAATTTCTTCAGGACTTGAAACAGCAAGCAGTTTAGATTTATATTACCGGGAGATCCAATCAGCTTTAGTGAGTTGATAGATGTAATTGAGCTTAGCTGGTTCCCCGTAATAGGCAACTTCCTGTTCATCGATCTTTTTAGCACCAAGTCTTTCTACAGCTTTTTGGGACCGTAAGTTTTGACTTCCTACATGCAGGACAACGGAATCCAGATACTGAAAAGCATAATTGATCATGAGTCTTTTAAGGGCCGGGTTATAATTTTGTCCCCAATATTGTCTGGCAATAAAAGTATAGCCAATAGCAACAACACCTTGCGCTTCATCCAAATCATAATACCTCGAACTTCCAATAACGGCTCCTGTCTTCTTGTCTAATACCAGGTAAGCCCCCTCTGAGGCTAATGCGCCCTCAAAGAAAGTTTCAAAGACATCACGACGATAACGGTCCTTATTGGGATGTTGCTCCCAAATCAATGGATCTGAAGCCACTTGATATAAAGCTTCAAAATGATCCGCTTTTAAGGGTATGATCCGGATAAGGTCGTCTTCTAATTCCTGCTGTCTGTCAAATTTGCTATTCATATTTTCTTTATGTTAAAATCGCTTATTACAAAGCCATTTTTCTATATAAAACACCAATCGTTCTTATGTAAGTTCGTTGTGAGCTATATCATTAGATATGGCGCAATTTCATGATTTTATCCCTGATAAAAAACAATAATTTATGATCTGTATTGATTCGAGATTTTCGCAGGTAAAAACAGGCTTAATGCTATTTTTACTACTCACAAATGCTCTTGTATGGGCCGGAGACATCAAAAAAGAAAAGGAGCCCGGAAAAAGTGAATGGGTTTACCTTGGGGCAGATGGCAAGCTGGTTTACAAGAAAAGTCCTAAGGGAGACCGGATCATGGATTTCTCTCATGCCGGTTATATGGGTGGCGGCGTTGCATTGCCTGAGCTTCCTGTAAAAGTTACGGTTAAACCGCTAAGTGATGCTAATGCCGATTGTACAGCGTTAATTCAAGCAGCTATTGACCAGGTTTCGGCAATGCCCTTAGATAAAAATGGCTTTCGTGGAGCTGTTTTATTAGCGCCCGGAACCTACCCTTGCTCCAAAACGATAAAAATTATGGCTGATGGCGTAGTACTTCGTGGCAGTGGCAAATCAGCAACGGGAAGCATCATTTCGATGAGTGGTGACAAGCATGTGGCTATCATTTTATCAAATGCCGTTAATCAACGTATAGGTAACCGTTTAGGCAATGCCAATGAGGATGAAAAAGGCATTAAGATAACAGATAAATATATCCCTGGGGGAAGTAATAGCTTTACCGTTGCAAATGCTTCAGGATTTAAAGTTGGCGATAATATAGAGGTTAGAAAACCGGTTACTGACAAGTGGGTTAATTTCATGCAGATGAATGATCTGGTACGTGACGGCCAACCTCAAACCTGGATTAAAGTGGGTTCTTTATTGATTACTGAACGTCGTATTGCTGCTATAAATGGTAATAAGATTACCCTGGATGTCCCTTTGGTGGATTCATATGATGCAAATTATACGAATGATGAAACTACTATGGTATTGGTAAATGATGTAAAACGACTTAAACAAGCAGGTTTAGAAAACTTACGCATTGTATCTCCCCCACAAGCAGTTAACCATACAAAATCACTATACTATGCTGTGAGATTGAATGGAGAGGATTGCTGGTTGAAGGACCTGGACCTGATGGAAACGATGGAGAGTGTTGGCACGGGTGGACGCAGGATTACCATTCAACGCGTAGCAGTTATTCGCAAAGCTTTACATGAGGGGGCTTCAAAACCGGCAGAGTTTGCACCCAATGCGGGACAAATACTATTGGACCATTGTTCGGTAGAAGGTGACAACGTATGGTATGTAGCTTTAGGAGCCGGACAAACAGGCCCTATCGTTTTCCTGAACTGCAATTTTGTTGGTAATGGCCGTATTGAAGGTCACCAACGCTGGAGCACAGGTATGCTTTTAGATAATTGTAAGGCGCCTAATGGTGGCATGGACTTCAAAAACAGGGGTAGCATGGGCTCTGGTCATGGTTGGGGAACTGCCTGGTCTGTGGCCTGGAATTGTGAAGCTAATAGCTATGTCAATCAAATCCCTCCGGGCACTTACAATTGGGTAATCGGCAGTAAAGGAAAGAGTACACCATTGCCAAGACCATTTAACAACTCAGGCCCAACCTTACCGGAAGGTATCTTTGATTCTCAAAATGTTCAGGTTGGTCCTTCAAGTTTATATTTAACTCAATTAGAAGAACGATTAGGCAAACAGGCACTAAAAGCAATCGGATACTAAACAAGAATATGATGAAGAAACAAATGATCACCACATGTTTACTTTCTTTCGGAATCTTATGTCTAAGCCACAACATGGTAAAAGCACAGGGTGTTCCGGATACTTTAAAGAAGTACATCCTCACCCCTGCCCCCGCTCAAACTCCTCGAATCAATGGGACTAAAATATTTGGGGTACGTCCCGGTTCTGCATTCCTTTATACTATCCCCGCCACAGGAATTCGTCCGATGCGTTTTGGAGCACAGAATTTACCAAAAGGATTAAGTATAGACCCAGCTTCGGGCCGTATAAGAGGAAAAATCATGGAGCCTGGGGAATATGAGCTTATCCTATCAGCTAAAAATGCCTTGGGAGAAGCAAAGCGGACGTTTCGTATTGTCGTCGGTGATAAAATAGCGCTAACGCCTCCTATGGGTTGGAATAGCTGGAATTGTTGGGGTAATGCGGTAAGCCAGGAAAAGGTAATGAGCTCGGCCAAAGCAATGGTGGAAAAAGGATTGGTTAATCATGGTTGGCAATACATCAATATTGATGATGGATGGCAGGGATTACGGGGAGGAAAGTACAACGCTGTACAACCAAACACCAAATTTCCTGATATGAAGACCCTGGCTGATGATGTACACCGTATGGGATTGAAGATAGGTATTTATTCAGGGCCCTGGGTTGGAACTTATGCAGGTCATATTGGTGCTTATTCGGACAATGCTGATGGTACATACGACTGGGTGAAACAAGGTAAGCATAATGAATTTTATCGTTTTGTTGATCCTCAGGGGAAAGAAAAACATGCCATCAATTATCATCATGGTAAATACTCATTTGTAAAAAATGATGTTCAACAATGGGCTGACTGGGGCATAGATTATTTGAAATACGACTGGAACCCTAATGATGTGTACCATGTTAAAGAGATGATGGATGCTTTGCGCTCTTACAAGCGCGATGTGGTTTATAGCTTATCAAACAGTGCTCCATATGGTGATGCACCACAATGGGAAAAGATGGCCAATAGCTGGAGAACAACAGGTGACATTAAGGATACCTGGGAAAGAATGTGTCAGTTGGGCTTTAATCAAACTAAATGGGCTCCGTTTTCTGGTCCCGGCCATTGGGTAGATCCGGATATGCTGGTTGTAGGCATGGTGGGTTGGGGCCCTAAACTACACTACACACAGCTGACTGCCGATGAACAATATACCCACATCAGTTTATGGTGTTTACTTTCGTCGCCATTGTTAATTGGCTGTGATATGGCTCAACTGGATGATTTTACAATTAGCCTGCTTTCTAATGACGAGGTTATTGATGTGAATCAAGATCCTTTGGGGAAGTTTGGGATGGTGGTAGCTCAGAATGGAGAAACGGTGATTTATGCCAAACCTCTGGAGGATGGCGCCATGGCTGTAGGTCTGTTTAATCTTGGGAAAAAAGTGGAGAAGATAACTGTGAACTGGAAAACCTTAGGATTACGTGGTGAGCAAAAGGTACGTGATTTATGGAGACAGCAGGATGTTGCTACGTCTGATCAGGAATTTTCATCGGAGGTCAACCCGCATGGCATTCGCTTTGTAAAAATATATCCGGGCAATAGCAGAGCCCAAGCAACTTCGGATAAGTAAAACAGCGCAAGTTTCGGATTTTATGCTTGCTAAATGCGCAATACTTTTGCATCTATATTATGGAAGATATTGTAAAAAAAATAGCAGCAATAGACTGGACAGCTACTACAGAAGCTATGCACACGCGAGGTTATGTGGTTGTCCAGAACCTTTTATCAGATCTGGAATGTGAACATTTAAAAGGAAATTTCGGAAATACTGAGGGTTACAGGAAAACTGTTGTAATGGAACGTTACCGTTTTGGATTAGGCGTATATAAATATTTCAATTATCCTCTACCTGATATCATTCAACGCATTCGTGAGCACATTTATCCTCGTTTAGTACCTATTGCTAATGCCTGGATGAAAGCTCTCCATATTGAAACGAGATTTCCTGATCATTTGTCGGAGCTACTCGCCTTATGTGCTAAGCATGACCAGCTGAAGCCAACTGCTCTTATCCTTAAATATGGAAAAGGTGGACACAATACACTACATCAAGACCTTTATGGGGATGTGTACTTCCCCATACAAATGGTATTGTTTTTAAATGAACCTGATGAAGATTATCTTGGGGGAGAATTTGTACTGACACAGCAAAGCCCAAGAATGCAGTCAAAAGCTATTGTACTTAAACCAAAAAAGGGTGATATGTTGATTTTCACCACAAATTTTCGTCCCGAAAAAGGCGCAAAGGGCTATTACCGTGTAAATATAAAGCATGGCGTAAGCGAGGTGCACAGCGGTGAGCGTTATGCGCTTGGAATTATTTTTCATGACGCATTAACTTAATGATATACCAAACATAAATTCAAATACATCTAAACTTTGGTAAAACCGATCATATTCCGAGCCTTGAAAAGCAATTTTAAGCAGAATATGCCCGATAAACAGAAGTTCAGTTTTCAAAATCGCCACATTTCTTTACGAAAAATCATTTTAATAGTAACCTCAACAAGGCATTTTTACTCATTTAAATAGCCTTAAACGGTCTTTTTAAATAAAAATGAAATTTATTTGAATCTTAATTTGTAAAATACGTTTGAGTTTGTACTTTTGCCCCCGGAGAGCTGGCAGAGTGGTCGAATGCGGCAGTCTTGAAAACTGTTGACTGTCATAGGTCCGGGGGTTCGAATCCCTCGCTCTCCGCGGAAAAAAATCAAAGCCTAAAATCATAAGATTTTAGGCTTTTTGCATTTTAAGAGGTGCCAATTTTCGCACGAAAACCAATTTCAGCTTGCTCTTCTACATGAAGATTCCAAAGAATTATTAAAAATATATCTAAAAAAATAAAGAAAAAGCTAGATAATCAGAACAATGTTTTTCTATCTTGTTAAAAATTTCGACCAGATGCAAAAAAATGTTCTCAATGTTTCTGAAAATTTCAGAAAAATGGCAGTCAAGTCTGTGCTTTCCATTATACTTTTCTTATTCACTTACTTGATTTTGGTTATTATGGGCATAGGTGTGATATTCCTATGCGGCTTTGTCGCTTATTATATCGTCACATTTAGCGCCTCCTTCATTACAGGAATGATAGCACTTGGCTGCATAGGAATGGGTTTTCTAATCTTCTTTTTCCTTATCAAATTCATCTTTAGCAGCTCAAAGAAAGTAGACAGAAGCCACCTTGTGGAAATTAATGAACAACAGCAACCAGAGTTGTTTAAAATGCTTGGAGTGATTGTAAGTGAAGTAAAAACGACCTTTCCGAAAAAGGTTTACCTATCCTCGGATGTTAATGCATCCGTATTTTATGATTCTAACTTTTGGAGTATGTTTTTCCCTGTCAGGAAGAACCTTCAAATAGGCTTAGGCCTTATGAATACAGTATCAGTTATAGAGCTGAAAGCCATCCTGGCTCACGAATTCGGGCATTTTTCTCAACGCAGCATGAAAGTTGGCAGCTATGTTTATAACGTAAACAAGGTAATTTACAACATGCTTTATGATAATGAAGATTATGGATCACTACTAAATGGTTGGTCTAACATAAGTAATTATTTTGCCTTATTCGCAAAAGGAGCTATAATGGTCATACAAGGTATTCAGTATGTTTTGACAAAAGTTTATACAGTTTTGAATTTAAATTACATGGCACTTTCAAGAGAAATGGAGTTTCATGCTGATGCTGTCGCCGCAAGCGTAGCGGGCTCACACCCCTTAGCCAACTCTCTATTAAGGTTGGGACTTGCTGATCAGTCGTTAAATATTGTTTTCAATTATTACGATAGTAAAATCACAGAGTCACAAAAGCCTGTTGACGTTTATCCTCAACAGTATTTTGTACTTAACCAAATGGCATCATTAGAAGAATTACCAATACAAGACGGTCTGCCAGTCTTGTCGATTGATAATTACAAAAAATTTAACAAAACAAAATTGGTACTGGAGGATCAATGGTCTTCACATCCGAGTACAGAGCAGAGGGTTGCTAAATTAATGGAGTTAAATCAGCCGATAAGAAATGCTAATAATGGAATTGCAATCGATCTACTTACCGGTAAGGAAGCCATTCAGGAGCTAATCACAAACCAACTGCTGGTGAATGTTAAATATGGAGCCGAGCCGCCTGCTATGGTTGGTATTGCAGAATTCATAAATGAATATGTAAAAATCGAGCAGGAAAACTCCTATCCTGCTATCTTTAAAAGATATTTTGATGAACGCGATCCTTATAATAACTTTACAGAGGAAGATTTTGAAGCTCGTATTTCAGATCAGGATTTGACCTTTGAGGAATTAATTAATCAGGCAAGCACTGCTGATATCAATAGCCTGAATACTGCAACGAATGACAAGAACATCCTTGAAAAGATTTATAACGGAGCTTTAGAAATTGACACTTTTGATTACGATGGTGTAAAATATAGTACTACAGATGCCTATCCACTCATTACTTTTTTAGAAGCTGAGATAGTAAGATATAACGACATTTTAGATAAAAGAGATGTTAACCTGTTCAGGTTTTTCCTAAATAAGGCAATCGAGCAGAATAACCTGGAAGATTTTAAAACTCATTCTTTATCTTATCAGTTGAGTGCAAAACATTTACAGACAAAACGGGATGTTTATTCAAATCTAGCCGATGCAATCTATTTTTTTCAAACTACTACCCCCTTCGATCAGATTATCGAAAACATGGTTCAGGTAAAAAAAATGGAAAAACCATTTTGTGAGCAGATTAAATTATTATTGGATGATCCCTTCTATCAGGAGCATATTGATGAAGAAATGCGCACAATATTTGAAGAGTATATATCAAAAGACTTGAGATATTATGGTCATGAGGAATATCTTAATGAGGAAATTGAAATATTATACACAGTAATGAATAGTAGCTACAGCAGGGCTAGTATGGGTAAAGAGGCATTTTATGGGGTTCATTGGTTGTTAAATATTGTCCTTACTTATTTCATCTTGTATTATGACATTGCTTTCTAGTCCCGGGTTTGGCTGCCGGTTTTGTCTATGACTATTCCGTTGAAGGAAAGGGTTTCTCCGGGATATGGATCCGGAAAGTCGTAAGAGGAGACGTTCGGGTTTACGATGGTTAGTTTTCCGTCTTCATTGACAAAAAGTCCTGAATAGTAGGTCGATTCGCCAAGACGTACTAGGTTTCTACGTTCTGATTCATGCATGGCTACCATCCAGAATATGGGTGCCGGATCATTGAGCCTGGCTTTTGCTTCAGCATATATTTGGTCCCAGTCGCTGCCTACTTTGGAAAGCAGGAATTTGAACAGGGGCGTGTAATCGTATCCGTATTTGCCGCTGGTCATGGATTTATGGTTGCGGTCATCGTTCAGGAATGCTTTACTATGTCGGTGGTAGCGGTATTCACTGCCGGTGGAGACATTGTATTTATTGGATAGTGATACTTTGTTTTCTTTGCGGTACAGCGGCTTTTTATGGTTCATTGCTGATGTTTGGATTAACAGGTTACACCCGGGCTTTCAGATCCCATTAGGTGATTGTAACCAAAAACTAATTACTTAGATTACATTTTATAATTAACCTCACATTAGGGTTTACTTGGTCAGGACAAGATAGGATATTTTAAAGATTTTTATGCTTATGATTTAATCCTTTGATTGATTTGTGAAACATATCCCTCTGACTCCTTACAACCTCCTCTCGCCGCACTTCCTCAAAAGAGAAGACCAGTGTAGAAACTGCTAAACACACGGCTACCATTCATGAAAGCGATTTGGAAAGATTCAGAAGAACGGTGGATATGATCTTTAGGCGTTCTCAGAGTTTGACTGCGAATTTAAAATGGGATGCGTTGAGCGCTGAGTTTTTCCTGATGATTTCATGTTTCGTTTAAATGATGATGAATTTAAAATCTTGCTCTTCCAAAATGGAATAGCAAGATGGGGTGGCAGACGACAGGCTCCTAATGCCTTTACATAACAAGGCATGGGAATGTTATCGGGAGTGTTATCCAGTGATAGAGCCATAGCAGTAAATATTCAGATTATGCGGATTTTCACACGTATGCGCCAGATTTTAGCAGACAATACCGACTTGCGCTTAGAAGTAGAGAAGATTAAAACAAAGGTAGACAATCAGGATAAAAATATGGAAATCGTATTCCGTTACTTAGATTAGAGAAGCAAGAACGTCCCAATCCCCCAAGAAAAAGAATTGGTTTTAAACTAGATAATTTTTAGTTTAATATTAATTCATGAAATGTCACATGGGTATATTTACTAAACAAGTCGGAATGCGCTTGCAACATACCTTATTATGCAGAAATTGATCTTCCATTCAACTATACCAATCATGCCTCAGAAACATAGCAGAATGTTTTGTTTATCAATAATTTTAAATTGTGCATATAAAAGCAATTAAACAGGCTTTTCAATACAAAAATACAATAGCTTTGTTTACCAAACAAAACTATTGTATTTTTGTATCAAACACTTTATATGATACCCCAAAACATTCTCAGCCAAATCATCCAGGCGCAAAGCCTGAACATAGCTAACAAGGACATAGGGCTAAAACGAGATGCGCTTCCCTTGCTACCAAATTTAGCTGCACATGCCCTAATTGTATCAGGCATAAGGAGATGTGGAAAAAGCACTTTGTTATTTCAATTATTAAACAGTAAATATCCTGGAGCACTGTACCTCAATTTCGAAGACCCCAGGTTATATGAATTTGAAAACAAGGATTTCTTAAGGTTAGATGATTTGATTCGAGAGCAGAAACTTTCAATTTTAATGTTTGATGAAATCCAGATTGTACCAGAATGGGAAAGATATGTGCGGCAAAAATTAGACGAAGGTTATAAGATCGTAGTTACTGGCTCAAATGCATCACTGTTGAGCAGGGAATTAGGAACCAAACTTACGGGGCGACATATTACCAAAGAGTTATTTCCATTTTCTTATCATGAGTTTATCTCTTACCAGAAATTAAAACCTTCATCCGAGTCACTAATTAACTATCTGGCAATTGGTGGCTTTCCTGAATATATAAAAGAAAGAACAGATGATATTTTAAACCATCTTTTTGAAGACATTCTGATCCGTGACATTGCAGTTCGATACAGCATCAAAGACGTCAGAACATTACAACGTTTAGCCCAGTATTTAATCTCAAATGTTGGAAAGCCAGTATCAGGTAATAAACTTAAAAACATTTTTGAAGTAGGTGCTACCAGTACTGTATTGGAATATTTATCACATATGGAATATTCTTATTTACTGCATTTTGTACCCAAGTTTAGTTACTCTTTAAAAAAACAAATTGCAAATCCAAGAAAAGTATATGCAATTGATACTGGCCTTATCAACGTCAATTCGGGATCTTTTACCGAAGACAATGGGCGTAAATTCGAAAATCTAATCTTTTTGCATCTTCGCCGAACTTATAAAGAGATCTATTACTTTTCGGAAAAAGGAGAATGTGATTTTATTGCATTTAAAAATGGGGCTTTTCATCAAGCCATTCAGGTTTGTTATGAATTAAACCCGGATAACCTGGATAGAGAAATCAGTGGCATGATTGAAGCCCTGGAATTATTTAATATTGAGGAAGGAACCTTAGTCACTATTTCACAAAAAGATCAATTTGAAAAAAATGGAAAAATTATTCATGTCATTCCCGCCTATGAATACTTACTGAAGTAGCAACTACAAGACTTAGAATATTACTGTTTTTGGTAAATATGCTTCAAAATAAAAAAAAATACCACTAAGGTATTGTAATGGACTCCCCCGCCGAGAAGGCCTCCAAAAGTACAAAAGCCTGCAAATCGTAACGATAGCAGGCTTTTTGCATTTTGACGGGTAACCGTTCATAAGTTACCACCAAAGTCAAATTATTTTCTATATTTGAATTTAGCTCAATCTAAATTGATGTTCCCAAACCTGATTAAAAAAAATTGGTCTGCATTAATTGGAGATGAATTGCGTTATTCCCTGGAATCCCGCATTTTTAATTCCGTCAGTATTTTTGCAACCATAGTCGCCTCCTTAAATGCCATAATAAATTTTGCTCTTGGCTTAGATTTATATGGTTACCTAATGATTCCTTTAATTGCCGTTCTGTTTTTTGGTTATTATTTGTCGCGATATAAGGACAAATTAAACATAGCTATTGGAATATTTGCCATCGCATTTAACCTACTTTGTGGAGGGACCTATTTTGCATCGGATGCATCCAACGGGGTCAATCTGTTTACATTTGTTGTCATAATTTTCATCCTCAGTACGGTAACCCCAAAAAAGCAATTCTGGATATGGATACCATTAAACTTCATTTTCCTGGCTATCCTTTTAACCATAGAATATTTGCACCCTGAAATGGTAAAAACAATTTATGTTGACAAGCAGCATAAACTTATAGATACAGCACAAACATTTTTTGAAGTTGTAATTTTGATATCCATCATTACGATGTATATGAAAAAAAATTACAATCGGGAGAAAGAGCTGGCAAAAAAAAGCCTTATTGCTTTAGAAAACAGCAACCAAACCAAAAACAAATTATTCTCAATCGTTGCCCATGATCTCAACTCACCACTATCATCTATAGAAACCCACCTTTCTCTACTTAATGAAATCGATATCAGCAGTGAAGAAAAAATGGAAATCGAAAGACAACTACTATCCTCTACCAGACAAACCTCCGAAATGCTTCAGAATATATTGTCATGGGCCAAGGATCAAATGGATGAAATTAAGGTAAACCTAAGTCCAATTTTTATTTATGAAACCTTAAAACATACTGTGAGTTTGCAAAAAAGCATAGCGCAGGAAAAAGAAATCAATCTTATTTTTTTGGCAGACGAAGACCTTAAGGTAATTGCAGATCCTGATATGCTGCAGCTTGTTGTCAGGAACTTATTAAACAATGCCATAAAATTTTCTTTACCGGGCGGAACAGTGGTCCTAAGCATATCTGGTCTGAATGGCAAATGTATCTTATCCATAAAGGATGATGGCATTGGTATTGTAAAGGATCAGCAGTCGTCTATATTTTCTTTAAAGAGTAATGTGACTTATGGAACCAATAAAGAAAAAGGTGTAGGCTTAGGGTTAAAACTAACTAAAACCTATGTAGAACTACAAAATGGAAAAATCTGGCTTGAAAGCGAATTGAACAAAGGAACCAATTTCTTCGTCAGTTTAGATTTAAGTAAGGACTGATCATTAGCTGTTTTGAAAAAACTATATCTCTCGCGTCATGCATGTTAAAATATTATTCTTAAAAATATTAATTATTTAAAAATGTTCATTTCCTCATTATAAATAGGGCTTTGTATGCCTAAAAAATTTAAAACACTATGAAACACATAGTTCTGAGACAATATTTTATTAGACTTGACTTGTTTTGAACCATCAGATACCCAAACAATAAAAGGAATCTCATATTGTTCTTTAGGAGCAATACTTATAGGTACCCCATGCATATATAGATTTTTTTCTCCTAAAGATTCGCCATGGTCTGACACAAAAATCATAGTACTCTTATATTCCTTTAATTGTTTTAAATCTTCAATTACTTTAGATAAAATATAATCTGTGTAAACAATCGTATTGTCGTAAGCATTGATTAGTTCTGTTTGAGAACAATTCCCCAATTCAACACTATTACATACAGGCTTAAAAACCTCAAATTTAGGCGGATACTTTTTGCTATATGTAGGTCCATGACTTGTACTTGTATGCAATATGATCAGTATTTTATTCTTTTTACTACCTAGTATCTGGTCTTTTAGTCCAGTCAAAAGAACCTCATCGTAATTACATCCTTCACCTTTACAATTTTGCATTAAAGCATCTTTATTTTGATATTCCTTGATATGAACTGGTGGCTCTCCCCAGTTAGTGGTTCTCCAAATAACATCTACATTATTTCTATATAAATAATTGGGTAAAATTTCATACAACTTATCCGTATTTGTATGTTCTAAAATACATTTTACACCTGCGGTAGTATAAGTAGCACAAGAAGTAGCATCAAAATGAAATAAATTAGGCGTTTTGGAAAGTAGTGGATTCGTGTTTTTCTTGTAGCCATATAAAGAAAAATTTTGGCTTCTGGCAGACTCTCCTATGACTAAGACTACGACCGATTTCTGGCTATCTTTTATTGTAGCATCTGGCAGCAAAATTTCTTTTTCATTACTTTTATGTTTGTCAATATAAAAAAGACCCGTATTTACGGAATAAGACCAGGGCATTGCCAGCGCACCCAATACTTTTGAATTTTTATCAATCCATAGCCAATTACTCGCATTAGCAAGTACTAAAACCAGAACAAACAATAAGGTAAGCGAGGAGGTGATTGCAAATTTCTTCCATGTTACATTTATTATTTTGACTTTAATGATGTAAATGGCAGGAAGGACACCAAATAGAATGATGTAGATTATTAATTTTATTGAAAAAAAACTGCTAGACTCGGAAAAATTGGTATTGAGTATATTACCAATCATAGTTTTATCTATGATAACACCATAAGTATTAATAAAGTAGACTGCAATTGCGTTAATAATAAAGAATATGACCAATAAAGATTTCCCAACAAACCGCGACAGAAAACAAATCAGGTAAAAAACAAATGCATTTAGAACCAGCATTAGAACAATTAAACTAATGATGAGAACAATACCATTCAAACTTTTATAATCAACATTTTTGAAGACAAAGCTGTAAAAAGGGAAATGAAAGAATAAAAAATTAAGAAAACTCATTAACAAAGCAAAATGAGTTATTTTCAAATTATTTTTTAACATAAACATTAATAGTTTTATATAGAGAAATGACTAAAGTGATTAATGATAAATAGAATATGATCAAATTTTCACTCAATATTCTACTTACCAAGGAAATACCACAAATCAGAAAGAGTCCAATAATAATTGGATAGTATTTTTTATTGTTGACCCATGTCCAAATTTTATATTTTTCATTGATTAAAATACCTAAAAGCCCCGAGATATATCCGATGGTTCCGCCTATAATGACATCAAGCGGATAGTGTGCTCCTACACCTACCCTTGTAAACACAAGGATCAATCCTGCAACGATTATAAAAATAAACCATAAAATTTTGTTTTTTAACCTCTGAGGCATAAATGCAAACAACAGGACAGTAAGTACTGTAAAAACTGTAATTGAGTGTCCAGAAGGTAAACTGCTGTATCCGGTTAGTTTTTTTCCAATGATAACAAAACTATTATTATCAAATACCATAGAAGGCCTTGGTACTGAAAATATTCTTTTAAGTGAAATAGAAATTATACACGAAACAAGTGAAGCTGATATCAAACATTCCCAAATTTTAGGAGCATATATAATAAAAATGCTTAGGATGGACAATACAACTATCTCATTTCCAAGCTGCGTAAGGTTTAATAGTGTATCTGGAAATTGTGATAATTTTGAATTCAGAAAAAAGAAACAATCCTTTTGAATCTGCACGTATCGATCAGCATATAAAGCGTCTTCTTTATAAAGGAATACAACAATTGCAATTAAAAAAAATGTGGGTACAATAAATAAAGATAATTTGACTTTTGAATAATTATTAATAATATTTATGTTCATAATATTATTTGACAGGTTTACTTTGATAAATTTTGTTTAACATACGCTGATATTTTTATGCTATAATTGGGTCTTGAAAGACCACCAAACATAATTTTTGCCAAGTTAAGCTTAAGAAATAGTTAATTATAATTAATATTGTATTAAAACGTATTCACTCCCCTTCATATACTGCAATTTCTTGCCAGCTTTGTGCTCTGTACTTATTAAGCATCAGCCACAATACCAGTGAATTGATCAACAGAAGTGTCCAAATCAGCCATTCCCATCGAGCAATAAAATAATGTATTCCGCCCATTCCAAACATGAGCAACATCAAAAACATTTTGGTAATAAACTTTCCTGATTTAGCATGATTAGCCTCTGGTTCAGAAAAAGGAAGTTTATTCGCTGTGAACAGGGCGATCAGGATTCCGACAATGATTAAGTTGCAAAAACCAAATAATACATCATTGATTACGCCAGGACCCCATATACTGATACAAAATATGGCAATCAATAAAATAAAAGGGAATAGAAATTTGACCACTATGGCCTTATACATTCCCGACAGAATCTCTCCAGGAGTATGAACAGAAGTTACATGATATATCCAGGCCGCCTTGTAACGGTCACTGAAAATCACGTTTTGAAATATGGTTAACAGAATAAACCCCGTCATGTAAATCAGGATTGTATATTTATTTCCATTTTTTAGTTGTTCCCATTTTTCGGCCAAGCCCAAGCGTTTATTACCAGATAACGCAAAGTAAACAAAGTAAGCAGGGATAAATGCAAATGAAGGGTATACTTTAACCTTGAATTCCCTAAACCTGGAAGTTAACATCCAAACGATTTTAAATCCCGCCTTTTCAATGGAAGAACTGGTAAAAAAACCGGCTAGTTTTTCTAGCCTTAAATTTGTTTTTTTGATTTCTGCTACTACCTTTACTTCTTGTCTATCTCCCTCACTCCCACTAATTTCCGCCAGTTTATTATTAAAACCAGAAGCTAAATAACGAACAACTACCCATATACCAATAAGAGGACTTAGCACAGCTAACACAGAAAACGGCAGGATCACCTCAGGGTGGTATCGCCAATTGATGGCAAGCTGATGCAAGCCGGCAATCCAGGCAGAAGGCATAATATAGATTGCTTTAATCTGTATCATGTTGATTTTTTCAATCGCGCTCATGTCTAAAACCCTGGGTAAGGTATTATAAGCCACAAAGATCAGTACAGCAAAGGCAATTTGGAAATAAGCAATGATATCCTTGAACTTTCCGGGAGTAGTTACCTTAAGGACAATCAGGTATATGATGTTTACAAACAAAATACTCAACAGAGTTGCAGAAGAAACCTCAACCACGAACATTAACCCAGCTAATATACCATCACTGATTAGTATATAAACAAAGGCAGGAAAGGTAAGACCAAATACCAGCTTTGATACATGGATCGTAATATGCAAGATACGCGAAACAGTAAAAGTACGATCACTTACCGCTCGGGGCAAAATAATATAATTATCCCTTGTATCTATGAGTACACTAGTAAAATCTGAGATAAGTGTCAGTGTAAGCGAAACCATTATCAGGGTGAAATATATTGTATGTCCCACTAAGGGCATATCAAACAAAGCCAGAAACATGATATAAAACGCTCCCATAAAGAATGATATGATCAGGCTCATCATATTTACACCATTTACCGGTTTACCCTTATTTTTCTTTGCATGGGTAAATGTATTGGGGCGCCTGTCATCCATGGTCAGCTTTGTAGCCAGAATAACCTTTAGTTGATTGGTGTCTATTCCCCATTTTTTCATCAATGAGGCAAATAGCATGATGATCTTAATAATAAAATTGTTCATAAAACTTACTCAAAAACGTTTAAAAAGCTAGAAGTGGAATGCTCAGCATGTTCTTTATTTGTAAGTTTTGAGAAGATTTTTTCAAGACTTTCTCCCTGATTTTGTTGCAACTCATCAAAAGTACCGTTAGCAATGATAGTTCCATCATTGATTAAAACAATCCTGTCAGAAACCTTCTCTACAACGTCCATCATATGGGAGCAATAGAATATTGTTTTTCCTTCTTTTGCCAATAATGAAATGATCTCTTTAACCAAAATAACAGCATTGGCATCAAGTCCAGACAATGGCTCATCAAGGACAATGATCTGAGGGTTGTGAATCAAAGCGGATATCAGAAGAACCTTTTGTCGCATACCTTTTGAAAAAGTATCCATACGCTGGTCTTTATTTGCTTCCAGGTTAAAATAACGTAGCATCTTTATAGCTCTTTCTGTAATAACAGCATTGTCCATTCCTTGTAATTGTCCAACAAAGTCAAGATATTCCATTGGAGTTAACACTTCATATAGCTCAGCATTTTCAGGAACATAGCCAATAATCTTTTTGATTTCAAGTGGAGCTGATTGCAAATCTATATTGTTAATGGTTACAGTCCCCTCAAAGTCGGGAATAAGTCCGATAAGAATCTTAACTGTGGTTGATTTTCCCGCTCCATTCGGTCCAATATACCCAATGATTTGACCCGGATAAATATCGAGATCAATCCCTTTTAATACCTGTTTTGTACCATAATTCTTTACTAAATTCTTTATACTTATAATCGGAGTTTTATTCATATATCTAAATTATTGGCTATTATAGATGGACCATTACTATTTACAATAGTAAGTAAAATTAAGATTAAAGGGGTAGCAATTGCAGAACCACTAAAAAAAGCTCGAGAAATGAAAGCTGAGGGCTATAAGAGTTATTTATCCTGAAAAGCCTTTTTAATGTTGGCCACCGAGTAGTCAATCATCTTTGTCAAGACAGGAATATTGATCCCTTCTAATTTTTTCACATAGATGCAGCCTTTTCCTGTTTTATGTTTTCCTAATTGCTTCAGCAGTTCTTCCTTATCTTCAAAATCTGAGGCCATATACAACACAATTGCCGTACTTCTCGGAGAAAATCCAATCAAAGGGGCATCCCCTTCATGGCCGCTGGCATATTTGTAATGATAACTACCAAAACCTACAATTGAAGGTCCCCACATTTTAGGTTCGAAACCGGTCTGTTTCTCCATAAGCGCAGAAATGAGGTAACAGTCTTTACGTTTTAACGGTTCACCAACCTTTTCAAGGAAATCACGAACATTCAGATTGGTTTCAGTGGTTTTGTTTTTTGCCATAATACCGGGGTTAATTTAAGGTCTAAATCCAAGGTAAAATTAAAAATAATTCGTCGATCAATATCTTAGAAATTTTCCTGCAGGAATTCAGGCAGGGGTTGAAATTTTTCTAAAAAATTAAATGGGCTACTACCTGCTAAAACTTTAAAATCTTTAATAAGGTGATTC
This sequence comes from Candidatus Pedobacter colombiensis, assembly GCA_029202485.1. Taxonomy (NCBI): domain Bacteria; kingdom Pseudomonadati; phylum Bacteroidota; class Sphingobacteriia; order Sphingobacteriales; family Sphingobacteriaceae; genus Pedobacter; species Candidatus Pedobacter colombiensis. The sequence continues at coordinate 1,818,400 of CP119313.1, read as the reverse complement.
TGATCAAAATACCCATATTGATTCGCTATATCCGTCCATTTTTTTTCAGGATGAAGTGTTTTTAAAAGAAGAGATTTATTAAAACGAACAATTTTACTATACTGTTTAGGTGTGGTCCCCACCTGCTCATAGAAATGTCGTTCAAGACCTCTTAGACTCATGTTCACCTGACGAGCTAGTGTTTTTATATCAATTTGATAGTTGTATTGGGCGATCATATTGGTTGTCGTAGTAATCCGATCATTGTTGTAACCCTGCTTTTTTTTGAATAATGCCTTTAAAAAATAACTATCAGCTGCGCTTTTCATTTCTTCCATATTGGTAGACTCTTCCAGTTGTTCTTGCAGGAATTGAAGATCTTTACCAATTACATCATCGCCAATTAATAACTGATCACTTATATAAGGCATTGGAATTTTAAAAATACTATAAAAGCCATTATTTTTGAACTGCACGTTAAAAAACCGATACCTACCGTTGTAGACCTGATATCCCTGAAAAGAACTGGTAAGGCCCAATAACCAACGTTTTTTAATGTCTATTGTACGAATACCGGCCTCAGTGATGTGCTGTAAAGGAGTTGAACTTAACCAAAAAGGCATCAACGATTGCTCAATAGCATGAATAGCTAAATGTAGTTGTTGACCTTCAGTATCTACTTCACGCAGCCCATAACATTTGATATAGTCCCGTAGAGCTGGTGCAGGTAAAGATTCTATAGTATTTATCATAACCTCTATAGGTAACTGATTATTTTATACCTGAATTTACAAATAATCAATGTAATTTTAGTACTATCTACCAAAACATTTTCCCCTCTTTAAGCAATTCCCTTTCTATGGTTAATCGTTCTATATGACCTGTATAGCTATATACGGATAAGACAACTGTCGATATGCTCTCGGTATCAATCCGCAATGAGTCCGCCATGAGTCCGCGGTGAGTCCGCCTTTTTACTGGAAAAAGGCGGACTCACCGCGCTCTAATTGCATAAGGAAGGCGGAGTTACCTTAAGCTTAAGTTGAGCCGATTACAATTCAGCTCTGATTCTACTGACAACAGGTCGTTTTATAACTTTATACTTTTTCACCCACATCACAATTAAAGGGAACATAATCACAGTTGGAAGCAACCAGGCGATATAAGCAGGGATTACCTTATTGTTTACCACAAGGAAAGCGGTTAATGTAGCAATGTAGGCACCAACCATTCTTTGAATATGAGCAACAAGCCAGGCATTTGCAATCTCAGTATTTCCACTGAAATTTCTGAAGTCTGTACGCACCATTCTTAATCCAATTATCCCAAAAACAATACACACGATTCCGAAGGAATTTTTATTAACCAAATGATAAAGTCCAAAAAGCAGGAACAAAACACCAAAAGACAGCATAAAGTAAGTAAGCACCCAATCAATTGTTGCAGGTTTTTGTCCTTTGGAAAGGTTTTTCAAATGCAGGTATCGGGTCCCTGATGAAGTCATGTATAAAGTAAAGACCCCTACAATAAATAGAAAATAGTCGGAATGAAGAATCGAAAGCACAAATGCTGACACACTCACTATCAACATACTGTATAGAAAAATCAGCCCTATAACCCGATGTCTTTTACCACCCTTTTTACCAATAATATTAATTGTTCCGCTCATTAAGCCGATGGTTCCTGCTACAATATGTAGCATTAGAAACATTTTGAATAGTATATCCATTTTGCTTAGTTTTTGAATTCTTAAGCAATGTTAGCAGGAAGAAATCAATGGATAAACTTTTAGGGATGAACTGCACGTTTTTGTGATAAAAAACAAGATTTAATAAGTTTGGTGTACTGTCTTGACACATAAACTTCTTTATTGCTGCCCTTGATTCCTAAGCGATACCCCTGGGCATTGCCCTTAATATGTTCAATAAAATCGCTGTTTACAATAAAAGCTCTATGGCACTTTATCATTTGAGGATGACCGGCCAATTCGGTTTCCGCCTTTACGATACTACTCCGAATTGTTGTTGCAGCTATTGAACCGTTTTCTCGGGCATAAACCTGAATATAATTTCCTTCGGATTCAATAAAAGCAAGATCGCCCACCTTAATGTCCAATTGTGTTTTGTTATTCTCCGCAGTTAAGACAACAGTCTCAGCAAAATCTTTTGAGACAGCAGTAGGTGTTAAATTATTGTTTAAAACTTCCGCAGCATTTTTGTTCATGCGAAGCAGCCTGTTTTGCCGGATCAACACTAAAATTGTGATTGGAATAATTGCGATGAAAAAGGTATAAACCTGAAAGGTAAGTAAAGCGGAGATGCTAAATGGAAAATCATCCATCACTTCAAAAGTATAAGCATAGTTTGCTATTCCTAAACAAAATACCGACCAACAACTCCAGGAAATTTGCCGGATGATATTCCAGTTAAATTCTGAAAAAAGCTTAATGACTAACAGGCCGTTAAAAAGAAGAACTAAGAAACTGACTAATCCATAACCTGCCAAAAATAAGTGATAATGTTGTACAAAAACATTGGAAAGGCCAAAGGGCTGCAATAAAAGCATCAACAAACCTATCCCTACCCCAATTACCAAAGCAGCTATGGCAGTCCTGTCAGGAAATGGATATGGTTGTCTTAAAAAGTTTTTTAAATCTATCATTCTAAACCTGTTTCTTCATGAGTTAAAAATATATTATGCGATCATAGCTTTAATGATCCGACCTAACCGTTTTAAGTCGGCATCTACCTTATCGTTCCACTCCAATGCATAGTTTAGTCGCAAACAATTGTTGTACTGGTTGTACTGTGTAAACATCCTACCAGGTGCAAAACTTATCTTTTGCTTAATGGCCATATCAAACAATTCGGCGGTATCAATTTTTTGGTCCAGCTCTAACCACAACATAAAACCACCCTGGGGCTGAGATATTTTAGTATTGTACGGAAAGTACTCTTCGATTGCTCTTTGGAATTTCAGACAATTTGTATAAAGCTTACTTCTCAGCATGCGTAAATGATGGTCATATCTGCCATGCTCCATAAAATCAGCAATCACTTCCTGATACAAAGTGGGAGTTGAAATAGTTTGCAATAACTTTTGCCTTATAATTTTCACTTTATACTTTCCTGGAGCTACCCAACCTACCCGGTATCCGGGTGCTAAAGTTTTAGATACCGACCCGCACCACAATACGATACCCGCCTCGTCAAAAGCCTTACAAGGCTTTGGTCTTGTAGCACCAAAGAAAAGATTTCCGTAAAGGTCGTCCTCGATCAAGGGAATATTGTGCTCTGTAAGCATCCTGACAAGTTCTATCTTGTGCTCGTCCGGCATCAGGCACCCTAGTGGATTACTAAAATTACTAATGAAGCAACATGCATTTAATTGTGGTAGTACTTTTTTAATGGCTTCTAAATCCACACCGGTTATGGGATGAGTGGGAATTTCTATTGCTTTTAATCCTAAAGATTTTATGATTTGCACAATACCAAAGTAAACAGGGCTCTCAATAGCAACAGTGTCCCCAGGTTTGGTTACAGCCATCAGACAGTTAAAAATAGCATTCATTGTACCGGATGTGGTAACGATATCATCTTCAGTAAGCTTACCTTCTAATACCAACGACCATTTGGCTACAGTTCTTCTAAAGTTAATACTACCCTGTACTGGTTCGTAGCTCGTCCAGTCGTCATTAATTCTACGTACAGCATCGATCACCCCTTTGTTCAATTTTGCAATAGGAAGCATACTTTTGTCTGGAACTCCCAATGAAAAATGGGTAATCGTTTTATCATTAAATGTATTAAAAACCTTACTAATTAGGTCCTCCGGGTCCTTTTCCTGATCTGAAGATTTAAGTTTTCCTATCGATGGGAGTGGAAACTTTCGCATAGATGCTTTGCTCACAAAATATCCTGACTTGGCCCTCGGTTCAATAAGCGATTTACTTTCAAGTTCCATGTAGGCTTGCTTAGCAGTATTTATACTTACATTGTAGAGTTTTTGTACTGTACGAATGGATGGAAGCTTATCGCCAAGCTTTAAAGTTTCGGTCGCAATCTGCTCCTCCATTACTTTTGCAATTTTAAGATATAAGGATTCCTTTTTCATTTGAACTGACATACTGTGCCTTGTAAATTTATATAAAAAAAAACTGTATCACCTGAGCCTCCCCTCTTCAGAAATCTGATTAATAGCAATTGTTTAGCCAGTCAACCAATTTCTGAATGGAATGCTTTAATTTGGTATGATCCCCCCTGATGTCTTCAAATGTTGAATGAAGTGTTTTTTTCGCTTGCTCTTCCAGTGTATTTCCGATACCTAAGTCATCAGCTAATTTTATACAACGGGAATTTAACGTTACCTCACCCAATTTATTGATTGAAGCAAAGCCAAAGCCTATAATTTCATTACCCTGACTGGCAATACTTAGTGGAAGACCAAAATCTGTTGTTAGTTTTGTAGCTGTTATTTGAGATGATTGATATAGGGTGACTACAGCGTTCAGATCGGACAAATACACCTTACGAAATTCTATATCCTTAGTTTTATGATCTTGTCTATTCATAACTTACCATTTGATTACAAAATTAATCATCAGATACAGTTGGATACAGACACAGAAAAATGATTATTTTAGGTCACAGATTTCTTTTTTTTTTACAAAAACCACTGGTCTTTGTATTTGTTATCAATACTGATATGAAATACACAAGATCCTCTTTATTATTCCTGGCTTTAATTGTCGGCTTATCCTTTCCAGGTTGCAGGCATACAAATAAATCCGAATCTACTGGTAGTGCATTGGAGAATAAGATTCAAGGCATCATGTTTATAGAGCAGGCCGCTCGCGGCTGTATGCTGGAAATTGAATTGGGGAAGCTTGCGGCAGTGAAAGCTGATCACCCAGAGGTAAGAGATTTTGGTAAATCTATGGCGGCTGACCAGGAGCTAATTTTAAATTCACTTAAAGAACTTTCAGTAACTAAAGGTTTAAAACTTCCAGATTCCCTATCCCGGCAGGAGCAAATTCAGGTTGAGGAAATGAGACAAATGGAAAATAAGTACTTCGAAAAATTGTACCTCAAAATGATGCTGGAGAACAGTAGAAAGTATATTGAGCTTTACAGGGGAACTAGCCGGAGTCCGGATGTACTGATCAGTGATTTTGGTAAAAAATATTTACCAATACTCGAAAAACATCTCCAAAAAGCTTTTGAAGTCCAACAATCAATATCTTAAAACTAAAGCGCTCCTCTATTGTTCCTTAGAAAGCAAAATTAGATAACTAAAATTTTAAGGTTATGAGCATTGTAAAAGTAATAGAAGTAATTGCTTCTTCAGAAAGTAGTTTTGAAGATGCTGTCAAAAATGCAGTTAAAGAGGTATCACATACTGTAAAAAACATTGACTCCGTTTATGTAAAGGATTTTAAGGTGCACGTAAAAAATGACCAGATCATTTCATATGGGGCCATTTGCAAAGTTGCTTTCAGGGTTGATTCGGGGATGAAATGAGCTTAACCTAGCCTGAAGGTTCAATTCTAAATAAAAAGAAGGTGCTTTTTGCACCTTCTTTTTATTTAGAATGTTTTGTAATGATAACCATCATTACCGCGATGATCACGATGGTCTCGACGATCTCTTCGCTCTCTTTCACGTCTATCACGATATTCAACAGAACAACTCGACAATACTAACGATGCAAATACAAGCAAAATTAGTATCTTATTAGAATAGGTTTTCATAGTATTGACTTTAAGTTATACCATAAGTGACAAACATATAAATATTGAAAATGTTCTACTTTAATGGCAACATAAATGCGCTAAGATCGATCCAACTTCTCTACTTTTGTGATCAACATCAAATATTACACGATTAATGAAAAAAGAACTAGCTATAGACCGGTGGAAGAGAAAAGAGCATTTTGAGTTTTTTAGAAAATTTGAAGAACCATTTTTTGGAATTACTACAAAAATTGATTGTACAAAGGCCTATCGCAAAGCAAAGGAATCCGGACAGTCCTTCTTTTTATATTATTTATACCAATCTCTAAAAGCTGTTAACGCGATTGAAGAGTTTAAGTACAGAATAGAGGATGAAAAAGTGATGATTTATGATCAGATCAATGCTTCTGCAACTATTAATCGCTCCGACGATACTTTTGGTTTCTCCTATATTTATTTTAATGAAGATCCAGAGCTATTTTATAATCTTGCCAGACAGGAAATGAATAGGGTTTCGAAAAGCACCCAGCTTTTCCCCCTGGTATCTGGCGACGATGTAATTCATTATTCAGCCATTCCCTGGATAGACTTTACCTCTTTATCCCACGCAAGGTCTTTCTCTTTTAAGGATAGCGTACCTAAAATTTCTTTTGGTAAGCTAATGGAGACCAATGGAAAGAGAGAAATGAGTGTTTCAGTTCATGTACACCATGCATTGATGGATGGTTATCATGTAGGCAAATTTATAGCTGCATTTCAGGAATTCATGAATAGTTAGTCTCAGTGAATAATTCTGTTCTATCAGGAGATTTTTAGTCCCCCACTACTTCTAATTCGCATAAAAAAACCGGCAATATTGCCGGTTTTTTTATGCACTTAATTTAATCTGGTTACTTCTTCAATGCGGAATTTCTTCACACCTTCGGGCATTTCCCAACTCAATTCTGCTCCCTGATTATAGCCTACCATGGCCACCCCAATTGCGGATAAAATGGATATGTTATTGTGCTTTCTTCTTGCTTTTGCCGGAGGAACAATAACATAGGTAGATTCTTCACCACTTTCCAACTCCTTAACCCTTACTTTGGTATTTACGGTAACTACGTCTGCCGGAATATCCTTGTTTAAGATCTGCCTTGCGTTTCGAAGTTCGAGTTCCAATTTCTCCTGATTGTATTTGCTTAGTTTCCTTCTCCTGATGTGGTCTTTTAATAGATCGAATATTCCTGTTGATAATATGATTGATGTAGCCATAACTATGTTTAAATTGAAAATGATTGAAAAAATAAAACAATAGATTAACAGTACCCTTCAGACTGCGGGCATGGTAATCCAAAAAAATAAATAATAATCCCCAGACCTGTTAAAAAGGTTGGGGCTTAATGAATGAAGTCTTTGCTACTTTTAAGAAAAGAATCGCCTAAGGCGGATTGAAGCGCTAAAAAACGGTTAAACATGGCTTTTGCAGTTCGCAATTGACTTGCAAACTGTTTATCAGACATCATATTTAACTGTTTAAATGGGTTCATTAATGCGAATGTACCCCTATTCGAAATAATATAAAAATTATTACCAGTGTAAATCAAGAATTATTACAGTATTATGCCATTCTGTTTACAGTATATCCAAGTTTTTCAATTTCAACTTTAACGATATCTCCAGGCTTTAACCAGTTTTTCTCTGGCAACCCCATAATTACACCTTCAGGGGTCCCTGTTATAATTAAATCACCCGGTTCGAGTGTCATATGTCGCGATAAGAATTCAATAATTTCAGTAACTGAGAATATCATATCAGCAGTATTTGAATTTTGCCTCAATTCTCCATTTAATGTACAGGTAAGCTTTAAATTTTGTGGATCGCCAACTTCATCAGCCGTAACCAAATATTTTCCCAATGGAAGAAATCTGTCCAGACTTTTTCCTAATAACCATTGTGATGATCTTAATTGGAGATCTCTACAAGAAAGGTCATTAGCCACACAATACCCTAAGACATGACTTAAAGCATCATCTTTCGATATGTTTTTACCTTTTTTTCCAATTATAACTCCCAACTCTACTTCATAATCAAATTCTTCACCTTCTGTTCCTAAAGGGATATCAGAACCATATTTAGTAAGCGTATTGTTATATTTTGAAAATACAACAGGTATAGGCGGTATAGCCATTCCACTTTCGATGGCATGTTTTCGATAATTTAATCCAATGCAAATAATTTTAGAAGGCATCGGAACACATGGGCAAATCTCTATCTCATCCTCTTGAAGTATATCATTAGGATCCAAAACTGCAAGATCAGAATTTTTTAATGCTATGATATCGTCATTGGTTAATGGCCGATGTTGATACTTCCCATAATAATCGGTTAAATGTTCACTTAAAGGAACTATACCATCAGGAGTTACTAATCCCGGCAAAGGTTTACCTGATTCTTCGTAATAAAGGATTTTCATAAGATTGCAATTGTTTTTATGTGTTTTTTTGATTTGCTTAATAGGTAGCCCGTCCACCTGTTAAATCAAAGGTAAAACCTGTAGTGAAACTATTCTGCTTTGAAATGATATAAGTCGCTAAATCTACCGCCTCTTCCAGCGTCCCGCACCTTTTCATTGGTATTTTATCGGTCATATATTTAACCTGCTCTTCAGGCAAAGCATCAACAAGCGCTGTTTTTATAACGGCTGGAGCCATCGCATTAACTGTAATACCAGTTTCTGCATATTCTTTTCCCTGCACCTTGGTCATACCAATTACTGCAGCTTTTGATGCAGAATAAGCCAACATGCCTGCATTTCCCTCTTTACCGGCAACCGAAGCAAGATGCAATATCCGGCCGTAGTTTGACTTCAGCATATATGGAAGAACGGCCTTTGTGGTATAGAAACTCCCCATAAAATTCAGGTCAAATACTTTCTTAAGATTCTCGGTGCTCACCTCGTGGCTTAAAATACTTGTGTTGCCTGTAATACCAGCACAGTTAACCAATATATCTATTTTTCCAAATAGACTGACGATCTCTTCAATAGCATGACTAATTATAGATTGTTTAGTAATATCAATAGGATATAGACTTACTGAAGTCTTATATTCTTCAAAAGCTTTTTTCAATGCTTTCCCATTTATGTCAAACAAAGCAACCTGAGCACCTTCTTTCAGCAACTTATTGGCAATAGCCAATCCAATTCCTGAAGCTGCTCCGGTAACAATTGCTACTTGTCCTTCAAATTTATTCATCTGGTTTACGCGTTAGTTTTGTAGAAAAATTTAGTTAGTTCAGCACCTAATAGGTTGCTCTACCCCCTGTTAAGTCAAACGTAAACCCAGTTGTGAAGCTGTTACGTTTCGATACTATATAAGTAGCTAGATTTACTGCTTCCTCTAATGTTCCGCATCTTTTCATCGGTATCTTATCCGTCATGTATTTTAGCTGCTTTTCGGGCAATGTATCCACCATTGTAGTTCTTATTACAGCCGGTGCCATGGCATTAATTGTAATGCCTGTTTCAGCATACTCTTTACCTTGTACCTTGGTCATCCCTATAACTGCCGCTTTTGATGCAGAATAGGCCAGCATACCGGCATTCCCCTCTTTACCTGCTACCGAAGCAAGATGGAGTATCCTTCCGTATTTAACTTTAAGCATGTGAGGCAGCACCATTTGGCTTGTGTAAAAACTACTCATAAAATTCACATCAAATACCCGTTGTAGGTCCTCTCCACCTGTTTCGTGGCTTAAAATATTTGTAACACCTGTTACACCGGCACAATTGATCAGTATATCAATCCTACCGTAGGTGCTCATAACTTGTTCAACGACATGATGTATCAATTGCTGTTGTGTAATGTCAAAAGCGTATAAAGTAACTGTTGATTTATACTGTGAAAACTCTCTTTCTAAAATTGCTCCATTGATATCAAGCAATGCCACCCGGGCTCCTTCCTGTATTAACCTATGGGCAATACTACATCCTATTCCAGAAGCAGCACCTGTAATAATTGCTGTCTGGCCCTTAAACTCGTTCATCCTAAAGTGCTTTATATGTGTCATAAACTTCCCTTAAGGATTTTCCCTCCAGTAGTTCTTTACGTGATAAATTCTCACTATTAACCTTCTCCTTTGCCTTTTGAAAGACTTCTGCCTCTGCAGCTTTCGGGATGACAACAACGCCATCAAAATCAGCATAGATCAACTCACCTGGATGTACAACAACATCTCCACATCTTATTGGTACATCATATGCCGTTACAATTGCCCGCCCTTTAGAATCTAATGGTCTGATTCCGCTGTAATAAACCGGAAAGTTTATTTCTACTATTTTAGTACAATCACGTATCTGACTATCACATACACACCCAACAGCACCATTTCGTTTGGCTACGGTCGACATGAGCTCTCCCCACGGTGCGTTGGTACCGCCATGATCGGTAGAATGAACCGCAACATCGCCCGATTTTAGCGCATCCATTGCCTCAATTTCCAATCCATAGGGATTTTCTGCAATATGATCTGTTTCCATCCACCTGAATGTTCTCGCCCTACCGATAAAACCACAGTTTTTCATATCCGGTAAGAGTGGTCGCAGACGCTGATGCATTGCCTGATTCCGATAGCCCAGTTCATCAAGAATATCGCAGACTGCAGCCACATATAAGTGTTCTTTTATGAAGCTGAATAATTCAGAATCGTTGTGAAATGTTTTCATAGGTATATGCTTAATTCTTATTCACTTACAATGTTTAGCACTCTTGCATTGAGTTCTTTAACATAAGCAGCTGTTGCAGCGTCAGGTTTATAGGCGGCTTTACGAACGACACTGTTACTTAACACGCCCCTTGCCATCAACAACTCTTTTTCTACGTAATGGAACAATTCCATATTCTGTAAGGAGAAGAATATTTGCGGCATTACTTTTTCAAAAAGGTCGAATGCTTTTGCATGATCACCATCCTTACGTAGGTTAAAAACTCGTTGTAAAATATCAGAAACACCTAGCCCAGGCATAACACCGGAAATGCCTACAGGAATTAGCTCAAGCATATACAATCCACCCCAGCCTTCAAACAGACCAACTTTACCATCCGTGGTTTTAATGATATCTTCGAATTTTGGTGCACATAAAGGCTCTTCCAGCTTAAGGTATTTAAAATTAGGATGCTCATCCATCAATTTTTTAATAAATGGTACACTAATGGATGAACCTCCGGGATTAAAATCTTGTATCAAAACCGGAGTATCAGGAATGGCCTGAAGAAAGCCAGACAAGTATTCGTTCAAAGAATCCTCAGGCAAATTAAAAATGCGAGGCACAGCAAGAGAAATCACATCAGCTCCTGCTTCAACATTTGCCTGAGCTAGTTTAATAGCAACTTTCAGTGAAGGATGATTAGATTGTGCTACAACCTGCATTCTACCTGCAGCATGTTTAACAGCTACTTTTACAACTTGTAATTTTTCCTCATCTGTTAGTTTATAAAACTCGCTTGCATAAGCAGGCAGGCAGGCAGCCTTTATTCCACCTTCAATGGCAAAATCTACCAGCCGCTTTAAGGCACTTTCATCAACTTCTTCCTTTTCGGTAAACGGTGTAGGTATAATTGGCACTACGCCAGATAATTCTATTGCGTTATTTAATTTCATTGTAATTGTGGATTTGGGATAGTTTGTTTATGTTGAATTCGGTAATCAATAATGGTAATGATTAATGTAGAAGCGAGTACCAGTACACCACCTACTATAGCCTGACTGTTTAATGTTTCTCCCAGCCATATTGCAGCAATGGGTAAGCCCATAAAAGTTATCAGGTAATTTGACAATGCCACTTGTGTAGCATCCAATACTTTCAATGCTGTGAAAAATAAGATCATGGAAAGGAAATTATGGAAGAAGGTTAACAAGGCCAGTCCTGTCCAGGTTTGTGCAGTAAACGCCGGTATTTTTGCAAAAATATCCGGTTCATAATACCATACCAAAGGGGTTAGCAAAACAACCATCACCACGTAAGTATAAAATACCATTTCCATTTCTGTATAACGTTCTGCTACCTTTTTGCAGCCTACATTGTAATAGGAATTACCTACAATGGCCATAAAAATAAGCAGGTTACCTAAAGCGTATTTTGAACCAAAATCGAGTTGTTTAATATCCCCTGTAGAGCAAAGGATTACACCGGCAATAGCAATGATAAAACTTATCCATCGTATGCGGTTCATCTTTTCTTTTAGAAGAATGAATGCAAATAATGCTGTGATGACCGGCAAACTCAACGTAAGTATTGCTGCATTACTGGCCAGCGAGTATTGTGTTCCCCAGGTCATAAACACCTGCGCAGGAAATGCACCCAGCATGGCAAGCTGGACAAATACCATAACATCCTTTAGCCGTTTGCCACTTTTCTTAAAATCCTTCAATACAAATGGGGTCAAAAAAATGGTAGCCAGCAACATTGGTCCCCATACCGTAAAATAAGGTCCAAGCTGATCCTGTGTAAGCTTGATACAAGTAAACTGTAATGCCCACATTAAGTTGCAGGCAATCAATAGTGCCCACGAAGTTATCGTCTTCTTCATAAGCTATTTGACAGAATTTGACCAGTTTTATATTTCTCAAGTGCAGCGTAATCAAGCGATATACCTAAACCATCAGTCTGAGGAACCAAGGCATGTCCCTTTTCGAAATGAATCGGCTCGACAATTAAATCATCTTCTCGCACCAATTCTCCAAAAAGATCTGAAGGAATGGTACAATTGATACTTGCAGCAGCAATATGTAATGCCATCGTCTCTAAAATGCCCAAATCCACTTCTGATCCGCGCCAACATTGTTTACCTTCCAAATGGGCTATTTCGGCCAGCAATACAGAGTTATATGCAGAGCCGTTAAAATTATAACCATCTACAGCATCTGCTTTTACAAACGCTATAATGTCTCTTATATCCTGTGTATAAGGCAATGATATATGCCTGAACATAGGTATACCTAAATGCGCTTTAAGGTATTTAAATCCTTCAACATCGGCATGTAGAATAGGATCTTCAAGTCCCAGCATGATCTCTTTCTCCACTCCCTCCATCAAACGAAGCGTGGTTTCTACATCCGTCCATCGTTGATTTGGATCAAGGAGTATTTTAATTCCATCACCACATTTCTTTCTGATGGCTTCTGTCCACAAACGTACAGGATCTTCATCAGAGCATTTAAACTTGAAAACCTTATGTCCTTTTTGCATGGCTTCAAATGCCTTTTGTGCCGCATCTTCAGGTGTCCTTCTACCAGTCCAGCCCATACATTCAATTTTATCTCTGTAAGCGCCACCCAGCAATTGATAAACAGGAACCTGAAGCAGTTTCCCTACCAAATCCAATATGGCAGCTTCGAAAGCTTCATAAATCCGCTGGTCTGAAACCGGCAACCTTCTCCAATTAAGATGGAGTACATCTTTATCTATAAAGACCGCCATGGCTTCTTCTACAACAGTTTTATTGGTACTCCTATAAGTTTCCCCTATTCCAATCAGCCCATTGTTTAGTTCTATTTCAAGAATCCATTTAGATTGATTGGCAAATTCAGTCCAACTCGCACCGGTTAAAAACTTTTCCGCGAATTTTTTATCCTTATCAAAAATAGAATCTGAATTAAGGCTACCCGGCTTTGCGGGAACAATTACTTCTGTAGCTTTGATTGATTTAATGATTGTACGCTTCATAATTTTATAGGTCTCCAATATTTTGAGGATACTTTTCTGATAGTTTTCTGATCTCGTATGCAAATTCAACAAACAGTTTCTCCCAGCGTTCAGCGCTTTCTTTAGTGTAGGGATAAAAACCATGCGCATTACTTACACCTTTAGCACCGGCAGCCACCAATTCTTCGAAAAAGACAGGTGGCTTATCTGCATTGTCCAATTCAGGGAGTAAATCTTTCATAACCGTCAGATAAGCCGGTATACCAGTTAAATCCATAAATCTGAAAGGTCCGGCAAAAGTTATCCAGTATCCAAAATCATTTCTGCAGGCCCGATCTATATCTTCAATTGTTGCATATCCTTTATCTACCAGATGCATACCTTCGCGCATCATTGCATACATCAGTCTGTTGGTGATAAATCCTCTGATATCTTTTTTAACCAGTGAAGGTTCTTTATGCCATCCAACAGCCAGTCTCATGATCTTTTCGGCATATTTCAGGTCGGATTGGTTACCGCAAATCACCTCAAGGAATCTGAGAATGTGTGCAGGCTCCCCCCAATGTATACCGAGCAAACGCTCAGGATGGTTTAAACCTTCCTGCAAAATAGTTACCGGTATTGCTGATGTATTGCTACCAATTATAGCATCTGTAGATAAGACAGCCTCTAGTTGTCTGAATACCCGTTTTTTCTCATCAAGATCTTCAATAATGGATTCAATAACTACTTCGTGATTTGAGAGCCTGGTTATATCATTTGTGATAACCAGCTTTTTTATAACCTCCTCAGGATCTTCATTTAACAATCCTTCATCTTTTAACTGTTTCAGAAAGCCTAGAATCCGCTCCTTTGCCACATCAGATTTATCTATATTCTTTATTAATGAAGTAACTGTATGCCCGGCTGCCAAAAGGCAAGTCGCGATACTGCTGCCCATTAGCCCAAGGCCAACTGTACCGATCCGTATTTTATCATTCATAAATTTATCTTGCTTTATTTTATTATTGTCCTATTCTCGCGATGGCGTCTATTTCTATTTTAATTCCATCAGAGAGAACAGACTGCACCGTGGTTCTCGCAGGTTTTATTCCATTGAAAAAGGATTTATAAGCCGCATCATATCTATTGAAATCATTAATATCGGCTAAATGAACCGTACATTTTACAATATCATCTATGGTACCTCCTGCCGCTTCAACAATCTTTTTTACATGCGATAGTGTATGCAATGTTTCTTCCTCTATAGTTCCAACAACCACCTTACCTGTAGTTAGATCAACAGGGCCCTGCCCGCTTACATATAACCAACCATCCACCAAAACTCCTGCAGAATAGGCTCCTGTTGATACTGATTTATCGGGATGCTTAATTTCTATTTTTCTCATACCTTATTTCTTTAAACTATCCATGAAAGGCCAGGTTTTAAAGGAATTGATAAAACTCACCAATGAATTTACGGCATGGTCAAATAAATGCTTTCCTTTTTCAGATGTTCCCAATTGAGGCTCTCCGCTACTTCCATTACTAGAAATAAACTCAGTTTGCTTAACCATACTTACCCCACTATAAGGTTCATCATCTTCCCAGGGAATATAACCGTTACTATCCGGTCTTTTGGCCCGCTGTATTTGATCAGGCCATACTCTATCAGGAAAAAGATATAACATTAAACTGGTTTCATATTCGCAGGCATGACTCAAAGCTGGTGTTTCCATTGGGGCTGCTCCGGCAAATATTTTTCCTGCCAGCTCCCAATAGGTGATCATCACAATATTAGGTTTAAGTGTTGCATCATATTTATGACTCAATATTGCCAATGCCTGTCGGGCAGGCGTAATATTACCTCCGTGGCCATTTAACAAAACTATCCTGCGAAACCCATCTTTAAGCAGAGACTCTACCAACTCAACTAAAACTTGTGTATAGGTAGCTGCAGAAATGCTCATCACACCTCCAAAATCTAAATGATGATGACTGGATCCAAATGGAAGAGGCGGACATAAAAGGATATCCTCAGGCAATTGTTGTTCAGCACGCTTAGCAACTTCAGACACCAGATCTATGTCTGTGGACACTGCAAGATGAGGCCCATGTTGTTCGATTGCGCCAATTGGCAGTAAGGCTATCTTATTACCCGTGGCTTTATTTAATAAGTTATAATTAGTAGAAAACAACATAAGTGTATAATTTATTTAATGATAAAAATAGCAACTGTACACGAGTGATACCTCTATTTATTTATTGATTATGTGTACTTTATTAACACATTATATAAGATTAACAAATATTATACAGATGTACAAAAAATCAACATTATGCTAAGAAAACAGCAGAATTATTAGTAAAAAAATCATCTATAATTTATACTTTTTTAACATGGAATCTTTATATTAGTATACACTTGAAAATAAGCACAATATGAAGCCACAACTACACAAATTACCGCTCGAATCCGACTCTTCTTTCCTTTACAATAAGTGGGATTGCGATTATTTTGATAAGCCCTGGCATTTTCATAAAGAATATGAATTAGTGATGATAGACAAGGGAAAAGGCACAAAATTTATCGGAGATAATGTATGTCATTTCGAAGAGGGTAACCTATCACTCATTGGTTCTAACATCCCCCACATGTATAAGAATAATGAAGAGTTTTATGCAAAAACAGGTGAAATGGAGGCCAGTTCTATCTTTATTCATTTTACAAAAGATTTTCTGGGTACCCATTTTTTCGAGATCCCAGAGATGAAGCTTGTACACCGGCTACTTGATAAATCTTCGCTGGCACTTGATATAGAAGGAAAAACAAAAAAGTATACAATTAATAAGCTACACGACATGTATAGCGAAAAGCCAACGCAACGGCTTTTAAGTTTACTAGAGATCCTTATAAAACTTGCTCATAGTAAAGATTTAAAACCGCTATTATCTACCGGTTTCTCTGCAAATAACAACGGTGACACAGAACGTATCAATAAGGTATTTGAATTTATCATAAAGAACTACACAAAAGAAATTTATGTACAAGAAATTGCCTCAAAACTTAATATGAGTGTAGCCTCTTTTTCAAGATATTTTAAACATCATACACATAAAACATTCTCAGATTATGTGACTGAGATAAGGATTGGACATGCCTGCAGATTGCTGATGGAGAATAATTTTAGCATTTCAGAGATCAGTTATAAAAGCGGATTTGATAACCTTTCTAATTTTTACCGGCACTTTAAAAAACTCCGAGGTATTATCCCAAAGGAATATAGAAGTAGATTTCTAAAAATTACAAGATAAACTTAACACTAAAGCCTCCGGGAAAAATCTAAAGTTGAACCTTAGATTTTTCCCGGAGGCTTTAGTTTTCTATTAAAAGCTCAAAGTCTGCTATTATTTCCCCTGAACTTTATCAAAAGCATTAACAATTTCCTGATGAGACCTTAAAGCTGCCAACGGTAAAGGGTGCTTTTTGCCAAAGACCAACAAGTCTGATTTTTTTTGGATCGTACAACCCCGTTCATCAATCTTACCATCTTTACCAGTAACAGCATTTATATTGAGTCCGAATGCTTTGGCAAAAAAAGTATACATTGGAACACGTTTGCTGTAACCATAATCATGTTTATCATTAGGCAAATACACTTGTGATATCTGATCCTCCTTGCCATAAAAACCATATACTTTTTTAAGATAAGGATAATCTGTACCAGGTACAGATTTTGTCCAATCATCACCATCAGAAATAATAAGCTGTGGATGCGGTGCGATCATACCTGCAATTTCAGCGTTATTGGTTTTATGCCCATTACAACTTTCATGAATTGGCAAACCGCTCTCACAAGGGCAACCTCCGTAAAAACTTGAGGATACCATCACTACCGGTACGCTGGCTGTAACCCTATCATCCAGAGCTGCTAACAAAATGGTTTGTGTTCCTCCCCCTGATGCTCCGGTAATACCGACACGTTTTTTATCGGTGTTTGGTAATGATAAAAGATAGTCTAAGCCTCTGATGCTATTCCATGTTTGCATGGCTAAAGCAAAGCCTGTTTCATGAAAAGAATGAGCACCTGCCTGTAAAACCGATTCGCCCCAAGCATACATATCATAACTCAAGACCATCGCTCCCATTTTTGCTAATGTTGCACAACGATACTGCATATCCGGACGGTAACGACCACTGTCTGCCGCTAATGATGGATTACTTTCGTTGTAAAAATGCCCGTGTGGCGACAATATAACCGGAAAAGGACCTTTTGCTTTTGTAGGTGTGTATAATGTTCCGGCAACAAAATAGCCCGGAACACTTTCAAATGCTACATTCTCCACCGTGTAACCATCCATAGTTATTTTTGAAGTTACAATTGGATTCAATGGTGTTCTTTTTGCATTTGGACTAATGTTCAATTCTTTCAGGATGCACTCACGTAATTCTTTTTTCCTTTTGTTAAATTCATTTGCATTTTTATATAGTCCTAAGAGCTCATCAAGATGCTTTTTTCCTTCAGCTTCTGTACGTCTATAATACTCATAACCAGATATATTGTATTTACCTTTTCCGGTTTCATGAAATATAAGGTCCAGTGGTTTCAATATGTTATCAAGTGTATTGGCTACATTTGAAGTGAAACGCCACGTGGCATAATTTACATTCAATCCATTTATATCCTTCTCATTATAATTGAGTTCAACATGATATGTTTTTTCTACATCTGAAAGCACATCTTTAAGTGGCTTTTTATACACTTCCTGAGGTTGTTGCGCTGCACAAATGGAAGAAAGGGCCAATAGTGGGGTGACAAATAGGTATTTATTCATTTTCATATTTTTTATAAATCAGTTGACACTATTATAAATTTAAACTTTCCAGGGACCAGTAATGGCCAGGGTAAGTCCGGGTGTTTGAATATTTACAAAAAGGGTATTCCCTGATGGTGAAAAAACCGGTCCTGCAAATTCGGACTCCCTATAACCAATATTCTTAGCTATTTCATAGGCCTTGCCTTCAGGAGTTATTCCTATAATACGTGCATCTTCACAGTCTTCACAAATGATCACATCTCCCCATGGTGCAACTGTAAGATTATCACAATACCTAAAAACATCGGCACTAGTGGATTCCAAAAACAACTCCAATTTACCGGGATGTTCTTTTTCTTGTGACTGCCCTTCGTATTTACTTGGGATATATCTAAAAACCTGCCCATTACCACTTTTACCACCAGAGCTAGCTGTAAAAAAGACCTCCCCTTTACCGTAGGACATTCCTTCTCCTGATGAAAATATTGCGGCTCCCTTTTTATGACCACGTAAGCGCAAGTCCCCCTCGGGAGCTTCTACATCATCCAGGTCAATCCATGTTACGTCATACGTTTTCTTTTCCGGGAAACGATCTGTTTTTGAGTTTTTATAATTCCTTGTATCTGCCCCCTTCCACTCTGTTAATGACAGACATTGTAAGCGACCGCCTTCATGAAGATGCCCTGGTTTATTAGGTAAGTACCTGTAGACTAATCCATCTCCCTCATCTTCTGTTTGGTAAATCGCACCAGACTCAGGATGAACAGCTACCGACTCGTGAACAAAACGCCCCATTGCTTTAATTGGCCTGGGATCTGCTAATTTAATCTGATCTGTTGCCGGCACTTCGAAATTATAACCATGATCTTTTTCCAAACGCCCCTCTTCGTCGCCTTTTTTACTGCCGGTCTCTTCACAAGTGATCCATGAGTTCCAGGGGGTAACTCCTCCTGAACAATTTCTGATTGTACCAATAAGACTTAGGTATTCGAGCTCTACTTTTTGGGCTTTTTCATTGTAAATAAATGTAGTTGTTCCCCCTACACAAGTTCTGTCCCCTCCTGCGGCATAATCATAGATCATATTCTTATCTATTTTTCCGATTAACTTATTACCATCTCCAAAAGGACCTGTTTCATACGAACCGGGGGTAATTTCATGATTCCTGATTAATAGCACTTTATCATTTTTCCATTTAAAAATCCCCATACCATCATGATTCCCTGGTGATAATAAA
This sequence comes from Candidatus Pedobacter colombiensis, assembly GCA_029202485.1. Lineage (NCBI taxonomy): Bacteria > Pseudomonadati > Bacteroidota > Sphingobacteriia > Sphingobacteriales > Sphingobacteriaceae > Pedobacter > Candidatus Pedobacter colombiensis. Next base: position 1,798,972 of record CP119313.1, on the reverse strand, counting down.
CCATCACTCATGAGGTCGCCCTTGCGCGATATTACCTTAGCAGAAAACCCTTTAGGCAAGCTTAAAATATCTCCTTCACGATAAGAAAGTTGACCATACCCTGGGACAAATCCCAAATTACAGCCTGTTAAAAACTGGTTCAAGCCCATAAAACCGAGGCTAACTATTCCTGCGTGCTTTACAAAATTTCTTCTTGAATTATCCATATCCTATTCAGTTTTTTATTTTTAAGGCTCCTTTGAACACCTATTAATTAGAAAGTATAAATACCTGGCATTCGTGAGGTTTTAAGTTGGCAGCCAGTGTTTCCTTAGCCTGATTTACAATCTTATGTGTCCATACATCGTAAACGCTACCATAAGTCTCATTTTTTTTCATTTCCAGATCTTCCATTGATACGGTAAGTGTTTTATTTGTCGAGTTACGGTTAAACAGTGCAATGGCCACCCTGTTACCACTTAGCTCCTTTCTCCACGCTTCCAGACCATCTTTGCTGAAAACACGATAGCCGGGTTTCCCTAACGAATCCTGATTTATCCCGATCAGATCCTTATTCAGCAAGATTTCTTTTGTTAATGGCGACATATTGCGGATATCCCCACCAAGCATAATTGGAGATGCTAACATGCACCACATGCTCATTTGTGTACGGTATTCAATATCTGTGCAACCACCACCTTTGATAAACCCTGTATTATTTAATCCTACAACCAACATATCAAGATCGTTCCATCCACCAGGACCTGCAAAACGTCCCAGATTAGCCGCTGCATCAATTGAAGTCAGAATTCCAATTGGACTGGATTCATTGCGTGGTTTATCCCATATATCCGCTACATCATACGAAGTACGCCACATGTGCCCGCCAACTTCTTTCCCCCATAACCATGGAGAACGCGGCCCCCATTCGCAAATGCTAAAAACAATCGGCCTGCCGGTTGCCTTAAGTGCATCTCCCATAGTTTTATACCGATCAATGGCCATTTTATAATCATTGTTTGTAGAGGCTAAATCGGGACAATAACAGTAATCGTATTTCAAGAAATCCACTCCCCATTCTGCAAAAAGTTTTGCATCTTTTTCTTCATATCCAAAACTGCCGGGAACCCCACCGCATGTTTTCGTTCCGGCATCAGAATAAATGCCAAATTTAAGTCCTTTGCTGTGGACATAATCCGCTAACGCTTTAATTCCTGATGGGAACCTTGTAACATCGGCTTGCAGCATACCTGTCACAGAATCTCTGCTGAGTTGCCAAAAGTCATCAATTACAATGTAAGAAAAGCCGGCATCCTTTAAGCCTGAACTCACCATTGCATCAGCAGTTTCACGAATGACTTTTTCGTTTACATTTTTTCCAAATGCGTTCCAGCTATTCCAGCCCATAGGTGGGGTAAGCGCAAGATTTTGGGCTTTTGTATCTTGTATAGCCTGTTTTTTTTCAGCGGTTTTCGTACCACAGCTTAATATAGAGATTAAGAAGAGCAGGGCAAAAAGCCCTGAAAACATTTTTTCAGTGGATTGCATCATATTTCGGTGTATTAATTTGGTTTAATTTCTCAGGGTTAGCTTAATTAGTCCTTAACTGTATCAATTAATATAAAATCATATTCCTTTAACATGTGTGTATAGGGCGCTTTATACGTTAGGGTCTCTTCAGACTTCTTGTTCTTCATATTATCCCATACCACCACGTGAATTTTAGATCCGTCCTTAAGATTGGGTATGGTGATATTCAGTTCTGTTGTTTCAATAGCTAGCAAAGCCGTAACATTTTTGCCGGCAATACCCCACACATTTGATGACGGAAGGATGCCCCCTCCGGATAAAAGATTAGCAATGGGATAAGCGGTTTCCCAATTCAAAGCTGTTGTGGTAATTAGATACTTATTATTTTTACCGGCAATGTAAGGCCCTCTACCATAAGTTTTATTTGGTGCACTGTAAATTGTTCCATTAATTGCATTTGCGGGGATGATAGTACCAGCACGTAAGTCCTTTCCACGCTGTACATCCGAACCGGTAAATCTCAAATATGTATTTTTATAATAGCCTGTGTAGGGGATTTCAATTTCCTGATCTCCCGGCAAAGAAACTTCAGATGGGCTATCACTCCCTTCGGCATATTTAAAAACTTTAGTTCCGTCGATGCCACATTTTTCAAGTACTGTTTTCCAGCTGCTATTAATAGTATTTCCACTTGGGATGCTGGCAGCAGATTGAAGAAAAACAGGCTTATTGGTATTAAATAAGGCAACGACGTCTGCTGGAAGCGCGTCATTTTTACCACCTGGTGTATATATCCAATAAGCATCCGCAGGAATTACTTTATCGCTCACCACTACATTGTAACCTGCATTAAACGCGCCTGAAGTTATTGCATCGCCAGAATTGAACAGTCGGTTCCATCCAGCCTCTCCTTCGGATGTATTGCTCTCTTTTTTAAGGAGTACGACAATATTCATAACCGGACGATCTTTTTCTTGTTTATCTACATAGCTTTTAATCCAGTTTTGTGTTTGTATAGGATCAAATACATTTACCCCACCGAAAATGATAAAGTTATCCATTCTGAATTGCAATGCTCTGATCATGCATAAATAGGGTATTACTGCGGGTGTATACTCATTGGCTATCCCCCAGTTACGATTTACAGGAGAAATTAATGCTGTTGGTTTATTCCAGTATTTTGCCCAGCCAAGTCCCAATGATCCATGTTGTGCCAGGGTAGCTATATTATATAGTTTATCACGCTTAAGGTAATAATTATAAATATTAATGGTTCCGGTTTCCGGCCAAAGATTGACAAAACTGGATTCTCGAAGCAGCATTGGATCTGTACCGGAGATGTAATCCACCTTTTTGCTTTTAAGCTCCCGTGCAAGAGAAACGAACACTTTAGGACTTGCTTCAAAACACTCTTCAAATACAGCATCTACACCTGTAGCAGCCAGATCTGATGCCGCAGCCTTGATTGTTTCCGGCGTCCATTTATTTTGCTCCCAATGGTAAGGATTAACCCCTTCCATATTAATCATCACTTTTATACCCTTTTTATGTGCTGCGCTAATAAGCGGACTGAGGTTATCCTTTTCAGGAACGGCCCAGCTTTGTTTTTCCAGGTAAGGGGATTTATAATAATAATTCATCTTTGCCCCATTGCGGCTCGCTCCCCAATAAACTACTCCACGCCAGCCTTTAGCATAAATATCATTGATCATCTCGGTTTCAGCACCGGGCACATTTTTTCTGTTATTATAGTCGGTAACTCCTTCAGCCCAATACATTGGGTTGTAGTTTTCTGAAGTATTTGTTGAGTTTATTCCTTTTTGTCCATAGGCTGTTAGCACAGGGAAAAGCAAAAAAAGAAGACTGGTAAAAGAATATATATATTTCATAAATATGTTAAGAAAATGAATTTATAAACCAAATCTATTACTCTTAAATGGCACTATTATTTGATAATCAATTTAAAATGTGTACTTTTTTAACAGGATATTTAACATTGTTTTATCCATATTTTATGGTAAAGACTAAAAACTGGCCTTATATTTCAGGCATCAGTTTAAAAGCTTATAGGCATATATACTATGCGCATAATGATCGGTAAGAAATATACAGCCATCTGTTCCCGTAGCCAGGCCCAGAGGGAAATACTTACTGTCCTCAAAAGTACCTGAAGTAAGCCATTGGGTTTGATATGTTCCATTGCTATCAAATTTTTGAACACGGAAATTGTAACGATCCGCAATAAAGATATCCCCATCCGAACTCACCGCAAGACCATGTGGTTCACTAAACTGACCACCTTTTATCAGTTTCCCCTCTCCATATTCGCCAAGTCGCTTTAATAGTTTTCCGTCTTTAGAAAAGAAAGATATCCGATGATTCTGCCTATCGCTAAGCAAAACAGCATCATTGGGGGTTATTGCTACCTCATGTGGCATATACAGCTTAATTCCTAAACTTTCCTGTGATCCCCAATTCCCAATAAATTTGAGTTCAGAACTAATTTTTTGTATTCGGTAATTAGATGCATCAATCACATATAAAACATCATTTTTATCCATAGCAATTCCATAAGGATATTTAAATTGTCCTTCTGCAATGCCGTAAGATCCTACCGACCCAATATAAACACCTTCGGATGAAAACTTTTGTATCCTGTTGTTATTGGTATCAGATACATATACATTACCCTTAGTATCAAGTGCTATACCGTACGGATAATTAAACTCTCCTGCTTGACTACCCAATTTACCCCACATTAGCATAAAGTTTCCGCTCTTGTCAAATTTTTGAATCCTATGATTGTGCTGATCGACAACATATACAGCTGCAGTAGCTTTATCCACCGCAACCATAGTAGGGTATTTAAACTGGCCCGGTTTATCTCCAAACTCCCCCCATTTGTTCAACATCACCACCTGAGATTGCCCTTTAGCATAAATTGGTAAAACTAACCCTGCCATTACATATAACAGCATAGGAATGAATGATTTACATAACCTCATTTGATTCTTATTTTTTGGTATGATCAAGTACCGTGATAAACTCCTCAATTACTTCTTTTGGCTGCGTTTCATTTCCCATTACGTAATCTCTTCCAAAGCCACCATTTTGACTTAAGTGCTTGTTCAATGCTTCATATTTAACTTTCAAATATGCTTTTACATCAATATGAACGTCAGGTTTCCCACGACCGCTTTTTTGCGCTATTGGATCCAAAAGCCAGCCATTAACCGTCATCCATAATTTGCCTACAGGTACCTGCTCTCTAATCGCTTTCTTAAACGCCAGGTAAACCAGGTATGCGGCATTACCATGATCTAGTTTTTCACCACCTAATGTGTGCGTTATTACTATTTCAGGTTGGTACTTTTTGAGTAAATTAAATACGAAATCAACATCCTCATCCAGATATGTTGCTATTGCAATCTGTTGCCTGCCCGGTGGGTTGTATTCATGGAATAGATCAGTTCCATAACTAACATACTTCCTTCCCATGAAGAAAGTAGGCTCCTTAAAATTCAGAAAAACCGGTGTTGCAGGATAAACCGCAGCAGCCTGCCTGGCTTCTTCCTCCCTAATCTGGCTGGTTTCCAGCGCCCCTAAAGGATACTTATGCGGCGAATTAGAAACAGTGAAATTAGGTCCCTTATCGTACCAGGGGGTCCGTTCCAGGTTGCAACCATCCAGGTTATTTATGGCACAAACATAGATACCCTCATACCCAAGAGCAACATATTTAGCAAGTGTACCGCCTGCATTTTCATCTACATCATCAGCATGTGCGCCAAACACAAGAATGCATTTTCTAGGTTTCGCAATTTGTTGAGCAAACGAGAATGTCACCGGAAGCTGCATCAGAAAAAGGGCAACTAAAACGCCTTTCAAGAACTTTAATAAGGGTGTTTCCATGCTAACTATATTTTAATAAAGATTTTGCGTTTGTATAACCAATAGCAGATATACCATAATAAAAACCAGGTAAATACGGCTGTTCCATAATTAACGCCGGTTTCTCCCAACCAAAAAAAGCAGGTATATGCAAAGGGCTTAACGATACGCGCTAAAAAAGATGCACCTCCGGTTTGTTCAAATAGGTAAATAAACAAAGAGTTCATACCGACAACAGCGAAAAAAGCAGGCACTTTTCGAATCTTCATAACATCGACCAACCAATAAGAAAAAGCAAGCATAATTATGCTCCATCCGCCTGTTTCCAGGATGATAGATGATGTACCTATTCGTTTTATCATAGGGGTAAAAAATCCCAATGCAAAACCTGCAGATACGCAAATTGCGCCTGCAGTTAATAAAATTCTTATTTTATGCCGATGAGTTCTGTTGCTACGCAATATTAGTCCTGCTACTACTCCCCATATTGTAAGTGCTGCAGTTGGCACTACATTAAAAGCTACCCAATGATCGCTTTCCAGTTCGCCCATTAATTTCAAATCAAGCCATGAACCGAAATTATGATCAGCTACAAAGGGCTGATTGAAACCTTCTACCGGCCAAGACCTATATAATGATTCAGATAGCAGTAAGAGAAACAAGCTAATTAGAAGCTGCAAGGTAATCGACTTCCTCATCAATAGAAATGCAAACACATAAGTTACTGACAACTGTGTAAGTACATTCCAAAGTCTCCATACCGGCTTTCCTGAACTAACGCTATAAATCAGAATGCCTAAAAAGAATAAGATAATAGACCGCTGTAAAACATGCCTGAATACTTTATTCCAGGAATCCCCCTTTTCTAAACGGTTCATTACAGAAAAAGGAATAGCAACCCCAACAATGAACATAAAAAAGGGTTCCACAAAATCCCATAAAGTTAGACCATGCCAATAACGATGTTCAAACTGCCACCCAATCTCAGAAACAATTGAATGGTCTGCATTGCGCATAAGTTCATATAAGCCTGATCCAACTAACATAAACATGGTGAATCCCCTGAAAAAATCAAGAGAAAAAAGACGCTGCGCAGTTGCTTTCGGCATTTCTTTTTCAGACATATCTATTGTTTATTAATGGTGTGATACAGTAGTAATTTGTGTGCTTTTTGAAAAAACAATTAATCTGTAAAGCCTATATCCTGGTATCTCAAATAAATCTTTGCAATTTTTAAATTCGCATTAGGGTCAACGGAAACAATCTCAAATTCAACCTTTTCATTGCCTTGATATTCCTTTAGCAAGGATATTGGCGCCCAGCCCCATTCGTTCCAGCTGATTAAAAACTCCTGGATAATCCCATCATATTTAACCAATACTTTTTGAGGCTTTTTTGTACTATTAAGGGATAAAAGGCATAGCTGTAAGGCTCCTTTTCGGCTATTTAATTTGATCTTTAATGGATTTTTAAGATCATGTGCTGTAAGTCCCTGAATTTTTGCTCCACTGTTAACTGTATACTTAATTTCTGTATCGAAATCCTCAAATACAGCATGATCCGCTAAGGCCGGAGCAACTCTAGTTTCTTTTTGTCCGTTTTGAAGTATATTGCTGGATAAATGAACATTGAAATTACTGGCTCCTTCCATCTCAAATAATGCATTATTTATCCCGATAGTTTTACAAAAAGCGGCAGTAATCCCTTTCGAATTTCTAATGTATAGCATTGGAGCATCTTGTTGCTTAACTTCTGCTTTTACACTGAATAATTCCAGGTTATTTATCCTATCAAATGTGATTGCAGGTCTTTTTTCATTTTCAACTGTGTATATCCTGACATTTTGCAAATGCAATTCATCAACGCTTCTACAATAGATCCCATAGGCTGGCAATTTACTAAACATTGCTGCTGCCGGGTACTCAAACTCTTGAAATGACACTTTATTATAAGGATCAGCATGTTGAACATATGCATATCGTGCCGTATAATTACTGATAGTCACATTCTTTATCTTATTGTTATGTAAACCAATAATACTGGATGGTAACTTAGCATTGATGGCCGAAATATTAGTTAAGGAAATGTCCTTTACATCTTCGATTTCCTTTACGTATTGTCCAGATTTAAACGGCCTGGCTCTAATCCCAAGCCTAATAAAAAATGGAGTGGCTACATCTTCCATACTAATGTTCTCTATCAGAATATTCTGCATGATTCCACCATCAACAGTCATCAATTCAATTCCCGCATGAACCGGTATATCTTTAATTACACAATTGCTGATAGTTATATTCTTAAATCCACCATTAGATTCTGTTCCGGTCTTTAAAGCAGAGCCACCAATTCTTCTGAATGTGCAATTCGTTATCGCAATATCCTGACACAACGTATCACTCGTTGCTTTCATCACAATGGCATCATCCGTCGTTGAAAAACGAGAATTAGCTACAGTTACCCGCTGGCAACCATCTATATCCAGGCCATCTCTATTTCCTTCGCCTTCATTCTCAATAACAATACCACTAACATTTACGTCTTTGCACCCCAAAAGATGTAATGTCCAATTAGCAGCTTCTAAAAGACTTATACCATTCAAACTCACATTATGACAGCTAACCAGCCGTATCATGTAAGGTCTAAGGTTCTGAGGTTTTACTTCCTGAAAATTCTTTAGTCCGTTTCCATGTATCGTACCAGATCCCGTTATAGAGATGTTTTTGGCGCCTTCTGCAAAAATCATAAAGTATCTAGCATAAAGATCTCTGGTCCGCGACTCATATTTCTGGACAACCTCCGTATAATCTCTATAGTCCGGACTGCCCAATAATAGAGCTCCGGCATCCAAATGCAGGTTAACATTATCCTTAAGTATTAGGGTTCCAATTTTAAATGTACCGGCAGGTACAATCACTACGCCACCCTTACTTTCAAAAGCCTTGTCTATTGCTTGCTGAATAGAGCGGGTATCCATTGTCTGCCCATCTCCCTTTGCACCAAATTCTTTAACATTAAACTGGGCCAGCAAAATAGCAGGACTAAACAAAAATAATAAAACGGCTAATATGGTATTTCTCATAACATTAGGTTAGTACTTTCTGCAAACACATCAATTAATACTTACTCAAAAATGCTTTTCCCTTTTCTACCATTTTAGCCGCTGGAATGGTTTTGAGTTTCTCCAATTCGAAAGCCGATAACACCATATCCATTTCTTTGAGTTGATCCTTTTTTCCCTCTTTAACGAATTTATCACGTAGTATTCTGATTTTTTCAAAATCCTGAATACCTTCAATTAATTTCTCAAAACGAATTGAGGTACGTGGTCCCGGATAAAATTGAAATAAGGTACCTGATGGATAACGGCGCCAACGGGCATCTTGAAGTGGGTTACTCACCCAGGTATTAAATGCCCAGAACAAATAACCGGTATATCCTTTCGCCGAAGCATGCCAGGCCAGCCAGGCATTTTCTGCAGGTGGCGAAAAAGTGTATCCGTTTGGATATTCTTCTACACAAGCCGTATAAAATGTAGTTGGTTTACCTTCTGCTTTTCGTTTAGCAAGCACGGTATCTCCAAAACTTAAATATGAAGCCAAACAGTAATCATAAATATCCTCTTCAATTTCCGGGTGATAGGTATCACCAGCCAATGCTATTTTCCATTTCGGATCAACTTCCTTTAGCAAGGAGATCACCGCCTGCATACTTTCAATTGGCCTTTCATCCATCGCTATTGCGGTTTGATCAAACCAGCTCTTTGCTTTCAGGTGTTTGGTAAACTCAACCAGCATCGGCATCCAGAAAGCTTTATATTCTTCTGAACCCGGCTTAAGTGTTACTGTGTTATTTTTACCTAAAGCTTCATCATAGTAAATAAAAGATAGATCCCAGGTAATCATAGAATAACAATTTATGCGCTGATGAATTCCACAACTTTTTACAAATGAGATGTAACGATCGAACAACGAAAAATCATAACTCCAGGTACCATCTTTTTTCCTGGTCCATTTAACTAAGCTGGGATCATCAAAATGTACGTGGTCCAAGCCCCATGGCTGTTCAATAATGTTGGCAGTAATTACTTTCTGACCTGCCTTTGCTAAGGCTGTAAAATACGGACGCATTAAATCAAAATGTTCATCACTCCATAACTTCACATTATGCATCCTTGCTATAGGAGCCGGATACTGCCAAATATCAAAATCGTACTTCCATTGGTCTGCCGGAGGTAAAATATGATTCTGCACGTTTAATGTAATGGATAAATTATATTTTTTAGTCGCATTCACCGTAATTGAACCGCTATATTTCCCAGCTGGTATATTATCGGGTATTTCAATGCTTAACCAAATTGGCCGAACAGTATTTTTTTCAACAGGTATCTTATTGATAATGTCTATTGGATCTGCAACCAATGTTGAATCATAAACAGTAGGTGCTTGATGCGAACATCCTCCTTCAAAAGTGTCTGACATCACATAACGAACAAAAGCCGCCTTTATATTTTTCTCATTAATACGATCTCCCTTTTCATTAGTCAATCCATTTATACTAACACTGAGTGCAGGAATATTCTTTTTTGTCCATACTAATAGCTGGGTATGAACCTTCTCACCTTTCCAGCCGGTTACAGTCCAGTTTTTTTGTATCGTTTTTAGTGGTATCTTTTCCTTTGGATACCTTACATTATCGCTGGCAAAGCTTACATTAATATCATTTGGCAGCTTTGCCCATGCCTTAACATTCGTAGCCACCGGATTTGGAAGTTCTTTGTAGAACTGATCTGCACCTTTACTATGACTTCTATCCTGAGCAAACAAAACTTCGGTTGCCAGACATACCATCATAAAGGTAACTCGTTGTATTTTTTTAAAACTTAGCATCATTAGAAAAGGGCTTAATGTAAAATTTAATAATATTAAAAATAGAGTTTAAGCCTACCTTATCCTTCTGCTTATTAATTAAGTATGTATACTTTTTTAACATTCATTTTGACCTGGCTTCTCATTTTTTCGCGAATGATGCATAGGGATCTGTTAATGATTTTAAGAACTCAATGACATCTTTCATCTCTTTATCCGTTAAATTTAATGGTTTCGCTGAAAGTGTTTGAGTAGGTACATCCAGTCCAAGGCCAGCACCACCGCCTTTATTATAAAATTCCAATACCTGTTCTAAGGTTTCAAATGCACCATTATGCATATAAGGGCCAGTTTTGGCAATATTACGTACCGTAGGCGTTTTAAATGCGCTTTTAAAGTATATTATTGGATAAGTACTGTACTTACCACTATCTGCATCGAGCTTAGCTTGTTTAAAGTTGCTATCTTTTGTTGTACCCAATACTTCAACATCAGTTCTATCAAATAAGGGTGGCGTTAAGCCATTAAATACAGGAGCAAAATGACAGGTACCACATTGTGCTTTTCCCATAAACAGATTAAATCCCCGAATCTGTTGTTGATTCATTGCTTTATGATTTCCCCGTAAATATTGATCAAAGGCTGAATTGAAGGGTGCAAGTGCTTGCAAAAAAGCAGATATCGCGAAGGAAAGATTATGAATATTTACACTTTCTATTTCGGTAGAGAATGCTTTTTTGAAGGCATGTTCATAAAATGCTGAGGCTTTCATACGCTGAATAATTACATCATAATCCCCATCCATTTCTACAGGGTTTTTGAGCACCTCCATGATCTGTTCATTAAGATTTTTTGCTCTTCCATCCCAGAACTGCGAATGTTGATAAGCAACGTATAATAAGGTGGGTGCATTTCGCTGAACACTTGTTTTACCATCCAGGGCAAGACTTTTAGGCAAGGCATCTGTAAAATATTTATCTTCCTGATGACAACTTGCGCAGCTTCTACTTCCATTACCGGATAAAGCTTTTTCAAAAAATAACCTTTTCCCGAGTTCAGTAATTTCCTTACTGGCTGCAAGGGGGGTAATATGTAGGGCATCGGCACTAAAGAGATTTCTGGCCTTATAATTTAAAATACCGGTGGCATTATATTCTTTCCCTGATTTACTGATAAATAGACCCAATTTATCCTGTAGAGGCAATGCAGCCTGCGTTAAAAAATCAAGTCTGTTAAAGGCATCAAACTCATTGCTTTTCTCCAGGAAATTCAATGTTTTATCCAAATAATAATTAACGCTATCAGCATATTCATTTTTCTCCTGCAAAAACGGAGTTAAGACTGTCTTGAGTGTAGTAAGAACTTGTGCTGATTCGATAATACCTGTTTTTAATTCAGGAGCATCAAATCCTGTAATACTTAATGTCATTACACCTATAAGGCCCAACCTTGTACTTTCCAATACTTTGCTGTCATTGATATCCAAATTATATAATAACGAATTAAGATCTTTTGCAGAAGAATGGATGAGATAGATCTGCTCCATCAGTTCTTTTTGATGAGCTGCAGGATCATCATCAAACAAAATACTTTCTATCATCTGCAAGCCACTAGGCTCGCGGTATTCCATAAATGGTTCCTCCAATTCATAATTTGGGGGAGCATTATAGATAATTGAAGTACTTTTAAAGAAATAATCCAGAAAAAATTCGATGCTTTTGTATTGAAGTCTGCAGGCTTTTAAAGCTTCTTTGGCCTTAACAATACTTTGCGGATCATCTTTAGCTATGTTATTGATTGCGTCTTGTAGATTGGCTGTGCTACTGGCAAATCGTATCGCGTGCTCCCTAAAATAATCCAGTGTTGTATCTACACCAATATTACGTTCATCATGGGAAGGATTGATTAGCCCAAGTATAATCACACAAAAACTAAGACTTAACAAGACCAAAAACTTCTTCATTATCTACTTTCCAGCATTTTTTATCATTGTAAATTGATCTCGTATTTGCCCATCCGCGCAAATCCATTTGAATTCCAAACGCTTACCACGTACTTCAAGAATAGCTGCACCTGCATCGGTCGCGTTTGAATAATACATAGCCTTATGTGGGAAATCAGGCTCTGGTTTTCCCACGTAGCTGGCAGAACCGCTCACAACATATACCGTACCCTGATCAATTCCAGGTTGTTTTATATATGGTTTAGAGTTTGTACTGCCATTATTCAATCCTGAAGAATTACTCAAATTGTGTATTGCTGCATTAAATGTTGATGACTTGCCATAATGCCCTTTCATAAGTTTGGAGCGTTCATATACATGACTATGTCCACAGATGATCAGATCAACCCCATTTTGTTCAAGTATTTTAATGAAATTTTCGCGTAAGCCGGTCATGATTCCATCAGTATCAGAATCGTGAGTTCCTTTACTATATGGTGGATAGTGCCAAAAAGCGACTACCCAACCTTTGTTTTTGTTTGCTATAAGATCCTTTTTAACCCATTTTACCTGTGGACTCAAAGTATCATACAAAAAATAATTATTTTCCTCCTTTCCATAAGAATCGAGAGATATAAAATGAATATTCCCAATATCAAATGAGTAAAATGCGGGATTATGAGAAGGCTCGCCTCCCGATTCGCCATTTACAGGCATTGTAAAGTTTTGATAATAGGCCGTATTGTGATTGTTTTGCGCGTATTCTGCACCGAAGTCAACATCATGATAATCATGGTTACCCGGGGAAGGGAATACCGGGTAATTTTTTAAAAGTCTGTCTTTATAAATATTAAAGAATTTTGCCTGGTATTCTATATCGCTGCCATCATTATAAGCATTATCACCAAGCAATATCCATGCATTGAGATCATTATTCCCTAAATATTTAGTGAACTCATCTCTAACCTTAGCCTGGTTAACCGATAAAGCTCCACAATCACCGAACACCCCAACCCGGTAAACTCCTTCCTTTCCTTTAACCGGCAATGTAGAGAAATAACTGTCTGCCCCTGATTGCAATGTATCTTTTAAAGAGCCCACGGTATAATAATAGCGGGTTTCCGGACGCAATCCTTTTAGCTTTATTTCATGTTCGGTTACCATGGGCAAAGCTTCAATTGATTGATCAAGCTTATCAGGACTCAATCCATAATTCACTTTGCTTCTTGTGGCTGCATCTGTACGCCAGCGCACCACCATACTGTTGTCTGTTGCTGCCTGAAGGTAAGGTCCACGTATGAGTTTGGGCTTATTAACAAATTTTTCGCCCCCCTTAGGTACTGGCGGGCTATAATTCTGCGAATATATTTCGGATGTTACCAACAATAAACCGGCCAGTAAAACAATTCTTCTCATACCATTTAATTCTTTGTTACATGAACTTCAAACGTATCCTGAATACAACTGTAAGGATCATTTACTACATAATTGGTAATACCCACCGGAGGTTTCACCTCAATTGATCTCGAACTTTTATTGATCCCTTTCCAGGCATACTTTCCAATATAGGATGCTTTTAAGGTAACTGGCTGGCCCTGCTTCACTTTAATGACTGTCTTTTTATTTACGTCTTTCATCATTGTAAATTCATCGCGAATTTTACCGTCAGCACAAATCCATTTCAGGTCAAGCCTGTTATCCTCTATTTCCAACATACAGGAACCACCGATACTTACATCAGAAAATGGCATTGCATCATGAGGAAAAGAAGCTTGTTTACCATCTACCCTACCTGCTGAACCACTGAGTACATAAACAGTTCCTTTACCGGATGCATCTTTTACATATGGACATGAATTCTCGGTACCGTTATAAAAACCAGCGGAAGTGCTGAGCAAATGTTTTTCGGGAGAAAAGGTATTCTCTAAACCATAATGACCTTGCATTAACTTCGACCGTTCGTAAGAATGACTATGGCCACACAAAACAAGATCAACACCATAACGTTCTAAAATGCCAATAAAATTCTGTCTGATCTTTGCCATCTGTTTTTCTGTATCTGAATTATGAGAACCCATAGAATATGGAGCATGATGCCAATAAGCAATAACCCATTCTTTATTCTTATTCGCTTCAAGATCCTCTTTTACCCAACGGACCTGACGACCGGTAGTATCGAACAACCTTGAACCATTATCTTCCGACCCTTGTGAATCTAAAGAAAGAAAATGGATATTGCCAATATCAAACGAATAAAAAGAAGGTGTATGAGAAGGTACTCCTCCACATTCACCTTTTGTTGGCATAGTAAAATTCTGGTAATAGGCAATTTCGCCGGAACGTTGTGCAATTTCAGCAGGATAATATTCATCTCTATAATCGTGATTACCCGGAGCCGGAAATAAAGGAGACTTTTTAAGTAGATTGTCCTTATAAGAATTAAAAAAGTTAGCCTGATATTCGGCATCCGTGCCAAAGGAATATGCATTATCACCTAGTAATATCCAGGCTGTTAATTGGTCATTTCCCAGATACTTCTCAAATTGATCTCTTGTACTTAATTGGTTAGTAGAACTGGTTCCACAATCACCAAACACACCAATTCTATATTTATGAACCTCGCCAACATTTGGTAAGGTTGTAAAATGGTTGTTTTGATCATATTGTAAGGTATCTTTAAATCCTTCAATTAAATAATAGTATTTAGTATAAGGTTTAAGATCTGTAAGGGTTACTATGTGTTCCCTAGTACGACTACTGTTTCCAGCTAAACGATCCAACTTCCCCTCTTCCGTTCCGTAACGTACAAAACCTGCATCAAGCTCATTAGTGCGCCAGCGTACAATCATACTTGTTGGGGTAGCTACCTGTAGATATGGCCCTCTTACCATGCCAGGTCTGTAACCATATCTTTTTGCATCTCTTCTGGCTGTTGTGGTCTGAGAAAAACAAGCCATAGGCAACAAAACCACGATCAATAAATAAACTACTTTTCTAATCATATCTCTTTCAGTTGTTAAAATGGAACACAGATCACGGCAAACCGTAGTTTGCCATGATCTGTGTTGAAATAAAATGAACTAAACTTTTCTATTATGGTTTATCCCACCACATACGCGTAGTAGTAAGATCTGGTCCTTGCCTTTGAAGCGCCTCCTGTAACTTAGGATTAGTTGCTACTTCATCAGGTTGATAAGTAAGTCTTCGAGGTAAGATAGCACCTAAATTACTTGGCTGCAATGATACCGGAGCTAAAGCTTCATATAACTTAGGGTAACCACTTCTACGCATATTGGCAAATGTCTCATACCAATTGTAATGTGTTTCGATCCAATATTGGGTATTAATTAAGTTTAAAGCCTCTTCTGTACTTGTCGGATTATAAGGATTCAATGTCAAATAGGCAGTTGCCTGTGTCCCACTAATTACTCCTTCCGCACCATAAATTTTCAATTGATCCATTGCCATACGTACACCTGTTTCATAATAGGTTTTAGCACTGGTGCTGCTTGTTATGATTCCTCTAACCACACATTCTGCAAGTTGAAACTGCACCTGCGCATAGCTTAAGTGAATATATGGAGCATCATATCTACCAAAAGTAGTATTATTAGATACCGAATAATTTAACCTGTTAGCTGATGGAATACTAGCATACGGAGCTTCCTCTGCTCTGTCGCCAAAAGCCGGCCAGCCTTTTTGCACAGCTGGATTTTTACTTCCTGGAGTATAAACCGTTCTTGAGGCCGGTAACATCGCATAAACAGAAAGACGGGGATCACTACGATCTTTCAAAACATTGATAAACTGTGAGGTCAGCCTATAATTATCCGGATATCTTATAAAAATATGTGCTTGTCCATTTGAAGTTGGATTTGTTGTTCCACCCGTTGAAGAGTTAGGTAGGTATTTCACTATAAAATTATCATCATTACTGGTCATAAGTCCACCTGCAATAGCTTTATCAATCCACTTTTTTCCGTTCACCGCATCCGCCTTCATGATTCTCAGGCCTAACCTCAACATCAAGCTATTTGCAAATTTTTTCCATTTCAGGTTAACTCCATTATACACGATATCGGATTGAACCGGCCTTGGTTTGGTATCATCCAATCCCGCTATTGCTTCCTCCAATTCCTTAAACATATCCTGATATATCTTTTCCTGAGGGTCGTAAGTAGGCGTGAAAGTTCTATCTAAATAACCCCTTCCTCCTTCAAAATATGGAATATCACCATAAAGATCTGTTAGCTGATGTGCCAGGTATACCTTTATAATCCTTCCAATATTGTAGTAATTTACTTTAGTGGGGTCATTCTTACTACGTTCAATTAAATCAACAACACCTACCAACGGGTTGCCATAGGTCCACTCAAAATGATAGCCGTGATAACCTCCAGGAACAATCAATGCAGAATAAGCCTTACGATTGGTCACGTGCATCACGAAAGGTGCCACAAAATCCCCCAGGGTATAATAGGTATTGTCCAGCATTGTAAGTTCAATGTCTGGCAGCATATAATCAAGATTGGGTGTTGAAACAAAATCAACACTTTTATTGATATCATCAAACCCTTTGTCGCAAGAAGAGAAGGTTGCGGAAAGCAAAGTGATGAGATAAATGCTATATTTTTTAATATTTGTTTTCATGATTCAATATGCTAATGATGTATGAATTTCTTCTATTTTCAAAAATGAACTATAGCCCTAGTTTTATGGTTAAACCAAAGTTTCTGGTTACCGGGTAAACCAGGCGTTCTATACCTTGTGCATTGCCACTCGCAACACTACTTTCCGGATCAACATTTTCCAGATCTTTATGCTTATAAAGCGTTGCAAGATTTCTTCCAACTAATGAAACCGTTGCATTGGCTATACCTAATTTGTTTATAAAAGGCTTTGGTAGTTTATAAGATAAAGATAATTCCCTAAGCTTAACAAAGCTTGCATCATAAATGAACTCTTCTGCAATGTGGGACATTTGCTGATAATAGCCAGATATACTTCCATAACCAGCTGGTAAAGTACTTACATCTGTATTTTTACCTGGAACTACAACTGCATTAACAGCACCGGTTGAAGTTACCCCATCGCCAACAAGCCCATCTTCCCTTCCAATAAGTGTATTTTTATGTTTACCATTGCTATAAGATAAGGCATTGGTTTCTGAATAAATAGATGCACCCCATTTAGCATCAACCAAGGTGTACAGCGAAAATTTTTTGTAGGTGAAGGTATTACTTAAGCCCATCATCTTGTCATACACTCCATTGGCTAGAAACTCATTTTTAGTTGAATAGGTTGCATATCCCTGAGTGTTGTATACTATTTTACCATTGGCATCCCGAACATATTTATATCCGTATATACCGCCGTACCGTTTATTCTCCTCTAATTGTATAATCACCTCTCCACTTTTTGCTGTTGCCAATAAAATGGAAGCATTTTCTACACCATCGCCCAATTTAACAACCATATTCTTATTGGTAGAGAATGTAGTTGTCAGATTCCAGCTAAAGTTGTCGCTTTTTACAGGTGTTGCTTTAAACAATACTTCTACCCCTTTATTTCTCAACTCACCAACATTTAAAATTGCAGTGCGGAAACCGGTACTTCTGGAAACAGCTGTTTTCACAATATCATTCTTAGTTTGTTTATGATAGTAAGTCACATCCAAACCTAAACGGCTTTTCAAAAAGTCCATTTCTAACCCAAACTCGTAATCAGTAGATAAAAGAGGCTGTAGTTTTCTGTTTGGAATATTAGTTACGCCAATATACTGAAGATTGTTGTTGCCATAAGCTATTTGTGTTAATGAATAACTTAAATCCAGCTGGTAAGGTCCGGTATCGCCACTTACTTGTGCTGATGATGCTCTAAACTTACCAAATGAGATGGCAGAAGGTAATTTAAAGGCATCAGAGAATACAAAGGAAAGAGATGCTGCAGGATAAAATAAGTTATTATTTTCTTTTGGTAAAGTAGAGAACCAGTCATTACGCCCTGTAACTGTTAGGTACAAGTATTTATTGTATGATAGCTCTATACTTCCAAATAATGAGTTTGTTTTTTGTCTGCTCTTGCTTGTTGTTGGCAGCTTAGTGGACAGGTTGTTGAATGTATAAACACCTGGTACTACAAAGCTATTTCCTGAAGTATTGACAATGTTCCGAACGCGATCTAAATTGTTTCCTCCAACGAAAGCATTTACGCCGAATTTATTCACTTTTATTGGGCTTAACCCTAAAATACCCTCATAGTTAGTCACGATACTTTCGGTAGTTGCCTCTTCAAGCTGACCAAGAGGATAGCTGGTAAACTGATTACCATCAGGAATATACCTGTTTCTGTATGCCGAGTAATAATCGCGTGTTGCTCTGGCTCTAACATACAACCATTTAGTAAAATCGTATTTCAAACTTAGGGATCCGATTAGCCTGTTTTTTGTATCGACTTGTTTAACCTTATTCACTACATAGTAAGGATTAGATATACTATTTGCATAGCTAAACTCCTTGCCATCTGGGCCATAACCAGGTTTTAAGGTTTCTACATCTATACTTCCCGGCATATAAGCAAGCGAATAAAATAAGTTCGAAACATTACCACCAATAAAGGGCCTATTGTTGGCTTTCTCCATGGTGTAATTCAAGTTAACATCTACATTCAAGTTCCCAAACTTAGAAGATGATTTTGTGTTTACACCTGTTCTGGTAAAATCTGCATTTGGAATAATATCCTTATTTCTTAAATCAGATACTGATACTCTGTAATTATGATTTGTAGTACTTCCTGATAAGCCAACAGTATTTGTGATGGTACTACCTGTATTAAAAAATCTATCATAATTATCTTTTACCGCAGTAAATGGCCTTACTACCCCATCAAACTGCATAGATGGCCTTCCGTCAAATTTAGCGCCCCAGCTTGATGAGCTAAAAGCTTCTTCTGGGGTAGCAGGTGGTTCATCACCCGTACCACTCTGGCCATATACAAACTGAAAATCTGTAGTGTTGATCAATTTATCTAATAATAAGGAAGAACTGATATCAATATTTGTTTTACCATCTATTGACTTTCCTTTTTTAGTGGTGATTAAGATCACTCCATTTGAAGCCAATGAGCCATACAGTGCTGCCGCTGCATTTCCTTTCAACACGCTGATGCTCTCTACATCATCCGGATTAATTCCAGTCAGGCCATCACCATAATCTACACCGCCTGAGGCATCAGGACCACCTAAGCTCTCTGAATTAATCGGAACACCATCAATTACCCATAGCGGTTGATTGTTTCCTGTTAGTGAAGATCCACCGCGGATAACAATTCTTTTAGTTCCAGCCACGCCATTGGCAATGTTTCCTACATCTACCCCAGCTATCTTTCCAGACAGCGCATTGATGATATTTGGAGTTTGCACACTATTTACCTGGCTACCATCCAATGTTGCAACCGAATAGCCCAGACTCTTGGCACTCCGCTGCATGTTCAATGCCGTAGTAACAACAACCTCCTGGAGACTATTTGAGTTTGGCACCAAGCGTAAGTTAATACTTGTTCTGTCGCCTACTTGTATTTCTTGTGTAGTATACCCTATGTAGGAAAAAACAATAATTGCTTGTTTATTTGCGACCCTTGCCGTGTAGTTACCAGCTCCGTTGGTACTCTCCCGCAAATTGGTGCCTTTAACAGTAACTGTTACTCCAGGCAGTGGCGTTCCGCTCTCATCGGTAACCCGCCCCTTTACAACAATGTATTCACCTTGTGCATAAGCACTTAACCCCATCAAGGACAGTGAAATTTGAACTAATGTTAAAATAGTAAATAATGATCTCATTCTAAATAGTTAAAGTGGTGAAATAGAATTATACGATAAAAGTAAAGCTTGATTAGACGCCATAATTCTATTTATTGATTGATTCTGTATACTTTTTTAACAATGTTTCATAAAAAAAAGCCATTTAACACTGGCTTAATATTGAATCAATGAAAAATTAACAAAAAATCAATCAGCTGCTGAAATGCACAGCAAAAAATGGGCTCGGCAAATCAGATTTTTGAAGACTCAATTAATACAAATGTGAACACAAATAGATTTACCAATATTGGTTAATACTAACCGCGAGAAATGAAGTATACGCTAAAAACATTTTCATCTTTGAATTGTAGTTTAAAAAACCTAACCCTTAAAGCTTACATTATGGAAACAAAAAAATTACTAGCTGTAGCGATGCTCTCTTTTTTAATATTTCAAGCTTGCCATAGCCCTGAAAAAAGAGCAAAAAATAAGCAATCTCAAATGAAAGAATCTGCACTTAATGAAGCCACCATTCCTGATACTAGTGACTTTAACAGAGGAGCAAGCTTAACTGTTTTTATGAACGAAGCTGCCCTGGCAGGTATGATGGAAATAGAACTGGGAAAATTAGCGGAGCAAAAAGCGACTAACCGACAAATCATAAAATATGCAAAGCGAATGGTAAAAGACCATACTAAAATTGCTGAACGACTGAAAGTACTGGCCGATAGTAGAAAAATGCCTTTGCCTAGGGTACTCCCACAAGCTGATCTGGATCATATAGCAGAGCTGAAAAAGATGCCGGTAAATGAGTTTGAAAAACACTATATGGGTATGATGGTAAAAGATCATATCAAAGCATTAGATCTGTTTAAATCTGCAACAACTTCAGGTGATACGCCTCTTCAAAATTTCGCTATCAGCACGCTCCGTACAGTTGAAGAACACTATAACCTGGCTACCGATATAAACAATCATTTAAAATAGCTTTAAGGCCTTCTTAAGATCATTTTTAATCAACTTCATATCCTTCCATAAATCGCCTTTATCTTTTAACCGATCTGGCATATTGAAAATATGAAAATCCTGAACCTTTAAACCTATTTTAACTTCTTCCCATTTAAGAGGGGCAGATACCGTAGCACCCGGTTTTGGTCTGACCGAATAAGGTGCAGCGATCGTTTGCCCCCTGCTATTTTGTAGAAAATCAAGGTAAATACGACCCTCACGCTTAGATGGACTACGTTCCAGACTTGTTGTATCCGGATGCAGTTTATAAATAAGCTGTCCCAGGTAGTGAATAAACTCCCTTGTTATGTCATAGTTGTAATTTCCAGCAAGAGGAATAAATATATGCAAGCCTTTAGAACCTGAAGTTTTGATGAATGAAGAGATTTTTCTCTGATCCAGCAACTTTTTAGCAGTTAAGGCGACGGCGATCACTTCGTTAAAATCGATATCATGCGGATCAAGATCAAGAACCGCAAATAGTGGACTTTCAGGCACCTTATAAGTACTTAACCAAGGATTGATCTCGATGCAACCCAGATTAACCATCCACAATAAGGTAGCTTCATCATTACATATCAGATAATCAATATCCTTATCATTGCTATCCGAATGCATCGGGGCATATTTAATCCATGATGGAATTTTATCTATATCCAGATCTTTCTGAAAAAAACCAGGCTTTGTTATTCCATTCGGCTGCCTGTTAAGCGATAAGGGTTTATCTTTTAAGTGCGGTAAAATGTACGCTGCTACCTGTTGGTAATAATTAACAAGTTCGCCCTTGCTGATTTTTTCTTTTGGCCAGTATAACTTATCTAAGTTAGTTAGTTTTACTTTTTTACTGCCAAACTGCTCTTCTTTTTCAACAGCCATGTCATCTTTATTTTTATCATATTCGGGTGCTTCCTCCACCAACTCCCGTACAATATCCTTAGGGTCTTTATCTGTCCTTAGCCCTCTAAAAACCGGATGACGTAGATGACGGTCGGCTGTCCATTCGGCATAAGTAACTTCACAAACCAACTCTGGTCTAATCCAGGTAAAACTTTGCTCTTTATGCACGGCCTGTTTAACCAATTTCTGAGTAATTATCAGAGGCTGCATTTGCTCATATATAGTGTTTAAAGCTTTGTCATTGTACCCAGAACCACAATTACCAATATAGGTAAGTTCATCTCCATCATAGATCGCCAATGCCAATGCTCCAAAATATGTCCTTCCTCCCTCTGGTTTTGAATAACCAATAATGATCGCTTCCTGTGTAAGGCCCAGCTTAAACTTCTGCCAGGAATCAGTTCTTTTATTACTTAAATAATGGCTCAGACTATTTTTTGCTATGATCCCTTCCCAGCCTAACTTTTGAGCTTCTTTAAAAAGCATTTCTCCGGCACCAATACGATGGTCGTTATAAATGATTGATGGGTTTGCCAATCCTTGAATAAGTTTACTTAACAACTCCTTACGCTTAATCAATTCCATACCCCTGATGTCATGCCCATTTAATGATAAGAGATCAAAAACGTAGAATCTAAGCTGAAATCCTTCTTTTTTATCATCATAATCCTGCAATAGCTGGAAACTTGTTTTACCAGCCTTATCTAAGACTATAATTTCACCATCTATTACGGCATCAAGCTCCAAACCTTTTAATGCATTTACAATGGAGGGATATGTGGCACTAAAATCAATTCCATTTCTTGAAATTAACTTTGCCGCACCTTTTGCACTAACATAGGCCAGTGCACGGTATCCATCCAGCTTACGTTCGTAAATCCAATCTGGATCATCAAATATATGCTCAGATAATCTGGCTTGCATCGGTTGAAAATCCTCATCATTTTGTTTTTTGGAAATCTCTGAAGGGCTCTTGTGATTTATCGACTTCCCCTTTCCTGCACCTTTACTCTTTTTCTTAAAATCCAGTCCGATTTTTTTTACAGCTGCAGGCACCAGATCTTCAATATTGAACTTTCTTTTAACCGCATATTTATCATTGTGCTTGATGAGCAACCAGGCATTTTGATCCGAATTTTTAAGGCGTACCAGTACAAATTCTCCTTTCAGAATTTTACCATTGAGCCTAAACTTAAGATCCCCCTCATTTAACCCTTTCTTCAAATCCTTTTCGGTTCCCTTTTCAAGAGCCGAATAAGTGCCTTTATCAAAAATTGTAACTACACCACCGCCGTAATTTCCAGCAGGTATTTCGCCCTCAAAATTTCTATAATCGAAAGGATGATCTTCAACCATCATGGCCAGTCGCTTATCCCCGGGATTTAATGAAGGTCCTTTAGGCACTGCCCAACTTTTCAATACACCGTCCATTTCAAGTCTGAAATCATAGTGTAAATGGGAAGCATGATGACGTTGCACAACAAAACTCAGTTTTTTCCCTGTTGCTTTGCCAGCTGCAGGCTCTTTAGTTTGACTGAAATCCCTTTTCTGCTTGTATTTTTCTAAAGACATAATGAATAAGTTTAAAGCAAAGTCAAGCTCCTTTATTTAAGCTTTCCATTAATTGATCGTATAAATCTTCACTAACCGCTTTTTTGGGTTGAATCCTTTTAACTGTTGCACGCTTACCCTTGGCTTTAGCTTTAATAATCTTTAGGAGTTCATTGGCATAATCATTTTTAAAGGAATCAATATTAAAGGCACTCGTATATTGTTTAATTAAAGCAAGGCCTACCTCTAATTCTTTCGAGTTAATCGCAACCTCTTCTTTTAGTGCAACCTCTTTTGTATCCTTTATCTCTTCCTGAAACCGAATCTTTGTAATCACGATAATTCCATTCATTGGGTGTATCACGCATAAATTTTCAGTATTTCTTAAGACAAAACGGGCAACACCGGCCATTTTTGACTTCATCAACGCCTTCAGCAACAAAACATAGGCTCTTTTGCCCTGGGGTTCTGGTTGCGTATAGTATGAAGTTTCATAATAAATAGGATTAATTTCTGCTATATCTACAAAATTTTCGATCTCTATGATTTTCGTCTTTTCAGGCTTTACTTCTTCAAAATCATGGTCATCCAGCACAATATAACGGTCATTTAAAAAATAGCCCTTTACAATATGCTCGTATGGTACCTCCTTATGGGTTTTCTCATTCACCCTTTTGAACCTTATATTGGCATGATCCCGTTCGTCAAGCATATCCAGATCGAGATTGCTACTGTGCACTCCTGAGAATAATTTCACAGGAATATTTACCAGACCAAAGCCTATTGAACCATTCCATATTGATCTCATTTCTATTCAATTAAGGTAAAACAATTCAAAACCAGTGTACACTTTAAGAACAAACCGTCGGTAAAAAGGTTCCAAAAAAATATTTGCTTCTTGTTGTAGCAAATTGATGGCAGCTAGCGTTTATATAGAAATTACCCTTTTATATGTCAGAAGAATTACAGCGGGAAATTCTAAAAGTTCCTGCAAGCCCAGATATGGATATGGAGTTAATCTCAGCATTAACAAGCCTATGTTTTCAGGAAGAAAGTTTAGTTGCATCAGACATTCTCTTTGTATTCGGATCGAATGTTCAGCATCGGGAAATTGCGGATATTATTTCATACATGCTAAATAGAGAACTTGTGAACCAGGTCTTAATTACAGGAGGAATTGCCAACTACAATGGTTCCTTCTATAAAAAAGAAGCAGAATCAGAACAAATCAAGTCGCATATTCCATTAGAAAAATATACCGATAAAAAGATTTACATAGAAAACCGGTCCAGAAACATTATTGAGAATATCGTTGAAGCCAGAAAAATATTTTCCTTTGAAAACATCAACAGTATTACCTTTTTATCGCATTCATATGCCTCTACAAGGGCCTCTTTATCCCTAAAAAGGTTTTTTCCAGGAGTAAAGCTTCATTGCATTCCTTTGCCATTAACTACTGACATTGCAAAATACCCAATCAGCAGACAAATGTGGTCTAAAACAGTATATGGCCGTGATTTGGTATGGGGAGAGTATTTAAGATTGCAAACTTACGGTGGAAGAGGTGATTTTCCTATTGATGAGATCCGGGAGGAGTTGGATCATATTAAAAATCTGTCAGAGCAGAAGTCGTTATTTGTAGCATAACAGCTTCAAGAGCTGTCATGCTACCCGATAAGGCCATTAATTAACCATACCGGAAATTTTATTAGCCTTTAAGCTGATTGCCTTACTGTTTCCTTCAACAAGCACAAACTTCTTTGCGCTAACTTTACCGGTCACATCTTTAACCACAGCATTCTGCACATTTTCAAATCTGATGATAGATTCTGCGCCGGTAGTTTCGGGCAGCTTCCAGTCAGCGATTTCAACATCTATGCCATCTTCACACACCAATGCAGGTCTCAAATCATTGCTTCCTAAAGTAAATTTTACATTTTTAAGTTTCAAGCCTTTTACATGCCTTGCCCAAATTCCATAAGCCGGTACACAAGGTCCAAAAGTCTTTACCTCCGGATATTGATTTATAGCCTCTGGTACGGCCTGACGAGCATGCTCTGCCAATCCACCACCAGCTATACCAATTTCGATATTCTCCAATGTTAAGCCTGTAATGTAATGTCCTGGTATGCCTGTTATCAATATACCTGTCGGTGGCGTCAGTTGTGAATCTGTGGAAGCATTTGCCTTAACATTTCTAACCACGACATTTTCAAATGTACCAGTTGGCTGCTGTGTCTCCGTGTTTTTTCGGAATACACTCAATCTGGAACCTAGACGAAAAAGCATAGGTGTCCTTACATCGTCCATTGTAATGTCCGAAATTTCCACATTCCGTAAATTTGCCCCGTCAACAGTAAGTAGTTTTATCCCCCCATTTTTAGTGTCATAAATGTGGCAATTTGAAATTTTGACATTTTCGAAAGCAGCCATAGATTCGGTACCCATTTTAATGCCCGCTTGATTACTTTTAAGACGTAATCCGCTAACCACTATGTTTCTGCAGGCCATCTTACTGGATGTGGTTTTAAACACCAAAGCATCATCCCCACTTACAACATCACATCCTTTGATAATTACATCCTGGCAACCATCAATACCAATTCCATCATTATGAGCTACACCTACACTCTGTATCTTTACATTTTCAATATGAAGGTTTTTACTCTGAAAATAATGCGAAGTCCATGCTCCGGCATATTTTAATGTTACATCCTTTACGGTTACTCCATCACAACGAACAATACGGACCAAAAAAGGTCTCATACCCCAACGCTTCCCTTCTGGACGAGTATCGGTCAGTATATGCTTAGCTTTTATAGCTGCACCTTGTCCATCAATCGTTCCCGCACCTTCCAATCCAATATTTTTTGCATCAACGGCCACTAGGAGCGCCCAGCCTACATCAATGCCTAAACCTTCGGTAAAAGGATCCAGATTTTTGTAATCTTTCAAATCTATACTACCCAATAAAACTGAATTCTTTTCAAAATGCACAGTGATATTGTCTTTCAGTACAATTGTACCTGAAAGGAATTTTCCTTCCGGAAAGACCACTTTACCCCCACCTGATTTAGAACATTCATCGATAGCTTTTTGTATAGCCTCTGTATTTAAGGTAGTCCCATCTCCAACAGCTCCATATTTAAGAATGTTGAAATCAGCAGCTTTTACAAAATTTGTAAAAGCTGCAAGCATTAATAAACTAACCAGTAATTTCATTTTAATTGTTTGGATCATTATTTATTTCCTAATTGTCATTTCAATCCCCAGTAATTTTTGCCATCTGAATTTACTGCATCAAGTGTAAAATCAATCGGCTTCTTTCCTGCATACAAAACTGCTTCTTCTCCTGCCTTCAAATCAACTTTAACCACTCCATTTGCCTGTGGCGTAAGCTTAAACTGACGTTTACCTATGGCTTTTACAAAACCCTTTAAATCTGTTTTAACTAAGCAAGGAGCCCCTGCCAGACTTTTAACCCTTATAAACTCAGTTACCCCATTCCTCCTGCTTCCACTTACCAAAAAAGCCCCTTTTGCGCTCAAGTCGTAAAATGTAGCATCTTTCCAACTGTCCGGAACGGCAGGGAATGGTCTGATTATCCCATTCCAACTTTGTAAAAGCATCTCATTCATGGTCGTTACGGCCGAAAGTGGTGTTTCTATTACCGGTCCGGCTTCCATATACATCGTATTTGGTTTAATGCTGAATTTCCCCTTCATCATCTCATTCAGCAGCTGATGTGTTTTATTTCCATTGCCCATCATTGCATAAATAGAACCAGACCCCGTATAAGAATACCCTCTCCATGCGGCAGCATTATTTTCCCACTGGCTTAATGATCTTTTAATCAGATCCCGGTTTTCTAACTGATCCCAGTTTACATCATAGATTGGATAAACTTGCAGCAGGTGTGAATAATGGCGGTGAGAAATAGAGAAGTCAGCATCACGACCGATGCGATAGCCCAATTTATCCTGCGGATATGGAGTTAAATTGGTTAGGACCTCTTGCCATTTTGCTGCAAGTGGATCTTTTAAACCAAGTTCTTCATTAATGTATAGCAAAGTCTTTAAGCCCCAATGAAACAATGATAAGTCGTAATTTGCATCTCTTGTAATACCTTTTGGGTATTCAGGAGAATAAGTATAAGGAAGGTGGTATTTACCATCGCTTTCCTTATCCATAATATTCAAGTAATAATTAATGGATCTCGTTAATACAGGATAAAGATTTTTAATGATCCTTTTATCCATGGTATGTTCATAAGCCTGATAATAAACATGCAAGAGCCAGGTCAGGTTACCCAATTCCAGTGATGCAGCACTGTTTCCTGTGCTGTCATTACCCTTTAAAACCTTAATCCCCGAAGTCATTGTATAAGGCCCTGACCTCCCCAATGCGGCAGAATTATGCTGATAAGGCTGGGGCGCATTTTTAGACAAATTGTCAATATGATCATTAATCATCTTCATCAATGGGGCAACCAGCTCCACATGATTAGAACTAAAAAATGGATAATATGTGAGTTGAATATTTAAGTTCCACCAGTATTTAGGCCATGGGGTAGTTTTATACCACGGTCCCATTAAATCTATTGGATAAGCACCAATCCGGGTTGCAGAGGCCATTTTATATTGTTGAATCCACCAGAAGCTTTCCAAACGGGCATCCGGAACAGAAATAAAACTCTTTTGATAAAAATTAAGCCAGTGCGCTCTATGTGCAGCAGTAATTCCTGCCACAGTAGCAGGAGTAACTGAATTTAAAACTTGCTTTGCTAATTCCTTCGAACCATCCTTAGGATAGGTACTTGCAATAGTAATCAACAACGAATTGGTGTTCCCATTTTCAGTGTTCTTCCATGCAGTGGTATAGCTACCACCTGCAGCTAAAACCTGATGGTTATAATTGATCCCATTTTCCTTAAACATTCGATAAGGTGGATTAACCGGATATTTTGAAGCACTATCACGCCCCAAAGCCAAAAATGGACTTAAAGCCAATTCCGGCTTCCAACGCCAGGTAACTAATTTTTCGTTTTGTTCTGTACGTGTATTTAAAATTATTACATCCTTCGTTGCTGCCACGAGTCCGCTAAAATGAATCAATCCCTTATCGGTAGTAATCGTTCCGGATAATTCGGCATGAAGTAAATCCAGGCGCAGTTTGACATTTTTAATAGTCCCCTTTACTTCCATCAAAAATCTCCCAATAGGTAGCCTGCATCTTCCAATAGATGCATTAATTCCCTCCACATGCTCCACCACATCCGTTCTGCCAAGATCAAACCTTAAGGTATTTGCATCCTCACGGTATACCATCACACCTAGTAAACCATTGCCCAAAAAAGCCCCCTCCTCCCATTTGGTAGATAAGGAGTCAAAAATTAAGTCATTACGGGACATAAAACTGTCCCAGTTTATTTTATTTTGGATTTGTGCATAGGTCTGCTGAAAAAGACCTGACAGCAACAACAAGATTACAATTCGTTTCATAGTTTATTTTTCTGCAACAAGTTCAAATACCGCACTGGTTAAAGGTGCTATTTTACCAGCCGAAAGGTTCAATCCTACTTTCATCAGGTAATCACCACTGTAAACTTTTCCATCCTCCGCCTGAGTAGATTTAGTATCAGGCAAAAGATTAATTTCTTGTATTTTATACCTTTTCATCGGATCAAGTCCTTGTAAAAGCACCTTACCCATATATTCTTTACGCCTAAAATTAAGCAGGTAGTTAAAAAGCACGGCCTTGTTTTTGTCGCGATCTGCGTACATCAAAACAGCTCTATTCTCTTCATATGGAGAAACCAGGCGGTACAAATCACCAAACCAGATGACATCACTGATTCCTTTATAGGTTTTGACAGCCTGATTGCTGAATTTAATCTCTTGATCCGTAAGATTTTTAACACGTATATCATAACCCATTTTCCCCATCATTGCTACATCGGTACGGAACTTCAAAGATTGCTTTCCCATTGAGGTTACATGACTGGAAACAGTTAAAGCCGGGAAAAAGTTAAGGTATCCCCATTGTATAAATACACGTTCCATACCATCAGTATTGTCACTAGGCCAGAACTCTGTAAAGTACTTTAAACCTCCATAATCAACCCTTCCGCCACCACCGGCACAGAGCATAATAGGTAAGTGTGGGTGTTTCTCCCTTAAACGCTTTAAAACATCAAATAAGGCTCTGTTATAATCGATAAACAAATTGCCTTGGTTTTCTTTTAAAAATGGAGAGTAGGTATTGGTCAGCATTCGGTTACAATCCCATTTGATAAAAGCAATACCCGGATTCTTGGTTACCAGATCATTTACCATATCATATATAAAATCCTGAACTTTAGGATTTACCAGATCAAGAACCAATTGATTGCGCGAATAGGCCTCTTCCCTATTTGGCAATTTCAATATCCATTCCGGGTGTTTTTCATATAATTCGCTTTTAGGACTTATCATTTCCGGTTCCAGCCAAATTCCAAACTTCAAATGCTTTTTGTTAGCTTCACTAACCAGGTAGCCGATTCCACTAGGCAGTTTTTTCTTGTCAACCTGCCAATCGCCTAACGCTGTTTTATCCGCATCCCTTGGATATTTATTACCAAACCAGCCATCATCCAATAAAAACAGGTCTACTCCCAATTTATTCGCTCCATCAAACAACTCAACCAATACGTCCTGGTTAAAGTCCATATGTGTGGCTTCCCAATTGTTTAAAAGTGTTAATCTTGGCTTATTACCATCTAATACGCCATAATTTCTGGCCCAGCGATGTAAGTTTCTGCTGGCCTCACCCTTACCATTTTTGGTGTAAGTAAATATAAATGCAGGGGTCTCAAAGGTCTTTCCGGGTTGTAATTTATACTCAGAAGCATAAGGATTCATACCAGTAATCATCCGCAACGAGTTTTGCTGATCAATTTCAAAGGAACATTGGAAATTACCAGACCAGGCCAATGTACCAGCAATTAATTCGCCACTATTTTCATCAGATGGCTTATTCAAAGAAAGAAAAAAACAAGGTGAGCGGTACATTTGTGCCCTGGTACCTAACTTACTATCCAGTATTTTTATCCCCGGGGTCAGTTGACTTTCCTTCATCCTCATCTCTGTCATATAATCACCGTCAAACTGGCTCAACCAGTATTTCGAAGCATCAAAATGCAGCATTGAAGAAGCATAATTGGTTAATGTAACCGGTTTTTTCTCATTATGCTTTATTTCTGTCCACTCTTTAATAATGTCTTCATTATAATAAGCTGAAAAGTGTAATACCACCTCTACCGGATACTGTGGATCCTTTAATGTGATAGAAGTGGTGGTTACATTGTTGTCCTCCTTGTTAGTCTTCTGACCTGCATACTTTAAATCCAGTGAAGGGTTACCGTCACTGTGTACCATACGGATAGCTGGCTCAAAAAGATCAGCCATACCTGCTCCGATATACGCTTCCTTACGTGTAGATTGCAAAAAATGCTGGTCTGCAGGATTGATAAGCCTTTGTCCCAGATAACTTTGATACAACTTTTGGGCGGAGGAGATGGTAAAAATAAGTGTGGTGTTTTTAGTTTCAACAACGATCTGTTTTTCTTGTTGCGCATTGACATCCCTGCCAATGGCAAAAAATAAAAGAAAGCAGGCTATATATTTAGTCATGTTTAATTGGTTTCTATTATAGTTTAATCAGTTGAGTTGCATTCTCTTTAATTTGATATTTGTAATCTTTACCGCCCTTTTTAATGGTTACCAATAAATTACCCTTGCCGGCACGAGCAACCTCCAGATCAAATACATTCCCAAAAGAATGAATATTCCTTAAAGCCATATTATTCCAGTCTTTAGGTAACCTTGGAGCACATTCAAAACTGTTGAAACCAACAGGGCGCATACCAAACAATCCTTCTGTAAAGATGCGGCAATACAAACCGCTTTCAGCCGATAGATGACGTTGATTACCTTCAGGATAAGCCTCTACCGCATAAGGGACATGATCTCCCAGCAACCTCCGCCTCGAATAGTATTTGATAAAATCTATTGCTTTTTCAGTTTCTCCGGCTTGCAACACCCCTCTTAATGCATAAAGCGTCGATCTGTCCCAGAAAGTTTCCTTTCCCGCCTGTGTAGCCAGCCCATCCATAGTCCATAATCTTCGCGAGAACAAGGCATCAATGGTGCCTTGTTTTCGATCAAAAATCCCCATAGTTAAAGGCAAACAGATCCATGCACGCAATACATCATTACCTTCGTAATACTTATAGGTTTCAAAGCCTTCTACATTGCCACCGAAATACTTTTCTATGTTTGCTTTTAATGCATCAGCCTCTTTGCGGTAAGTATCAGTCTGACTTCCAGGTTTATTTAATGCCCGCCCAAGTAATGTTGCTGAACGTAATGCATCATAGTATAAAGTATTAGTAGACAAGTTAGCCTTACCTGCTGGGAAACGTCCTTCCAATTCATCTTTATCAGAAGTCACAACCCCCTCTGAATTTAATTTACGTTTACTATACTCTAAACACCATTCAATTAAAGGCCATAGTTTACGCGCCGAATCTATATTGCCATTGGCCAATGCATAGCGAGAAGCACCATAAGCAATCATAGCCTGATCTCCCCGATCTCCGGCACCTTTCCAGACCGCATCGCCTTCAGCTACAATAGAACTTGGGATCGCTTTGTAATCAGGATTCATATACTTTGCAAACCATGCATATGCATTCATTGCTGAAAGATTACCTTTCTTATCACCCGAAAAAGCAAAATAAGGATTGATGTATTCCGCCTGATCATTGGCCCATATAGCTGCATAATAAGCCAGACCACCGGGGCCATGCATATAACCGCCTTTTGTTTTATAAATACTTTCAGTAGCTCGAAGCTTAGCAAAATCGAAGGTTGTATTTAATACCCGATCCGGAGTTTCCAATTTTAAAGGGGCCTCAATCTCGTCAATTCTAGCTATTCTTTTTTGCTCTTCTACATCAGGGTTAATTACCGGTAACTGATCAGGATGGTCTGTAGCCAGGTAATAAACAGCAAAGGTTGCCGACTTTCCAGGTTTTAAGATCTTGCTTCCATCACCTATGGTTCCCATTATTACACTATGCGACTGCACCTTGCTCCTTGAAGGATCTGTCCTTACCTCGCGCCTCAAATATTCCATTGTAATAGGAAGATCCGCATCAGATACATTGGTAAAGACAAATTTTTCAATAGCCATAGGCTGATCAACTGAGGGATAAAAGCTCCGCTCCATGGTACACAAAACAGGTTCTCCTATTTCTGCGTTTACACGCATGATACCTTTATGGTTTATATTTTTAATATCATAGCCTATACTCCCCTTTTTATTGCTTTTAGCACTGGAAAAATCAAACAATTTGTTGCTGATATAAAATCGGGGAAGTTCAACGTCCTGAAATGAATAGCTAATATGTGTTCTGGTTCCATCTGGTAACATGCGAAAAGTAGGAAATACCAGTGTTCTGCTAATTTTAGATCTTTTAAGGTTATCCAATCCATATTCAACCCATATTGCCACCTTTTCTCCCGACATTTCAATATCATCTGTATGCGGTACAGTGTTGTTAATCTCCCAGGTAATACTTCCATTGGGCTGGATAGCCCATCTATCAGTCTGCTTTAGCAATGTCCCTCCCTGTTGTCCATAGCATAAGGCCTGACTAAGACAAACAGCAGAAGCAATAATAATTGTTCTGGTAAAAAAAATCCTCATATTATTAACCGGGTTTCAAATTGGCTAGTGCAATTTGAAGATTTTCAATAGCTTTTTCAGGTATTCTATTGGCTAGTTAATCAGCGATTTTAGCATAAAACCTTATCCGTGCTAATTCATGCCGGTTTGATTTCGATTAAATCTGATGAGCAGATGAGTTAAATCAATTACCTGACCAACCCCTACTTCATCCAGCACAAAAAAAGTGATCAGCTCACTAACGCTTTCAAATTTAGCTAATGTATTAACCAAACAATTGCGATAGTCTTGCATATCAGTTGCCAAAATATGTAGTAAAAAGTCAAACATACCATTAACATGATAGCAATTGATTACCTCAGGAATGCGCTTTACAAACTCTTTAAAAGACTCCAGATTCGTATTGCTATTGTGATTTAAACGCACTCCTGTAAAAGACATTAGCTTTCTGTCAACCATTGATTTGTTCAAAATCGTTACGTATTGTTTAATGTATCCCTTGTCTTCTAACCGCCTTATTCTCGCGCTTACAGCACTGGGAGATAGATGAATCTTCCTGGAAATTTCCTGAACACTGATTCGTGCATTTTGTTGTAAATGAAACAATAATTTGAGATCTAATTCGTCTAAGTTGAAAGGCATACAGTTTTTTTAATTGAAGGCAAATTAGATTAAGCCAACAATTAAAAAAACTGCCTGTAGATACTTTTTTTAATCAGATTTCTTTTTAAAATTTTCACCACGCAACCTGCTCAGGTAAGATGGTTGCATTCCTAAATAACTGGCAATATGTTTTACCGCAAAATATTGTTCAATCTCAACCCCAAAAATCCTCAGAAACTCTTGATACCTTTCTCTTGGTTTCATCTTTCTCATTTTCATTTCCACAAAAGTATCCTGTTTATCCAGTGCAATAATTTTATTAGCTAATTCTTCCACTTCAAGAGCATTCAACTTCAAACTTTCAAAACACTTTTTTGGTAAAGGTATAACCACTGCCCCAGAAGCCAACTGCAAATTAAAATTACGAATCTCTCCATTAAAAAGGCACTCAGATATAACCAGTATTTTACCCGGCTTACAAAAATCTATCGTTTCTTCAACAGGTAATCCTTCCTCATCAGTTGTGTTAATAAAATAACGCCCATACCCAGATTGCAACCAAAAAACATCAGTACATCCATCACCCTCCACACCAAACATTGTCATTTTTTCCAGGATTCTAATCTCAAGCATAGGCAATAACGTAGTACAAAACTCGGATGTATAATCCAAATACCCACGTAAATAAGTTAACAAATTATCAATCATCAACAGATCAGCTTCAGACCTGGATGAAATTGTTACATCTTTGTTAAAGATCTCACCATTAGATAATTTCTCGAGTAAAATTTTACAATTTAAATAATTATTATTTTCTTTCATGCGTTATTTTCTTAATAAAATACACATGTTTTAACTAAGACTCCACACCGAAATGGATATTTATTTCGTAGCCCTGGCAGTTAAAGTTTTTCTCCAAAAACAAAAACCCGCCTTGCAAATGATTACAAAGCGGGTTTTAAGAAGATGATTTTTATAATTAAGCGACCAGTTTACCTAAGTTCTGTATCCAGTCAGCAAACATTTCCTGCTCTATTCCTATGATCAACTCAGCATGTTTTTCCCAATCCGATGAGAATGTTTTAAGTTGGTTCAACATCTCTTCCAAATGTCCCTCTTCCTCTAAAATGATAGATTTTACATTCACCTTACTTCCTGCCCTGGTTAACACATCCTGATAAATAGGATATAACTCATCGGCCCGCACTTCAATTGCATAAGTAACAAATAAATACGCAGCAAACTTCAATTCATAGCCACTCAAATTAAAATGCTGTTTTAAATATCTGCACACAGCTACATCGAGCGCATTTAAGTAGAACTTGGTATGGTTGGGGCTTAAAAGCTCCTCATTAGTATATGTTTTGCACAGGTTCCCATCCAACTTATCCAATTGCTTCTTCAGGTAATACGCATGGCGGTGTTCCTCAGCTGCATGTTTAAGAATGATCAGATTCACCTGTTCTTTATGCTCTGATGCTGAAATCTTTTTTGCACCAGCATTTTCCATGTAGGACAGTGTATTCAGCCATTTAGCGTGCAGTACATTATCATTAACTATATTCTCCAAAATTGCCTGGATCTGCATATTTATATATCTTTTAGTGCCTGTAAAATATTTTGGTAAATATACGCCAGATCTTCATTACTGATTACATAAGGCGGCAAAATATATAACACATTGCCCAGTGGCCGTAATACAATTCCGCGTTCTAAAAAGTACAAGTACAACTTATCTCTTAATCCACTCAAATATGAGGTATCGTTGCCGGTCTCCCACTCCATAACCAGTATAGTTCCAGTCTGCCTGATGTCTTTCAACTTAGGATGTCCTTTAATACTTTCTGCAAACTCCCTGTGTTGCGCTTCCACTCTTTGAATGTTCTGTAAGGTTTCCGGTTTCAATAAAATATCAAGACTAGCTAATGAAGCAGCACAAGCGACCGGGTTTGCCGTAAATGAATGTCCATGATATAAAGTTTTCAGTTTATCATCACTTAAAAAAGCATTAAACACAGTTGCATTACATGTGGTAATCCCCAATGGCATTGTTCCTCCTGTTAACCCCTTGGAAAGACAAAAAATATCTGGTTTCCGCTGCAATGCTTCACAAGAAAAATATTTCCCGGTGCGACCAAAACCGGTCATTACCTCATCCGCAATGGTTAAAATACCATGTTTCTGGCAGGTCTCCAGCAACTGATCAAGATATTCAGCCTCATACATCAGCATTCCACTGGCTCCAAGAACCATTGGCTCGAAGATAAAACAAGCTACCTCATTAGCAAGGTCATTGATCCTCGACTTTAGTTGCGCTATGTTTTCGGCATTAGGCAGATCAATAAACTCTACATCAAACAATAACTGGTTAAATGGATCAGTAAATATGCTACGCCCGCTAACAGACATGGCACCAAAGGTATCACCATGATAAGCTTCTTTAAATGCAATAACCTTTTTCCGAACCTGTTTACCGGTATTTACCCAATATTGTAAACACATTTTAAGGGCAACCTCTACCGCAGTAGAGCCATTATCGCTGTAAAAAACTTTTGATTGATTTCCAGGGAGCAATGGCAATATGCGTTCAGCAAGCTGCACTGCAGACTCATGTGTAAAACCCGCAAATATCACATGTTCAAGTGTATTTAACTGTTCGGCAACCTTAGCTGCAATGTATGGATGTGCATGACCATGAATATTTACCCACCAGCTGGAAACGGCATCAATGTACTTTTTCCCTGTTTCATCAAATAGATACACGCCTTCTCCCTTTACAATCGGAATGTGGGGCAATGGATTCTTCATTTGTGTATATGGATGCCAGATCACCTGTGCATCACGTGATGCTAAACTCATAGATCGTATTGTTTCAATAATAAGTCAACTACCGTTTTATCCGTTTTAAAAGTCACATCATCTGTCTTTAGCTTATCCAATGCAATCCACCTAAAGGATTGCAAAGAGCCCTCATCAAAATCAAATGACTCAGTTTTAAAATTCAGAACTAAAGGATGTACTGCTTTAACAAAATAATAAATACTCAAAATCTGGCTGTCGTTAAAAGAAGACTGCTCATAAAAATCAGTCGTATAAAGATGACCTAACACCTCTATCTCAGCATTACATTCTTCCATAAACTCCCTTTTAAGCGCATCAGTAAGACCTTCGCCGAGCTCAAGACCACCACCTGGGAATTTACTAAAAATACGTCCGCCCGACTGCTCATCACTAATCAACACCTCATTGTTGATATTGATCAATACCCCATATACCCTAACATTAAAATAGCTCATTATTGGTTAAAATGTTTTTGATTCTTAGTCGCATTTTCTAAAGTCCACTTGATCTCTCCTCTGAAAGCCTCCTGCCTTACGGGACATTCTTTCATGTGACAGTAATTACAGCAAGCCGGCAAACATGGATCAGTATGGATAAAAAGCTCAGTTTTACGATCCGCATTACCATTTATCGTTTTATCTATTTCAGATACCTCCTTATGAACCCTGTTTAAATCAAAATAATAAGGCAAGGTAATGTGGCAATCGATATGCAAATCAGCTCCATATTGTTGTGCTCTTAAATTATGTACATCTATCCAGGGATCTTTTCTGTTTTTTTGAAGTATATCTATGATATTCTCTACCAAATCAACATTACTTTCGTCCATTAAGCCACCTACTGAACGCCTGGTTAATTTATAGCCATTATATAAGATATATAAGCCCAAAACAATTGAAATCACACTATCCAGCCAGAAAATTTCCGTCAGCTGAATCAAAATAATCCCTACAACCAATCCCGCGCTGGTAATCGCATCAGTTAACAAGTGTTTTCCATCTGCTTCAAGGGTAATAGATTTGTGAGTCTTTCCGGTATTAATTAAGTAATACCCTGCAATAAGATTAACAACACCTGTTACCCCAATAATGCTGGCCCCTTCAAAAAGCTGCACAATTGGTCTAGGATAGATCAAATCATACCCCGATTTAAAGACAATAATAAGTCCTGCAATGGCAATAAGAACGCCCTCAATAAATGCTGAAAAGAACTCCACCTTTCCATGACCATATGGATGATTCTCGTCCTTCGGCAAAGTGGCAAGGTAAATACTGTAAAATGCAAAGCTACTTGCCAGTACATTTACAATGCTTTCTGCAGCATCAGTAAGTATAGCATTCGAATGTGTAATAAAATAGGCGACAAATTTAGCCAGCATTAGCACTATGCTTACGCATAACGCAATTAATATGGCTTTCTTTTTAGGTTGCAAATTGCTGAGTTTAGCAGCCAAAAATACGGTTTACCTATGAAATTATGATAAAAAGTATTTTTTTTAGTTTATAATACCGTTAGGTTTATATATTTGCTATTTCACAAAATAATATTTGCTTGCGCATTCATCATTATGACATTTTTATCAAAAAGAATCAACAACCTATCTGAGTCACAAACCATTAAAATGGCGAAGTTAGGGAGAGAGCTATCTGCAAAAGGGATAGACGTTATCAACTTAAGCTTTGGTGAGCCTGACTTTTTTACACCTGACGATGTAAAGGTGGCAGCCAAGAAAGCAATTGACGAAAACTACTCTTACTACACCCCCGTTTCAGGTTACCCTGAATTGCGTAAGGCTGTTGTTGACAAGCTTTTAAAGGAAAATGGATTAACTTATACTTTCGACCAGATTGTACTTTCTACAGGCGCTAAACAATCATTAGCCAATGCAGTAATGTGTCTGATTGATCCCGGAGATGAAGTTATTGTTCCTACCCCTTACTGGGTATCCTATTCAGAAATGATTAAACTTGCTGAAGGTGAAACTGTTTTTATCAATGCAACTGTTGAAAACAACTTTAAAATAACAGGAGCACAACTAGAAGCTGCCATTACCCCTAAAACTAAATTATTCATGTTCTCTTCACCATGTAACCC
This sequence comes from Candidatus Pedobacter colombiensis, assembly GCA_029202485.1. Taxonomy (NCBI): domain Bacteria; kingdom Pseudomonadati; phylum Bacteroidota; class Sphingobacteriia; order Sphingobacteriales; family Sphingobacteriaceae; genus Pedobacter; species Candidatus Pedobacter colombiensis. The sequence continues at coordinate 1,760,244 of CP119313.1, read as the reverse complement.
TACAGGATCGGTTTACAGTAAAGAAGAGCTTGCTGATCTGGTTGCAGTATTTGAAAAGCATCCAAACATCTATATCATCTCTGATGAGATTTATGAGCACATCAACTTCGTTGGAAAACATGCTTCTATAGCCGAATTTGATTCTATAAAAGATAGGGTAATCCTTATCAATGGTTTCTCTAAGTCTTATGCTATGACAGGCTGGAGAGTTGGGTATATGGCTGCAAACAAAGAAATTGCGAACGCCTGCGATAAATTACAAGGACAAATCACTTCAGGAACTTCTTCAATTGCACAGCGTGCAGCTTTAGGAGCGTACCTGGGCGGTTTAGAATCTGTAAACACAATGGTTGGTGAATTCAGAAAACGTAGAGATATCGTTTATGCTTTACTTAAGGAAATCCCTGGTATCAAAGTAAACCTTCCGGACGGAGCCTTTTATTTCTTCCCTGAAGTAAAAGCTTATTTCGGTAAAAAGAATGGCGAAACGGTTATCAAAACCGCAGAAGACCTTTCTTTATATCTTTTAAATGAAGCACACGTATCTACTGTTACCGGTGAAGCTTTCGGAAATGAAGATTGTATCCGTATCTCGTACGCTGCCTCAGAAGAGCAATTAAGAAAGGCCGTTAGCAGAATTAAAGATGCCTTAGCTAAATTAAGCTAATAAAATACCTGATCAAAAATCAGTAAAAAGCCAGATCACAAAATTATGATCTGGCTTTTTTTATACGCCCCTTTATGCACCAATCAATAGCTTCTCTATGCGCCAAACAATGAGAATAGCGAGTTTATGCTGGCACGCCATGTTTAAAAAATGAGCGTTCGAAGAAAAGGCCTTGGAAATTTTGCACTTCTTCAGTGCAAAAGATTTCAGCCTTTGAATCGTAATGCTCATTTTTTAAGAGAAGAACAGTCATATTACGAGCGAATCGCTTCTACAGGATCCAACCTCGACGCCGAATAAGCCGGCCAGAATCCCGATATCGTTCCAATAGCAAATGAAACCCCTACTCCCAACAAAATATTATTCAAGAACAAGATCATCGTAAATCCCATAGCACCCGTGATTAAAGTAACGATGTACACCAATAAAATACCCAATCCGCCTCCGAGCAAACAAAGCGCTACAGCCTCAAACAAAAACTGCAACAATATAAAATAGTTCTTGGCGCCAAGCGATTTTTGAATACCAATAATATTGGTACGTTCTTTTACAGATACAAACATAATATTGGCAATTCCAAAGCCACCAACGAGAATAGAGAAGCCCCCAATAACCCAGCCGGCAAGGTTTACTATCCCAAACATCTGATCTAGCTGATTAGATGCAATTGTACTCTTATTCAAGGCAAAATCATCCTCTGCTCCTGGTTTGATTTTATGTATCGCACGCATAGCTCCTTTTATTTCGCTTTCTATTTCTTCAACAGCAATGTGCTCTTTTCCTCTTACTGTAATTGTTGGATCATATCTTCCACTTTCCACATCAAACAATCCCTTAGCAAAATTTAAAGGAATCAGGATGTTCTTATCCTGAGACATGCCCAGCATATCTTCCCCTTCCTTTTTAAAGACCCCCACAACAGTCATGCGGCGTCCCATTACCAATATCTTTTTTCCTATAGCAGGTTCACCATTAAATAAGCCATCGGCAATATCAGCTCCCAAAATGATCACCGGCGAGCCCGATTTCCCCTCATTCTCGGTAAAATACCGGCCTTCCTGAAAATCAATTGTCCATGTTTTATTAAAATCCTGTGAAGCTGCTTTAAGCCCTGCACCTTCAACCGAATTACTCCGGTACTTCACCGTCCTGCTGTCTGCATAAATTTCATAAGAAACCCCTTCTGCATGTTCCAAACGTTCTTTCAATGCAGTATAATCTCTTAAAGACGGCTCTGGTCTGTTTACATATTTCCACCATGGATAATCTCCAAAACCTCCCCAAGGCCACTTCTGTACAAAAATGGTTTTAGAACCCAATTTATCGATGCTCTCCTGAAGTTTACTTCTAAAAGTATCAGTTGCGGTAAAAACGAAAATGATAGCGAAAATACCAATGGTAATCCCCAGTAAGGAAAGCATGGTCCTCAGTTTGTTTTGGCGCAACGCATCTGCTGCGAACCTAAAACTTTCTCCTATTAGTCTGAAAATAATCATAATTATAGTTTAGACAAAAACTACCCAAAAAGGTTACAGTAATTTCTACTAAACTATAAAAAATATAATGCGAACAAAATAAGTCCTGATTTTATTATTGTTTAGTCAAGCTTAGACTCAAGATTGAAGGCAGCTTCAAAGCAAGCTTTTCAAAAAGCGCCCTATTGATTGTATTTGTAACGAGAATGGTGTTGTTAGGTGCAGTGCGGGTGGTCTGGCCAAAATCACTTGCAGTCAACCCTTTTACCAACCCATTTAGTTCAACAGTAACTTTCGCAACATATTTACCTTTAGTAATTTCAATCTTTGGCGCTTCGAGGTTAATAACCTGAGCAGCATTCAGCTGAACAATAACTGGTATTTTTGTACCGGAAGCCTCTATATAAGTGCCCGTAAGTACCAATGGAGGGTTAGTCGCCGACTCATTCATACTTATTTTAAACTCATTATGTTCATAAATACCCGAAGTTAAAGACACCGTACCGGATAAAGAATCAGGTTTAAGCGCATTAACAGCAAATAGATTTTTTGATTCCAGTGATATGGCTTTACCTGCCTGAGTAGCACTAAACTCTACCTTTGAAATGTTAAGGCTTGCACTGGTCCAGTTGATACTCCCATTGGTACCTGCGGCAACTACAGCACCACTAGCTGTAGCATTAGTACTTAGAGATGCATTTAGATTAATTGCATTAAAGCTATAGCTCAATTCCGTATCCGTTGTCGTTGCATCTTTGGTGCACCCCATAAAAAACGTAAGTAAGCAAATAATCGAAGTTGTAAAGTAGAGTTTTTTCATCAGTTTATTTTTTTAGGGATTGATTATAAATGTCTTTATATGTAATTAAATTTAAGCTTCAATTCTGTAGCAAATCTGAAGTCAACCTGACCAAAATGACTTTCCGACGACAATTTAGTAAGAAATATTTAAAATATTAGAGTTAATACACACCATCAAAAAGAATTATACATTAATCAGGATAATATTTTGTAAATTTGCGCCCTTAAATATCACATTAAAACACTATGAAGTTATCTCAATTTAAGTTTAATTTACCCGAATCATTGGTTGCCAACAACCCTTCTGAACAAAGAGATGAAGCCCGTTTAATGGTTTTACATAAGGATAGCGGTAAAATTGAACATAAAATATTTAAAGATGTTTTAGATTATTTCGATGATCAGGATGTTATGATCCTGAACAATACTAAAGTTTTTCCTGCCCGTTTATACGGAAACAAAGAGAAAACCGGTGCAACAATTGAAGTTTTTCTGTTAAGAGAACTGAATAAAGAGCTTCGTTTATGGGATGTTTTAGTTGACCCTGCACGTAAAATCCGTGTTGGAAATAAATTATATTTCGGTGATGATGATCTTTTGGTTGCTGAGGTGGTTGACAACACAACTTCCCGTGGCCGTACCATCCGTTTCTTATTTGATGGTACAGACGAAGAATTCAGAAAAAATATCGAAATTTTAGGTGAAACACCATTACCTAAATACATCAAACGTAAAGCTACTGCTCAGGATAAAGAACGTTACCAAACTATTTTTGCAAAACATGAAGGTGCTGTTGCAGCTCCTACTGCTGGTTTGCACTTTAGCAGAGAACTGATGAAACGTCTGGAACTTAAAGGTGTAAACTTTGCTGAAGTTACGTTACACGTTGGACTAGGAACATTCAGATCAGTTGAAGTAGAAGATCTGACCAAACATAAAATGGACTCTGAGCAATTTATTATTGAGCAGAAAGATGCAGATATTGTAAACCTGGGTATAGAACGTAAAAAAAGGATCTGTGCAGTTGGTACAACCTCAATGCGTGCCATAGAATCAGCTGTTTCTTCAGGAAGAACACTTAAGGCGGCGAACGACTGGACCAGCAAGTTCATCTTCCCTCCTTATGACTTCAGCATTGCAAACTCAATGATCACCAACTTCCACACGCCGGAATCTACCCTGTTGATGATGGTAAGTGCTTTCGGTGGTTATGATTATGTTAGACATGCTTACGAAGTAGCTGTAAAAGAAAAGTATCATTTCTATAGCTATGGCGATGCAATGTTGATCATCTAACTGATTCATCTAAGTCAATTTAAAAATTATAGACATAGGAGGTTTGAAACCATAGTTTTAAATCTCCTATTTTTATTTAAAAAGCATATAATATGAAGTATTATGCCATTATAGTAGCTGGCGGATCAGGCAACAGAATGCAAAGCACTGTCCCCAAACAGTTTTTGTTATTAGATGAAAAGCCTGTACTTATGCACACTATAGCAGCATTCCATTCATGCACACTAAATCCTCATATCTTACTTGTACTCAATATTGACCAGCATAAATACTGGGAAAAACTTTGTTTGCAGTATAATTTCACTATCCCCCATCAGATAGTTAATGGTGGTTCACAAAGGTATCATTCTGTAAAAAATGGTTTAAAAGCCATTAAAGGAAAAGGGATTGTTGCCATACATGATGCTGTAAGGCCTTTAATCTCAGCAACGTTAATCACAAAATCCTATCAGGTTGCCGAAGAAAAAAGCAATTGTATTATAGGAATCCTCCCAACAGATTCGGTAAGAAAGGTTCTGGAAAATGGTAAAAGCGAGGCACTCAACAGAGAGGAATTAGCACTGATACAAACACCACAGACATTTGATATGGACTTACTCAGAAAAGCATATCAAGCACCTTTTAGAAATGAATTCACAGACGACGCTTCTGTAGCGGAATATGCAGGTTTTAAAATTAACCTCATACCTGGTGAAAGAGAAAATATCAAAATCACCTATCCTGAGGATTTAGAGATTGCCGCCATCTTAAAAAGAAAAAATAAGACAAAGTCTTAGTTACGGATTACGCAGCCTTATTTATTACTTTCAGAAGAACAGCAACAACAGCAATCACCAACAAAATATGGATCAAACCACCCACATTAGGTCCAAAGCCATGAAAAACAAAGCCAATGATCCATAATATGACCAATACTGCTGCAATAAGATAAAGTAAATTTCCCATGATGTTTATTTTTAATTAAGAACACTTAAATAAACAGATTGTTTAAAAATAAAAAAGGCTCCCTTTTGGGGAGCCTTTACTATTCGCTAATGCTTAATACTCGTCTTCGTTAAAGAAGAAATCATCTTTAGTAGGATAATCAGGCCAAATTTCCTCTATGGTTTCGTAAGGCTCACCATCATCTTCCAAAGCTTGTAAATTTTCAATAACCTCTACTGGGGCACCTGATCTGATACCATAATCAATCAATTCATCTTTTGTTGCAGGCCATGGAGCGTCTTCCAAATGCGATGCGAGTTCTAATGTCCAATACATATTTCTTATACTATTAAGTTATTCAAATTTATTTCGCAAAAGTATATTAAAAAACCTGAGCAAAACAAATTTTTTTTTCACTATTTTCAATCCCATCAATTTTAACTTTAGTGGTCATGAAACTTCATTAATTACAATCGCGGAATCCAGATGTTTTCTTCCGTTTTAGCATCTGAATTCAGCTTTCGTGCCAAAACAAACAAATAATCACTTAAACGGTTCAAATAAATAGTCATTTTTTCGTCAACAAAGCTTTCCGAAGCCAAATGCACCGTTAAACGCTCTGCCCTGCGACATATGCACCTTGCTATATGGCAATAAGATACCACCGTATTTCCACCAGGCAATATAAAGTGCTTCAATTCCGGCAATACCTCATTCATATCATCCATTTCCTTTTCCAATAAACTAATATCACTATCATGGAGATCAGGAATTTTCATCTTTGATTTTTCAGGATCTGCAGCTAAAGAAGCTCCAACGGTAAAAAGACGATCCTGAATTTCTTTTAATATTTTTTGATGGTGAGGATCAATATCCTGACACATGATCAGTCCGAGGTAAGAATTCAGCTCATCTACCGTACCATAACATTCGATTCTCAAATGAAACTTTGGTACACGTGTACCTCCGATTAAGGAAGTCAGGCCCTTATCACCGGTTTTGGTGTATATTTTCATAAGTTAATTTATGGTTTCAAAATCGCCACCCTTCTCCTTTAGGTGTGTCAATCGTGGCGACACCGTTTTGATATCTGTATTTTGATAGTCATTTTCAATCAAACCATCACGCATACGAACAATACGGTGCGCATGTTGAGCGATATCCTCCTCATGCGTAACCAGAATAATCGTATTTCCTTTACTATGAATCTCTTCCAATAGCCCCATAATTTCTATAGAGGTCTTGGTATCCAGGTTTCCCGTAGGCTCATCCGCAAGGATAATAGATGGATCATTAATCAATGCTCTTGCAACAGCTACACGCTGCCGCTGCCCCCCCGAAAGTTCATTGGGCTTATGGGTAACCCTATTTCCTAAACCAACATTCTCCAACGCCTTATGCGCACGCTCTTCACGTTCTTTCTTATTCGCTCCCGCATAAATTAAAGGCAATGCCACATTATCCAATGAAGTAGAACGAGGCAACAGGTTAAAAGTCTGAAAAACAAAACCAATCTCATTATTCCGAACCTCTGCAAGCTCATTGTCAGACATATGGCTCACATTAGTGCCATTTAAAATATAATCACCCTTACTTGGTGTATCCAAACAGCCCAAAATATTCATCAAGGTAGATTTACCGGAACCAGAAGGCCCCATAAGTGCTACAAATTCGCCTTTATGAATATCCAGCGTAACTGATTTCAAGGCATGAATTACCTCAGAACCAATAACATATTTACGGGCAATATTTTTAATGTGTATTAATGCTTTATCTGACGTTGTCGACGTGCTAGAGGCTTTCTCCATTGCTTTTCTTTTGGGGTTAGACGGCATTAAACAGGTTAATGTTACAGCCCTGCTTATTTTTCTATAATCTTTGGAACAAGAAAAAACGATTCATTATGAAGAGCTGAGTTTTTTAAACCATCAGCTACACTGATTTCTTGTTTCACTTCATCCTCACGCCATACATTCTCTTCCGTATTCATATACACCAAAGGTTCCACACCCTTGGTATCCAGCTCATTTAACTTCTCCATAAAAGTAAGAATCTTGTTCATATCCGGTATCAAGGCTTCAATCTCATCCTCTTTAACGGCTATCCTTGCTAAATCTGCTACTTTATGAATGGTTTGCTTATCTATAATCATTTATCAACAAGTTTACTATTTATCAAGTCAAAAATACGGTCTTTTAGCTCATCTGAATCATTTATTGTCAAATTGGTGGTAAAAACCGGCTTATGAATATAAATATGGCCAACTCCAGGCTCAGAACCATACTTAGTCCCATCGTCCCACATCTTTTTCCAGACATTCGTTAAGCTAACGGCAACAATGGGAACTCCCTTCTCTATTGCCAATCTAAATGGTCCATTCTTAAAAGGCATCAACCTGGGCGGGTAATAATCATCAGCAATCTTTCCTTCCGGAAAAATAATAAGACTCATTCCATTTTCAAGGTTGGTTCCTGCTCGTTTAAAAGCTCTGAAAGCTGATATTTTACTATCTCTATTCACCGGAATATCAATGGTCTTAAAAAAAATTCTCAACAAAGGGTTCTTTAATAGTTCCTCTTTCCCCATAAAATGAAACCTACCCTGTGCTAGTATGCAAAGGATCATAATATCGTGATTAGAAGTATGATTACAGCAATAGATATAATTTTGATCCGGCAATAAAGGCTCCTCAAAAGTAAAGCGGGGCACAAAACCAATAAAAAATGCACACAGTCTACTTTTTAATTTACGCAAAACGTTTAACAGTCCATAAGTCTTCGGACTTTGGGCAGCCAGGTAATAAAAAGGATAAAAGAGCATCGAAAATATAAGGATAATAAATACAGAATAGATGCGATGTACTTGTTTAAGCGTGTTTATCATTGAATCCAAAAATATTAAAAATAGCCAATATGGTCACCAAATTGCAATTAAGATATAAACATTTAATATGTAGATAAAAAATGAAATTATAAGCAGGCTTGGTTGCGGTTTTTTATTAATTTCGGCCTCTTGAATCTTTTCATCACCACAGGATCAAAATCTAAGGTCTAGGAAAGATTCATCAATTTAACAATTTATAATCAGATGAGAGAAACGGTAGTTAGCGGTATTCGCCCGACAGGAAAATTACACTTGGGAAATTATTTTGGTGCAGTAACCAACTTTGTAAAAATGCAGTACGATTACAACTGCTTTTTTTTCATAGCTGACCTTCACTCACTAACTACGCACCCAACGCCGCAAGACTTGCATGGTTATGTAAGACACGTTTTAGTAGAATATCTTGCCTGCGGGATAAATCCTGAAGAAACAACTATATATGTGCAGTCTGATGTTCCTGAAGTAGCCGAACTCTATTTATACCTGAATATGAATGCCTACATGGGCGAATTAGAAAGAAGTACCTCATTTAAAGATAAAGTAAGATCGCAGCCTGATAATGTAAACGCAGGTTTGTTAACCTATCCAACTTTAATGGCAGCTGATATTCTGATCCATAAGGCTACGAAAGTTCCGGTTGGTAAAGATCAGGAACAACACCTTGAGTTTACACGTACTTTCGGTAATCGCTTTAACAGACTTTATCAAACAGAATGTTTCCCTGAATCTTATGCATTTAACTATGCTCAAAACCTGGTAAAGGTACCCGGATTGGATGGCAATGGAAAAATGAGTAAATCAAGTGGCGAAGGAAACTGTATTTATCTGTCAGACAGTCCGGAAGTTATTCGTAAAAAAGTATCACGTGCGGTAACAGATAGCGGCCCTACAGCGGAAAATCAACCTAAGCCAGAAGCTATTCAGAACTTATTCGACCTGATGAAAATTGTTTCTACACCTGATACTATTGCTCATTTCGATGAATTGTATAACAAAATGAACATTCGTTACGGTGATTTCAAGAAACAACTTGCTGAAGATATGATTGTATTCAACACGCCTATCCGCGAACGTATAGAAGAGCTTTCTAAAGACAGTTCTTACTTACGTCAGGTAGCCAAACATGGTGCTTTAAAAGCTAGAGAAAGTGCGCAAAGAACCATCAGGGAGGTTAGAGAAATCATTGGCTTTAAATCATTTTAACAATTAGTGTAAATTAAGTACCTTACTCCTCTTCAAAAATAAGATATGCACATAGCAATAGTTGGAAATATTGGCGCAGGTAAAACGACTTTAACGAGTTTGCTTGCTAAGAATTATGGTTGGGAAGCCATGTATGAAGCTGTAGATAATAACCCTTACCTGGAAGATTTCTACAGTGATATGAAGCGCTGGAGCTTTAACCTTCAAATCTATTTCTTAAATAGCCGTTTTCAGCAAATTGTAGACATCCAGCATTCCAATAGAAATGTAATTCAGGACAGAACCATTTATGAGGATGCTTATATCTTTGCCGATAACCTGCATGAAATGGGATTGATGACTACCAGAGACCATCAAAACTACAAAGCTATCTTTGAAAACATTACTTCTTTTATTAAGCCACCAGACTTACTGATATACCTACGTGCTTCTGTACCTACTTTAGTAAACAATATTCAACGTCGCGGCCGCGAATACGAAACCAGCATCCGCATTGATTATTTATCTAAGCTAAATGAGAAATACGAAGCATGGATTAAAGGCTATAATCTTGGCAAATTATTGATTCTGGACAAGGATAAATTGGATTTCACTAATAATCCGGAAGATCTGGGTACCATCATTCAGACTATAGACGCAGAGATTAACGGATTATTTTAAAATGAAAGTATTAGGCATTATTCCTGCCCGTTATGCCTCTACCCGTTTTCCGGGCAAGCCTTTAATTGACATTCAGGGCAAAAGCATGATCCAGCGGGTTTATGAACAAGCCTTAAAAGCTACAAGCTTAAGCAAAGTGGTGGTTGCTACAGACGATGAGCGTATTGCCAAAGCCGTAAGCAGTTTTGGCGGCGAGTTTGTCATGACCGGAAATGCACACCAAAGTGGTACAGATCGCTGTGCCGAGGTATCACAACATTTCCCCGACTTCGATACCGTAATTAATATACAGGGTGATGAACCATTCATCAATCCAAAGCAAATCGACCTGCTCGTTTCTTGTTTTGAGCAGGAAGATGTACAATTGGCTACGCTAATAAAAGAAATCCATTCCGAAGAAGAACTGTTTAACAACAACATTCCCAAGGTGGTGATCAATTGCAAACAGGAAGCCATTTACTTCAGCAGACATACTATACCCTATATCCGAAATGCAGAAAAGGATCAATGGCTAAATGTGCATCAGTTTTATAAGCACATCGGAATTTATGGTTATACCACCTCTGCATTACATGAAATCACCAAACTTCAGCCTTCATCATTGGAAATCGCCGAAAGTCTGGAACAGTTGCGCTGGATAGAAAGTGGTTATACCATTCAAACGCAAATCACAGCAATTGAAACCATTGCCATAGATACACCTGAAGATTTGAATAAGATCATTAGGTAATCAGCCCAATTATTTCTTATATTGGTTTTAGTTATGAAAAATTATCTTATTCCAATTTTACTGATATTAGGCTTTTTAAATGCCTGCACTTCCGGACACGAAACCAAGGGCAGCGCAGAAAATCACCTCGTATTAAAACCATTTAGTGATTCAGTTAAGGTAGATACTTTCAAAGTTGCCCTAACCGGGGAAACACTTAAAGACATGGCAATCCAGTTTACCATAACCGCACATGACGGAAAACTCATTTACAATAAAGATTTTAAGGCCGCAGATCTTATAGACAACTACAAATCTACTGTTGATTTGAAAAAAGAGCGTAGTCAGATGGACTTTATTATGAATGAATACAAGCTGTTTTTAGATGACGAAAACTTTCTGGAGCCCGCGGTTACCGAAAATGAGAACCCCGATCAGTATACACCAGATAAAACTTTTTACAACGAGCTAAAACAATCCGCACTAAATGGTTTCAAATACCGAACTGGAAAAGAGACAAGTGTCTATATTGCCTGGTCAGAAAAGGAAAAAAAAGTTAAGCCTTATTACAATTGCTGTAAATAATTCCATTTTAATTTTATTGTTAAAAAGTGCTTCAGTTGAAGGCTGGAAGCATGTGTTAACGTAAAATGGCCATACTTTGTATACCTCATCAAAAAAAAATAAAAATAATATTATGATACTTATAAATTTTATATTATGTTTATATAATCAAACAGCAAATAAGCAGTTTGATTTTTAACCATCAGCATATTCTAACCAAATATACATTTACAAAAGAGCCCGAAAACTTTCGGGCCTTTTTTATTTAAGGTTTTACCATCTATTTTTAATCCATAAAAAAGAATATTATTTCGAATAATTAATGCGATAAAAAAAATAGTTCTTAGCTTTAAGAACTGCACTTCTTCGCTACAAAGTAATTTATGCTCAAAAAGATTTTCATTAGTATTCTGTTCCTATTTCCAGTTATTACAGCTTTAGCACAAAAGGCAAAAATAAAAGGTATAGTAATAGATACCATCGAAAACAAAAAACTCGAGCATAGTGCAATTCTACTTATTGCCCCGGATTCTATTTTGGTAAAGACAACCAGGGCAGATCAACAAGGATATTTTGAATTCCAAAACCTGAAAAAAGGTGATTATAAAATTCTAATCACCTACCCAAAAATGGCCGATTATATTCGCGACCTAAGGGTTTCCGACACTTCAAATCTAAACTTAGGTACCATCAATATGGAGCTGAAATCCAAGTTATTACATGAAGTAGTCATACAAGCTCAAAAAAGTGCCGTAAGGATGAAAGGTGATACCCTTGTTTTTCAGGCAGATAGTTTTGCGGTACGCACAAATGCCAATGTTCAGGAGCTACTAAAACGATTACCGGGAATAGAAGTAGATAAAAATGGAGCAATAAAGGCACAAGGAAAAGAAGTAAAAACGGTATTGGTTGATGGCGATGAGTTTTTTGGAGACGATCCCCTTCTGGCTACAAAATACTTAAAGGCAAACGCAGTAGAAGAAATCCAGGTATACGACAGAAAAAGCAAAAATGCTGATCTGACTGGTATAGATGACGGTATAAAGAACAAGACCATCAATATTAAATTAAAAGAAAATGCTAAGAACGGTTACCTGTCAACAATAGATCTGAACACCAGTACCTCTAAATTAGGGGATTATGGAGGTATGATTGGTATGTTCCAAAATAAGCTTAAAGCAGCCGTTTACGGTACATATTCCCGCTTAAACAATGAATCCAAAATAAACAATTCGATGCGAAAGCTAAAAGGTGAAGAATACGATCTGATAGAAGTTGGTGATGATGGCAGCTCCATTATGTACGTATCAGATAGTGACGATGATGACTACACAGCATCTTCAGGAGGCTTACCTAATAATTTAAGCTTAGGGGCTTATTATGCCGATAAATTTAAGGATAATAAAATGGGCATAAAGCTCAACTTTAAAAGCTTTGACAACAAAAATGTCAACCATACCACTTCAAATTCAGAAGAACTACTTCCGGATCAGACAAAATTCTATAGTGCAGGAAAAACAGATAACAATACCGAAGTCACAGGAGAAACTTTAAGGGGAACTTATACTTATAATATAGACCCGCTTTCTACTTTAAAAGTATCCTTTGGAGTGAGTAAACGTAGCAATGAAAACAATTCTCAGAGTGCCAGCTCAACTCGTGGAGATAATGGATTTTTCATCAGTGAGAATAGTCAGAAGAATACCGGAAGCGGCTCAAGTGAAACCTATAACGGAAACATCAACTGGTCTAAAAGGTTCAAGAAAAAAGGACGAACACTGTCCATAGATCTACAGCCGGAGAGCCAAACCAGCAACAGCAATGAAAACAGCTTAAACACAACCAATTACTTTAATATCAATGGTTTTCTGGATAAAATTGAAGATACTGACCTCAGAAAAAAGAACTTGGGGTCTCAAAACTCATTAGGTACCAGGATCAATTACACCAATCCAATTGCTAAAAGATGGATACTAGAAGCTGGCTATAGCTTCAAAACCATATCTTCAAGTAGCAATAGAATGGTTTTCGATAACATTATGCCCAATACAAAAAAGATAGATTCCCTAAGTAACAACTTTAAGTTCATCAATTTTTCTAACGTAGGTAAAATAATTTTGCAGTACAATAACGAAAAATTTTCGGTATCAAGTGGACTCGAAGCTACCCAAACTAACTTTGAATTAAAGGATCTGGATAAAAGCACAGATTTTGGAAGAAACTACCTAAACCTGTCGCCCAGAACCAACATATTTTACAAAGTAAACAACAGCACCAGCTTATCCGTAAATTATAACGGCTATATGCAACAACCCAGCATTGATCAGCTTCAACCTGTCCGCCAAATCAACAACCCATTGTTTCAGGTAATCGGAAATTCGGCGCTAAGACCTTCTTTCAATAATAATTTCGGTATTTCCTACAATAGTTTTCAGTTCAAATCAGATCAATACATCTCTGCCTATTTCAACTATGGTTTCACCAATAATGCCATCGTAAACACCGAATTGGTAAACGAATTCAACAAAAGAATATCAAGCTTTATCAATGCTAATGGCAACAACTCCGTAAATGGCAATATCAGCTATTCTAAAGGCTTTTCTAAGGTGCACATGCGCTTCGGTGTCGACCTGGGTTTCAATAGATCGAACACTATAGCCATCATTAACGCTACCCAAAATAAAGCGGCAAATATGCAATATAATTTAAAGGCTTCCTTTAATTATTACACACCTAAAATAGAATTTAATTATGTACCATCAGCCTCTTTAATGACCGGTAAATCATCCATTGGTGAAATTAATGATGGCAAAAGCGTTACCCACAATCACGAAATTTCAGGCACCATTCAACTGCCTTTTAAGTGTGAGTTTAACACTTCTTTTTCCTTATCCTTCCGCCCGGCCAATTCTTCATTCGCACAAGACCTGAATACCGCGATATGGAACAGCTATTTTTCAACGAAAGTACTGAAAAACGAGGCCCTGGAAATTAAGTTGTCTGTCACCGACATTCTGAACCAAAAAATAGGGTACAATAGGTTTGTGGGGGGGAACATTAAAAGTGAAGAAACTTTCAGTTATATCCCCCGTTACGTATTACTTGGTGTAAACTGGAATTTAAGTGGTAATTTTATGAAGAAAACAACAGGCAATTAACGGATCTAATGAAGCAACGGATTATCATTTTATTTCTTGCGTGTAGCTGTTTCCTGGACTTAAAAGCTCAGGAGACATTTATCCCCTATGGTAAAATTACATTCGAGAAAAAAGTAAACATGATCAGGAGCCTCGAAAACTCAGGTCTACCGGAAGAAGCCAAAGAGAAAATGCAAAAATACTCCAGTAGCAATTGGGAATTCTTTTTTGACCAGAAAAAATCAATCTATAAACCTACCAAAAAGGAAGCTGAAGATAGTCACGCAGGAATCTTTTCCTTTTGGATGAGCAAACCAAGCAACGAAATCTATACCGATTACAGCAAAAACCGCAGGATACTTAAACGTACGGTAATGGACGACGATTATCTGCTCACTGACACCATTCCACTTGTAAACTGGAAGATTATGCACGACGTAAGAAATATTGCCGGGTATGACTGCAGAAAGGCCATAGGAGTAATTTACGACACCGTATATGTAGTTGCCTTTTATACCGATGAAATTTTATTACCCGGAGGGCCCGAAGGATTTGGCGGTTTACCCGGCACCATATTAGGGCTCGCCATACCTCGCTACAATACCACCTGGTTTGCCACAAAGATTGAAGGTTTTGCCAATCATCAAGCTGAAATTATTCCCCCAACAAAGGGAAAAAAAATTGAAACCGATAAAGATTTAAAGAAACTCATCGAATTATTTACCCGTTACGATCAGCAGAAAAAAGAAAAAGAGGAAGAAGCAAAGAAAAGGCTCTATGGTTTCACACTATAACTTTTTAGGAACTAAGATTTTACCTGTTCTTTTTAACAGAAGTGTTTTTTTATAAAAAGAGCCGCCCTGCTTCGTTTTTATTTGCTAACTTTGTATCCCGTACAAAAACAATAAAGGAGTATTATCACTGCTTTATTTCAGAAAATCAAAAACATGACTAAGTATATTTTTGTTACGGGCGGTGTTACTTCCTCTTTAGGTAAGGGCATCATCTCCGCTTCATTAGCCAAATTATTACAAGCACGCGGCTATAGTGTTACCATCCAAAAGTTCGACCCTTATATCAATATTGATCCGGGAACATTAAATCCTTACGAACATGGCGAATGCTATGTTACCGAAGATGGTGCAGAAACAGATCTTGATCTTGGTCACTACGAGCGTTTCCTAAACGTTCCAACCTCTCAGGCAAACAATGTAACCACTGGTCGCATTTATCAAAATGTAATCAACAAAGAAAGACAAGGCGAGTATCTTGGAAAAACAGTACAGGTAGTGCCTCACATTACCGACGAGATTAAAAGAAACATGCGTTTGTTGGGTGAAACCGGACAATACGACATCGTAATTACAGAACTTGGTGGAACTGTTGGTGACATTGAATCTTTACCCTTTATAGAGGCTGTACGTCAGTTTAAATGGGAAGAAGGTGCTCACAATGCCATCGTGATCCACTTAACGCTTATCCCTTACCTGGCTGCCGCTGGTGAGCTAAAAACAAAACCTACACAACACTCTGTAAAAGCATTACTGGAATATGGTATCCAACCAGATATCCTGGTTTGTCGTTCAGAGCGCCCTATTTCAATAGAGATCCGTAAAAAAATAGCATTATTCTGTAACGTAAACGTAAATGCAGTAGTTGAATCTCTTGATGCTTCTACCATTTATGATGTTCCATTGTTAATGATGAAGGAACAATTGGATAAAACAGTATTGAGCAAACTTAAACTGGCACAGAAAAATGAGCCCGACATGGAGAAATGGAAAGATTTTCTGGGTCGTTTAAAAAATCCAACAGCTGAAGTAAAAATTGGTTTAGTAGGTAAATATGTAGAATTGCCAGATGCTTACAAGTCAATTATTGAATCATTTGTTCATGCAGGCTCAAAAAATGAATGCAAAGTAAAAGTAGAGTATATCCACTCTGAAGGAATATACCCTGACAATGCAAAAGAAAAACTAGCCCATTTAGATGGTGTATTAGTCGCTCCCGGCTTTGGAAGTCGTGGTATTGAAGGGAAAATTGATACCATTCGATATGTAAGAGAAAACAATGTGCCATTCTTTGGTATATGCCTGGGTATGCAATGCGCTGTGATCGAATTCGGTCGCAATGTTTTAGGCCTGCAAGGTGCAAACACTACAGAAATTGATGAAGAAAATGCACATCCAGTAATCAATATGATGGAAGAGCAGAAAAGCATTACTGCCAAAGGTGGTACCATGCGTTTAGGTTCTTATCCATGTGATTTGAAAAAAGGTACAAAGGCCTTTGCTGCTTACGGAAAAGTTCACATTACTGAGCGTCACAGACACCGTTATGAATTTAACAACGCTTATCTGAACCAGTACGAAGAAGCAGGAATGATCGCTTCAGGCATTAATCCAGAGACCAGTCTGGTTGAAATTGTGGAGCTTAAAAACCATCCTTTCTTCGTTGGTGGACAATTTCACCCTGAATTAAAATCAACAGTTGCTAATCCTCACCCACTTTTTGTTAAATTTGTCGCCGCTGCGATGGAGTTTGCGAAGAAAAAAACAAAATAATACGCGTTTAATTAACAATAATGGATAGAAATACGTTTACAGGATTGTTCCTGATCATGATCGTTTTAGCAGGTTCCTTCTATTTCTTTAAGCCTAGTGAGGCCGAAATGAAATCAATTCAGGAAAGAAATACTGCCGATTCACTAAAAAAAGCTGGAGTTGTAACTGCTCCCCCTACAGCTGCTATAGCGGCACTACCTGCGGTAGATTCGGCAGCATTAAAAGGACCTTTCGGGGGCAACATCACAGGAACAGTACAAACAAGTGTTCTTGAAAACGAAAACTTAAAATTAACCTTCAGCAATAAAGGTGGTAAAATTTTATCAGTACAAATTAAAGGTCAGAAGACCTATAATGGAAAACCGGTTATTTTATTTGATGGTGATCAGAACAAGTTTGGGCTGAATCTGAACATCGGTGGTAAAATTGTTAGCACTAACGACCTATACTTTACAGCTACTCAAAATGCAGGAAGCATTAGCATGCGTGCTAATTATGCCGCTGATAAATACATTGAATATGTTTACGACCTGAAACCTAACAGCAGTCAGGTTGGTTTTAACATCAATTTAAATGGTTTAAACCAGGTTATTCAAAACAATACCATCACTTTAAACTGGGAAGCGACCTTACTTGAGCAAGAAAAATCCACTAAAAAAGAGCAGGAACACTCGGCACCTTATTATAAGTATGCAGATAAAAACCCTGATCACCTTAGCGTTGCCAAAGATTCTAAAGAAGATCTTAAAGAAGGTAAAATCCAATGGTTCTCCTTTAAACAACAGTTTTTCAGTGCAGCACTAATCCCTAAAGATGCCTTTGAAAAAGGTGATCTTGAAGTCAAAGTGAGCACGGAGCCTGGTAAAATTAAATGGTATAGCGCAAACATGATCATGCCTTTTAACCAACTAGCTGCACAAAGCTATGGCATGACCTTCTATTTCGGCACCAACAAATTCTCTACTTTAAAAGCTCAGGGACATGAACTTGAAAAACAAGTAGACATGGGTTATTGGCCACTTAAATACATCAATAGATTTATTGTTTTGCCGGTATTTAAGTTTTTGGAGAGCTTTGGCTGGAACTACGGATTGATCATTCTGCTTTTAACTATTATGCTAAAAGTGGCGATGTCACCTTTAACCTATAAATCTTACCTTTCAATGGCTAAAATGAGAATTTTAAAGCCGGAAATGGATGTGATTAAAGCTAAAGTTGGTGAAGATAATCCTACCTTATTACAACAGGAATACCTCAAACTTTATAAACAAGTAGGTGTAAATCCATTGGGAGGTTGTTTACCAATGTTGCTACAGTTGCCTTTTGTAATGGCTTTCTTCTTCTTCTTCCCTAACCTTTTTGAATTAAGGGGCGAATCATTCTTATGGATGAAGGATTTATCTACTTATGATGACTTCATTAAATTTGGTTTCACCCTTCCATTTATAGGTGATCACTTAAGTTTAATGTGCGTATTGATGACCGTTTCTACACTAATCTATACTTATTTCAATAATCAGATTTCTGGTGCTTCAGGCCAGATGAAATACATTGGTTACATCATGCCAATCATTTTCTTAGGCGTTCTGAACAGCTATCCATCAGGATTAAACTATTACTACTTCCTTGCGAATATGTTGACATTTGCTCAGCAGTTCTTAATCAAGTCGATGGTTGATGATGAAAAGATTCACAGAACACTACAGGAAAATAAAGCTAAACCTGCAGAGCAGAAAAAGAAATCAGGATTTAGTGCTAAATTAGAAGATTATATGCGTCAACAGCAACAAGCTGCTGCACAACAAAAAAAGAATAAATAATCGAATTACTTTTATAAAAATGTCCGTATCACACATTAATGATACGGACATTTTTTTTGTTTGAACATCCGCTATTCTTCCCCATTTGTCTCTCTTATTGTAAAATTTGACGTACAAATAGGATATCTGTATAAAAATTACAACTTTTAAGCATGTTAAAAAAACTATTTCCACTTTCACTGTTATTACTTTCAAGCGCAGGTTTTGCGCAAAAGAAACCATTGGATCATACTGTTTACAACAATTGGGAAGCAGTAGGTACAAAACAACTGTCCAATAATGGCTTATGGGCCGCTTACAGCATAAATAAGCAGGAAGGAGACGCTGTCCTATACCTGAACAATCTAATGGCCAACACAAAGCTAAATGTAGCCAGAGGAGCCAATTTGCAATTCAGTAAAGACTCAAAATATGCGGCTTTCGCCATTAAGCCTTTATACATGGATATACGCGAAGGAAAAATTAAAAAGAAGAAACCCGATGAAATGACTAAAGATTCATTAGGGATTGCTAACCTTGGCAATTTGGCAATAGTTAAAATACCAAGAGTAAAATCATACAAAATGCCAGAGGAAGGCGCAGACATAATGGCGTATTTACTGGAAAAACCGTTGGATACAGCTAAAAAAACAAAAGCTGCTGGTACAACGCCATCACCAGACAAAAAAGAAGATAGCGCCATTGCTTTTGCAGAAGAGCCCGAAGCTAAAGGCAAGCAGGAAGGTACAGATCTGATTTTTAAAAATTTAATTACCGGAACAGAACGTACTTTCAAATACGTAACCGACTACAGCTTTAATAAAAATGGCAAACAATTAGTATTTGCCGCTTCAGGTTCAAAAAAGGATAAATCCGCTCCTATGGGCGTATTTCTTTTCAATACAGAAAAAGGAACACTAAAGACATTGGTGAAAGGAAAAGGTAATTTCAAGAGTTTCACTTTTAACGAGGAAGGAGAATATCTTGTGTTTTTAGGAGAAAATAGCCCGGAGAAAAAGGAAATCAAAGATTTTGAAATTTATTATAATTCCCCTACCCTTGATACGGCCCAGGTTTTGATCGACAATGCCATCACCGGCATGCCGGTAAAATGGGCTTTAAGTGGTGATGGTAGTCTAAAGTTCAGTAAGGATAGCCGTAAGTTATTCTTTGGTATTGCACCGATAAAAACACCAAAAGATACCACATTAGTAGATTTCGAAAATGCAAAATTAGATATATGGAGCTATAAAGATGATTATCTGCAACCGATGCAATTAAAAAATCTGGAAAAAGACTTAAAAAAATCATACCTATCATCTTTTGAAGTATTTAGCAGCAACCCGAAAATTGTTCCATTAACGGATATAAAACTACCCGATGCAATGCCGGTAAATGAAGGAAATGTAAATTTTGTACTGGCATCAACTGATTATGGCAACAGAATACAATCGCAATGGAGCGGCGGTACACTAAAAGACTATTACCTTGTCGATACAAAAACCGGAACAAGAAAGAAAATCATTGAAGGATTAAGCGGATCAGCAATAGCCTCTCCTGCCGGCAAATACGTATTGTATTTCGATAAAAAAACATCCAACTGGTATACTTATAATGTGCTTACAGCAAAGGTTACCCATTTAAATAATGGCTTAAGTGTAAAATTTGTCGATGAAGAAAATGATGTACCCGACGATCCTGCTTCATATGGAATGGCAGCATGGACTGAAGATGACAAGTCCGTACTAATTTACGACCGTTACGACATTTGGGAATTTGCTCCTGATGGCAAAAATGCCCCACAAAACATCACTAATGGATTTGGCCGACAAAATAAACTTACTTTCCGCTACGAAAAACTCGATCCTGAAAGCAAGTTTTTAGACAAAAAGGCAACCATCTGGCTAAATACCTTTAACAATAACACTAAAGAGCATGGCTGGTATAAAAAGAACATTGGCAACCGCAGTAACCCTGAGCTTGTAGTGATGGAGAAAATGAATTACTCAGATCTTGTAAAGGCCAAAAATGCCGAACGCTTCATTTTTGATAAGGGGAATTATGTAAACTCGCCAAATGTTTACGTATCCACCGATATGAAGACACAAATAAAACTGAGTAACACCAACCTGCAGCAGCAAAATTACAACTGGGGAACAGCAGAACTGGTAAAATGGACTACACCTAAAGGCTTTAATTCAGAAGGAATATTATACAAACCGGAGAACTTTGATCCGACCAGGAAGTATCCAATGATTGTATACTTCTACGAAAAGTTATCTGATGGTCTTTACAACTATCAACCTCCTGCACCAACTCCATCCAGGTTAAATATTCCTTATTTTGTAAGTAATGGATACCTGGTATTTGCACCCGATATTAGTTACGAAACAGGTTATCCGGGCAGATCCGCCGAAGAATTTATCAACTCAGGTGTTGAATCTTTAAAGAAAAACCCATGGGTAGATGGCAGTAAAATAGGTATCCAGGGACAAAGCTGGGGCGGTTATCAGGTGGCACATCTAATTACCACAACAAATATGTATGCAGCAGCATGGGCAGGTGCCCCAGTGGTAAATATGACTTCAGCATATGGTGGAATGCGCTGGGAAAGTGGCATGAACCGCCAGTTTCAATATGAAAAAACACAGAGTCGCATTGGCGCAACATTGTGGGAAAAACCTGAGTTATATATCGAAAACTCTCCTTTATTTAAATTACCAAATGTAAAAACACCCGTGGTTATTATGGCCAACGATGCCGATGGAGCTGTGCCTTGGTACCAGGGTATTGAAATGTTCACCGGTTTAAGGAGGTTGGGTAAGCCTGTCTGGTTGTTAAACTACAACAATGAAGCACATAATTTAATGCAACGCCAGAATAGAAAAGACATACAAATCAGAGAACAACAGTTTTTTGACTATTACCTGAAAGGTGCAAAAGCGCCGTCATGGATGGTAAATGGTATACCGGCAACAGAAAAAGGCAAAACCTGGGGATTTGAGCTGACTGATGAAAAACCTTAAATTTAAAGCAGGGATATTAGAATCAAAACTTTAAATTTAGCAACTAAACTAAATCATCTTTAATGGCATTAAGTAGAATCTGGTCTGCTTTTATAATTGTTGCAATTGTTGTAGCAAGTATAAAATGTTTCTTTTTTGGACAAACTGATATTTTTAACTGGATGGTGATCGGCAAAGCCGATGATGCTGCCAATCCGTTAAAACTTGACGGTATCATTCAAACTTGTTGGGTTGCTGTAGAGCTTTGTCTTAAGCTCATCGGTATTCTGGCCCTATTTATGGGACTGATGAGCATTGCTGAAAGAGCAGGTGGCATACGTTTATTGTCGAGGATAGTAGGTCCCTTCTTTTCAAAATTATTCCCAGATATCCCCAAAGGACATCCGTCGATGGGGCACATGATCATGAATTTCTCCGCCAACTTATTGGGATTGGATAATGCAGCCACACCATTCGGACTAAAAGCAATGGAAAGCTTGCAGGAACTAAATCCCAATAAAGATGTTGCATCTAATTCACAGATTATGTTTCTGTGCCTTCATGCAGCAGGCTTAAACCTGATCCCGGTTAGTGTTATCGCAATTCGTGCTTCACAAAATGCCTCAAACCCAACCGATATATTTATCCCTTGTTTGATTGTAACCTTCGTAGGTACCATAACAGCAATGATCGTTGTTTCCTTCAAGCAAAAGATTAACCTTTTACAACCGGTAGTCATCGGATGGGTTTTAAGCATTTCCTTTGTCATTGCCTTATTGGTTTTGTACATCACTACCCTTAATGCAGATGGCATCAAATCATTTTCGGGAGTACTCAGTAATGGGCTAATCCTATTCGTCTTTTTAGTGATTGTATTGGGTGGACTTTACAAAAAAATTGATGTATTTGATGCTTTCATCGAGGGTGCAAAAAATGGATTCGATACCGCGATTAGAATTGTGCCTTATCTGGTTGGAATGCTGGTAGCCATAAGCTTATTGCGTACAAGCGGCACCTTTGATGTAGTGATTGGTGGTATAAAAACTCTCTTCGCCTCCTTAGGAGCTGATACACGATTTGTGGAAGGCTTACCAACAGCCTTAATAAGGCCCCTAAGTGGTGGTGCTGCCAGAGGAATGATGGTAAGTACTATGGAAACCTATGGAGCCGATTCTTTTGCAAGCCGACTTTCCGGAATATTTCAAGGTGCATCCGATACCACATTTTATGTAGTTGCTGTTTATTTTGGTGCAGTAAATATAAAAAATACACGCTACGCAATTGGTGCCATGTTGCTGGCCGACTTAGTTGGCGTTTGCACAGCAATAGGCCTTTGCTACCTGTTTTTTGGTTAATTATAATTTAATAACGAGGTATAGCAATAAACGATACCTCGTTATTGATTATTTATTGAGGCATAGCAAAACTAATAGGGATGTTATACTTTACACGAACAAACTTTCCATTCTGAACTCCAGCTATCCATTTTGGGCTGGCACTTAATACCCGCACAGCTTCTTCATCTGTGCCATAGCCCAGTTTTCTTTCTACCTTAATATCTGTAAGCGTACCATTCTTTTCAATGATAAAAGACAAGAACACCTTCCCCTGAATATTATTCTCCTGTGCCATAGCAGGATATCTGATACTTTTTGAAAGGTATTTATAAAACTTATCCATCCCTCCCGGAAATGTTGGCTGCACTTCTAAGGATACAAATACATCATATATTGTATTGTCCTCGGTTGCAACCGCACCAACCGGACCTTTACCTTGCGGGCCATCAATTACAATATTGCCATCAGGTACTCCAAGAACGTCTTTCTGGCCAGGATTTGCATTCGCAAGATCTTTAACCTGTACAGGATCGGTATCGATTACCTTATTATCTTCCACAACAATTGGAGGCGGAAACTTGATTTGATTCTGTTTTGCCGGAGGTGGCTCAACTGCTGCCGGCGGAGGTGTTATTTCCGGGTTTATTGGCGGCGGTGGTTGTAATGCAACAGGTGTTATCTTCTCAGGGGTATCCTCGATGGAATGGTTTCCCTTGATCAGGCTAATGATCTTTGGAGATAAAAACAGCAGGATAAACAATGTTCCTGCGATAAAAAGTGCCCTTGAGGTGTTTGATGAACTTTCCCTCCGCAGTGCGTAAGCACCATAGCTTTTGTTTTTCTGATCAAACACTACATCAAGCCATTCATTGCCAAATAAGTCGATTTTTGAGCCCAACATTGCTTTAAGTTTTAGAGTTAATATTATACCATTAATTTATAGTATTGATGCTAACACTATCGGATTTCCATAAACCAGACAAAGAAATATTTAAATTAAAAAACCCGTGGACAAATAAATGATCTTGGCACCCGTCCAAAAGTTAAGCCCATCGTTAATTCGTGCGAGCCATTAAGATTACTATTGAGTTGACTGGTTACATGGTCATAAGAATAACCGATGCGGAATCGCTCACTTACAAACACCTGTACTATGCCCGAGATAGAGTTTTGTTTGCCTAAGTCCAGTTCGCTGATCTGCTTTTTCCATAAACCAAACCCCGTTCTATACGAAGCACCAATCCAGAGCTTATCGTTAAATATGGTCATAACATTTAAATCCAGACTTGTTGGCCCTCTAAAATCCTCTTTAACCATCAGACTAGGTCTAACCCTCATATCAGGAGAAACATTAACGAGACTACCTGCAATAAAGTATGCATGGCGACTACGAGCAATATTAAAAGATGGCGATCTTGTGATATTAGTTACACCCGATCCAGAAAAAGCATCAAGCAGAGAAAGGCCCAAATAACAGAAATCAGAATTGTAATATACACCAAATCGCACATCGGGTTTTATCCGACTTTCATCACCAATGGCAATGGCCTGATCGCCACCTTCCGAAGTACGTATCATATCCCCACTCAGATTATACTGTACAGCACCTAACCCTATTCCAAAACTTAATCTTTTGGTATCATCACCATCAAGCTGTAAGCGATAGGCATAATTTGCGGTTACAGATGTGGTAAATTGTGGGCCGATCTTATCTGAAGTGATTTGAAAGCCCAGGCCCATTTTTCTATCTCTTGGATCTAAAATACCATCAATAGATATTGATCCCGTTTTTGGCGCTCCTTCTACGCCCACCCACTGCGAACGTAACGCCAATTGGGCAAACCACTCTTCTTTATATCCTGCATAAGCAGGGTTCACACTTAGACTATTGAATACATATTGAGTAAACTGAATATTCTGCTGCGCACTTAACCGTCCCCAAAATGAGCAGAGCAGGAATACGAGAGCAAACATACATTTTACACTTTTCATCATTACTTATCTTTTTATCAATATCCAGCTTCGGCGTGTATCTTCTGATCGGCCTTTCCTCAACTTTAACACGTAAAAATACGTTCCATCATTCAAACCCTTACCATCCCATTCATTTTTGTAATTGAGATTTCTGTAAACCTCATCACCCCATCTGTTGTAAACAAAAAAGCTAACACCCTCATAGTTTTCTAAACCTTTGATAAAGAAGGTATCATTCTTACCATCCCCATTAGGGGTAAACGTATTTGGTATTTCCAAAGGTGGAGGTGCAACATCAATTCTAACCTCGGCAATGTTCGAAGAAAGTCCATTGGCATCATTAATCTTATAGGTGAATCTTTCTACTCCATAAAATCCTTTATTTGGTTTATAAGCTACCCTGCCATCTTTTGTAAGAGAAAGTATTCCATTAGCTGGCAATTGTTTTACATCTATCGTAGTCACATCTAAAGGGAAAAATGCAGGGCGATCATTCAATACAATTGGGACAACCACTTCTTCTTCCGCTTTTGTTGATGCATAATCATCAATCGCCTCGGGATACCTTGTAATGTCTATCACAGTAGGATCATCATTATCGGCTGCTGTCCCCGACACATCTGTAACTTTAAGCCCCTGATTGTTAAATCCATTAACGGTAGCCGTATTGGTAACTGTACCTGCAACTTTTTCGGCCTCAGTAATGGTATACTCGGCAGTTGCCACAAGGGTAACACCCGGAGCAAGTACAGTTTGTTTAAGCGTAATTGGTCCAGGGATTTTAGCATCTGTTAAATCCAGATTTGAAAGGGTAACATTACCTGTATTGGTTATTTTGAAGGTGTAGGTAAGTGTTTTAAACCCGCGATTCATTACACCTGTTTTTACCAATGTGATGGAAGTATTAGTCTGCACAGCGACTTCAGCTGTAGCTGATTTAGGCGATGTATATTCAAGAGAACTTACCTCAGCTGTATTTATAATTTTACCTGAACCATTTAATGGGATACCATTCCTATCAAGATCATTCTGACTAATGGTATATATCCCTTCATAGACCCACGACTCATTTTTTTCCAGGATTCCATTCCCATTATCACCTTTTGGTTGTTTTAAAATTCCACCAAGTAAAGGGTCATTTACCACCACCTGATTGTGATTGGCATTTCCATTATTGCGTACCGTAATGGTATATTTTATTTTATCACCTACAGCCGAAACGGAGCTTTTATCGGCAGTTTTGCTAATCTCAATATCTATGCAAACCGGCACGCTTACAGTGATCGTAAAAGGCTGCCCTGCGCAACCGCCTGTTTCTGCTATTGGAGTTACGGTGTATACAACATTTTGCACTGTTGTAGAGGTATTGATTAGTGTGGCATTGATTATTTTTCCTGTCCCACTGCTTGCACCTGTTACCGCTGTTTGGTTAACCGTCCAGCTAAAGGATGCAGGAACTGCATTTCCACCCTTTACAGTATTGTCAACATTGTTCTGCAGGTTATAGCTGAATGAAGATTGTGTGCAGCTAAGTGGGTTAATGATATCGTTGTAGCCTTTAGGTACACTATTTACAGTAACATTGGTTATAGCAGAAATGCCACTCGCACAACCTGTAGTATTGGTTACTTTAACAGTATAATCTCCGATCTGGTTTACATTATAGGTTTGGTTGGTTGCACCAGGTATCAAGACACCATTTTTGTACCATTGATTCCCTGTTAATGATGACGAGGTAAGTACAACATGCCTACCTTCACAGAATGTTGTTCTGCCACCCGGAGTAATTTCAGGCACTTCAGGATAAGGAACCGCATTTACTTCAACAGGCTGAGATGGTGAGCTGCTACAACCATTTGTATTGGTTACGATAACCATATAATCTCCACTAGTTGTTGCAATATAGGTTTTATTAGTTGCCCCAGGAATGATCTGGCCATCTTTATACCATTGATTACCGGTTGCAGATGATGAAGTTAATACTACTGAACTACCCACGCAGAAGTTAAGTTTGTTGGCATCTACAATGACAGTTGGGGTAACAGGTAAACTATGAACAGTTACCCGTACACTTGCAGATACAACAGCGCATCCATTTTCATTGCTAACGCTAACCGTATAAGTTCCAGCCTCATTTGTTGTATAAGTTTTATTGATTTCTCCTGGAATGATCTGACCATTTTTGTACCATTGGTTACCTGTTTCAGATGATGAGGTCAACATTACTGAACCACCATTACAGAAGATCAACTGATCTGTATCAACAATGATTGTTGGGACAACAGGTAATGCATGTACTACAACTTCTTTGCTTGCAGATACAAGGAAGCAACCACTCGCATTGGTCACTTTAACCGTATAGTTTCCAGTTTCACTGGTTGTATAAATGGTGTTAATTGCACTTGGAATAATCTGGCCATTTTTATACCATTGGTTACCAGTAGCAGATGATGAGGCCAATGTTACTGAGCCGCCTTCGCAGAAGATCAGTTTATCCGCATCTACGATGATTGTCGGAACAGGAGGCAATGCATTTACCGTTAATGTAAACTCATCAGATACAGAACTAAAACATCCATTAGCATTGGTTATCACTACCGTATATTTACCAGCTACTTTTGCATCGTAAGTTTGACCGGTTGCACCCGGTATAGCCGTTCCCGCCAAGTACCACTGATAACCAGTCCCTGCACTAGCAGTTAAAACAGCAACATCACCTTCACAAATAACAGCAGTCCCAGTAATTCCTGGTTTAGCTGGCAACGCATTCACCGTTACATCTATTTCGTTAGATACCGGACTGGCGCAACCATTGCCATTGGTCGTGATCACAGTGTACTTTCCACTTGCTGTTGCCGTATATGTTTGTCCTGTTGCACCAGAAATCGCAGCACCATTTAAGTACCACTGGTTACCTGTTGACACATCTGAACTTAAAACAACTTCGCCACCAGCACAAAATACTGTAGTAGTTCCCGCAGTAATCACAGGAGCAACAGGTAAAGGATTCACCGTTACATCTATTTCGTTAGATACCGGACTGGCGCAACCATTACCATTGGTCGTGATGACAGTGTACTTTCCACTAGCTGTTGCCGTATATGTTTGTCCTGTTGCACCAGAAATCGCAGCGCCATTTAAGTACCACTGGTTACCTGTTGCTACATCTGAACTTAAAACAACTTCGCCTCCAGCACAGAAAACCGTAGTTGTTCCCGCAGTAATCACAGGAGCGACAGGTAAAGGATTCACCGTTACATCTATTTCGTTAGATACCGGACTGGCGCAACCATTGCCATTGGTCGTGATCACAGTGTACTTTCCACCGGCTGTTGCTGTATATGTTTGCCCCGTTGCACCAGAGATCACAGCACCATTTAAGTACCACTGGTTACCTGTTGCTACATCTGAACTTAAAATAACTTCGCCACCAGCACAGAAAACTGTGGCAGTGGTCACACTTACAACTGGCGTTGATGGCAACGGATTTACCGTTACATCTATTTCGTTAGATACCACGCTAGCGCAACCATTGCCATTGGTCGTGATAACGGTATACTTTCCACTGGCTATTGCCGTATAAGTTTGCCCCGTTGCTCCAGAGATCGCCGCACCATTTAAGTACCACTGGTTACCTGTTGCGACATCTGAACTTAAAACAACCTCGCCTCCAGCACAGAAAACTGTGGTAGTTCCTGCAGTAATCACAGGAGCGACAGGTAACGCATTCACCGTTACTTCTATTTCGTTAGATACCGGACTGGCGCAACCATTACCATTGGTCGTGATAACGGTATACTTTCCACTAACTGTTGCCGTATATGTTTGTCCTGTTGCACCAGAAATTGTCGCACCATTTAAGTACCACTGGTTACCTGTTGCTACATCTGAACTTAAAACAACTTCGCCACCAGCACAGAAAACCGTAGTTGTTCCCGCAGTAATCACAGGAGCAACAGGTAAAGGATTCACCGTTACATCTATTTCGTTAGATACCGGACTGGCGCAACCATTACCATTGGTCGTGATCACAGTGTACTTTCCACTAGCTGTTGCCGTATATGTTTGTCCTGTTGCACCAGAAATTGCAGCGCCATTTAAGTACCACTGGTTACCTGTAGCTGCGTCAGAAGTTAAAATAACTTCGCCACCAGCACAGAAAACCGTAGTTGTTCCCGCAGTAATCACAGGAGCGACAGGTAAAGGATTCACCGTTACATCTATTTCGTTAGATGCCGGACTGGCGCAACCATTACCATTGGTTGTTATAACAGTGTACTTTCCACTGGCTGTTGCCGTATATGTTTGTCCTGTTGCACCAGAAATCGCAGCACCATTTAAGTACCACTGGTTACCTGTTGACACATCTGAACTTAAAACAACTTCGCCACCAGCACAGAAAACTGTGGCCGTAGTCACACTTACAACTGGCGTTGATGGCAACGGATTTACCGTTACATCTATTTCGTTAGATACCGGACTAGCGCAACCATTGCCATTGGTCGTGATAACGGTATACTTTCCACTGGCTGTTGCCGTATATGTCTGCCCTGTTGCACCAGAAATCGCAGCACCATTTAAGTACCACTGGTTACCTGTTGACACATCTGAACTTAAAACAACTTCGCCACCAGCACAAAATACTGTAGTAGTTCCTGCAGTAATCACAGGAGCAACAGGTAAAGGATTTACCGTTACATCTATTTCATTAGATACCGGACTGGCGCAACCATTGCCATTGGTCGTGATCACAGTGTATTTTCCACTGGCTGTTGCCGTATATGTTTGCCCTGTTGCACCAGAAATCGCAGCACCATTTAAGTACCACTGGTTACCTGTTGACACATCTGAACTTAAAACAACCTCGCCTCCAACACAGAAAACCGTAGTAGTTCCTGCAGTAATCACAGGAGCAACAGGTAAAGGATTTACCGTTACATCTATTTCATTAGATACCGGACTGGCGCAACCATTGCCATTGGTCGTGATCACAGTGTACTTTCCACCGGCTGTTGCTGTATATGTTTGCCCCGTTGCACCAGAGATCACAGCACCATTTAAGTACCACTGGTTACCTGTTGCTACATCTGAACTTAAAACAACCTCGCCTCCAGCACAGAAAACCGTAGTTGTTCCCGCAGTAATCACAGGAGCAACAGGTAAAGGATTTACCGTTACATCTATTTCATTAGATACCGGACTGGCGCAACCATTGCCATTGGTCGTGATCACAGTGTATTTTCCACTGGCTGTTGCCGTATATGTTTGCCCTGTTGCATTAGGGATAGCTGTTCCGTTTAAATACCACTGGTTACCTGTTGCTACATCTGAACTTAAAACAACCTCGCCTCCAGCACAGAAAACCGTAGTTGTTCCCGCAGTAATCACAGGAGCAACAGGTAAAGGATTCACCGTTACATCTATTTCGTTAGATACCGGACTGGCGCAACCATTACCATTGGTCGTGATCACAGTGTACTTTCCACTAGCTGTTGCCGTATATGTTTGTCCTGTTGCACCAGAAATTGCAGCGCCATTTAAGTACCACTGGTTACCCGTAGCTGCGTCAGAAGTTAAAATAACTTCGCCACCAGCACAGAAAACCGTAGTTGTTCCCGCAGTAATCACAGGAGCGACAGGTAAAGGATTCACCGTTACATCTATTTCGTTAGATGCCGGACTGGCGCAACCATTACCATTGGTTGTTATAACAGTGTACTTTCCACTGGCTGTTGCCGTATATGTTTGTCCTGTTGCACCAGAAATCGCAGCACCATTTAAGTACCACTGGTTACCTGTTGACACATCTGAACTTAAAACAACTTCGCCACCAGCACAGAAAACTGTGGCCGTAGTCACACTTACAACTGGCGTTGATGGCAACGGATTTACCGTTACATCTATTTCGTTAGATACCGGACTAGCGCAACCATTGCCATTGGTCGTGATAACGGTATACTTTCCACTGGCTGTTGCCGTATATGTCTGCCCTGTTGCACCAGAAATCGCAGCACCATTTAAGTACCACTGGTTACCTGTTGACACATCTGAACTTAAAACAACTTCGCCACCAGCACAAAATACTGTAGTAGTTCCTGCAGTAATCACAGGAGCAACAGGTAAAGGATTTACCGTTACATCTATTTCATTAGATACCGGACTGGCGCAACCATTGCCATTGGTCGTGATCACAGTGTATTTTCCACTGGCTGTTGCCGTATATGTTTGCCCTGTTGCACCAGAAATCGCAGCACCATTTAAGTACCACTGGTTACCTGTTGACACATCTGAACTTAAAACAACCTCGCCTCCAACACAGAAAACCGTAGTAGTTCCTGCAGTAATCACAGGAGCAACAGGTAAAGGATTTACCGTTACATCTATTTCATTAGATACCGGACTGGCGCAACCATTGCCATTGGTCGTGATCACAGTGTACTTTCCACCGGCTGTTGCTGTATATGTTTGCCCCGTTGCACCAGAGATCACAGCACCATTTAAGTACCACTGGTTACCTGTTGCTACATCTGAACTTAAAACAACCTCGCCTCCAGCACAGAAAACCGTAGTTGTTCCCGCAGTAATCACAGGAGCAACAGGTAAAGGATTTACCGTTACATCTATTTCATTAGATACCGGACTGGCGCAACCATTGCCATTGGTCGTGATCACAGTGTATTTTCCACTGGCTGTTGCCGTATATGTTTGCCCTGTTGCATTAGGGATAGCTGTTCCGTTTAAATACCACTGGTTACCTGTTGCTACATCTGAACTTAAAACAACCTCGCCTCCAGCACAGAAAACCGTAGTTGTTCCCGCAGTAATCACAGGAGCAACAGGTAAAGGATTTACCGTTACATCTATTTCGTTAGATACCGGACTGGCGCAACCATTACCATTGGTCGTGATCACAGTGTACTTTCCACTAGCTGTTGCCGTATATGTTTGTCCTGTTGCACCAGAAATTGCAGCGCCATTTAAGTACCACTGGTTACCCGTAGCTGCGTCAGAAGTTAAAATAACTTCGCCACCAGCACAGAAAACTGTCGTGGTACCAGCAGTAATCACAGGGGCGACAGGTAAAGGATTTACCGTTACTTCTATTTCGTTAGATACCGGACTGGCACAACCATTACCATTGGTAGTAACCACAGTGTATTTTCCACCAACTGTGGCTGTATAAGTTTGCCCCGTTGCATTAGGAATGATCGCTCCATTTAAATACCACTGATTTCCGGTAGCCGCATCAGAACTTAGAATAACCTGACCACCGGCACAGAAAACTGTAATAGTTCCCGCTGTAATCACAGGAGCAACAGGCAATGGATTCACAATCACATCAATTTCATTGGATGCAAGACTAGCACAACCATTACCATTGGTAGTAATCACAGTGTATTTTCCACCAACTGCGGCTGTATAAGTTTGCCCCGTTGCATTAGGAATGATTGCTCCATTTAAATACCACTGATTTCCGGTAACCGCATCAGAAGTTAGAATAACCTGACCACCGGCACAGAAAACGATAGCGCCACCGGCACTAATTCCAGGTGCAACAGGTAAAGGATTTACAGTTACTTCTATTTCATTGGATGCAGGACTAGCACAACCATTACCATTGGTAGTAACCACAGTGTATTTTCCACCAACTGTTGCGGTATAAGTTTGCCCCGTTGCATTAGGGATAGCCACTCCATTTAAATACCACTGATTACCTGTTGCAACATCTGAACTTAAAACAACCTCGCCTCCAGCACAGAAAACTGTGGCAGTGGTCATACTTACAACTGGCGTTGATGGCAACGGATTTACCGTTACATCTATTTCATTAGATACCGGACTGGCGCAACCATTGCCATTGGTCGTGATCACAGTGTATTTTCCACTGGCTGTTGCCGTATATGTTTGCCCTGTTGCACCAGAGATCACAGCACCATTTAAGTACCACTGGTTACCTGTTCCTACATCTGAACTTAAAACAACTTCGCCTCCAGCACAGAAAACTGTGGCAGTGGTCACACTTACAACTGGCGTTGATGGCAACGGATTTACCGTTACTTCTATTTCGTTAGATACCGGACTAGCGCAACCATTGCCATTGGTCGTGATAACGGTATACTTTCCACTGGCTGTTGCCGTATATGTTTGTCCTGTTGCACCAGAAATCGCAGCACTATTTAAGTACCATTGATTTCCGGTAGCCGCGTCAGAAGTTAGAATAACTTCGCCACCGGCACAGAAAACGATAGCACCACCGGCACTAATTCCAGGTGCAGCCGGCAATGGATTTACAGTCACCTCAATCTCGTTAGAGGCAGGACTAGCACAACCATTACCATTGGTAGTAACCACAGTGTATTTTCCACCAGCTGTTGCGGTATATGTTTGTCCTGTTGCTCCAGAAATTGCCGCACCATTTAAGTACCACTGGTTACCTGTTGCTACATCTGAACTTAAAACAATTTCGCCACCAGCACAGAAAACTGTGGTTGTTCCCGCAGTAATCACAGGAGCGACAGGTAAAGGATTTACCGTTACATCTATTTCGTTAGATACCACGCTAGCGCAACCATTGCCATTGGTTGTGATAACGGTATACTTTCCACTAGCTATTGCCGTATATGTTTGTCCTGTTGCACCAGAAATTGTCGCACCATTTAAGTACCACTGGTTACCTGTTGCTACATCTGAACTTAAAACAACTTCGCCACCAGCACAGAAAACCGTAGTTGTTCCCGCAGTAATCACAGGAGCAACAGGTAAAGGATTTACCGTTACATCTATTTCGTTAGATACCGGACTGGCGCAACCATTGCCATTGGTCGTGATAACGGTATACTTTCCACTAACTGTTGCCGTATATGTTTGTCCTGTTGCACCAGAAATTGTCGCACCATTTAAGTACCACTGGTTACCTGTTGCTACATCTGAACTTAAAACAACTTCGCCACCAGCACAGAAAACCGTAGTTGTTCCCGCAGTAATCACAGGAGCAACAGGTAAAGGATTTACCGTTACATCTATTTCGTTAGATACCGGACTGGCGCAACCATTACCATTGGTCGTGATCACAGTGTACTTTCCACTAGCTGTTGCCGTATATGTTTGTCCTGTTGCACCAGAAATTGCAGCGCCATTTAAGTACCACTGGTTACCCGTAGCTGCGTCAGAAGTTAAAATAACTTCGCCACCAGCACAGAAAACCGTAGTTGTTCCCGCAGTAATCACAGGAGCGACAGGTAAAGGATTCACCGTTACATCTATTTCGTTAGATGCCGGACTGGCGCAACCATTACCATTGGTTGTTATAACAGTGTACTTTCCACTGGCTGTTGCCGTATATGTTTGTCCTGTTGCACCAGAAATCGCAGCACCATTTAAGTACCACTGGTTACCTGTTGACACATCTGAACTTAAAACAACTTCGCCACCAGCACAAAATACTGTAGTAGTTCCTGCAGTAATCACAGGAGCAACAGGTAAAGGATTTACCATTATATCTATTTCGTTAGATACCGGACTGGCGCAACCATTACCATTGGTAGTGATAACGGTATACTTTCCACTAGCTATTGCCGTATATGTTTGCCCTGTTGCACCAGAAATTGCCGCACCATTTAAGTACCACTGGTTACCTGTTGCTACATCTGAACTTAAAACAACCTCGCCACCAGCAC
Organism: Candidatus Pedobacter colombiensis; assembly: GCA_029202485.1. NCBI lineage: Bacteria > Pseudomonadati > Bacteroidota > Sphingobacteriia > Sphingobacteriales > Sphingobacteriaceae > Pedobacter > Candidatus Pedobacter colombiensis. The sequence goes on along the minus strand of CP119313.1, from coordinate 1,725,569 downwards.
AGAAAACTGTCGTGGTACCAGCAGTAATCACAGGGGCGACAGGTAAAGGATTTACCGTTACTTCTATTTCGTTAGATACCGGACTGGCGCAACCATTACCATTGGTAGTAACCACAGTGTATTTTCCACCAACTGTGGCTGTATAAGTTTGCCCCGTTGCATTAGGAATGATCGCTCCATTTAAATACCACTGATTTCCGGTAGCCGCATCAGAACTTAGAATAACCTGACCACCGGCACAGAAAACTGTAATAGTTCCCGCTGTAATCACAGGAGCAACAGGCAATGGATTCACAATCACATCAATTTCATTGGATGCAAGACTAGCACAACCATTACCATTGGTAGTAATCACAGTGTATTTTCCACCAACTGCGGCTGTATAAGTTTGCCCCGTTGCATTAGGAATGATTGCTCCATTTAAATACCACTGATTTCCGGTAACCGCATCAGAAGTTAGAATAACCTGACCACCGGCACAGAAAACGATAGCGCCACCGGCACTAATTCTAGGTGCAACAGGTAAAGGATTTACAGTTACTTCTATTTCATTGGATGCAGGACTAGCACAACCATTACCATTGGTAGTAACCACAGTGTATTTTCCACCAACTGTTGCGGTATAAGTTTGCCCCGTTGCATTAGGGATAGCCACTCCATTTAAATACCACTGATTACCTGTTGCAACATCAGAAGTTAGAATAACCTGACCACCGGAACAGAAAACGATAGCACCACCGGCACTAATTCCAGGAGCAACAGGTAATGGATTTACAGTCACATCAATTTCATTGGATGCAGGACTAGCGCAACCGTTGCCATTGGTAGTGATAACGGTATACTTTCCACCAGCTGTTGCGGTATAAGTTTGTCCTGTTGCACTCGGGATGATCGTTCCATTTAAATACCACTGATTTCCGGTAGCCGCATCAGAACTTAGAATAACCTGACCACCGGCACAGAAAACGATAGCACCACCGGCGCTAATCCCTGGTTTAACTGGTAATGGACTAATCACCACTGAAACCCGTGCAGAACTCTCAGAGCATCCACCAATGTTAGTAACAACAACGGAATAATCACCAGATGTCGCAGCTATATATTCCTGACTAGTTGCTCCACTTATGGCATCATCCCCTAAGTACCATTGGTAGGTAGTAGCCGGATCAGATTTTAAAGTTACGGTATTACCTATACAAACTATTAGTGGCCCATGAATGATATTAGGTACAGCAGGGAATGCGATAACTACAACCTCTGACTCTTCTGATTTAGTACCTAAACAACCAAATGCATTTGCAACAGCTACGCTGTATTTGCCCGCTGCACTGGCATTATAAGACCTTTGGGTCGCTCCTGGGATAATTGCCCCATTAAAAAACCATTGATAACCAACAGCTCCTATAGCAGAAGACCTAAGCTGTACACTTCCACCCTCGCAAATATATTTGCCACCTAATATGATGTTCGTATCTGGGGGACGCACATTCACCACCAACGTGATCTCGTTCGAGGTTGTTGAACAACCAGACGCTGAAGCAATAGCAACCCTGATCTTTTTTCCATGATAAGCCAGCGTAATGGCCGGAATTTTAAGCGCTGAGGTCGTGGCACCAGTAATGTCAGCACCATCAACAAAGTTCTTCCAAACTCCTGCCTCTTCATACTGCCATTGATAAGTAGTCCCAGACGAAGTCACAGAAAACACGGCATCAGTCCCTTCACATGCGGGTGTCGCTACTGGCTGACTGGTAATTGAAGGAAGCGGATTCACACGTATAATTGCTGTGGTCGTTTCCTTTTCACTATTTAGCGTTCCCAGAGTGAAATCATAAGTTCCCGCAGCATTGATCCCACCAGAAACTTTAGTTGTTCTATTAGCCGTGGTATAAGTATTATCTAGAAGAGCAGGTACTATTCCTATAGTTCTGGGCGAAGTTCCACCAAGAGATAATATATATTCAATTGGTCTTATTTGTGCGCCAAAACACAGTTCCTGTGGATCAACAGTATTGTACTTTATATTGTTGCAATCCGACATCCCGGTTCCGTTATAACATTCCGCATGGGGATCGGTAGGAGAAACGGAATTAGGATCCGTTGCATCAGGATCCGTAACATCTGCCGGTCTTAAAATACTAGCCTCTACTGCAAGCAGCTTATTAAAAAGTGTGGCGTCTACTTTTCCGACAATAACAAACTCTACTACGGCCTGGTTGGACAAGTTAAGTAAACTTTTATAGCTGCCCCCGACCGCTGTAGTATTTTTAACCACAGCTGTACCACCGGATGTCGTATAATTAATAGTGCTAATTTGAAACCCTAGAGGAGCTTTAAAGTTGAAAAGTGCATCATCGACAGCACTAGGGCCATCATTCTTCACACGAATTGTATAAGTAAGCTGTTGGTTGGAATAGTAGGAAGTGACAGTTGGCTTAATACTTTCAATCATTAAGTCGGCAGTCTTTATCGTGATGTTCATCGGTTGAGATTCCTCACTACCTTGTATATATGCCCAGGTATCCATTGACCTGTTATCTCCAAAACTAACAGATCCGGTGCCGCCATTAGAAGTATACAACCCCCATTTATGTCCATTTACCCTGCTTGATATTCCGGTAACCGTATTGGTAACAGGATTAGAAGATTCCTTATTTGCAGGTCCGGCCCCTGTAATGTCCACATCATTCCAATACACCTTATCACTATAAATCCCCTCGTCAGTCGAAGTAGTCACCACATTATAATTTAAGGTATTATCTGTTAATTCTATGATTAAACCCTGGGGATTGATTTCCATATCAATGTACGGAAAATGTACTTCTGCCGATAAAAGCTTTGTTTTAAGCTGACTTAATGGAGTACCGGCCGGAACAAATACTCCATTTGCATCTTTTCCATCCCAAAAAACAGAATTGTTGCCAACAGCTGCCACTCCTACAATTACCCTATCGGCACCGGATGCGACAGGGATAGTGATCTTGTAAGTCCCACCTGTGGTAGATTGGAAATTAATGTATGCACCTTTTCTACTTACCTGACCGAGTGTCCCTTCAATCCCACGCACTTCTAAAGCGCTAATTTTTGGCAGAACTGCCGTATTTTTCAACCAGGTAGTAGCATTAGCAGTACCGGATACAAACATCGGAGCACTGGCAGGTAAATCAGAATTTGGTCTACTATAAAAAATTTTGTGCGTCACATTATTTCCGTCGTCAGGACTGCGTGGGTCATGAGTAAAAGCCATAACGTCGGCCTGCGTGGAAGCATTTAAACTTTTATAAGTTGGAATAGAATTAACAGCAAAACCGTTGCTGTTGGAAAAGAAAGTAAAGCCTACACCATTATTACCATTAGTTTGAACTCTATATGCCCTACCATCCTTTGTCAGGATATAGTGGGTTGCATAATAAGAGCTCTTTTTCTCAAAATTTGCATTAATGAGGAGGTTTAGAACATTTGTATATGTTCTTCCTGGCATCCATGTGGTTCCACTCCTTACAGAAACATCCCATGCCGCAATTAGATTCCCATTGCCAGTTCCTGTAATGGCCTGTGTCCAGTTGGCGTCAGCCAATATATCCGGAACCGAAACTGTGTTATCACCTGGTATTCCCTTTGGTGCAACAAATTCGACCTTCCAAACCCCTTCCGTAGCTGCCGTAACTGTAATAAAATAAGGAGTATATCTATTACCAGCGGCTCCTACCCCATTGTTTGGCCCCGCAAGTTCTTGAGTCCTGTTTTTTATAAATCCAGCTGTTGTAACTGAACCACTGGTATATGATTTTCCACTAGGATCCGTAATATTAATAGTACCACTCCCCTGTCCCTGAGCACTTGACGCAACAGCTATTTCTTCTCCGGCTTTTGCATAGACATAATGGGTACCTTGAGTTTTAAATGGCCAGGAATCTGTATTGGCACCATTAGTTGCGCAATACAAAAAAGCCCGGTTGCCAGTAGCTCCAGAAGGATATAACTCCCGACTACCATCAGCAAAAACGCTCGATAAATTGATTAAAGAAAACAAAAGAAAAAATAGACCAAAAACATTCCTGTTAATGGAAGCAATATCAGATCTGAGCAGCTTTAAGATAGAAGTTAACACACTAATTTTCTTAAAAGTTTAATTAGATTTACTACTCTCAAATTAATCAGAATTTGTGTGATTTTTTAGGAAAAACTGTTCAAAAGAAAAATTTTTAATAACAATTAGGCCAAAAATTATCAACACATCAAAAAAACATCAAAATACCGCTTTAAATCAATAAAATAATTTTTCAAGCAAATTATCAAGAACGAATCAAAATAAAAATACGGGTAATTTTGAGAATTACATTACCCAATATGTAGATTCAATTAATCAATTTACACATAAAATTATTATGCCAACTATTTTACAATGACAGAAAAAAGTGCAAAATGAACAAAAAGAGTAGTAGTATGCTACAAAAACAAGCCAAATATGAATATGAACAAATAATGAATAAACTAAAAAGAAATAAAGAAAACCCTTAAGCAGATCATTTGCTCGCCATCATCTTCGCCGATAGAATCTCATCAAGTCCGTAAATATCCTTGCAGTAACCTACACCACCTGCATCATCCAGAAATGCAGTATAATAAGTAATCACTATTGGAACTGACTGAGATAAACCAATGAATTTAGCCTTAGGATAGCCATTCAACATAGCCTTTTTTAACTGGTCATATTTTGCCCCCTCACCAAAAAGTATCAAAGCAAGGTCCATCGGTTTTTCCAAACGAATGCAACCATGACTTATCGCTCTATTATTCTTTTTAAAAGCTGATTTTAAGGGAGTATCATGTAAATAGACACCGCTTTCATTGTTAAAAAGAAACTTAATTTTACCAAGCGCATTCAATTCTCCGGGCATTTGCTTAAATGAATAACCCTCAGCATCACCAGAGCTCCAATCAATTGATGGTGTATGAGTAACAAGCTTTTCATCCTTATAAACGTCAATATTGTTATTGACCAAATAATAACGATCTCTCCTTACCTTCTTTAAGATTTCCGATTTAACAATACTCACGGGGATGTTCCAAACCGGGTTTACCTGTACGCCGTAAATTTTACTACTCAATTGCGGACTCTGCCACCTACCTGGCTGCCCCACACAAACCTTCATATTTAAAGCAGATTTTCCCTGGTCCATGACATCCAGACTAAAATTGGCAATATTTACCATTACATACCTCTGTTCAGTCGGTTTGTTTTTCCACCTTAACCGTTCCATATTTACCGATAAAACAGACTTGGTTTCCTTTAATGTTTTACCGGGGGCCAATTCATCAAATTTCAGCGCCAGCTGCAAAGCCTTATAATCGTCCCCGCGTGGTTGTATACTATCCAGATATTTTTTCACTTCCCTAACCTCAAGAACCCGCATCATAAATGTGCTATCTGCAGTAAGTCTGTTACTAAAATAATTAGGGTCTATCGTTTGTGGTTCAACCAATCCAAACTCCATCGATTTACAATATTTCAGCATTTCATAAGCTGTTAGCAATTCTAACTTAACTTTCTTACGATATGCTTCAATAGTCCTTAACGACTGCTCCCGATTCACTTCCTCCATTAATGTTCGAAATGCTCCAGCCCGAAAAAATTCAGGATCGAGACCATGGTCGTCAGCACCCTCCAGATTACCCAGCAAGTATTCCACCTGACCATTCCTCAAAAACCTGTTCAACAATACCGTTTGATAGTTATTTTTCTCATAAAATGATTGTATCTGATTTCGATAGCCTAAAACAGACAATGTATCTCTTAGCGCTTCTTTAAATACTTCTATGCTATCTATTGGAGCTTTTCGACCACGTTCCTGAATAATGGATAGATTTTTCCCAACAACAGTCCCGCTAAAACCATAAACAGACCCAAACGACCAGGCAATGATCATTACAATCCCACAAAGGGATAAAAACAGCCCGCGGCTACCAGCTCTAAACATATGGGTAGATGTTTAAATAAGCGTGCCACAATAGCATCACCAAAATCATAACAATCTGCTAAACAGTAATGTTTGAATTAATAAAAGCACATTTTTTATATTCTTAACCTACATCAATGTTGATTGAAGAAAGCAGAGGTACCTTTGCAGAGAATAATTAAAACAGACCGATTGTTTTGTGGTTTAATATGATTAAAAAACAAAACTGGTCATTTTGATATTACTAAAAAAAGAGAAATAAAATGAAAAGGTTAATTGAAAAAATAGTGACAAATTCCGGTAAACCACATATGGTTGGTGATGGATTCAGAGTGTTTAACTACATTCCGGGGGCAGGTATTCTTCAGGAGAGAATAAGTCCGTTTTTACTATTGGATTTTAACCCTGAATATGATTTTGGTCCTTCAAATCATGTTCGCGGTGTGGGAGTTCACCCACATAAAGGTTTTGAAACTGTAACTATTGCTTATAAAGGATCTGTAGCACACCATGATAGTACTGGCAGCCATGGAATTATAAATGCCGGCGATGTACAATGGATGACAGCCGGTAGTGGTATCTTGCATAAAGAATACCATGAAGAGGCTTTTTCAAAAAAAGGAGGCCCCTTTGAAATGGTACAGTTATGGGTAAATCTTCCTAAAAAAGATAAATCTGTTAAACCACATTACCAGGAGCTGACAGCAGCCGGAATGGGAAAAGTGGAGTTACCGGAAAATGCCGGAGTAGTAAATGTCATCGCGGGAAACTTTAATGGAGTTGCTGGTCCAGCAAAAACATACAGTCCCGTAAACCTATTTGATATCAAATTGAATGCGGGCGCAGAAATAAATACCTCAATCCCGACCAGGCACAATACCGCCCTATTAGTTGTTAATGGAAGTGTAGAAGTTAATGGTGAAATGGCATCTGAACATAGTTTTGTATTGTTTACAAACGAAGGCCAGGAAATTCAAATTAAAGCAAATCAGAACAGTGTAATCTTATTATTGAGTGGCGAACCAATTCGTGAGCCTATCGTAAGCTATGGACCATTTGTGATGAATACCGAAGCAGAAATCCATCAAGCTATAGATGACTTCAATATGGGTAAATTTGGCGCGCTGGCAGATTAAATACAACTTTTTTAAGGATTACTTGTTATTCATCTGTTCTATTAACCATATAAATCATGAAAAAGATATATGCTATTTTGGTAATTGCGCTCTTAGCAACAAACCTTTCATTTGGACAAACGATCTTGAAGGCAGACCCAATGCATTCAAAACTAACATTTACCGTTGAGCACTTTGGCATCTCTGATGTTTTCGGTTTATTTCAAAAGTTTGACGTTACGGTTACCTCATCCAAACCTGACTTTAGCGACGCTGTCTTTGAACTATCTACAGATCTGGCATCCATCAATACAGAGGTAAAGATGAGAGATGATGACCTCCGGAGTCCACATTTCTTTGATGTTGAAAAATACCCATTAATGACCTTTAAAAGCACTTCAATTAAAAAAGACGGAAAGGACAGATACAAGCTTACCGGAAATTTGACCATGCATGGCGTTACAAAACCGGTAACAATGGACTTATGGTATAGAGGAACAATGCTTGACCAAATGTCTAAAAAACAAAGATATGGTTTCCAACTAGCAGGAACTTTAAACAGATATGACTTTAATATCGGTCCTTCATACCCTGAAATTGCGATTTCCAATCTCGTAAGGATAAAAGCAGATGGTGAATTTATTAAGTAATTATCTCGCCGTTTCGCTATAGCCACTAAGGTTATAAGAAACCGGGACCGTGCTGTTTCCTACTCTGTAAATTCCGAATTTGAAATAATATCCATCTTCATCATTCCGCCCAACAAGAATTTCCTCTTGATTAACGATATGCCGCTTTTGTTGTTTGCCAGCCTTTACATAACTCATCGTTACGTCCAGTTTACCTGGTTTTAGAATAGTATTTGTCTCTTTCCCATATTTTGTCCATTCCACATCTGTAACAAATGTAATCCAACAGTCCTTCGGGAATTCAGCAAAAGGCATTTTATAAGCAATGGTAGAAGTTTTGTATTTCGAAGAAATTGGCTTCATCACCTCACTATTTCCCATTCCGGCATTATTACGATCAGTTTTATCAGTAAGCCATTGGCGGTCAGAATTTGCTTTGATGTAAAAGTACCCCTTAGAAAAACCAAAAGCCAAAGGTGGATAGCCCCCTTGTTCTATAAGCCAGCCATTAGGCTTTCCTGCTACATAAGTGATCTTACCATCTTTCCCTATTTTCTCCACCTTATCATGCGCAATGTTTTTTTTGAATATCATACGGTCATAAAGCGATAAAAACTCATCTATCGTCAATAACTTAATTTCCCCTTCCGGTGTAGAGACCAATGTCCTACTCGGTGTACCATGCCATTGCGCAAAAATAGTAGAAGCACTATCAGGCATTGTAGAAGGAATATATACCGAAAAAGTATAACTCCGGGAACTTCCCTGTTCACAAATTCCTTTGCCATAATGATAAACAGTTTTCAGCTTCTGCGCATTTTGATAAACACTTGCCGGGAACTTTTTAAAGTCGTTAGCGGTTGCATAACTATACGACATCTCTACACGGCCCTTCGTCTCGCCCTCAGCGTAACCTGACAATGAATTGTCCTCCGCTTTAAGTTCAAATCGATAAGAAGGTTTCCCATTAAAAGGAAGTGTATAATCATATTGTAGCGTATAAGGTTTACTCATTCCTACCGCTACCCATTCCTTATCAATAATTTCATTCTTTTTTGCACTATCTGCCTGCACATTCACCCTTTCAGGAATAGAGCTAAACTTTATATTTTGTGCATGTACTGAACAAAAAAATAATTGCTGAAGCGCAAAGAGATAGAGGGCCGTTTTTTTCATTTTGTACGTTTTTATGGTTGTAATTTTGTGGGCTTAGTCAAAACAAACATACAGCTACAAAACGATATTACATTTTACTATTGTCCAGAATACTTTCAATTTCGTTCAATACCAAATCATCATCTCCCCCATAACAGGCAAACCCGGGTAAACTACTTTTTGGATTTTGCTTCAACATAATCTTGTATCTTTTCATCCCAGATGTAATCGTGATCTTCAACAACAACCATTTTATTTTTTACAACCTTATAAATAGTAACCCTACGCTCCCTCCCTGCCGAAGACTGATTGGTTTCGATGATCCGTTTTAATTCAGGGTCAAATTCCAACGAAATCCCCCTGATTTCGCTGGCTTCGAAACTTTCTGATTTAGGATTGTATAAATAATATAAACTAGAGGTATTAGGGCCTGCATAACTCGTTTCAAAAACAGCGAAGTCAGTAAACCCATCAAAATTAAAATCACCCAGTGAAATGCTACTCATCCCCATTTCCTGACAATCAACCTTAAACTCTTGCTTTACGACATTGGTCTTTTTATCTATAATTTTAACCTGATTGACGCTCGCATAATGTTCCCCCTTTGGTTTAGAAAGTACCGTTTTGAAATATTGATCTTTCAAAGAGACTGCCTGCAGCACCTCCTTGTCCTTCCAATTTTGGTCTTGACCATCTTCTTTAAAATCATAATCTAATTTTAAATGTATTGGCAAGGGCTTACCACTGCTCAAGTTCTTCCAGATTCCAACAATCGAGCTAGCATGAGCATCAAAATGCTCAAATACGAAACTAGCTACCTCTTTTTTCCCTGTACCATCCCTTTCAATAAGTTTTAAAGCACCCTCTTTTAAGGTAATACTTAATGAAATTGGTGTATTAATCTTCTTATATACGTACACACCGTTACCTGCCTGCAAATCTGCAAACAACTGAATCGGATAACTTCCAATGCTTCCGGTATATTGTAATTGGGCTTTAGCTTTACTTATAAAGAGCATTAAAGCGAGTATCAAGATGTTAAAGCAGACAATGTAATCTTTTATCATTTGAATATATTTAGCATTATATCGTAAAGCTAGCTAATTCAAGCCTAAAGAAACTCCGTTCCCATTAAAAACTTCCAACACTTTGGAACTAACATCCTTTTCTTCCAGACCTTTCAACAATTCAATGCCAATGTAATCATTGCACACCACTCTCAATATCCGATCACAATCCTCAAGATCGACAGACCATTCTAAAATACCTGAAAAAGTAGCAATTACCAGGGAAACATGATGTAAATCAATCGACGTATTGATTACAGTTGACATGATGATAATATATCTTGACATAAATTAGCTGAATGAGGGCGACAAATGTATAAAAAATTTGAAAACAAACCAATCGTTCGGTATCTTTGAGGAATGGAAAATCCATATAAAAGAAAAAAAGACCCGGAAGCCAGTAAGCAGCTGATCCTTAACACAGCAGCCGAAATCGGTGCCACAGCAGACTGGCATCAGGTTACTTTTCAGGCTATCGCTGATAAAACGGGCTTGAGTAAAGGTGGTATCATCCATCATTTCCGTAGCAAAGAAGAGTTGCTGGAAGAGCTGGTGCTTCAAAGCCTTGTTGAACTGACCGAATGGATCGATGAAGAAAAAAGAACCTCAGGCAACAACATTGCCCCTATCGCCTTTCTACACTTTGTCATCAAAAAGAGCGACGATCTTCATTACAGAAGAGCCATGAAAGTTATTTTACAGGCGGCGCTGATCAACGAACATTACAAGAAAATGTGGGACGATTGGTTTACCCAACATATCGCTGGTGGATCTGTAGCAGATCTTGATATCAACAGCCTGATCATTATGCTGGTTGCAGACGGATTATGGTACGCGGATAACCTGGGTGTTTACAACATCACAGCTAAAAAGAAGCAGCAGATCCTCAACAAATTATTAAGCATGCAACATGAATAACAACGAAACAACCGTCCACGAAGGCAAAACATTTACCGGCATCAATTATGCAGAAAAACAACTGAAAAACCGCGAATTTATCAACTGTGAATTTATCAGCTGTGATTTCTCCAAAAGCGACTTAAGCCACAATGACTTCATGAATTGTCATTTTAAACAGTGCAATTTCTCACTCACCATAGTTATAGGTACTGGATTTAAAGATGCTACTTTTACCGGCTGCAAAGTACTTGGTATTGATTTTTCGAAATGCAATAAATTCTTATTTTCTTTTAGTTTTGAACAATGCCAGCTGGATTATTCAACCTTTTATGGTACAAAACTCAGAAAAACTAAATTCATAGAGTGTTCCCTTAAAGAAACTGATTTTGAAGCAACAGATTTAACCTCCGCCATATTCCATAACTGTGAAATGTCAGGAGCAACCTTTGTCCGATCTATTCTGGAAAAAGCAGATTTCCGTACAGCAAGAAATTTTAGCCTGGATCCTGCAGTCAATAAAGTAAAACAGGCAAAATTTTCTGCGATGAACCTTACCGGCTTACTATATCAATATAACCTGGATATTGATTATAACCACTAAAAGGCGCATAAAAAATCATCGTCCCCCATTTCTTGTCTGTTGACTGCTTTCAGGGGGAGATGATACTTATTTAAGTCAATTATTGCTTAGGTTTATTCTTTTGGGCCGCCGCAAATTCCTTCCACATCTGAGATTGCTCCGGAGTTAAAATCATCTTTTCTTTTGCCGCCATTTCAGTTCTGAGTACTTTAATCTTTTCCTTTTTTTGCTCATCATTTAACGTTGCATCATCCTTAATGGCCTTTTGTGCCTTACCACTTTCAGCAATCACATCGTGCATTTTCTGCCTGTTTTCATCGCTAAGTTTCATCACCGTAAAAACAGAATCCCTTAATTCTTTTATATTTTTAGGTTTATTTTGAGCGAAAATTACGGTCGTGATTAACATCATTCCGAATAACAATACTACTTTTTTCATACTTACATTCATTTGGTTTAATACTATTTGATTTTGATAGAAACGAATTTAAAAATTATTATCGAATTTGATGAATAACAGCTTCAACAACTTAAATAAGTATCAATAATCACGCTCTACCAAAAATACTTAACCAAATTCAAAATATTTATGGTAGATTTTAAAAGGCTGTTTTCCCCTCCGCTCCTACCTTCACTCTTCTAACCATTAATCAAAAATCTCAGGAGATTGAACTATGAAACTAACGATCAGCATACTTTTAGCGGCCTCCACATTTACTTTAACCTGCTTTGCCCAGTCCAAACAACCAGCCCCATCTTTAAACTGGTTAAAAAAGACTACCGAGGTAATTGATTACCAGCTAAACAAAGCGGCAGACACCTATAAACCGGGACAGAATCCCCGTTCAGTGAACCCGGATGGTAGTGTAAGGCTCGCCCCATATACAGATTGGACCACAGGATTTTTCCCGGGTTCTCTTTGGTATGGATATGAACTTACCAGAGATAAAAAACTGGCCGATCAGGCAAAACGCTTTACTTTAGCGTTGGATTCAATTCGCTACATCACAAATACCCATGATGTGGGCTTTATGCTCTATTGCTCCTATGGCAATGCCTATCGCATTTCCGGTGATAAAGTCTATTTACCGGCATTAACAGCTGGTGCACAGCATCTATTTGCGAGATTTAATCCTAAAATTGGCGTTATTCGCTCCTGGGATTTTTCCTGGTGGCACTACCCTGTAATTATCGACAACATGATGAACCTCGAATATTTGTACTGGGCAGCAACGGCACTTAAAACTCCTGCTTATGCACAGGCAGCCAGTACACATGCCACAACCACCATGTTCAACCATTTTAGAAAAGACCATAGTTCATACCATGTTGTGGATTATGACCCTGAAACAGGAAAAGTACTGCGCAAGGCTACACACCAGGGCCTTACCGACGAATCTGCCTGGTCGCGTGGACAAGCCTGGGGACTTTATGGCTTTACCATGTGCTATGAAAACACTAAGGATCAAAAATTTCTGGATCAGGCCGAGCATATCGCTTCCTTTATCATGAACCATCCCCGTATGCCAAAGGATAAAATTCCGGTTTGGGATTTTGATGTACACAATGCCCTTGATGTTGATGAACATGCACCAAGAGATGCCTCAGCCGCAGCCGTTATCGCATCAGCGTTACTGGATTTAAGCACACAGGTAAAAGATGGCAAAAAATATGTCGATTATGCAGAAGCCATACTCAAATCATTATCTTCAGATGCTTACTTAGCTAAACCCGGAGAAAATGGGTTCTTCATTCTGAAACACAGCGTTGGTGCCCTCCTCTACAATTCAGAAATTGATACTCCAATAGATTATGCAGATTACTATTACTTAGAGGCTTTAAAAAGGTATGCCAGTATCAAAAAAATTGATCTTTTAAATTTATAAAATATTTAACCCGATGAACATAAAAAAAATTGTCCAGCTTGCTGTTTTAATGCTGTGTGGCGGAGTAATTTACGCTCAAGAAGCTAGTATTACAAAAAAAAGTTTTGATCCCATCAACCTCAGCTATCCGGGCCTTGAAAAAACAAATCAGCTTTTTATAGCTGGCAAATATGATGATGCCGCTAAAGCCTTACTGGCATACTACAGAAAAAAAAGCAAGGCTAAAGCACCTGATTTCAGCAATTCAGAGAAGCCAGCCGATTTAAGCCAGCCTATTGACAAGGCTACACAGGAAATGGCAGACAAAGCTTTAGTTCACCAATTTCAACCCCATAAGGGATATGGCTATTTTGATTATGGCAAGGACATCAATTGGCAAATGTGGCCGGTAAAAGACAATGAAGTACGCTGGCAGCTGCACCGTGTAAAATGGTGGCAGGCAATGGCCCTGGTTTATCATGCTACAGCCGATGAAAAATATGCTAAAGAATGGATATACCAATATAGCGATTGGGTGAGAAAAAATCCTTTAGGCCTGTCACAGGATAACGACAGATTTGTATGGCGCCCACTAGAAGTTTCGGACAGGGTACAAAGCCTGCCCCCAACTTTTAGTCTGTTTGTAAACTCCCCAAATTTCAGTCCGGCCTTTTTAATGGAATTTTTAAATAGCTACCACCAGCAAGCAGATTATTTACCTTCAAATTATGCTGAATTGGGAAACCATCGTTTATTTGAAGCACAACGTACCTTATTTGCTGGTGTATCATTTCCTGAATTTAAAGATTCACAAAAATGGAGACAAAGTGGCATCACAGTGCTAAACACCGAAATCAAAAAACAAGTGTTTGCAGATGGAATGCAGTTCGAGCTTTCGCCAATTTATCACATAGCCGCCATTGATATCTTCTTAAAAGCTTATAGCTCGGCACAGCGCGTTAACCTCGAAAAAGAATTTCCTCAATCCTACGTACAAACCATAGAGAATATGATTATGGCGGTTATCAGCATTACCCTGCCGGATTATAACACCCCTATGTTTGGCGATTCCTGGATTACTGATAAAAATTTCAGGATGAAACAGTTTGCAAGTTGGAGTAAGGTTTTTCCGGCAAATACAGCCATAAAGTATTTTGCTACGGATGGCAGAGAAGGTCAGGCTCCCAACTTTTTATCCAAAGCATTGAGCAACGCGGGCTTTTATACATTTAGAACTGGATGGGATAAAAATGCAACTGTTATGGTATTAAAAGCCAGCCCTCCGGGAGAATTTCATGCCCAGCCGGACAATGGAACTTTCGAACTTTTTGTAAAAGGCAGAAACTTTACACCTGATGCCGGCGTATTTGTATACAGTGGAGACGATGCCATTATGAAACAACGTAACTGGTACCGCCAAACGCGTATACATAGCACGCTTACGCTTGATAACCAAAACATGGTGATCACTAAAGCCCATCAGGACAAATGGGAAACTGGTAAAAACCTCGATATCCTTACTTATACCAACCCTAGTTATGCAGAACTGAACCATCAGCGCAGCGTGCTGTTCATCAACCAAAAATACTTTTTGATTATCGATAAAGCCATTGGTACAGCGACTGGAAACCTGGGTGTACACTTCCAGCTGAAAGAAGATAGTAAGCCCGTTTTTGACAAAATAAAGAATACAGTATCTACAACTTACACAGACGGAAACAACCTCCTGATTCAGTCATTAAATACAGATAAAGTAACACTGAATGAAGAAGAAGGCAAAGTATCTTACGTTTACAACAAGGAAATCCCAAGACCTGCCTTTGTATTTGAAAAGCCTAAAAATGACAGCAAAACACAACGGTTTGTATCTCTGGTTTATCCTTACGAAGGCAGCAAAGCTCCGGAAATCAGTATTAAGGAAAATCAAGGCAATGATTTTGAAAAAGGCAAGATCAACTTAACCCTTACCATTAACGGAAAACAGCAAAATGTAAAAGCAACACTTTATCAAGGCAACCTTTAGGGGTTGCCTTTGTTCATTAGCAGGTTTAAACGATCCATACCGCGTCGACAAAATACCTGTTGGTATCAAAAAAATTATGTAAGGGTTTAAATCCGCATCTGGATGCAAGCCTTTCAATATCTTCCAGTGCGTATTTTTGGGAGATTTCCATATAAACATACTCATCCTTAGCAAAAGGAATTGTAGCTGTTCCAATATGAACTACCTGATCTTTCAAGCTGATCAGGTAGCTTTTACAAGCTCCAGATTCCGGGTCATAACTCACATAATGTTCAAAATTTTCAACCACAAAATCTCCCCCCAACTCCCTGTTAATCCGTTCAAGTAAGTTCAGATTGAAGGCACTTGTAATTCCCTTATGATCATTATAGGCCGCCAATATTTGTTTCGGATTTTTTTTCAGATCAAAACCAATAATCAGCAGATCTCCTTCAGACAATAAATTTCTTAATGATCCCAAAAATGCCTCTGCTTCATCCTTATCCATGTTTCCGATATTTGCACCCATAAACAAGACAACTTTTCTTCGGTTGGAAAGTGCAATCCCCTGCTGCAGCATCTGCAAATAATCTCCATTCAGTCCCTTTATATCCAATTCAGGCAACTCCTTGGGTAAATGATCCTCCAGGTCGTTAATCACATGCGCAGAAATGTCGACAGGCAAATAACTAAATTCAAGGTTCTCCTTAGCCAGAGCCCTTAACAAATGAATGGATTTCGTGGCATCCCCAGCCCCCAGCTCAATCAGGTCAAAAGGAGTATTTCCCTTGATCAGTTCTGCAATCTGTACGGCCTGATTCGAAAATATATCCATCTCTGCATTTGTCAGATAGTACTCATCCATTTCCATGATCTGTTGAAATATATAATCTCCACGTTCATCATAAAAATATTTGGCATGCATAAACTTCGGACATGCCTGAAGTCCGGCCAGTGTTTCAGTAAGAAACAGTGACTCCACAGTGGTTATATTTTCGGTCGTAGTTGGGCGCATATCTCATGTTATTGAGCTAATCGTATTCCGGTAAATTGCCATCTTAAATCCGGATGAAAAAAATTTCTGTAGGTAATCCGGCTATGCCCAGGTGGTGTCGCTTCAGATGCTCCCCGAAGTACTTTTTGGTTCACCATAAACTTGCCGTTATATTCTCCTATCGCCCCCGGTGCTTTACTGAAGCCGGGATAAGACAGGTACGCACTCTCTGTCCATTCCCATCTATGCCCCCATTTAAACGCTCCCGCAGCAACCTCCCATTCAAATTCAGTTGGCAGGCGCATTTTACACCAGCTGGCAAATGCATAAGCTTCGTAATAGCTGATGTGGGTTACAGCAGCTTTCAAATCAAGCGGCTTAAATCCTCCAAGTGTATAAGTATGCCATTCGCCATCCACCAAATGCCAATACATAGGCGCTGTGATTTTATGCTCCTTCAGCCAGTCCCAGCCCTCAGCGTGCCAATGCGCAAAATTTGTATAGCCACCATCCTCCATAAACACCAAATATGCTGCATTGCTGACCAGATTTGAGCTGATGGAAAAATTTTGTAAATAGACCTTATGCCTACCCAATTCATTGTCAAAACAAAAATCCGTTCCGGAATAACCGATCTCATAAATGCCTTCTTTAAAAGAAATCATCTTCTGGGTACCTATTTCAAATGTAGTCCTGATCCTTCCATCTGTATGGTAAGCAGGAAACAGTGGATTATGCCCAAAAATATATTTGATATCAGTGAGCAGCAGCTCCTGATGTTGCTGTTCATGGTTAAGTCCTAAAAAGAACAAAGCTTTTACCTCATCCGTAAGCGGACATTTTAAAAACTCACTCATGGCCAAATCTACATACGCCCGATAAGCATACACATCACTCACGCTTGGGCGACTTAGATTTCCTCTATCCGTACGGATCACATGGCTGCCAATAGTCTCGTAATAACTATTGAAAACATAATTGTATTCCCGATTGTAAATCCTGTATTGTTCATGAAAGGGCTTTAAAATAAAAGTTTCGAAAAACCATGTCGTGTGACCAAGGTGCCATTTTGGTGGACTCACATCTACAATAGGTTGCACCACATAATCTTCAGTTTGCAAAGATTCGCAAATCTGTTCAGAATGCTTCCTGATCTGCATATACTGTTCCAAAAACATCATCAATGGTTAGCTAAGTAGTTACGCTCTAATAGCATTAACATCTGGTACTTTCGATTGTTTGATTCTTACTTAGCCCTGCCGGATTTTTAACTACATATTTTTGGAGTTAGGTCTTAAATTAGCCTGACTTACTCAATAGTAAGCAGGCTCTTTAATACATTCCCACTGGTTGGATTTGCCTCATCGGGTTGACTTCCGCCGATACTGAGCTGTAAAACGCCTTTAAATTGCTGCTTAATACCCTCCGTATCTACATAAGAAAGATCATCCGGACTCAGCTCAAATTTAACAATTTTGCTTTCTCCAGCCTTCAAGCTAAGCCTTTGAAAACCTTTTAAGGATTTTATTGGTGCTTTTATCGATCGATTTTGATTCATCACGTACAATTGTGCAACCTCTTCTCCTGCTAATGTCCCCTTATTGGTGATGCGTACAGCAACCGTTAAATCCTTGCCCCGGGCAACTTTCACCGGAACATCTTCCTTGGCATAGTCAAAGCTGGTATAGCTTAATCCATACCCAAAGCCATAAAGCGGTTTATTTTTAAAATAACGGTAAGTACGATTTTCCATGCTGTAATTATTAAAATCCGGCAGGTCGCTATCGCTCTTGTAAAAGGTAACAGGCAAACGCCCAGAAGGATTATAATCGCCAAATAGAATATCTGCAACGGCCTGACCAGCTGCTTGTCCCCCATACCAGGCATTCAGGATAGCAGGTATGTTTTCAGACTCCCACGGCATAGCAATTGCACTGCCGGTCATCATTACAAATACTATAGGTTTACCCGAGGCTTTTAAAGCCTTCATCAAATCAGTTTGAACAGCAGGGAGCAAAATAGACGTGCGGTCACCACCTGTAAAACCAGGTTCATTCACCTTCATTTGCTCACCTTCCAACTGTGGCGCAATTCCCCCGGCAAATACAAACAGGTCCGCATCTTTATACTTGTCCACCAAAGCTTTAAAATCTGTCTGCACATCATTACCCAAAACATTTTTATTGGTATAATTAACAGCCTTCTCGTAAACCACCTCAGTTTGGCGACCAACTTTTTCCTTAATCCCACCCAGTATAGTAGAAAGTTCCGATGGATTACCATTATAATTACCCAGAATAGCGATTGGATTATCCGCATTCGGCCCCAGGACAACGATCTTTTTCAAGTCTTTTCGAATCGGCAAAAGCCCCTTCTCATTTTTTAACAACACCATAGATTCTTGTGCCATCTTCAAAGCATGTGCTTTATGCGCTTTACTTTCCAACACAGAAGCCGGCGTTTGTGCATATTTCACCATCGAAACCGGATCAAACAATCCTAATTTGAAACGAACCATAAATAAACGATGCAACGATACATCCAACTGCGCCTCGGTGATTTTTCCATCTTTTACCGCTTGCACCAGCGCAAGATAAGCTTCCTTTCCACAGTCCACATCCGTACCATGAAACACAGCATCTACCGCAGCAGATTCGGCATCTTTATGCGTTTTGTGCTTTTTATAAAAATCATCTATAGCCCCACAATCAGAAGTTACATAACCTTTAAAATTCCACTGATTTCTTAAAATATCAGTCATAAACAAATCACTGGCACAACAAGGTTGATTTTGAAATGCATTGTAAGCGCACATTACCCCCGCAACTTTAGCATCTACCACCAGTTTTTTAAAAGCCGGTAAATAGGTATCCCATAAATCATACATGCTCGCATCTGCATTAAACACGTGCCTAAGTGGTTCCGGCCCGCTGTGTACCGCAAAATGCTTTGCACAAGCAGCAGCTTTTAAATATTTCGGATCATCCCCCTGAAGCCCCTTTACAAAAGCTGCTCCCATCATGGAAGTCAAGAATGGATCTTCCCCATAAGTCTCCTGACCTCTTCCCCAACGTGGGTCACGAAAAATATTAATATTAGGCGTCCAGTAAGTTAAACCTTGATATTTTGAGCCTTCCTTTCCGGCTGCTACTGCAAGGTTATACACAGCCCTTCCCTCTAATGCAGAAAAATCGGCCATCTCAAACAACGATTTGGTATCAAAAGTAGCTGCCATTGCAATTGCCTGTGGAAATACGGTTACTTTATAAGGCGTTCTGGCAACGCCATGGAGGACTTCATTCCACCAATCGTGAGCAGGAATTTCCAGTCTCGGAATTGCCGGTGCGGCATTGAGCATCTGACTAACTTTTTCTTCAAGCGTTAAACGACTCACCAGATCATTTACCCGCTCTTCAAAACCCAGTTGCGGATTCTGAAAAGTATATTTATAATTTTGACTATAGGCCATTTGTGAAAAAGAAAGCACAATAGCCATCACAAATAACAGAGGAGCATTTTTTTTAAAGTTCATTAGCTATTTATATAAGGTTTACGATTTGGTTTTTAGTTTTAGCGTTTTTCCCTTCCAGCGCATCAGTTGTTTTCAAATAATCAGAAGGCGATATTCCATAATAAACCCTAAAACAGGTACTGAAATACTTCGCGCTGCTGAACCCAACCGAATACGCAATTTCGGTTATATTCCCCATGCCCGCATCCAGGTATTGCTTCGCTCTTTTCAACCGCATATCCCTGATAAATTCTACCGGAGCCTGTTGGGTAAGACTTTTAAACTTCTTAAAGAAAGTAGCCCTTGCCATATTCACCATTTCGGCAACAGCATCGATATTAAACTGGGGATCTGTCATGTGTTCCTCTACAATGGCAATCACCTTTTGTAAAAACACTTCATCTTTGGAAGTAACCACAATCTGACCTGGCCCCAATTCAATTACTTTTTCTTTGGATACCAGTCGCTCAACGATCCTTTTGCGCTGTGCTAATATGTTTGCCAATGCAGCAAACAACAGCTCATTGTCAAATGGCTTACTAATGTAATAATCAGCCCCATACCTCAGTCCCACAACCTGACTTTCCACTGCGCTTTTTGCCGAAAGTAAGATCACAGGGATATGACTGGTCGCCTGGTCATTTTTCAAATGATCAAGCATGGTTATACCATCCATTTTTGGCATCATGATGTCACTAAGAATAAGATCCGGTTGTATTTTCTTAGCCAAAGCAAACCCCTCCAAACCATCTACAGCAGTCTTTATCCGATAAGTCCCACCCAAATTGGCAGATAAAAACGACCGCATATCCTCATTATCCTCAACCAATAAGACCAATTGCTTGTCACTTTGCTGAGCCTGTTCCTCAGCAATAGCAGGAGGTTGCCTTACCTCAGTTTCTAAAGCTATAAGTGGCCCTACCTTTTTTACAGCGGTATGCATATCGGTTTTGGCAATGGGCAAAGTTATGGTTACCGACAGTCCCCGTTGTTGACGGTTTGATGCGAAAATCTTCCCGCCATGCAATTCAACCAATTCCCGTGCTAAAGCCAGTCCAATTCCAGTCCCCTTAAGCTGCTGGGTATTGGGATGCTCACTTTCGTGGTAGAGCAGAAAAATATTCTCCAAATCAGCTTCATTTACGCCACTTCCTTCATCATTTACAACAATATGCATCGCATCATAGCTTTTTGATATGATGATTTCTATACGCTTTCCGGTATCAGAGAACTTAAATGAATTGCTCAGCAAGTTGTAAATCACCGTTTCCATTTTATCGGCATCCACCTCGACAAATACCGGGCGATCACCAGTAACTTTCAGTTCAATCTGATTCGTTTTAGCGGCCTCCTTAAAATCCGCAGCAATCTCCTCAACGAATCCTATCAGCTCAATCCGACTCGTCTTCAGCTTAGATTGTCCACTTTGTGCTTTCCGCAGGTCTAAAAGCTGGTTCACAAAACGAACCATCCTAACGGCATTTCGGCGCACAATAGAAGCATACTCCTTTCCCTGATTTGAAAGTTCTTCCTTTTGAAGCAGCGCATCAACCGGATTTAGAATTAAGGTAAGCGGAGTTCGGAGTTCATGAGAAACATTGGTAAAAAAGGCCATCTTGAGCGCTGTCATTTTTTGTTCTACTGCTATGCCCTGTCTTAACCGCAAAAAAGTAACGGCAATCCGCCTGGTTATTTCCACCGCAATGCAGAACAACAAGAAGTAAATCAGATAGGCCCACCAGGTTTTCCATAATGGTGGAAGGATAGTTATTTTTAATTCTTTCGATGGGATACTGCTATAGTTATCCGAATCCGGACTCTTCACCGCTAACACATATTCTCCCGGAGGTAAATTGGTATAGGTTGCCCTACGTTGGTTTTTGTTATCGTGCCAGGTGCTGTCAAAACCTTTTAGGCGATACAAATAGCGCTGACGATTACCGGAGCGAAAATCCAGGACCGTATAATCTATGCTGATCGTATTTTGATTGTACTTAAGCACAAGATCCTTCGTATTGTTGATGTTTTGTTTCAATAAACTTCCTGCACCCACCGAAACATCAGTATTGTTAATCTGCAATCCCGTAAAAGCCATATTTGAGTGGATTGGATGATATTTGACCTGCTCGGGATCAAAGCTGAGCATTCCTCTTGTTGTGCCAAAAACCATTTTACCATCCTGGGTAAGTTGACAGGAAGCCTCAGAAAAACCATCATTGGGAACCCCATCGTAGGAGTTGAAATTGTTAAATTTTTCATTTTGAGGATCAAACCTGGTCAAGCTACTTTTTGTAGCCATCCAGAGCCGATGCTGTTTGTCTTCACCAATGCTCAGCATATAGTTATTGCTCAACCCGTTTTTTGTGGAGTATACTTTGAAGGTCAATGAATCCGAGCCCGGTTTTTCCAGCGCCAGGTTTAGTCCACCACCCGAAGTAGCCAGCCACATTCTATTGGCATGGTCTTTCAGCATATACTGAATATCATTGTTACCTAAACTTTGAATATTACCAGGTTGCTTGCTATAAGTTGTAAATTTCATTCGGCCAGTTTTGAGGGCCTCCCCAATAACCAACCCATCAGTCGATCCTATCCACAACCTCCCATGACCATCAATAGTCAGGTACCTGATTTTATGGAACCGCCCCGGATAACCATTGGCTTTATCGTAAAACCTTTGGAATACTGGCTTAATCTGTCCAACATCAAGCATATTCAGTCCCTTATCAAAAGTACCAACCCAAATTCTGCCCCAATTATCTTCTGTAATTGAATACACCTGGTTGCTGCTGATTGAAGTGTTGTCGGCCTGATTGTGCATATAATGTGATAAGCGATAATGTGTTTGTTGATCGTCTAAGGGCTCAGCGCTGTATAATCCATTGTCTTTTGTCCCCATCCATATCGTGCCATCTTTAGCCTGAAATATCGCATATACCATACCCAAGCCGCCCTTTGGCAGATGCTCGAAAGTGACATTTGCCAATTTCTCATTTTCATAGATATAGAGCAAGCCACTCTTTGCCCCCACCCAAAGTCTATTCTTGCTATCGCTAAATAAGCCCCGCACTTCATTCTGAGATTTAAAAACCCCGGGATCAACCAGCAGTTGTTGCTTAAAGTTATTGGGATGAAAGATGATTTTTTCCAGTCTACGTTGATCTGTATGCAGCCACATTACACCAGCAGGGTCATAAAACACCACGGTAGCCAAATTAGACATGAGTCGTTGTGGTGAGGCCGGTTCATTGTAAAAATAACTGAACCGGCCTGCTTTTTCATCATAAAAGCCAAAGCCACCGTCTCTTAAAATAGACCAAACCGTTCCATTTTTATCTTCAAATACCTTAAAATGACTATGAGGGATCACATTAATGGCATCATTCTTTTGCACGAAAGTCTGAAAAACACGTTTGTTAACATCATAACGGACAATGCCACGTTTTTCAGGCTCTATCCATAGCTGACCACTGCTATCCTCAAAAATGGAAAATAGCGCATCAGGAATATTGTATTTCGAAGTGCTTACCATTGAAGTACCAGGATCAAAATTAATCAGTTCACCTAGCCCGCTGGTCATGTAAATATGACCGTTTTTTCTGCTCGGCAACATGGCATTGAGGCGTCCATGACTTATGTTCATGCACTGGTACTTACCTGATTTTGCATCGAAGACAATCAAATCTCCTTTCGAAGTTCCGAAATACAACTTCCCGTCACTTGCAGTAACAGCAGTGAATTCTTCCACCGCATTTTTTCCCAGGTTTAATTGTTTGGATGTAAATACCCCCGCAGCATTTTTAGAGAGTCGGACAAGCCCTTTAGCTGTACCTACCCAATATGTATTTTTGTTGCTCCTGAAAAAAAAGTTGGTTTGATCTGAAGGAAGATAAGCATCATTGAGACTAGAACTGGAAAAAATGCGATAACCGGAATGATCTAAGCTGACATCTGTGATCAACAAAAGGCCATGGTTTATGGTGCTTACCCAAAGCATACCATCTTCACAAGAAAGGATGCGGTCAAACAAGATCTTTTCTTTCAAACCCAGTATGGCCGACACTGATGTAAATTGTTCTTTCCCTTTGTCAAATCGATACACTTCTCCATCGTAAGATTTGATCCAAAGATGGTTTGCAGCATCTTCAAAAATCTGGTCGACCCGATCATTGCCAATCTGCGACATATCACCCGGCATAGAAGTAAATGAGGTAAAAGTATGCCCATCAAAACGGTTAATTCCATTCCAGGTTCCAAACCACATGTATCCCTGTTTATCCTTAAACATACAAGTGATGATGTCATGCGACAAACCATCTTCTGTAGAATAACGTTCGATCTTTACAGGGGCTTGGGCCATGGACTTTCCAACCATTACTATTAGCAATAGCATCCATATTAACTTTCCACCCACTGTAAATCTTCTTTTTATCATTTTATGATTCCAGGTTACTATCTAATAAAGCTAATATAATAACAAGACTATACATATGCTCCATTAATTAATGACGGATCTCGAGCATTGATTTTTCTGCACCAAACTTAAATACTGCCTGGGTACTGGCACTGGAAATAGCTGTTTTTTCAACACTGATGTCTTTGGATTGGTTACCGTTCACACTAAAAAATACCTCAGGTGCTTTGATCGCATTCAGTCCCCTAAACGATAGATTTTGACTATTTTCTATGTAAATTAAAGGTGAAGAACTGTCGCATTGTAATACCACATTCTGTAAAGTAATATTTTCGGCTTTGATGATGTCGGCACCTTTACGCGATTTGATGGTAATGTCTTCTAAAAAGATATTTTTAACGCTCATTTCCGGCAATCCTCTTATCAATATCGCACGCTCAGCTCCGTCACACACTATGTTTTTGATGAAAAAGTTACGAAACTGCGGCGTTCCTTCATCTACCGGCGGAGCAACAGCCTTACCTGCTGTTTCATTTAGTGATGGGATTTTCGCGAAATAGTACATATCAAACAAAATCGCATCATTTACCACGTTCTGCATACCAATATTACGGATGTGGATATTCTCCACAATGCCACCACGCCCTCGCGCTGTCTTAAACCTTAGACCAATATCGGTACCGATAAAATTGCAATCGGTGACAAAGATATCGTGAACACCACCAGACATCTCACTACCAATCACAAATCCGCCATGTGCACGGTAAACTGTATTGTTTCTAATTACAATGTACTGAGCAGGCTTTGCCCGACGCCGTCCTTCTTCATCCTTGCCTGATTTGATACAAATTCCATCATCACCACAATCCAATATATTGTTCTGAATGGTAACGAAGGAAGAGGATTCGATATCAATGCCATCACCATTTTGAGCACTTGGTAAGCTTCTTACTTTAACACCATCTATGGTCAGGTTTTCACAAAAAACCGGGTGTATCCCCCAGGCAGGAGAGTTTTGAAATGTCGCATCTTTGATCAGTACCTTTTTACAATTGGTAAGCACCAACATATTCGGTCTAAAAAAGTCTTTATATGGCATCATGTCCTTTGCCAGGCCACTATGGGGTAATGTACCATCTGCAACAGCCTTTTCTCCATTCAGGTACCCTATTGATGGATACCAGGTTTTGGCATCTGCACCGATAAGTCCACCGGAAGCGACTAAGGATTTCCATTCACCTTCGGTTAATTTATCTTTTTTCACATGTCGCCAGACTTCTCCACGTCCATCAAAAATCCCATTACCGGTAATCGCAATATTGGTAAGATCAATGCCGGATATTGGAGATTGATTTCTAATGGCCTTTTGCCCTTCGAAATTTCCTTCTACCAATTCATACTGACTTTTATCACCTGTAAATTGAACCAGGGCAGCATTCGAGACATGCAGATTGACATTATTTTGCAGTACAATTGGCCCTGTAAGCCATACGCCCTGAGGAATGAGGACTACGCCCCCTCCTTTTTTGCTACAGGCCTGAATTGCCTGATTAATGCTTTTTGTATTTAAAGTAATCCCATCAGGTTTGGCACCGTAGTTTACAATGTTAAAAGTATCCCGGGGGAAATCCGGAAGCTTAGACTGAGGCAGATTTTGCCATGAATAGGACTTTGACTGTGCAACCGCTGTGTTGCCCGACACCATCATTCCCAATAATAAAACCGCCAGCAGTTTTTTGTCAATTTTCATGAGTATATAATTTGTTTATTACATTTTAATAGGTCCATCTAGGATCACCTATAGGTGATCCGGTACTACTTGCAGTTCTTAATGGTGAAACTAAAGGAAGTGTAAACTCAGTCTGGGTTGCTGTCCATCCCAAAGCGATGAACAGGTTATTGGCCTGAGAGGTATTTGCCGTCGGCTGAACCAATGTAGTTCCGGTTCCATTGGTAAAATTAAAAGTGTTATTGTAGCTAAACACGATCGTAGAAGTTGCAGCACTTGCCCTGATGGTCACATTGTTCACCGTAGCTGTCAGCCTTGGTACATTGGCAATAATGCTATTGGTCATAGAGAATCTTACCGGATTTGCATTCGCATCCATAAAGACATAGCGCCCGTTGGCTCCGAAATAATTAAAAGTACAATAGTCTACTGTAATGACAGGTGGAGTGCCAGGAATTACGGTAGAGCAGCTTAAAAATGCTTGTCCGATGTTATAAAAGGTCGATTTTGTCACTGTCAACGCATTAAACTGCAATTTATCCAGGTGGAAACAGATATAGCCCAGTGTAGAACCAATATCATAGACCGTAGAATTTTTCACTGTAATCTGGTCCATGGTATAATCTCCTGCGGCCGTACCCCTATTTGCCCGTAGGAAACTTGTGGTAGCTCCATGAATGATACAGTTGTTAATTTTTACATTGGCGAAGTTCGCTTTTTCGTTATCTGCTGCCACGCCTGTAGGATTGATAAAATACAAGGAGCCTGATGCTGTGCCGTCTAATTCAATGCCATCCAATGAAATTCCTGCCCCTGTACCTTTCAATGTAAATTCTTTAAAATTCACCTTAGTATCATTTGGATTACCAGAGGTGGATTTTAAGGTAACCGACTTTTGTAATAGGGTGAATACTGACGAGCCCGCACTATAAGTGCCGGGATTAAGCCCAATAACAGCATTATTGCTTGCTGCATTAATTGCCGCTACCAGATCTGCTCCCGGATCTAAAACTACCGAATAAACAGTTGCACTCAGGGTCGAAAACTTAAGCAGTCCTTTACTTTTTGTACCCATAAATATTTCTGCACTGTACTCAGTTCCCGTTTTCAGACCTGTAATCACCTTCTTACCGGCCATCGATTCTGTCGGCGTAAGGGTAATGGACGTTGCTGTACCGCTACCTGGAGTCAGGGTAATCTTATCCAATCCAACGGTATCTTTCCAGCGAAGGGTAACCTGATTTTCCATAATTTCCAACTCTCGTAGTGGTAAAAAAAGCTGCTCTCCCGTAATTGAGAAAGAACCACTCACCTGCCATTGAGAATCAGGTTGATTTGCTGTCGCCAGGGCCTTTACCCGAACATAATACTTTTTCCGCACGGCCAGTTTTTCATCCGTTACCGTAACGCCTATCGTATCTGTTTTTATCGCAAATTCTGAGGAAGCAAATAAGGAATCCTGAGAAAACTCGGTCAGATAAGCCAACTTAAGATTTACACTCAGTACCGGTGCCGACCAGGTCACTTTAGCCGTAGTTTGGCTTGTTTTAACAGATATGCCCAATGGTCTAAACAAACGAGGTGGCTCCAGTCCCTTATTGGGATCTTCCTTTTTACAAGCCACAATCGCAAACAGCAGCACCGCGAACAGCACCATTGTTTTTTTATAAAATGTATTTGTTGTCATTTTGAAAAGATTAATAACCATAATTTTGGATGATTTTAGTGTTGTATAGCAACACCGTCTCATGGAAAGGAAACACTTCCCTTTTATTAGACTCGAAATAAGTGGCAAATCCGGTTGAGTTACCTGTGATATACTCTTCATTCAATGAAGCCCTCCAGTTCTTAGTCACATACCCCGTCGGCTCTTTTGAAACACCCAATCCCGGTTGGAATAAGGTAACCGCAGGAGAACCACCATAAGTATCAAGGGTATTAAATTCCTCCTGAGAACCCACCACATTATAGGCTGCTGCTTTGGAATACACATATTTGGGCACATTTACATAAGCTCCTTCCCCATTCATCAACTGACGAAGCTTGACACGGGTTTCGGCAAACTTGGCCCCCATCAGGTTCCAGCGCATCAAATCATATTTACGTATGGCCTCTCCACCGAATTCCAGCAAACGCTCTTTTACAATCGCCTCAAAAAATGTGTTGTAGTCAGTCGGCATCGCTGGCAGACGCCCCAAAAATCCAACATAGGCACGCTTTCTCACTTCTGATAATGCCTCTTGTGCCAGCACTGATGGACCGCCATTAATTTCATTGTCGGCCTCTGCAAACATCAATAACACATCTGCAAAACGAATTACGGGCCAGTTCACCCCCAACGTCTGCGTAGTACCGGTCATATTGGTCCATGACCTCCTGAACTTAGCATCTGTCATGTTGTTGAGCGTATTCATCACCTTCTGACTGGTGCCATCAATTTCGTAAGAACCAATCGTCACATCCCTTCTGCAATCTCCCAATTGATCGAATTCATAAAAATAAGTAGCAATTGCCAGCAATCCGCCACCACCGCCACCAAAACGTGCAGCCGTGTTTATCCGCAGTCCGTTATAATAACCAAGCTTGGTATCTGTTCTTGAACCTGCACCATAAGCGCCTACCTCAAACATAAGCTCATTTGTTGGGTCGTTGCGTGTGCTGGTGTGCAACGACTTAAAGATATTCTCATAAACCGGGTTAAGGTTGTGCTGATCACGGCGAGCCATAATATCCTTACATTCGTCGAGTGCAATCTGGTAGTATTTTTTATAATCACTACTGCGTACCATCGTATGACTTTCTTTGTTCATCATATATCCACCACGAAAAAGTGCGATCCTGGCTCTTAATGCCTTGATGGCGCCTTTTGTCCATCTTGTGCTGCTATAACCGGAGTCACTACGCCAGGGGACCAAATCCTCTGCCTGCTTCAAATCCGCTAATAGTCTGTCGAGAATTTCCGTACTGGCAGTAACAGGTACATCCCATTCTTTAAAGTCGCCAGAGGGTTCCCACTGCGCTACTACACTACCCCAGTTTCGTACCAGGACAAAATAGAACAATGCACGTAAGGTCAATGCCTCACCCATATACCTGTTCATCGTGACTTTGCTTGCCGATCCCTCTGTATAAAGTGCTGAATTGTTTATCCCTTTGATACAAGTATTAGCCCTTTCCACCCCGGTATAGAGCTGTTTAAAAGCATCCAATAACTCTCCGTTCGACTGGCTGGCAAGATACATACTGACACCCCTACGATCATTGACACTGTAGCTACCGGAAGTTTTGAATTCATCTGTCGATGCCGACCAGATTGTTCCTTCCTTAGTAATGCCGTTATCTCCGGGCAATTGGTTGTATACCCCAATAATTGCGGTATTGGTATAAGATGTACTTGCAAAAGCCACATCCTGTGATATGGTAGAAGGATTCTCGATATCGAGATATTTTTTGCAGGAACTGCCAGCCAGGACTAAAACCCCTATGCAAAGCAGTATTACTGATTTTTTATATGCTAATTTCATTTTAAATGATCTTATGGGTTAAAAACTAATATCTAAACCTGCAAGAATATAGCGGCTTCTAGGATAAGCGGCATAATCCACACCCGGAGTAAGGGGTCCGCGACGTGTATTGGCCTCCGGATCGTAACCGGAATAATTGGTAAAAGTATACAGGTTATTAACGGTACCATATACCCTAACTCTTGAGAAGACACGCGACTTAGCCAGCAATTTTTGCGGAAGCGAATAGCCAACGGTAATATTGCTCACACGAAGAAAAGATCCATCTTCAATGGCATACGAGGTTAAAATATATTGACCACCTGGAGGTGTCCAAAAGCTGGTATTTTCATTCATTGCCGCCAATTGAACCGGGTCTGTAACTTTTTTTCCATTCGCGTCAAAAGACTGCCAACGATCCTTTACCACGGCAAGCATGTTGTTGTCTTTATACAAATATTGTCCGGTAAATTCGGTTTTGTTTGCGTTATAGGTCTTGTTACCGATAGAAAAATTCATAAAGATACTGGCATCAAAGTTCTTATAGCTGAATTGCTGGTTTATTCCACCTGCAAATTTTGGAAATGCATTGCCAAGTACGGTCCTGTCGTCAACCGTAATGTCATCACCTGGATTACCGGAAATCTTTTTCAATTTCATATCTCCAGGCTGTGGATCCTTTCCACCAAGTGCAATAGCCCTTGCACTTGGAATACCTGCCTTAAGTTTATAGGAATAAGAATTGGCTGTTGCATTATAAGTGACATCGAAATCATCCAACCCATAACGTCCATCGCTAACATAACCATAAAACTGACCGATCGGACCACCCACTTGTACTAAAAAATCAAAGCCGTTGATGCCACCGGAAGATACCGAATAAGATTGATTCGGATTGCCATATTGGTCGTTTCCAAGGCTTACGATTTTGTTTCTGTTGAGGGATATGTTAAAATTGATGTTGTAAGCAAAATTCTTTGTATTGGCTACAATGCCACCGAGTTGTAATTCAATACCCTTATTAGCCGTCTTACCTATGTTCTGCTGCTGCTCCGTCCAGCCGGTGGTAACCGGTACCTTTGCCAATAGCAGCAGGTCTTTAGTACTGTTGCTGTAAAAATCAACTGTAGCGGTTAACCGATTGTTAAAGAGGTTCAAGTCCAGCCCAAGGTTTCTGGATACTGTAGTTTCCCATTTGATGTATGGATTGGCCAATGCATTTGGTGCAAAACCAGGCGTTACCGCATCATCCACAGCATATCCATAATTGCTTCCTCCAAGGTAAAGTACCCGCCAAAGGTCGGTAGCAATCCGGTTGTTACCACCGGCACCATAACTGGCCCTGATTTTTGCACTTCCCAACCAATCTAGTTTAAGGTCTTTCATAAATTGTTCCTCACTCAAGCGCCAGGCAAGCTGTCCTGAAGGGAACAAGGCATTGCGGTTCTCCGGAGCAAAAAGAGAGGAAGCATCGTTACGGATAATAAATGAAGCCAGGTACTTGCCCTTATAATTGTAGGCAGCACGACCGAAAAGAGAAAAAAGTCTGTTTTCACCTTCCGAGGTGGTTGGCGCATCCTGTATCGCATTGGCCGGAGGGGTAGCTTTCTGTATACCGGCGAAAGCCTGCTCAGGAGTTAAATCTACCGGCAACCACTTGGTCGTTGTGGAGATGCTTCGGGTTCTGCTCTGATTAATTTCCTGACCGGCCAGTAAATTGATCTTGTGCGCTTTACCCAGCGTAAAATCATACGAAATGGTATTCGTATTGATGATGGTCAAAGTAGAGCCTGTACCAATGGTTACTACAGGCATGTCTTTATTCTGCCTGGCCACACTGGTTACCACACTATTAAACTGGTCATTTCTCTTCTCCCCATTGCTAATACCAAAAAGTGTCTTGATGGTCAAGCCCTTAATTGGGGTATACTGTGCATTTGCACTGGTGATCAATTGATTGGTATAATCATTTTTGGTTACAGAATAAGCCCCCAATACCGGACTTGTCAGGTTCGTTAGTGAAGCATAATCCGGATCAAACACGTCAATGTCTGTCACTTGCCCCGGCTGGTCGTAAGGACGGTAGCGCACGCCGTTCCTTAAGCTATTGTTACTTTGGCTACCGGAATTCGAAGTACCTGCACCATATACCTTCTGACGACTGTAGCGGGTATTAAATCCAAACCTGAACTTATCAGATGCAATGTTATCAAAACGGAAAGAAACAAAAGTCCTTGCAGCCCCCGAATTGAGCATGATCCCATCTTCCTTGTAGTTGTTCACATTAAAATTATAATTGGAGGTCTTAGTCCCCCCATTGATGGTCAGATTTTCGGTGTGAGAAAAAGCATCACGCCCAAAAACCCGATCCTGCCAGTCCACGAAGGGAACATTTTTATAGATTTCCAGATCAGAAAAAGTACCATATCTCTTCGTGAATGCGTTTACCGTTTCTAAATCATTGGCATTGCCATTATAAAGCTGGTATTGATACATCACAAAATCATAGGGTTTCATTACATCCAATACATTGGTAATTCTGCGCACGCCGGCATAGCTACCAAACGATACTACAGTCCGTGCATTTCTACCCGATTTAGTGGTAATTAAAACTACACCATTCGCTCCTCTTGCACCATAAATAGCGGTGGATGCCACATCTTTAAGCACATCAATAG
This sequence comes from Candidatus Pedobacter colombiensis, assembly GCA_029202485.1. NCBI lineage: Bacteria > Pseudomonadati > Bacteroidota > Sphingobacteriia > Sphingobacteriales > Sphingobacteriaceae > Pedobacter > Candidatus Pedobacter colombiensis. The sequence continues at coordinate 1,693,467 of CP119313.1, read as the reverse complement.
ATTCAATTTCCTGTGGAGATACGATCGATAGCGCATTGTCCAGCTGCACGCCATCTACAATATACAATGGTGAATTGTCCTGAGTAATAGAGCTACCGCCCCTAACCCTAACGGTGATATCTGCTCCGGGCTTTCCTTCTGAAGTAACGACAGATACCCCTGCAAGTTTACCTGCAAGTGCCTCGGCAGCCGTAGCTACAGGAAAATCTTTAAGGTCTTTTGCGGTTACTGATGATACTGAACCGGTAAGTGCATCTTTTGATACTTTGGTGTAGCCGATGTTGACTACCTCTACCTCGTCAAGTATAGATGCATCGTCCTCTTTAAGCTTAAAAAACAATTCCTTTTTATCGCCCACACTCAGGGCTACAGATTTTGAACCAATGTAACTGGCGATTAAGATGGTGTTACCAGCAGCCGGAAGGTTAATTTTGAACTTACCGTTGCTATCCGTAATGGCCCTGGTGTTGGTCCCCTGGATGGTAATGGTAGCACCGACCAGGATTTCATCATCCTTGCCAACTACCTTACCCGTTACTGTTCGGTTTTGAGCCCATGCGGGAGCACAGCACAATACCAGCAAAAGCATTTGTAGTATAACTTTTTTCATATTTGGTTAGTTTGTTTTTTGGGTTCGTACCGCCCTTGTCTTTTGACTCTCCTTGCGCCGGGGATTGGTAAAACAGGTCATGTACCATTACAAACATAGTTCGAGAGGCTGCTAAAAGGGGTTCACAAATAGATACAATAGGTTTAAAGATTGATCAAAAGTTTATTATACAGCTCCATTTAAAACTGCATCTCTAAAATGAAAAGAAAGATCGTTTAGGTGGATAACATCGGGACAGGGAAGGATAAAATATTAATCTAATTATATTTTTAGATTAATCTAACTTTCGTATGTTTGTAGTATAAACATATTTGTTAGACTATATGAAAATACAATTTACTCTACTCACAATCATCTTCACTTTAACTGCTTTGGGTAGTATGGCACAGGAAACCCTTATAAAAGGTAAGATCACCGACAAAAATGGACAAGCTATCGAATGGGCTACTGTAGCGATTTCCAAATTAAATCTTCGAACCAAAGCTGATAGCACAGGTTATTATGAACTCAAAAATGTGCCTTATGGCAGCCATCAACTCACTGTAAGCTATATGGGATTTGACACCAAGCACCTACAGGTGAAGGTAACAGATACTCAGCCATTGCTGATCAATACGGAATTGAGCGCTTCCATAAACACTTTAAACAGTGTAGTGGTAACCGGTACCCGAACCAGCCGCAGAAGATTGGAAAGCCCGGTAGCGGTCAATATACTTGACAGCAGAACCTTTAACATCACTCAGTCCAACACCCTTGCAGATGGTTTGTGCTTTCAGCCCGGCTTACGAATGGAAACAGATTGCCAGACCTGTAACTATTCTCAACTGCGTATGAACGGACTGGGCGGATCTTATTCCCAGGTACTGATCAACAGTCGCCCGATATTCAGCTCATTGATGAGCTTGTATGGCCTTGAACAGATCCCCGCAAATATGATTGAAAGGGTGGAAATTGTAAGAGGTGGTGGCTCAGTTTTATATGGTTCTTCGGCCATTGCCGGAACGGTAAACATACTGACAAAAGAGCCTAAAAAAAGCTCTTTTACCTTATCTAATAACAGTGCATTAATTGGTGGTAAAACCTGGGATCACTTCTTCAATGCCAATTTAACAGCTGTAAATGACGAACAAAATGCAGGTGTATCATTTTTCGCCTCTCACCGCGACCGCAATTCGTATGATGCTAATGGCGATGGTTTTTCTGAAATGCCCATGCTAAAAAACAACTCCTTTGGTTTTAATTCTTTTTTCAAACTCACACCTCAGGATAAACTGGAAATCAACGGCTGGAGTATTTATGAGGAAAGAAAGGGCGGGAATAAATTGGATCTTCAGGCCGACAAGGCCGACCAATCGGAATACCGCTTACATAACATCTTAGTTGGGGGTTTTAACTATGAGCATCAATCAAAAGATAAAAAAAGTTCTTTTAGTGTATACGGCTCCGCACAAAATACCAAGCGGACACATTATACAGGTATCGACCAGGTTGATGCCTGGGGGCACACTAAAAACTATTCCATGCAGGGTGGAGTTCAGTATAACTATACTGCAAGCAATTTCCTCGGAGGAAAAAACACTTTTACTACAGGTTTTGAGAATCAATATGAATATACCTTTGATGAAATTAAAATCTATGATTACCTGATCGACCAGCATGTAAATTTATTTGGTGTCTTTTTGCAAAGCGACTGGGAAGTAACCAATAAGTTTACTGTACTGTCGGGGCTTAGGTTAAATAAATCTAACCGGATCAACAAACTTATACTTACCCCAAGGTTAAGTACCTTATATAAACTGGATGATGAAACCCAGCTGCGAGCCTCTTATGCCAGAGGATTTAAAGCACCGCAGGCATTGGAAACAGATATGCACATGGCCTTTGCCGGTGGTGGGGTTTCGGTGATTAAAACGGATCCCAATCTGATAGAAGAAACTTCCAATAGCTTTAACGCTTCTTTAGATTATAATAAGGCAAGCGAGCATTTTATCTATGGGTTTACCCTGGATGGTTTCTTTACCCGCTTGTACAATACCTTTGTTTTGGAAGAAGTTGGTGTGGATCAGAACGGCAACCAGCAATTGTTGCGAAAAAACGGCGGTAATTCGACGGTACAAGGAGTTACTCTGGAAGGCAGGTTGAATTATGATCAAAAAGTACAGCTGGAAACTGGTGTAACACTTCAAAAATCAGTTTATAAAGAGGCTATTTTCTGGTCTTCGGACCTGCCGGGAACCAAAAGATATTTACGTTCTCCCAATGTTTATGGTTATTATACCTTGAGTTTCTGGCCTCAAAACCGCTTCAACGCTGTATTGTCGGGTGTGTTAACCGGACCAATGAAAGTTCCACATTTTGCAGGGGCTCCGGGTGTAGATGAAGATGTTCTCCATACCTCTCCTACCTTTCTTGAAAACAACTTGAAACTGTCTTATCGTTTTACCTTAAAAAACATCAAACAGGACCTTCAATTCAATATTGGTGTTCAAAACATGTTTAATCAATATCAAAATGATTTTGACACAGGCAAAAACAGGGATAGCAACTATATCTATGGTCCCGGCAGACCGAGAACATTTTTTATGGGGTTAAAATTTGGCTTGATGTAAGTTTTGAAGCGCTGTATTATGAGGATACAGCGCTTTTATGTAATCCTCCTCATTTTTTCAACCAATCTGCAAAACGATGTATGCTACGGATATGTCTCATCCGGCGATAAACCCCATCACCTTCCCTGCTCCCATTTAAATTTGTGTTGCCTTCAATAGAGAAAATCCAGTCACCCCTAACCTCTTCGACAATGCCGCAATGCCCAATCCGTTTTAAATGATCAAAGTAAATCCCCAATACCATTCCAGCCATCGGATTCGTGGTAAGCCGGTTAGCGGGAAAAAGTGCAGGGCTCCAAGGCGTCCGCGGTTGCGGATACCCAGCTTGCCCAAAGCACCAGGACACAAACGATGCACACCAAGGTGCTTTCTTGACGCCAACATACGCATTGTATTGATCCACTCGCGGACCACTGTTTTCCATATATTCCTGAACGCCAATTTCATTTTTAGCTGTCGCAACGACATTTTTCGTTCTTCCATGTGCTATGCTATTGCGGTTAACACTCCAATCGCTGCCAATAACAATAAAGCAAACGATGCCCAATAAAATCCTAATTGTTGCCATAATTCCATTCTTTTAAACTGTAAAACCATATCACTTAATAAGGGCAGGCCCATGCTCATCCAAAATCTTTGCAACAGCCACCAACATAAGCTTGTAACCATCAGAAAGCTGATCAGGCTCAACAAGATCAAGAGCCAGATATTTGGATCAATAAAACCAATCGTAGGATCCGAACTCATGACTAGCCATTGTAAAAGGGGCCATAGTAATAAGCATAATCCAAATAGCAGGTAAGGTGTATAGTTTCTCCCGGAAACATCATACTTTGTAATTTTTAATACATTCATTGTGTTTTCTTTTATGTGTGATTAAAAAATTGGAAGGCCGTTTCCGGCCCTCCTTTAATTCAGCCTCATCAAACAACCTTCATCATGCCAACATAGAAACTGTCGGACGCGACTCCCTTTTTCAATGCCGAACTGAAATTCATGTAGCAATGGATATTATCACCACTAAACTCTATCGGTAGTTGTAAGCTGTACACCTCAGCTGAGCGCGGTGCTGCCTCCATTAGGGTAACAAACTGCTTCTTTGTAGGGTTATACACCAGCAAATTGACCAGATCTGTTGCATCTCTAAACCTGTTATCACCAACGGTATGGTTCCATTCAAAATCAACCGTTGCTGTAGCTGTGGCTCCAACCTGCATCGCAGCAGGTAATACCAATTTACCACGACTAAACTTTACCTTTGGATAATCTATAGTAAAGTTTGGTCCGACACCGATAACGGCTTCTTTTAAGTGGTACGAAACCGCTTCATTCATTGGTGATTTTGTGGCCGATCTGTGGTTATAGTACATTTCGATCAAATCGCTAAATGAACTTAAAAACCCCATAATCAAACCAAACCTAAGCCGCTGATTTATTTGTAGCTGAGTAGCCGCCTTTTTGCTGGCGCGGGGTAAAGCCCTGATTACATTTAAATCTCTCCAAAAAGCGCCTACCACTGTTCCTGTTTTTTTTCTGAATCCCCCAAGGATTCCTTGTCTGATAATTCCCATGTTTTAAAAAATTAAAGATTAATTATTCTGTTCATGTTACCTGTTTCGCTAAGCCCTGCAGTACTGTCGTTCAACTAACAACAGGACAAAGAGACACAATACTCCGAACCTGTGGTAGTCCCACTATGTACGGTACATTTGAGGTAAATGGGCCTAAAAACTGTATTTAATCATACTCCAGGGCACTATTTTTTTATTTTATTTTTACTGATTTTAGCCCAAATCGAACTCTTCATCCAGACATTTCAGCATTTTGAGCAGTAATTTTCTGGTAGTTTGGGCCGTGGTCTGCACCACTTGTTTGTACCGTGTGGTTAGTCCATTTACTGAAATATATCCCTCTCCAATACCGCGTGTTGTAAAGTTTTTAGATAGGGATACCATTAAATGTGCTGCCGGCCCGGCATCTAGTCCACCTGCCTTATTTAACAACTTAAATAAGTAAGCCAGCACGTCTACAGAAAACCGCACCCGGATTCTGCTACCGGATTCACAATTACTTTTTCTTGTCAAGTCCTCATTTTGCAGGTTAAAAAATCCGGAATAACGGGTTTCAATATGCACCAATATTTGCTCGAAACATTGCTCAGCCAGCTTATAAAGCGCCACGGCCATTACGGGTAATTCGGTATATTTACAAAGCACTTCCATCAAGTATATACAATCGTATTGAACCTGTTTCAGGTGTCGTTCCAATAACCGATTATCCAGATTTCCCAGCATTTCATCCTGCATAGACTTAAATACTTGCTCTTTAAGTAATGGGATTTCGATCAACCAATAGGTAATCCGCTGTTCGTCCATATTAAAATATGCAGGATCGAGCTCCTTCAATACCAATGTTCTTAGTAAGGTTAATTGCGTATTCATAAGACCTCTACCCTTCCCAGGTATTCACTATTGGCTACCTTTTTTCCATTTAATGAGATTACACTTACATAAACATCAAGGGATTTGCCAAGCAGTTTAGGGATCAACTTTAAACTACATTTCAAATCTGTTCTTCTCACCCCACCAATAAAACCATCTATAATTTTAAGCTCGCGATTGTAAATCGTCAATATCAGTAAGTCATCAAAAGAAGAGTCGTCGTTATAATTCGACTCCCAGCTTAACTCTAATTCTCTGGCATTGGCAGAAAGCCTGGCCTTTGCATTAAACAATCCGGGCAGGGATCCTTTACTGAGCACAACTTTACTATAATCGATGCTTAAATCGGGATATGCGCCCACAGTAGCCAATTTGTAATTTGCGGAGAAAGCCGCGTTAATCTCTGTTTTATCCTTCGCAAAGTTTTTAAAGCCGACAGTTACATACGGGTAAAAAGGAACCAGCCACTCTTGTACGAACCTGAACTTTTCTCTGCAGGCTATTTGCCCCGGAGTAGCCGGCTTAGTGATTTCTGTTTTGTCGGGCAGCAAACGCAGGTATGGGATTTTTTTCCATGTTGATCCTACTACATTACCTATTTTCCCATGTATTGGGCCAAATATTCCATTTCTAATTTTTGCCATGATTTCTATTTTTTTAATGTGAATTGATATTTTTCCCGATTTCTTTGCAGCGTTTTCGCGACCCGATTAGCACCGCTTCATAAGGCATTATTCAAGTTCGTCTCTGTGTTTTGTTTCAATTGGATTTTTCCGAACCAGAGACGAACCTGAGTCGAACCGAAGTCGAACCGAAGTCGACTCAGGAACGACTTAGTTAAGGACCTGAACACTGCCATTCTATAAGCGTAATACAGACCCGAAAACGAGCCTGAAAATGTGTTTATGGTTGCTGTTTTTGCTTTCATAAACTAAATGTAATACGAATAAAAATGCCGGATTGCGTTCTGTGCGTTTACCATTACACCATGCGCAAATCATCTAACACACTCATTAAATGCAGTTTAAATGACAAGAAAATTATATATTAGTGAATAGAATATTTTTTCACCTACTGCCTTGTAGGTTCCGCGTATGCAGTCGTTGTACGCGCTATGTGCCACCATATAAGTTGCGGTTTTAAAAACCAACGACATGGAAAGACTATATGTAATTCCCACGGATGTATGCAAAATAACCGGAAAGAAAATCAGATATGCGCAACAACTTTTGAAGGATTTGAGAGAAATATTAAATAAAAAAAAGCATCAGCTGATTACCAAAAAAGAACTAGCCGATCATTTGGGTATTGATGAAACCCTGATTAATCTGGATTAAGTTTATGATGAATGCACACAGGTCATTTAAAAAAAATTGGCCTGTGTCATTTTTACCAACAAAAATTTTTATACATTGAATTAACAACACAAAAGAAACCAATCATTAACGTCTCTATGCAATCACACCTTATTCTGAATTTGGTGACTGCTGCTACTGAGTTCATCACAAGCAGCCACCTGCCTCATTTTTGTAGCTGGCCTATTCAATATGCACTGGCCAAATTAATTACGCTACCGGAAGGGAAAATTTTAAGACAATCGTTTAGTCATTACCTGGTACATATTGATCTTTTTGAATATGTGCTCACTAAGGAAACCTCGATCGACTTTGTGCAGGCTGAAATGAGCATATTTATGTTTGCGATATTTGAAGGGTATTCCTCCTTCTATGACCAGCAGGAAAACTTTATTTCCGACGTAAAGAGTGGCAGCTGTCATTTTGGGTATAATGACAAAGGCAATTACCGGGCAGCATTAAATCCCGGCGTACATAAATTTTTAGTTTTAAACTTCCGCCCTGAATGGTTTTTGCATGAAGCTAAAAACCTTTGTCAATTTAAAACACTTATCGCAAATTATAAGGCAAAGCATCAAGCTGTTTTTACACTTCCGGATTGCCCACTTGCTAAGCATATCCGACAGTCTATAAAGAAAATGCTTTTTCAAAATAAGACAAAAAAAGATGATCCTCGTATCGTTATAAATGGTGTTTTAAGCCAACTTATCAGGCAATATCACCAAATGCTTGTCGACAATCATTATACTACTGCTGCTTTGCATCAAACTAAAGCCACTGATATCGCCAATTTTATACGTAATAATTTTAGGGATCAGGTTGTGGATTGCATATCCGAAATGGCCAAACATTTCGGGGTAAAAACCTTTCATCGATTGGTAAAAATAGCTTTTGGTATTCCCCTGCGTGAACAAGTTATTGCCCTTAGAATGGAGTATGGATTACATCAATTGAAAACTACTCAAAAAACAATCAATGAAATTGCTTTCGAAGCAGGTTATAACGATCCCCATTATTTTAGTCGTGCTTTTAAAAAGCATTACAAAGTAAATCCTGGTAGTCTGCGTGGACTAAATATATAATACCATTTAATAAAACACTGGACTTTTTGGCCAAAAAAGACCGTAATTCTGTCAATTTTTGACCAAATAATCCAGCTTACCCTAAAACTTAGGGGCGTTCTTTGAGTAAAAAAACTTAAAGTTATAGCAAATCAGATATATAAAAATATTAAGCGCTTCCGGAAGGCATTAGCTAGAAGTGGCTTTATCGTGCATGACCGCAAGCATGCTGTATTCCCGGGTAGCGCCGGTAGACCCTTGCCTATATTTTTTAATTAACGTTATTATTTCTCAAACAAAGGAAAAGGATTAGTATAGTTCGTTTTTTGGTGGCAACTCACATTAGTTTTATCGTATGCAAAAAATTTTTCAATCAAATTATATAATCTCGGGTCGTAACTTTTCAATTTTTCGTGGGTATCAATCTGATTATGAATCCCATTTGCTTGTTCCGAAAATTTGTTGACACCATACCAGCTTTGAACACCTTCGGCGAAATATTCAGTAGGACTAGAAATTGCGTACGTGTTTTTCCAAAGCCCTTCTATCAAAGCTTTAGAATATATTATAGTTAACTGAGTATTGAACTCCAGATCCAATTCACTAATCCCTAAAAGGTGTATGGTATGGGCAAATTCATGTATCAGGATATCTTCACCAAAATAGCGATCCATAGCTGAGCACAGTACGTTTTCTTCGGCACAACTAGTTAGCGGCAATCCAATGCTCCCACCAAAACCTCTGACTCTGCTATTCATGGCGACACTTAAATTATGGTACTCAGGTAAATCTGTAGTTAATTCATCCTTACCAATAATTGCAATTCTGGCATTATTTTCAAGCAATTTTTCTTTGATGGCAGGTATTTTTGCCAACATCATTAACATCACTTCCCTGGTTTTGTAAAAAGCTTTATCACTTACTTTATTGGATCCAATAATTGGAAGTCCGGCAGCGTTTAAATATTTTTTATAAAATGGATTAAACTTGAAAGCGCTTGGCATTGAGGAAACCGGAGAATTTCTATCATTAAGTAATAACGGATTAACGATGATGTTTCCAAATTCAGCAGCGTAAGAGACGGCCTGATAGCGAAGGTCTTTAGCGGTCGTGTCTGTTAAAGAATTTGTTTTTAGAGATGACGTTGAAAAAGGTCGGCCATCAATTGATAGTTTAAAATCGTCAGCCCAAACTTTGCCACTCCCAATATGGTATACGGCTAAATATATTGATTTAGTTGAATCAGTTAATGGAAGTTTAATAGCATATTTTCTCCACGCCTTTGTTCCGTTGAGGTTGTTTTCTTTCATCTCATTAGCGGTTAATATTCCATTTTTTCCCATCACTATAAGGCATAATCCAGCTCTACCTTTAACGTTTTCCGTTTTTAAATAACCCGAAAGTTCAATAGAATCACCTTTAAAATCAGAAAATATGTGATTGAATAGTGATACGTTTGAATCGCTGGTTACATGTTTTTCGTCCCCAAAAATTAATAAAGACGCTTTACCTTTCACCTTGTCGGTAACATCAATGGTTACTTTATGGCTGGTACCAATTTTTTTCCAGAAAGCGGGAGTATACTGATTGTCTGAAACGATTTCAAAATCAAGATTAAATTGCGTTTCAAAAGAGCTACTTTGAGCATGAGCACCAAATGCAATAAAAAGACATAGCATCGGTAAAACTTTCCTAACAGCAGTAATAAAATTAAACAGATGTTTGTGGTATGTGCTAGTTATCACAGTATAAATTATTAGATTTTTAAAAGATTGATAATCCATACTCAACAAGTTAAATTAAGACCTTTTTAACATTATTATTTAAATCAGGTTCAATTCTGGTCATTGGCTATAGTAATTCTTTTTGTTCTGGCACTTTATAACTCTCTAACGTCGCGTACAGCTGTTTTTTGATTTGTTTGACCAATATCCTTGGGCTAAGCACTCGAAGCTTTGAGCCGAAACCCAATAGCTCGCGCTCCAATTCAAAATTCATAATTACACGGATGCTAAATATTTTACCACTATCATCTTCGTTCAATAGCTTTTGAGTGTGATGCAAAGGCTTGGTAATCACGTAAGGTGCGTTCTTAGCGTCTATCCAAAATACTACTTCCACATCACGCTGACCAGGTGTTTTAGTCACCCCTATTACATCGTTATAATAGGTTGAAAAATCAATAATGGTATTCTCAATATAATCATCATCATGCGTAGTGATTGTTTGTATTCTGTCCAGCGCCAGGTTAAGTAATGGTTTATAGCGTTGGTGTGATACGCCCAAAACAAACCAACGGTTACGGTACTCTTTAAGTAGATATCCGCTAAAATAAAACGTGCTGGCCTCACGCGCTTTAAATGATTGATAGGTTACACACATGGTCTTTTTAGCCACAATGTATTTCCGGATCACTTCTATCCATTCTAAACCTTTTAAGTTATCATTCTTCTCAAAGTCAATTACTGGCGCGCTTTGCGTTTTTTGAGTATAAATTTTATCCTCCAGTTTACTTACCATTTCATTCAGATCCGTAAAATGATTAAAGCCTTTAAACTGTTTCAGCAATCCCGACACCTCGCTCAGCACCTGCATATCCTGTTGATTTAGCGGACTGTTGGTAATACTGTAATTCTTGTCGCTATAAGTATAATACTTTTTATCAACCACCACAATTGGTGCTTCGTAACCGAGCTTATTGCTTCGCATCATTTCCATATCAGCCTGCACGGTTCGCCTACTGACACCGGTATCAATACCCTGATATTCATAAATAGCATTACTGCAGGCATCTATCAAATCGTCCAATGTCCATTTTTTAAAGCGGTTTTGCAGGCATTGGTCAATGGTGCGGTAACGGATAAGGGCGTTGCGGTTAACAGGCATCGGTTAGAAAAATATTTTTGATGAATTTATAAATTATTTTTTACTGCGCAAATACACCGCGTACTTGATGTTTCTCTTTGTACTGTCGAAAGGCTGAACGTGTTCACAAACGCCCCTCTCCCAATTTGGGGAAAGAGTTTTAGCCCAGAGACTTTTAATTATTAAATGATACCTTTAGTATTTAATATTATGGAAAAGGAAAAAATAGGCAACAATGAGTTAAAGGCATTAGGCATTAACGATGTGGAAGTATTGGTAAACTTTAGTCGCGTGGCTAATGGTTTACTAAAACATGGTGTAATGGCCAAGCCCGAAATATTGGCCAATTTAGAAGCCTTGATTGATGACCCAATGCCTTACGCCTTAAAAAAAGGCGGAAAGTTTAAAAACTTGGCCGAGGATGTAATTGCCATGCGTAAAGAAGGCAAATTTGTAAAACAAGAACGCAGCAATTTTAAACTTAAAGAAGAAATAGCCGATTTCCCGGTTTGGGGATTAGAAAATATTGAAGTAGGTGCTTTGGCGCAGATGAGGACTGCAATGCAATTACCCATTGCCGTTGCTGGTGCTTTAATGCCCGATGCGCATCAGGGCTATGGCCTGCCTATTGGTGGTGTACTCGCCACTACAGCCAATACCATTATCCCGTTTGCTGTAGGTGTGGATATTGCTTGTCGTATGTGTTTAAGCATTTTCGATTTACCGGCCGAATCTATTGATACCGAAACCGACAAGCTGAAAAATATATTGGTGGATAATACCTATTTTGGGATAGGCTGCACTACCAAATCGTACTTTGATAGTTCGTTATTTGATAGTAAGACTTGGGGTGAAACCAAAGTAATCCGATCATTAAAGGATAAAGCTTATGCACAATTAGGAACCAGTGGCACCGGTAACCACTTTGTGGAATGGGGAGAGTTGACCATTGCTGACGGTGCATTGGATGATATCCCAGCAGGTAAATATTTGGCTTTGCTTTCGCACTCAGGCTCACGTGGATTTGGTGGCACCGTGGCCGACCATTACAGTCGCATAGCCATGACCAAAACCAAGCTCCCTTCCGAAGCCAAACATTTGGCATGGTTAGACCTAGATAAGGACGAAGGACAGGAATACTGGATTGCCATGAACCTGGCCGGCGAATATGCCAGCGCCAACCATCATGAGATCCATAATAAAATTGCCAGGGCTTTGGGGGTTAAACCTATCAGCATGATTGAGAACCACCACAACTTTGCCTGGAAAGAACAATTGGCTGACGGTACCGAAGTAATGGTGCACCGCAAGGGCGCTACCCCGGCCGGCGAAGGTATACTGGGTATTATCCCCGGCAGCATGAGTACTCCCGGCTTTTTAGTACGTGGTAAGGGCAATGCGGCCAGTATCAACTCTGCTAGTCACGGTGCGGGCCGAGCCATGAGCCGTAGCGCGGCTTTTAAAACTTTGGACAAAGCCGCTATTGCTGCAAACCTGGTTGATAAGCGTATAACCCTTATGGGTAGCGACATGGACGAAGCCCCAATGGCCTACAAAGACATCCATACCGTAATGGCCGCACAAAACGATTTGGTAGAAGTGTTGGCGAAGTTCGAGCCAAGGATTGTAAGGATGGCGGATGCGAGGGAGAAACCGGAGGATTAAAGAAAATAATTTGATCTGCGCAAATACACTGCGCAGTGCCCCTATTTCTTTGTATCAACAATAAAAAAGGAGGTTCACAATGAAATTTAATCTGTTAAGCAAATTAAAAAACCAGACAGTTAACCACGCAGGTGAAAAATCCTATGTGATGTCGCCAGAAATGGAACTGTACACCGCGGTGGTTACCTGGAGCTTAAACGACTCTTTTTATGAAAAGGACGAGGCGCGTTTAGTACGCCTACAAAAACTAATCACCGCGTGCGCCCCTGTATTTGTGGGTAAGCTAGCTGTATACACCCGTAAAATGATGTATATGCGTTCGGTACCGCTGGTGTTGGTTACCGAATTGGCTAAGCTACACTCGGGCGACAATCTGGTCGCCCGGGTTACCGATGGCGTAGTAGGCCGTGCTGATGAGATCACCGAGTTACTGGCTTGTTACGAATTGCTGAACGAGCGTAAAGGCACTAAAAAGCTGAACCGGCTAAGCAAACAATTACAAAAAGGTTTGTCGACCGCGTTCAACCGTTTCGACGAGTACCAATTTGGTAAATACAATCGAGATGGCGCTATCAAACTCCGCGATGCCCTGTTTTTGGTTCACCCTAAAGCGAAGGACGAATTGCAGCAAGTGCTGTTCAACAAAATAGTAAACGGCGATCTGCAAACGCCTTACACCTGGGAAACCGAGCTGTCGGCATTAGGTCAGCTGAATTTTAACAATGATGAGGCTAAAGCTAAAGCGTTCCGCGTCAAATGGGAGGAACTGATAGATAGTGGTAAACTGGGTTATATGGCCCTGCTGCGTAACCTGCGGAACATACAGGAAGCTGGCGTAAGTTACGTGCATTTTGAAAAAGTGTGCACCCGTTTAGCCAATACCGATGAGGTTGCCAAAGCAAAACAGTTTCCGTTCCGTTATTTGGCGGCATACCGCGAATTAATTAACCCGGTGGCAACTAAAGTGCCTGCACAAAGTCTGGTTAAAAGGCTAACCGCTTTAATGCAGGACCAAAACAAAGGTTACACCGGCGAATTGTTTGATGCTTTGGAAAAAGCTGTACAGGCAAGCGCAGCCAACATCAAAGGTTTTGGTTATGAAACCCGTGTGCTGTTAGCGTGCGACGTTTCAGGATCGATGCAGACACCAGTATCGGCTAAAAGCAAGATATTGCTTTACGATATAGGCTTAATGCTGGCTATGCTGTTGCAAAGCCGTTGTAAAAACGTGGAGGTGGGTATGTTTGGTGATAAATGGAAAACTATAGTTGTGCCACGTAATAACATTCTAGGTAATGTGCAGGAGTTTTACCGCCGCGAGGGCGAGGTGGGTTACAGCACCAATGGCTACCTGGTTATCAAGGATATATTACAGCGCAAGGTACAAATGGACAAGGTATTTCTATTTACCGATGCCCAATTGTGGAACAGCAATAACACCACCGATCATATCCAAACACTGTGGTTACGCTACAAGGCAGAGGTATCGCCAAACGCGAAGCTCTACCTGTTCGATCTGAAGGGTTACGGACAAATGCCATTGCAAATACTGCGCAATGATGTATACCTGGTAGCCGGCTGGAGCGATAAAGTTTTTGAGGTGTTAACTGCCTTAGAAAACGGAGGCTCGGCTTTAGATGCCATCAATAATATAGAACTGTAAACTAGGTATGGGGAAGCTAACGCCCCATACTTTTTAAAGAAATTTAAAATATTAAGGTGCCGTAAATATGCGCTACTTCGTGTCGCCGGTTCGATCCCGGCCTTTGAGACTAAGTTTCATTGTAGCTCAGTTTGGGTAGAGCAGTTAAGCCGTCAGGCTATACGCATGTTGCCCATCGCCCTTAAGAAATAAAGAGGATGCCGTAGACCAGCGTTACTTCGCCTGTCACGCAAAAACCAAACGCTGGTTAATTGTAGCTCTTCTTTTAAAAGGTGCCGTAAACAGGTGTTACATCGGTTAGAACATCCGCCGCCGCGGAAGGACGTCGGTTCAAATCCGGCCAGTGATTAATTTCATTAGTAGTTCAGACAAAAAAACACACTTGTTGCTTTTTGCCCTTTTTTAACATAATGAAAGATACCGTAGACGGGTGATACCTCATCTGGTTGTTCTTTCATTTATATTTTGTAACCTTATACATTGAATTATGAACGAGACTATCCTCCAAAAACTGGTCGAACTTGAGCAGAATGAAAATATAAAAATACTGTACGCCTGCGAATCAGGCAGTCGGGCCTGGGGCTTTGCTTCTCCCGATAGCGATTTTGATGTGCGCTTTATATATATCCGACCGTTAAACGATTACCTGGACATAATAGACCTGCCAGACAATGTGGGATTACCTGTAAACGAGGTACTGGATATTAGTGGTTGGGACATCAAAAAAGCATTAAAGCTATTCCTGAAATCAAACAGCACATTGTACGAATGGTTGCAATCTCCAATTGTATATCAAGGAGATTCTTCTTTCGCCGATGATCTGCTTAAGTTGATGCCAGAATACTTTTCATTACGTGCTGGCGCTAACCATTACCTATCAATGGCACACAATACGCTTCGGGATGATTTGCAAACCAAGCAAGTTAAATTGAAACGTTACTTCTATGCACTACGCCCAACATTGGCTTGCTTGTGGATCGTTGAGAGGCAAACTGTTCCGCCTATGGAATTTGAGCATTTAAGGAGTATGATAAACGATATTACTGTTCAAAATGCTATAGATGAATTGCTGGAAAGGAAAAAGTCAGCCGATGAAAAAGCTTTGATAACCTCTTTTCCTCTACTTAACCAATGGCTAAGTGATACACTCGACTTGTGCAAAGAGCGTATACCTATGCTGCCCTCCGAAAAGAAGTACCCGAATGAATTGAATAACATCTTTAGAAAGTATATCCAGCCATGACCTACGAACAGCTAAAACAGCAAAAAGAATTAATTCTACTGGATTGCATTAGCGGAAGCACGGCTTACAACCTGAATGTGGCTGGTTCTGACGTGGACAAGAAAGGCATTTTCATCATGCCTCAAAAACAGCTATATGGCTTTGAGCGGCAAGATCAGATAGCTAATATAACCAACGATGAGGTTTATTTTGAGATAGGCCGTTTCCTTGAATTATTAGCTAAGAACAATCCCAACATATTGGAACTGTTAAACACGCCAAAAGAGCATGTATTATTTCGTCACCCATTAATGAATCTAATCAAACCGGCAGATTTTCTTTCTAAACTTTGCCTGGATACTTTTGCCGGTTATGCACAAACACAGATCAGGAAAGCACGCGGTCTAAATAAAAAAATCAATAAGCCATTAGATGCTGAACGTAAATCAATATTGGATTTCTGCTTTGTGATCTATAACAATGGCAGTATCCCATTAAAGGAATGGCTGAAAGAATATGGTTTTGGTCAGGATGAATGTGGGCTGGTAAACATAGATCACTTCAGGAATGTGTATTTGCTATATCATCAAAAACAATTAGTGGAGGGAAGATTCAAAGGAATTATATCAGGCTCCGATGCCGATGATGTGCAGTTAAGCTCTGTTCCTAAAGGTGTAGAAAATATAGCCATTATTAACTTTAATAAGGATAGTTATTCCATCTATTGCCGGGAATACAAGGAGTATATGGAATGGGAGGAAAAGCGGAACGAGCAGCGATATCAAAGCACGCTATCACATGGCAAAAGTTATGATGCTAAGAATATGATGCACACTTTCCGGCTTTTAAGCATGGCCGAAGAAATTGCGTTGTATCAACAGGTGATCGTTAAACGCGAAGACCGTGATTTTCTGTTAAAAATCCGTAATGGTGAGTTTGAATTTGACTACCTATTGCGATTGGTTGAAGAAAAGATGGAACATATAAAAGTAGCCTATGCTAAATCTACTTTGCCTGATAAGCCCGATATTTATAGAGCTGAAAGTTTGTCGATTCAGATTCGAGAAAAATTCTATGATTCTTGGAGTTAGCCTATTCTATTGATGATGCTGTCCTTATCAAGACCTTTGCTAGTGCATTCTTGAACCTATTATTAAATCAACGCTTTATATGTTCATTTAGAAGATATTCAAAAGTATATTTAGGCTGGTAGTTCAATACGTGCCTACCTTTATCACAACGGTATACCCTATCAATACTTTCCGGTAACTTCCAGTTATTTTTCTTATATAGCTCCAATGCCTCTGGGTAATATTTAGCTATTACACTTGGAGCGTTATGTTTTAATTCAATCAAATCTTCTTTATGAAAAGGTGATCCGCTGGAAACATTAAAAACCTCAAACTGCTCAAAGTTGTGATCTAAAGCCAATCTTAATGCCTCGGCTCCATCCCGTTCATCAAGACCTCGGTAAAGCCGATGATTCAACTTTAAGTTATCCGGTTCAGGAAGAAAACGACCGACACGGTACACCATCGCCTGTATCCCCTCCTTTTCGAAAAACTCGCGACATAGTTCTTCGCATGTTTGTTTAGTGATATCGTAAATATCTCTTGGCTGTAATGCTAAATTTTCGTCCACCCATACGGCCTGCTTATCATCAACCAAAGACTTACCATATATGGATGTGCTACTTGTGAACAAAAATTTGCTTACGCCATTAGCTACACAAGCGTTTAGTAGATTCAACGTTCCATTGATATTTGTGTTAACAAAATCTTCCCTGGAGTAATTCAAGTCCATGTGTCTACCATGCAAAGCTGCTGTATGTATAACTGCATCCACACCCTGTGTAATTTCGAATACCTGGCTTCTATTTTTTACATCCGTAATGACGTGTCTCGTTTCACTATCCGCAATGTCTGCACCAATAACCTTATGACCAAAATCTCTTAAAAGTTTAACGGTTACACTTCCTAATTTACCGGAAGAACCTGTGACTAGTATTTTCATCTAAGCAAATATCGAAATAAATAGCGGTTTTATGCCACCAGATCCACTATTTAGGTGATCGGTTTTTTGTATATTCACAGTTTAAAAAGACTATGAAACTATCATCCATTATACAACCTGAGGAATTGGTTTTACTAGATAAAAACGATTTCATTCTTTTTGATGTCAGTGCTGGATCAAAACCCAGATATGATGAACAACACTTAAATGGGGCCTTTTATTTGGATTTAAATACTGATCTGGCTGATATTAAAGATTTCGCTATTGGTGGCAGACATCCGCTACCAACTTTTGAGCATTTTGCTCAGCTTTTAGGGAAATACGGAGTTACAAAAAATACGCATGTAATTGTTTATGACGATAAAAACGGATCTAATGCTGCAGCAAGATTCTGGTGGATGTTAAAGTCAATAGGTCACGAAAAAGTTCAGGTTTTGAATGGTGGTTATGCTGCTGCAATTAAAACCGGCTTTGCTGTAAATGCTGAGGTTCCGTCAGCGAAACCAACACCGCCCTATCAAATTACAGAATGGCAATTGCCATTGGCAGAAATAGATGAAGTGGAGGTTGCTACCAACAGTGATAATTATGCAATTATTGATGTTCGTGATGCAAATCGATTTGCTGGTTTAACCGAACCTATAGATTTAATTGCCGGTCACATACCTGGCGCTATAAATATTCCTTTTACTGAGAATCTGGATGCTAATGGGGCTTTTTTAGCTCCTGAAATTCTAAAAGAAAAATATTCAAAAGCGCTAGCTGATTATAAATTTGAAAATGTGATAGTACATTGTGGTTCTGGTGTAACCGCTTGTCATACGCTCTTAGCAATAGACTATGCAGGTTTAAAGATACCAAAATTGTATGTAGGTAGTTGGAGCGAGTGGAGCAGGAATAACAAGAAAATGATTTTGGCTTAGGTTTAGAGTTCTGTTCGTTTCCTTGTTGTTATTCTCATTTCTTCTGATAATTTAATAGCAGCATGGAAAGGCATATACTATTCACTTGTACCTGCTTTATTCAGTAATTCAATATCTTCTTTACTCAAATTTATTTTTGTTGATTTCATTAATTCATTAAGCTGGGATTCGCTGGTAGCACTTACTATCGGCGCTGTCACCAAAGGGTTTTGGATCAGCCATGCCAAAGCAACACTTGCGTGTGAACAATTATATTTTGCAGTTAAATCCTTTAAGCTTTTTAAAATAGCAAATCCTTTTTCATTCAGATATTTTGCCATTCCACCTCCACGGGGGCTTTTAGAAAAATCTTTTTCTGATTGGTATTTTCCTGAAAGGAAGCCGCTGCCAAGAGAAGCGTAAGTAATCACAGACAAATTGTATTTCTTTACAACTTCTGAATATTCAGCTTCAAATTCCCTGTCGTATAAATTATATTTTGGCTGAAAAGTTTTGTACTCAGGTAAATTTCTTTGTTTGCTTATCAACAATGATTCTTCTAACCGATTTGCTGAAAAATTGGATGCACCAATGGACCTCACTTTCCCTTCTTTTATCAATTGCTCATAAGCTTCCAATGTTTCGTCAATTGGCGCATTCAAATCATCTATATGCGATTGATAAAGATCGATATAATCTGTTTGCAACCTTTTTAAAGATGTTTCCACTTCGGTTAAAATATATTTTTTGGATAATCCCCTTTTCTCCGGCCCCATCTCCCAACCTACTTTTGTCGCAATGATCATGTCTTTTCGTTTGCCGGTTTTCCGCAGCCAGTTGCCAATGATTGTTTCTGATTCACCGCCTTTGTTTCCAGGTACCCAATAAGAATATCCATCGGCTGTATCCACACAGTTAAACCCGTTTTCAAAAAATAAATCGAGAAGTCTGAAAGATTTATTTTCATCTGCTGTCCATCCAAAAACATTGCCGCCAAAAATCAATGGAGCAATTTCAATGTCAGTATTTCCAAGTTTCCGCTTTTTCATGAGTGTTAAATTTTTTTATTTTATTTTTCTTCCTTCACATGTTGCGCCCAGGCATCCATTTTCTGTTCCAGTACACTAAGTGGCATTAGTCCATCCTTTAAAATTTCATCATGAAAATCTACAATTTTAAATTTAGCTCCAAGTTCCTTTTGGTATTTTGAACGCAGTGCTCTGATTTTTAAGGCCCCAATTTTATAAGATAAAGCTTGTGCAGGAAGGGCCATATAACGTTCAATCTCTGCGGTAGCAGCATCTTCACTAATTGCTTCATTGCTCATCATATACTTAATGGCCTCCTCACGACTCATATTTCTTGTATGAATCGCCACGTCAACGACTAAACGTACTGCCCGGTGCATTTCGTCGCCTAGAGCCCCCATGTATTGGTAAGGATCTGTATAAAGACCCAGTTCTTTACCTAACGATTCGGAATATAAGGCATAGCCCTCTCCCATTGCTCCATACCAGGCAAAGCGCCTAAACTTAGGTAAATCTTTATTTTCCTGCTGTAAAGAAATCTGATAATGATGTCCTGGAATAGCCTCATGTAGGAATAGCGACTCCATCCCTGAGGTAATATTAAATTTTGAAGCATCTAATATAGGAATATAAAATATACCGGGCCTTGATCCATCTGGCGACCCAGGCATATACTCCGCACTTGCTGAGGCAGCTCTAAAAGCTTCAGTCTGCCTGATCTCAAACGGTGTTTTAGGAACCTTGCCATATAACTTTGTCAACTGAGGTTTTATTTTATCATAAATGGCATTAAAAGCAGCCAGCACTTCTTTTGGCGACTTATAAGGTGTAAACTTTGGATCTGTCTTCAAATACGTAAAAAACTCAGTAAGACTACCCTTAAAACCAACCTTATTCTTTACACTATCCATTTCATTCCGGATGCGTTTAACTTCAGTTAATCCTGTCTGATAAATTTCTTCAGGAGTTTTATCAGTCGTTGTCCAATATTTCACATCATATTTATAAATATCCTTACCATCAGGAATTGCGGAAATACCATCTGTGGTCCTGGCTTTTGACAAGTATTCGTCTTTAAAAAAAGTGCCAAGTTTAGCATATGCCGGGACAATTTCATCCAAAATCGCTTGTTTATACTGTATTGTTATTCTTGCTTTATCGGCTGCTGAAAAATCATTAGGCATCTTTCTCAGCGGGTCATAAAACAAACTCTTTTCAGGATTAGTAACGATCATTGCCGTCATCTGAGGAATCATTTTCTCTACCAATGGTTTAGGTAACACCACCCCTGCAGCCATTCCATATCTGAAATTGGCAATTGCAGTGTCTACCCAGATACTAAACCCTTTAATACGACCCAACCAATTCTCATAATCTTTAACTGTTTTGAAAGGCTGAAATGCTTCACCAGAACCCAGCTGACCAATAGTTAAAGGCAGTGAACTGAACTGGTTTATTGGCATCATCCAGGTATTCCATTTCAAGCCCTCCAGTTTAACCTGAAGGTCATACTTAAAAATATCATAACTAATCTTATCATTATTGTTGAGATCTGCTGGATTAAATCGTTCAATTTTAGTTAAATAATCCTGATAAAAATTCTTCAGACTATCACGAAAGGCCTGAGTACCATCATTAGGTAATTGATCATTATAGCGATTGTCTCCCTGCGAGGTTGCATCTAAAGGAAAAAACTTAGAATTTTTTTCCCAATAAGCATCAAAGAGTATAGCAATATCTTTTGAATTTTTCAGTATTTCTGCTTTTTTATCTTTGCAGCCTCCTGATATGAACAGAACCGAGGCGAATAGAAGAATTAATTTATTCATCATAAATGGTTATTTCTTGATTGTTCTTTGTCAATCTTATATAGACATGTACTTATCATTAAAGGTATGGAGTTACAGGCTATCCATATTTGGAGCGGAAATTTGTAATGTTGGAACATAGTACTTAAGGGTTAAAGTATTCACGAAAATATAATAAATTCGCTGGCCTGTGATCGTGCCCTTTCAATTACATTGATTTCTAACTTAAAATTAATCACTTAGAGCCATAATTATCCAATTGATACAATCTGCTGGTTCAATTAGTGACCAGGAATGAGGATGCCTGGTTCCATCTAACCGATACCCTTTTCCAAGGGCGGATATAAACTCTGCCTGTTTATTTCCACTAAGATTTAAATAATTAATCATTGCTGATAAATTAGCTGCGTTCATGTCATAGTAATCCCGATTTCTTTCTTTTAGGGCCCATGAGATATCCGGATCGCAATAAACCCGTACAGGTAAATTATTTAAATACTTTGCATTACCTCCGTCCTTTTCTGACCGGGAGTACATAGAGCATTGGATATATCGTTTCGGGTATTGATCGGGTGCTCCGCCATAAATTTTATCATATGCCTCAACAATCCACTTTGCCTCTCTCAATCCATTCATTTTGCCTTCACTTAAACCCACACGGTCGGCATTCATCATTAGATCACGTTTCGACGAATTGTATAATCCTGCTAAATCAACAGGAGGATCAACGCCAAAAACAGCGGCCGGGCTGAGGTAAGCCCTACCACTTTTATCTCTTGACATTTCTGTATACCTTAAAGCAATCATACCACCACCAGAAAACCCACCGACTACAAACTTATCCTTTGGAACCCGGTACTTTTCAACTACTTCTTTCAAAATAGCATTAAAAAAATCAAGTGCTAACTTGTCGTCATCTAGTCCCTGATCATTATTAATTGAGGGTATAATTGTTAAAATTCCTCGTTCTGACGCAGACTGTATTAATGCCTTATTACAACTAATTACGCTCTCAGCATTTTCACCTGAAGATGGGAGTAATACCAAAGCTCCTTTTAAATTGCCTGTCGGTATATACGTATAATAAAAAAGTGATGTCGAATTGCCATCATTTATGTAAATATCTGTACTATCTAAAAAAACGGTATTATGCTTTTTAAGCTGCTTTAAAGAAGTTTCATCCAAATTGAGAAACTCATCATCGATATAACTCCCTTCTAAATTAACGCCTGTTGCAAAAGTTCTTTTTCCTTTTCCCTGTAATACACCCTCGACAAAAGTCCCTTCTCTTTCACCATTTCTCAAATAAGTATATTTTCCTTGACCATTGGGTTTTCCTTTTAGCATTGTTCCAGTATAACTTGCAACTTCTTTGCTACTTTTATAACAGACCAAAATTCCAAAACCATCAGCATAGCCTCCCTTACATTTACCTTCCCAAGTAATACTGTCCTTTTGTGAATAATTTTCATCCCATATCTTGCATCCCGTTACGGCGTCCTTAATATATACCCCATTTGTTTTTTGCCCGAAACTGATTAACGAACTAAAGCAGATAATTATAGTAAAAACATTTTTCATAAGAATTAAAATGACATTTATATATACCTCGATGTCCCATTAATCTCTTAATTAAGGACATTTGCTAATATAGTGCTTTCCAGGTATAATTAACTTCTATCTTTATTTCAGTCATTTAATTTACCGTAAATTCTGCTATCCCTGTTGAAGTCATAAATGCGGGTACACTTATAGGTTGCACTTTCTTAACCTCACCATTAACAGATATTGACAAAACAGAGCTAAATGCTGTTGGTGCCTGATTATTGATATCGACCGACATTTTTGCTGTAAAAGGCTTATTGAGTACTTTTATTTTTTTAACACCACCTGGAAATTGGGTTATATCATTAATCACAATTGTAGTTCCGGTCTGATCTGTATAAGTGATTTTTGTAAAGGCATTAGTAAGTGGTGTAATATTATATTCAACTTCGTAACTGGTATCGACAGGTTTTTCTGCCGAGTTTTTTTTACAGCAGATAAGAAAGAAGCAGGCTAGGAAAAATAGTCCCGGTTGTATTAATTTTTTCATTTTTTTTGTTGTATAACTAATACACCAAGTTAAGCTAGTCTTAGCGCATAGAAATAGTAAAAAAACGCCAATTGTTTAAATAAGCCAAAATTAAAATCAATGTTGCTTGGCCACGACCTGCAATTTACTACCTTTATTTTAATAGAGATTCATTTTTAATGGCAAATCTAAGTAACACTAATCCTGTGAACCCCCATATTGTAGAAACATGGCTTAAAGGATGGTCATTGGCACGGGGACTACCCGCCCCGGTCAGGCAAAATGGAATACTATTCGTAAACGTTGGTTGGCCTCAACAAGCAATGCGGTATGTTTTTCCCAGACTAACAGATAAATTAAAATACTTGGCAGAGCGCATTGTTGATCCTTGGGTTTTCCTCAAGATCTGTGCTAAACCGGAAACGGTGAAGGAATTATTGCCTTCACATTGGGTTATTCGGGCTCCTGCTTTTATGATGACATGTTATGATAAGATGACCTTATCCAAAACAGAATTACCAAAAGGATACGTCATTGATATAAATAAAAATACACCTATTGCAATTGTTAGAGTACTCACGTCCGATCATATGGAAGCAGCAATTGGCCGAGTGGTGATTGTTGATCACTTCGCCATCTATGACAGAATTGAAACACATCCCGATCATCGTCGAAATGGGCTTGGAAGTATCGTTATGAAAACGCTTGAAGCATTGGCGATAAATCGCGGAGCAAGGAAAGGAATACTTGTAGCAACAGCAGAAGGTAGGGCATTATATGAAAAACTTGGATGGAGTATGTATACTCCATATACTACGGCTGTAATTCCTGGAATAATGGCTGAGAGAACTTGTCACATGCCTCAAAAATAACTCACACATCCAGTCTTTATTCATTAAAATTGCTAGAACTAATAAGAAGTATAAGTTAGCACCCAACTTTGTGAATAGTAAAGTAAGTGGTAAAATACAAGACAATCCCTTTTATTAGATATTCTTCGAAATCGCGGATAGATCCCAAAAATGTTTCCATGTATTATGGTCAGTTATTCTCTAATTATTTGAGTTTCCACCTGCTGAAATCAATTGTTTAGAAGTAATAATCTTCAATGCAGCATCAGAAGAAAACCCTACCTTAATCAATGCATCATAATAGCTTTTCATATTCTTAGCAAGCTGGTCTATGACCGCAGGATTGCTATACACGTTCAGCTGTGCGGTAAACATACCCATATACATATCTTTTAGCACAGGGCCGAGGTTTGCGGTTTCGCCATTAGCAACTGAAGTTACAAAGTCGCTTCTGAGCGGAGGAGGTGGAGCTACAACTACCTCAACTTTAGATACAGCCCTATCTCCCAATTCTAGCTGAGACTGATTTAAGTTTACCCTAAAATAATTCAAAAAGTTAACTCCATTATTTAATTCGGCCTGTGATCGTGCCCTTTCAATTACATTGATTTCTTGAGTACCTGGTTTTAATTTTTCAAAGTATACTTTGAAATTTACTTCCTGATTGTCTTTTGTAGCAACGAACCGGTCTGGTCTTAATGGAATCCCTTCCGATCGTCTGTAATTATATCTTTCCTCGCCATTGGCATCCTGTAAATACATACTTTTATTCAATTGAACCCAGCTGCCTTTTACGGT
Organism: Candidatus Pedobacter colombiensis; assembly: GCA_029202485.1. Taxonomy (NCBI): domain Bacteria; kingdom Pseudomonadati; phylum Bacteroidota; class Sphingobacteriia; order Sphingobacteriales; family Sphingobacteriaceae; genus Pedobacter; species Candidatus Pedobacter colombiensis. The sequence continues at coordinate 1,668,502 of CP119313.1, read as the reverse complement.
GCATATATGCTTAAAAGAGACTATCGTATATTGACTATTGGTTTCTACTTCGGTTATCATAGTTGTCGGATCTTCAGAACTAGATACCAATGGAAACTTAATAGATTGCCCAAATAGGGTCACAGGTAGCAAAAGAAATGCGAGTAATATTTGTTTAGATCTCATAATTTATTTTTTAAGACTGAGCGGTTGGCTTGAAATAGCGTGAGCGGTTGATGCGGTTCCATATTTGGGTTTAAGAGTGCGCTATAGATGACATGAGTTGCCTATTACAAGTATATAAATAAATTTCATCTGTTGCAATATATGATACGATCAATATGAGGTATAGCTCCATGTTACTATACAACTATTTAGACTTGTAACAAAACCAACCCAAATTAGAATACCGTTACGTTTTCGTTGCAGTTTTAGTAAAGAATATACTGATGCATTATATCGCCAATTTGGTCAATCACAAACCTTATCGTTAAATTCGTATTATGGATCAGAAACGCTTAAAAAAGTTATTGAACGGTAAAGAAGGCATACAACTCGAATTCAAAACTGCCTCAACAGATCAATTACCCAAGAACCTTTTTGAAAGTATCTGCGGTATGCTCAACAGAGAAGGTGGAGACATTTTTCTAGGAGTAGATGACAACGGTACCATACTGGGGATCAACGAGGCACATATCGACCAGCTGACTAAAGACCTGGTCAACCTATCCAACAACCCAAGTAAACTAGACCCGCCATTTATCCTTCATCCACAAATCCAGGAAATAGATGGCAAAATAGTCCTACACATCACCGTTCCGGAAAGCTCCGAAGTCCATAAATCAGTTGGAATCGTCTATGACAGAAGTCATGAAGGGGATTTCAAAGTAACCCAACTTCCAAAGATCGCTGCACTTTATAATCGCAAACGCAACTATTACTCAGAATCCATCGTTTATCCCGGGATTACCATGGAAGACTTCAAACCCGAACTGTTTGACATCGCCCGCAATCTGATCAGAGCCAACAATGCCAACCACCCCTGGGTAAACCTAGACAACGAACAATTGCTAAAAATAGCAGGACTATACGGAAAAGACAACACCACCAATCAACAAGGGTATAACCTAGCCGCCATCCTACTCTTTGGAACCGATCAAGCTATACTCAACACCTTATCCTATTACAAAATCGATGCCCTTGTTCGCCGTCAAGATCTATACCGCTATGACGACCGGCTCTATATCCAAACCAACCTCATCGAAGCCTACGACCAGCTAAGCTCATTCACAGAAAAGCATCTACCTGATAAATTCTTTTTACAAGGTGACCAGCGTATCAGCCTAAGATCCCACATTTTCAGAGAAATCATCGCCAACCTCATCATACACCGTGAATACCTGGATGCAAGCCCATCCACCTTTATCATTTATAAAGACCGAGTAGAGGTAAGTAACGCCAATAACCCGCATGGCAACGGCCTGTTACTCCCCGATAATTTCGCTCCATTCCCTAAAAATCCACTCATCGCCAAGTTCTTCATCCAACTTGGCAGAGTAGATGAACTCGGCTCAGGAGTCATCAACGTTTACCGCTATCTCAAAGATTATAGCCCAGGAAGAGAGCCACAATTCATAGAAGATAAACTATTCCGAACTGTCATCCCAGTAGGAGGAATTACAACAGCTCCAACTGAAGTTATGCCAGAACCTAATGATGAAGCTATAAATGAAGCTATAAATGAAGCTATAAATGAAGCTATAAATACACAAGTAAAAGAAAGACTTACTAGAGAAGTTAAATACATATATCAACAAGGAAGAGTAACTCTAAGCATGTTAATAACGATGTTCGAACTAACAAGAACCACAGCACAACGAGATATAAGACTATTAAAGAAAGCAGACATCGTTAAATTCACTGGATCAAATAAAAGTGGGAAATACATACTCACTGATAAAGGATCTGAACTATTTAGCAAATTTAAAGCTTAAACCCAACTGGGCGTTTCCCGAACCATTTCCTATCTGATTTATGTTTAATCAATGATTTGGCTACCAAAACTACAAATTCCTCATATACCTAAAAAGGACAAATGATCTATTGGAGACTTTCTAATGTCCATTAAAGTTCTTAAGCATCATCACTATAGAATCAGAGGAGACATTTTTATTGTTAAATACAATTCGATCACTTTCTATTTTAAAAGCAAAAGTGTAGATTTCTTTAATTTTAATGGAAGATTGGTAAAATTTGATATCTATTTTTTTTCTTTCTGAAAATGGCAAATAGTAGGTGTAGTTTTTATTAGGTCCTACTGTATCTCCATAATTAATGTGCAGAAAACAATGAAAAGGATATGCCGCCCTATCATTATAAGCTTTTTTTATATTAAATGTATCGGGTACCCCCATAGGTAACCCCTCAATAAAAGCCTTGTCTTTATTGAAATGAAGTCTTTCTCTTTTTAATACTTTCTTATTTTTTACACTTAATAAAGTCACTGCCTTATTTTGCTTAAAAGTATCTATGACCACAGTCACCGGCCTTTGAAAATATTGAACTGTTTGAAGGAATAGACTGTCACCTTTTATTTTATAATTCCCTTCATTTATACATGAGCCAATTCCAACTGTTCCAACTCCGATAACCTTTAAGTTATAGGTATCATCAGATAACAATCTAAGGGTCATTCCTCCATTGCTATATACAAAATTTGTATCAGTACCTAGTTTCAGAATTGGATAATCTTCGCCAGCAGTAGTTATAATATTAAAAGATGTTTCAGGCACCATTCTAATTTTTAAATTAAGTTGCTGGCCTGGAACTAAAGTTACATCTTTCAGCACGTATTTTTCGTATCCGATATATGACATAGTTATAGTATAAGGAGTACCATGTTTAACATTTGGCAAATAGAAAACCCCATTATGATCAGTCAATGAAGGGTATTTAGTTCTGTTTACATGGTTTAATGCAGAAATTGATACACCAGGAAGAGTTTTGCCGTTTTCATCCATAATAATCCCTTTAATAACTGTAGTAGTTACTTGCGCACTTAAATTATATAGAGTTAACAAGCTAACTAAACCCGATAATAGAATTTTTTTGATCATAATTTACGCCTATTAACATATTTAACTCATAAATGATTTGGTATTCCTCGGTTTTATGAACTCTCTTATAAAAGAACTATAAACCACTTCTTACCTGATAAGCATAGTCCCTCTACTTGATTTTCAGGATCCAATTGGTCATTATATCTAATACCTCTGGAGAAATAGTTTCTTCAATAATAGCATACTCGCTTCCTTTTCCAGTTTCTGCATTCTGAAAAAAATGATTTAGATTTGGTAGCAATACAACTTTAACGTCTTTGTTGCCTCCTTGCTTTAAGAGCTGATCAAAAGCTGCCAAGTTTTCTTTTGCACTTACCTGAACATCCTTCCCTCCATTTAATGCCAAAAATGGAATTTGTATTTTAGACAAGACGGGCGCAGGATCATATTTCACAAAGTAACGCATCCAGGGAGAAAAGAACATCCCAGCACTTTTCCTGATATTATCATCTCCATTCGGCCCTTTAAAACCCAGCTTGACTAAGAATGAATCAGGTTGCTGTTTAAGCCATTCTGCCATCGACTTTTTAAACATATTTTTCCGTTCTCCTTCACTTATATTTAAGCTGGCAAGCTGAATCATCATTTTCGTAAAAGAATCCGCAAGTTCCTGTTCAATTTTATTAAGGCCTATCTGGGCATATGCGTCCCTAGATTGTCTTTTCACCAGATCAGCTCCCTTAACTCCCACACCCGCTAAGCTGACAATGAATTTAATATCCTTAGATCGATTGGCAGCTAAAGGCGCAATAACGCCACCTTCACTATGCCCAATTAAACCAATTTTTCCAAGATCAAGATCCTTACGGGATTTCAGGTAATCTACACCTACGAGGACATCCTTAGCGAAATCAGCGGAGGTTGCATCAGAAACATTCCCGGTAGTTTGCCCAATTCCACGATCATCAACCCGTAAAACTGCAATCCCATTTCTACTAAGATGATCAGCCATTACCCAAAATGGCTTATGACCAAAAAGTGTTTCGTCACGATCTTCCTGGCCAGAACCTGTTATTAAAATCACTACAGGGGCTCCTTTTACCGAAGGAGGAACGGTAAGCGTAGCACCATATTGGATAGTTTTATCCATATTAAGGTAAATCACTTTTTCTTCTGAATAAGGAAATGACGCTTTAGGTGTTTGTGGTCTTTTAAGAGGACCTTGGTTTGGAACTCTCTTGAATGAGAGGTCAAATTCTTTTCCTATTTGGCCCCATTTGCCGGACAGTTCGGATTTGTCTGCATTAAATTTTCCCTTAAAATCACCCTTCAAAACTGCTGAATAAGCCAAAAGACTATCGTTAGTGATGGTCAATTTTGAAATCCCTAGGCCAAAGGCACCTTGATCTGGACTATCGAACACAGCGGTTGTTCGCTTAGATAAACTATCCTGTGATACCTTTAGAATAAAACGCATACCAATTAATTTTCCTTCCCAAGTAGTATTTGGAGGTAGGTTTTGGGCCGAAGAATTACAGGAAGAAATGAAAAGTCCAAGAAATGCTGATAAACAAATAACATACAAAAAAGGGGATTTACACATATAATAGAAGAGAGATTAAAATAAGGGAGAAATTATCCTTAAAAATAATATTTAACACAATATATGACAAAATATTTCAAAACAAAACAGTAAAAGCAAAGATGCAAAAACTGGCTCACCGAGCATTTAAACTGAGGTATGTCAAGGCCGCGTCTCAAAGAATTATTTAGTGATCCTCTAAAAATTAATCAATTTATTAATAACCAGAGTTCAAAACAATAAAAAAACAGCTTCTAAGACACAAAAAAAAGCCTAATCAGTTAAAGATTAAGCATTTTTACCAGTGGACCTGACTGGGCGCTTCTCGAACCATTTCTTGTCTGATTTGCATTTAATCAGTGTTTTGTCTATCAATATCTTTCAATAGTAAAATTACAACTGGCAATAAAATATAATTTCTTGAATCACAAGATAAGATTTAATCATTACATTAGAATCTGATTAGTTGATGTCATAATTCTGATTAACCCTAAACGCTCAACAATGAATTCCATACTCATTTTAATTATAATTACCATTGGGATATACATCGCAATTTATATTACTGCTCCATTGTTAATTTTCTTTCATGAATTGGGACATGCAATTGCCTTTCTTATTTTAACTCGTTCAAATAAAATTGATATCCATATTGGTTCTTATGGTGATGAAATGAGCAAATTCAACTTTAAAATTGGAAGACTCCACTTTCATATAAGTCCTACTTTTTCAATCAAAGGTGGAGGTATGTGTTCTTCTGACAAAATGACCAATAATTACATCAAAGGGATAATTATTCTATTAGCCGGCCCATTGTTTACAGTTATTCTCTCTTCCCTTTTAGGTTTTTTTATATTCAACTCGGAACTACATGGAGCAATTAAATTCTATTTCTTTTGTTTAATTATTTGCGCTTTCATAGGATTATGGACAGATCTTGTACCGCGTATAATTAAAGAACACAATTTGTATAATGATGGCAAACAAATTTTATTTATATACAGAATAAGGCAAAATTTTTCGAACTATGTCGTTGCCCGACAGCATCTTTAAAGGGAGAAAACGATGAAAGTATAATTAAACTAAAGCCTATAATTACCAGATTCCCTCATGAGGAGATACCTCTTCGTCAACTTATTACAGCTTTGATATTAACCAAACAATTTGAAGAAGCAAAAACACATCTAATAAAGCTTAAAAGCTTTACTGAATTCATGATCGATGATTACACAAATATGGGCTATTTTCAAATACTATCGGCACAACATAAAGAAGCTGAAGCTAATTTTTATAGGGCATTAAAGATGAATCCTAATCACCCTATCGTATTAAACAACTTGGGTTATGCCTTAATTTTATTAGAGAATTACGGAGAGGCAAAACAATATTTGGAAAAAGCAATTAAACTTTCTCCACTCTTTGCAGAACCTTATAATAATCTTGGGCAACTTAAACTTCTTACAAATCAACTTGAAGAGGGTAAAGTACTCATAGAAAAAAGTATAGCTCTCAATCCGGAAAATGCACATGCTTATAAAAATCTTGGAGACTATTATTTAAAAGCTGAAAATATGGAGTTAGCTAAATTCAATTTTGACAAGGCATCAGAGCTAGATAGCGACATTATAATATAGATTGAAATAGCTATTCAACACTAGATAAGCCAATCTTCTTATCGAAAAACGGCTTTTTACCAGTGGCCCCAACTGGGCTCGAACCAGCGACCAAGACTCATAGTGTAAAAGATCAGGTTAACTTAACTTCATAAAATGCTAAATAACGATACTTTTCAATAAGCAACATTTGGTAATTTGCTTATCAATTAAATAAATAGATGAAATATAAATTGATAAGTGGCTTACTTTTCGCATTATGTATGCAAAGTATATCCAGTCCGGCCCAGAAGTTAGTATTATTAGATCCGGCACACATGGTTGCTCAAAAAGCCAGGTTTAAACAAGGGAACACGGATGTTGTAAAAGCCGTAAATATTATCATAAAAAATGCTGACAAACTGTTAGAAGATAAACCAAAGTCTGTAATGGACAAAGCTTTTGTACCTCCGAGTGGCTCAAAGCATGACTACATGAGTATGGCACCTTACTTCTGGCCGGACCCATCAAAACCAGATAGCTTGCCCTACATCCGTAAAGATGGACAGCGTAACCCTGAAATTAAGAAGATGACCGATCATACTTACTTAACTGAAATGGCTGATAAGTGCAAATTTTTATCATTGGCTTACTATTTTACAAAAGATGAAAAGTATGCAGCCAAAGCTTCCAAATTAATCAATGTATGGTTTATTGATCCTGCTACCAGGATGAACCCAAATCTTAATTATGCACAAGCCATAAGAGGTATTAATGATGGACGAGGAATAGGCATCATTGAATCCAGATGTCTGATAAATCTGGCTGATTGGATGGGCCTTTTAGAAGGCTCGCCTTCCTTTACGGACAAAAACCTAATCAATGTTAAAGAATGGTATACAGCTTATCTTAACTGGATGCTCACCAGTAAAAATGGCATTGATGAGCTAAATGCGAAAAACAACCATGGGACCCATTATGATGGTCAGGTTATCGCTTATGCCTTATTTGTTGGAAAAAATCAACTTGCTAAAAAAATCTCAACAGAAAGTAAGGCCAGGATTGCCGCTCAAATAGCACCCAATGGAGAGCAAAAACTGGAATTAGCCCGAACCAATGCACTTGGATATAGCACTTTTAATTTAGAGGCCTGGGCTACTGTAGCCATGTTGGCAGCTAAAACCGATGTGGATATCTGGAATTATACCACGGCAGATGGAAGAGGTTTACACCAGGCATTTAACTGGCTTGCACCTTATGCATTAAAGGAAAAACCATGGAACTATGAACAAATAAGTCCTTATAACAAAAACAACTTTTACCAATTACTCATGCTTGCATCAAACAAGTATAAAGATAGTGCATACATCACCAAGGCAAAGAGCATTCAAAAAACTGATGATATATTGATTACAGATTTATTGTTTAATTAACACTTGCATTCTTCCTTTATTTTTTGTTAATTTTAGGAGTCTGTCAATTCATTACAGGAAATGAGATTATGACATTTCCCAACACAATTTATTGAAGGCAGATGACGTTTAAAGTTTTAATGACGAACTAAATCCGAATTCAATGAAAAAACTAAGGTCAAAAGTAGTAAAAGCACTCAAAAAGGAATTCACTTTCGAATGCATCATCTCTTCCAGAATGAACCAGGTTATCTTAAATGTTAAGCACATTGATTTTGAACAGCACCTCGGACAGTTATTACAGCAGACGTTGCAAATAATTGATAAATATTTTCCTCAAAGGGAAGATCACTTATGCCTTGTTATCCAGGAAATCGGCGGAACAAACCAGAACAAATTTAAAATCTGGAAATCCGCCTGAATCATCTATTCTATTGTTTATTGACTTCTACATACTCTTCATCGGTAACGGGACTCATCCATGTTACACTCCTGCCATCTAACATATTGGAAATAGCAATATGCACCAATTTGCTTTTAGCAGCAGCTCCATGCCAATGTTCTACACCTTTGGGAATAGCAATCGTTATTCCCTTTGTAAGTACTTGCGCTGGTTTGCCACGTTCCTGATACCAGCCCTCGCCTTCAGTTATCAGCAATACCTGGCCCTTGGGATGTGTATGCCAATGTGTTCTACCTCCTGGGCTAAATGTTACCTGCCCCACACTGTATAGCTCTTCCATTTGTTCTGGAGCTACCAAGCCTTGAATGTGTACTTCACCACTAAACCAATCTGCAGGTCCGGGATTTCCCAAAGGGAAAATAGATGTGTTATTTTCAGTTGTCATCTTATTTCGATTTTAAGTTTTAGCTATCGGGCTTAATCAAAGCTGGATAATTGCTAACTCTTAAACACTTTTAAAGCAAAAAAGTTATGGAATAGGTATTCAGGATAATATTTACCTATGCTCTGAGCAAACTGTTATTAGCTGCGACAAAATATTACTTTTGTACATAAACAACTATCGTTAGGATTTAATTCTATATACTCCAGGTCATCGGTAGTTTAAGGGATATATTTTGCCGATACGTTATGATTTCAGAAGAGCTAAAGCAGAAAATGCTTATAAAAACAGGTTTAAAGACCATTACTCCTCAAGATTGTGCCACAATTGCCAATCAGATCACCACCAGTTTGAACAGATACATTAGTACCAGTACCATTAAGCGAATTTTCGGTTTTGCAAAAACCAGATTCCATTTTTCCAAATATACCATAACTACCCTTGAGCTCTTTGTTAATGACAAATCCGACATTTTTTTATCCACAAGTCCCCTATCCAGTATTTTTATTTCCAATGATCTGCCGTATCTTCCCACTCAGAATTTAGAGGAAGACATGAAAATAGGATCAGTAATTGCCCAGGATTGGTTTCATCCTTCGCCTCTGGAAAATGATCATTGCTTAAATCCTGAGCAACCGGTTTTTATGGCAATAAAGATAATGACCGAGCTTCAGGAGGAATCTTTGCCGGTTTATGAACACGGTAAATGTATTGGGATTGTGTATTTAAAAGACTTGCTATACTTTATCCATACCAATGATCCTGATCAGCGTTTACTTTACCACAAATTAAATTTTGACTTGCGAAGTGCCTTGACTGTACTACATAACACAATGGGGCATGACAATACTCAATGGAAAGGTTTACTTGAAAACAGATTTGGTAATGTCCAAAAATAGATGGAAATTGTTAAAAAAAACATGAAAAAAGTAACGGGCCTTGGCGGTGTATTTTTTAAATGCGATAATCCGCAAAGTATGAACGAATGGTATGCCAAAAACCTTGGATTGGCGACCAGTGAATATGGAACAACGTTTGAGTGGCGGCAAGCCGACGATCCATCGAAAATAGGATCCACAGTATGGAGCACGTTTCCGAAAGATACCAAATATTTCAATCCATCAACCAAGCCATTTATGATTAACTACCGGGTGGAAAATATCGCTCTGCTGGTAGATGAACTAAAAAAGGACAGCGTAACCATTATTGATGAGATTACTGAATATGAATATGGCAAATTCGTCCATATACTTGATCCGGAAGGAAACGTTATTGAGCTTTGGGAACCAACGGATAATTTGGATCAGGATAACGTGACAGGGTAAAACGGGATTTAAAATAACTGTAGCTGCCCTTCATTAGGCGGTTTTGCATCACCAAAAACGGTTTTACCACCATGCTTCCAGGAATCGCGACGCTCTTTCTCAATCAAAGCATCAAAATTATCATTGGGGATGAAGCCTTTTTCTGCTCTGCGGGCTAATACGCCGAGTTGTTGTATGGCGTGTAATTTATCACTCTGCCCTATTTTTGCCTTTTGAACTGCCTTACTAAGTACGCTAATGGTTTCATCGTATACTTTGATGGGTACTGGAAAAGGGTGACCATCTTTACCGCCATGAGCAAAGGAAAAGCGTGCAGGATCATCAAAACGAGATGGTGTACCGTAAATCACCTCGCTGACCAAAGCCATTGACTGCAGTGTCCTGGGCCCCATACCTTCCAGCAGTAACAACTCTTCAAAATCAGCAGGCTGTTTTTCCTGTGTTAACCAAAGCATAGCTCCCAGTCTTTTCAGATCCACATCTTTTGCTTTAACCTCATGATGATTGGGCATGATCAGTCTTCGTGCTTCAGCAATCATCCGATCGGGATTTTCGCTGGTCATGGCCAACATGGCGGTCTTTGAAGGTTGAGCAGACCTGGCCGTCAGGTTTAGAATCTGCCCCATATTGTTGCCACAAATCCCAGTATGCGGTTCTTCTACAAAAGAAGTGATGCCTGCAGAATGCCAATGGTACCTTCGTGCAGTTGAACTGCCATTACGCATACCTTGTTGAACAACAGTCCAAAGTCCTTCAGTATTCACTACAAAACTATGGGTATATAACTGAAATCCATCCTGTATAGCTGTATTGTCTACCTTAGCACTTAACTTACTGCAACGTACTAGCTCTATACCATCCAGCCCGGTTCTTTCTCCAAAACGCAGCAATTCATCGGGAGTATTGCGGGATTTCTGTCCCTTACCCCCACAGATATAAATGCCTAATTCTTTATACAAAGGATTGATAGCTGCTTTTAAAGAGCCCATCACCGAAGTGGTAATCCCTGAAGAATGCCAGTCCATGCCCATTACCGCACCCAGACTTTGAAACCAAAAAGGATCGCTTAAGCGCCGCAAAACTTCCGCTGTCCCATATTCTGCAATAATAGCTTCTGTAATGGCCAGACCCAAAGATGACATCCGTTCGGCAAGCCATTTGGGTACAAAACCATAGTGTAGGGGTAAATCAGCTGTTCCAGATCTTTTCATTACTAACAAAATTAGCAATTAAATATCAGAAGAGCGAATCTTAGCATTAAGCTAATGAAGGTTCTGATACCACTCCGGATATTTGTCGAGCACCTGCTGAGGAGCATAAGTATACCAGGCGTAACCGTCACGTCGTTCCCTGCTAATATCAGCTAAAGCATACACTATTTTACTGTCGCGATCGCAAAATATAGGCTTATGGGTTTTCAACTCGTAATAGCGTGTCCAAATTGGTGGAGCAGTAGTATCGGTTACAACTACGCGGTCTGTTTTAGAAACCCGGAAAGGAGTAATCAGTTTTTCGGCAGGGATCACTTTAACCCGGGTATTGTAGATTTTGGATTCTTCAAACCAGGCTACGGCATTTTTTACGGCTTCAATAATTTCTTTAGAGGGATGTTCGATGCTCATCAGGAATAACACCAAATCTGCACTTTCTTTATTACAAATACTTGGTGGTTCAAATTTACGTGCCCACGCAGGCTGCAACGTAACCTCATCATATTGCTGACACCAGGCTGTCGGTTTACCGGCATCGTTGATCTGTGTTTTCAGGATGCAAGGAATGGCCCTTTGATAAGCTTCTTTTAACTTTTTACGGTGAGTATTGTCCAAAAAAGCATATTCTGGCTTGTTATCATTAATGTCTTTTAAAAGACTCATAATGCCTTCAAAATTTCCATCATTATAGGTAACATACCTGCTGTAGTTTGACTCCAACGGATAAAACTGGGGCCAGCCGCCATTTTTATATTGAGATTCCAGTACGTAATCCAATCCTTTTAAAGCTGCTGATTTATATTTTTCAATTTTAGTTACAGTATATACATTGGCCAAAACAGCAATTTGTGTATAGGTACTGCCATTGTCGAAGGTCGTGTTTAAGACCGATTTCGCACGGATCAGACTATCCTTCTGTTCGGCGGTCAATATTGCCATTATATCATAGTTTTTAGGCCAGCCACCGTTGTCTTTTTGAAACAACAGGATGTTGTCGGCAATATTGGTCAATTCTGTAGGTTGATACTTGGGCTGATTTGGTTTTGAATTGATGACGTTATGTTTGTCAAAACCAAAATACCAATGGTTGGCATTGTCGGCGAAAGGACGAGGATCAACTGCTGTATATTTAAAATCAGTAGTCTGGGCTTTTGCAGCAATGGAAAAGCCTATGAAAAGTATTGCTAAATATTTCATAGGCTTAAGTTATCATTTTATCTCATAATCTACACATATCCTGGCAAATTATTAATGTTATCTATTCTGTAAACTTCATAAATTATACTTATAAGATTCTTAAAAGCAAAAACATATGCAGGACAAGAATGTTGTATGGGTATATTTATTAAAAAGCTATGGCGATCATTAAGAATAACAAGACATTAAGTGCAGAAGCACTTTACCATATTTTAAAAAAAGAATTTGCGGATTTTGTCAACTCCAAACTCAGGTCAAACTTAGATATCGAATATGAACACGTATATGATGTGATCAACATCTTATTTCCTGAAATCATAGCGGGTATTCCCTTTACGATTACGGTAAACGAAGATGAACTCGCTATTTCTAACAACGCTGGGGAGTCAGAATACAACACTATAGTGTTGGAAGAGAATTTACTTGAATTCTTAAATCAGCAAGTTGGTTAAGATTAAAACAATAATTTTATGTCTGACAATAATGTTTCATTACACAGAATCCTTAAAGCATCTCCGGAAAAGGTATATCGTGCATTCACCGAAGCCTTAGCAATTGCGTCGTGGCTTCCTCCATATGGCTATCTTTGTACGGTCCACGAAATGACTGTAGAGACAGGTGGTTCTTTTCGAATGTCTTTTTTAAATTTTACTACTGGCCACAGCCATTCATTCGGAGGAAAATACCTTGAGATCAAACCCAATGAGTTTCTGAAGTACACCGATATATTTGATGATCCTAATCTTCCGGGTGAGATGATCACTTCTGTTTGGCTTCAAAAAACGATCGTGGGAACGGAAATAAAAGTTACGCAGGAGGGAATTCCTTCAGTTATACCTGTAGAAATGTGCTATTTAGGCTGGCAGGAATCGCTGGAGAAGTTAGCTAAGCTTGTAGAACCTGAAATACCAGATTCTTTAAACGATTTATTATGACAAAATTTAAAATAGCAGTTCTGGTGGGCAGCCTGCGCAAGGAATCCTGGAACAGAAAAATGGCTAATGCCTTAATTAAACTTGCTCCAGAATCACTTGAGCTGAAGATCATTAATATAGGCGATCTGGCGCTTTACAATGAAGACCTTGAAGCTGACCCTCCCAACGAATGGCTAACATTCCGCAGTCAGCTGGTCTCCTTTGATGCTGTGCTTTTTGTGACACCGGAATATAACCGTTCTGTACCGGCAGTGTTAAAAAACGCCATTGATGTCGGCTCCCGCCCTTACGGAAAAAGTTGTTGGCAAGGCAAGCCTGGCGCCGTGATGAGCGTTTCGCCCGGCAATATTGGTGCTTTCGGGGCAAATCATCACTTGCGCCAGTCTCTGGTGTTTCTCAACGTACCTGCTATGCCTCAACCCGAGGCTTATATCGGGAATGCTGCCAAATTATTTGACGATCAGGGGGTACTCATTAATGAGTCTACCAAGACATTCCTGATCACCTTTATGGACAGTTTCCAGGTATGGGTGAGTAACAATATAAAAAAGGGCTAACTACAATTTATCTAATATTTCTTCGAGTGCCTTAACGTTATTATTTCCTTGAGGCATCAACACATTTTTTTCAAACTTGATATCTGATTTAGTAACTTAGAATTTAATGAACACTAGCCTTATTCTGCCTACCATAAAGCAATCTGCTGTCATAAAAGTCTTTTTAATGGCAATGCTTTTTACTTCTTGTAATTTAAAAAGCAATGTTGACAATATTCAAATACAGAAGATAGTGGTTAAAGTGGGGGTATCCTATAAAATTGACCTGGAAAAAGAAACTTACACAGTTTACTTTAGAGACGGCTCGTTTTATGAGGCTAAATTCACTTTAAGTAACAAGGATAAGTCGGATATTTCCAAAATATCAAAAGAATGCGGTCTTAACAAATTAAAAGGAAATATCAATGTCGAGGATAATTGTCAAATTTCTCCTAAAGTATACACTGAACTTTCATTTTATGCCGGCAGCAATAATGTTCTGGTTTCAATAGATGCAGCATGCGATAATCATCCGTTTTTCAAACAGGGAGAGCCTCAGAGAATTTTAAGGTTTTTAAAGTTTTTAAATGAAAAAATATTCTCAAAACCGGAAGTATCAAAAGCCCCCAAAACAGATATTAGATACATGTAGCTTCCATGAGGAGTATGATGGTCGATACTATAAAATTCGTAGTGGAATATTTTCATTGTTTGCTGATTTACCACCATTGCTGTTAACTTTGGCTCCCTTACTAAAACGGTAACTGAATATAAGGGCATAATTCCTGGTATCCCAATTCGTCCGCGAATATCCGGTAATGCCATTTAAATTATTAAACTTTTGTCCATCCACCCTGGAATAGAAAACATCACGAACGTTAAAGCGGATACTGGCCATATCCTTCCAAAACTTTTTACCTATTCCGGCATGCACAAACCAGCTTGGGGATTCATGAAACTGAGAATAAGTAACAGCAGAACTATAATTCCCGGAGACCTCAGCAGTCCAGCCAGGAGAAAAATTAAACTGATGTATCGTCCAGATATGCCAGTTATCACTGTTGACCTGTAAATGTAGCCCATTTAATACCGTCCGGCTATAGTTCCGGTTGTAGATAAATGAAGGATTGATTACCCACCATTTATTGACCGTAAAAGAACCATCCATAGTAAAGCCTACAATCTGTTTACTACCAATATTGTCTTTACTTTGATAAAAAGAATTCCCTATCACCTTCAAAGTCTGCTCTATGCCGTCTTTCAAATGATTGTAAAAAACAGCCAGGGTCAGCATGTTCCTGAAGATATAAGAAAGCTCCAGGTTATCAGCAAACTGCGGACGCAGATTGGGATTGCCTTGCTGATAATTAAACCGGTCCCTGGGTGCAGCAAAGGGATTCAAATCTGCATATTCTGGTCTATCGATCCGCCTGCCATAGGAAAATGTCATTTTATGATCCGTACCGGTGCCCGGGTTATAGGTTAAGAACAACGTTGGAAATAAATTAAAATAGTTCCTCTTAAAGGTCGAGTCTAAGGCTTGCTGTTGATCCTGCTGTTGTCCCCTGGTGGTTGAATTTTCAACCCTCAGCCCAAGCTGGTAGGAAAAACGCTTGTAACTATTGTTGTAATTTACATAAACTGCGCTGATACGCTCCCGGTATACAAAATGCTGTGCAAGATCAAAATCAGGTTGAAAGACTCCATTTAAGATGCTGGCATAATCCGCAAGATTATTACTTTTTGCCCAACTGGATTTCAGACCGAAACATAGCTTGCTTTGCCTTCTTATTGGCTGGACATAATCCGATTTAACTGAATAAATGTCAATTGCAGAAGGAAGACTGGTAATAAACTCCTCTGAGTTAAGACCCGAAGTCCCAACTGTAGCCTGCGTGATACTTTTATTTAAGGAGGAATAACCTTGTTTTTGCCGGATATAATCCGCATCTACCGTCCATTCCCTGCCGGCAGTATCATAAACCTGCTTAAAATTCAAATTCACATTGGCATAATTAACGACTGTTTTTGCACGGTTATCTCCCAACAGCAGCGTATCCGGAGTTCCGAGGTATTGCTGTGAATTATTGATCTGGCTATTGGAACGCTGGTTTCTGTTCATTCCGGCAACAACCAGCCCCAGCGTTGTCTTAGGGGAAAGTTCGTAATCCATGCCTAACTTACCAAATTGCCTGGAGATAGGGACTTTAGTGAAAGTATGCTGATCAAAGGACTTTAAGCCTCCATCTTTGACCTCCCCATAGCTTCGGGTGCTTTGTGTCTGGGTAAACCCTGCCCCAGTAAAATTATTGATGTTACTAAAGAGGTTAAGTCTGCCCTTACGCAGGTTAAGATTCGCGCTTTGGGTGACTCTGCCGTAACGCCCCTGTATGTTTTCAGAAATCACATTTACACTAAAGCCCGTTACCCTTGTTTTTTTAAGCTTAATATTAATAATGCCTCCATTACCTGCTGCATCATAACGGGCAGGCGGATTACTCATGATCTCCACTTTATCAAGTACACTGGCGGGCAGTGCCTTTAAATAATTGGCCAGATCTGTTCCCTGCAGATAAGCAGGCTTGTCATCAATAAAGATCGTCACGCTCTGTCTGCCTTTTAAACTGATCTGATCATTGGATACTTGAACCCCAGGAGCTTGTTCCAATACTTCCAGGGCATTGCTTCCTGCATTGGAGATAAAAGCATCCACATTGACTACTGTCCGATCGACTTGCCGTTTCACCGCCTCCCTTCTGCCGGAGATGGTAACGCCTTGCAGACTTGTGGCCAGCTGGGCCAATGGGATCAATATGTCAGCAGCCTGAAAGTGGTTAGTGTTAATCAATAAAGGTGCACTGATATAACGCGAAAATCCAATGACAGTTACCCTGAGCTGGAACCTTCCCAATGGTAAATCAGTAAAAAGAAACCTCCCGAGCGAATCGCTGATCACTGCTTTCAGGCGCAGCGAATCCCCAAAATGAAAAAGCGAAACCGTCGTTCCGGGCAAGGGCAATCCGAATTCATCTTGAACCCGACCTGAAATACGGCCCTGGCCGGACTGACCAAATGCCCAGGCAGCCTGCAAGAACATGAGTAATAAAATAAAACGGCTGGATATTTTCATCTATCTTTTGAATTGATCAGGGCAAAACAAAACATTAAAAACCAGCACATTTTTGAATTTAGCCTAACGACAGCAATTCCCTGGCATAAATCCAAAACCAACGCATTTCTGAGAATCCATCTCAAAATCTGCCGAAAGCAGATATAAAGCTGCCGCTCGTCGAAAATTAACCTGAGCTATCATTTTATCCTTAAATTAGTATCCAGACTATCGGTAATTCATGAATAGAAACTTTTACCTGGCCAACAACCGCATTTTGACGCATATCTTATTCTGGATCGCGTATATCCTGATCTATACGGGTGTACATGCCGAGGGTGAAAAGGGCTTATTCTATTACCTGTTGATCGAGCTCCAGGGGTTACCTGCCGCCATGCTGGTCGCCTATATAAATTTATATATCTTGTTTCCGCGGTATTTCAAGACCAAAAAATATGGAACATATGCATTGACCGCGACCCTGCTATTGTTTACCGCCTCGCTACTACACCGTATACTTATAGAGAAATACATTGAACCCACGTTTTACCCAACAACTACTTTTCGAGAACCCATTTTTGTCTGGTACATGCTCCTGAAAGGAATGCTCTGGATTCTAAGCCCAGTACTGATGTTTACCCTGGTGGTCAAGATCTACCAGCAGTGGTTTCAGCAGGAACAGCAACACCAGGAAATCCTGAAAGAAAAACTCAGCGCCGAACTTAGTTTCCTCAAAGCACAGGTTCATCCCCATTTTTTATTCAATACCCTAAATAACCTGTATGCGCTGACCCTTGAATCCTCGCCAGCAGCACCCAAAGTGGTATTGAAACTATCTGAACTGATGAGCTATATGCTCTATGATTCTCAATCCAGCTACACTTCTCTTGAGAAGGAATTTAAGCACATTCAAAACTACATTGAACTGGAACAGCTCCGCTATGGCAACCGCCTGGAGGTTTCTTTGAACATATCGGGTGACGTTTCTGCGATCAGACTTCCGCCCTTTTTACTGATCCCCTTTATCGAAAATGCCTTTAAACATGGTGTGAGTGATCAAACCGATCAGGTTTGGGTGACCGTAGACCTCAAGTATAAATCCGGTCTTCTCACCTTAAAAGTAGAAAACAGCTGCACAAACCAACCTGAACAACGGGAGACTATAAATGAAGCTGATTACAAAAAAGGAATAGGTCTGCAGAACGTCAAACGCAGGCTGGAACTGATCTATCCAGGCCAGCATGAATTGCTGATCCATAAAGAAACTGAACGATTTACCGTAGACCTTAGAATAAACAACCCTGAGCATAAAGCAAATGAATAAAATAAAATGTCTGATTGTTGATGACGAACCGCTAGCCCAAGATGTACTAAAAAAATACATAGGCCAGCTGGATTCTCTATGTCTTGAAGGTACCTGTAACAATGCCATAGAAGCCCTGACGGTCTTACAGCAGCAAAAAATAGACCTCCTGTTCCTGGATATACAAATGCCAAAACTATCCGGAATTGATTTTCTAAAAACCTTATCCCAGTGCCCTAAGGTAATCCTAACCACTGCGTACCGGGACTATGCACCCGAGGCATTTGAGCTTAGCGTAATGGACTACCTGTTAAAACCCATCCCATTTGAGCGTTTTTTAACTTCGATCAATAAATACCATGCACTACACAAACGATCAGAGGCCTTACCAGCCTTCGTTCTACCCTTGCTCCCTGCCACTACAGATCCCTTTATCTACTTAAAAGCAGATAAAAAAATGGTCAAAGTTCTGCTCAAAGACATCATTTACATTGAAAGCCTCAAAGATTATGTACGCGTAAAAACACCGGAAAAAGAGGTTATTACCTACCAGAAAATTAGTTACCTGGAAGAAAAACTGCCTGATGAAAGCTTCATCCGCATCC
This sequence comes from Candidatus Pedobacter colombiensis, assembly GCA_029202485.1. Lineage (NCBI taxonomy): Bacteria > Pseudomonadati > Bacteroidota > Sphingobacteriia > Sphingobacteriales > Sphingobacteriaceae > Pedobacter > Candidatus Pedobacter colombiensis. The sequence continues at coordinate 1,649,812 of CP119313.1, read as the reverse complement.
ACCGTTCGTTCATTATCTCCATCGATAAGATCAAATCATTCAATAGCACGAGTATTGAAGTAGCAGGCAAAGAACTCCCGATTGGCCGACTGTATAAAGACCAGGTTATGAAAACCCTTGGACTACATCCCTAACCAAAAGATCTGCATAAAAGACCAACCTTCTTCTGATAGGAGATTTCGGGTCTACTTTCAAGATATTCTAATTTCGATCAGCCTTTTGAATGGCTTGAGGCATGATATTCCTCACTTCTTTAAAATAAGTAAATCGGTATCCCGAATAACCTGATTGCCGTTAAAGTAGGCCTGCTCAACGGTTGAACGCAGACAAGGATTAGACGGCTTTTTGACCGTAAATATCAAAGTATCCATTCGCGTCTCAGCGATCTTTAACAATACCGTATCTTTAGTTTTGGCTGGTTTAATTTCAAAAACAAAAACCTGTCCAGTACTAGTAAAATTTTCGATCTCAGCATAAATCTATGGAACATTTAAAAGCATTTTTGAAGTAAAAATATTTTGGGTAAATTTAATAGTTTGAAATGAATACCTATTATTTGGAAATAGAATGAGAAAAGTAATTGCAGGAATCAATATGACACTTGATGGAGTTTGCGACCATACAGCAATCATTCCAGATGAAGAAGTACATCATCATTACGCTGAGCTGCTAAGTAGCGCGGACACTATTCTATATGGGAGGATAACCTATCAGCTCATGCAATATTGGCAAACTCTTGTGAAAAATCCTTCAGGTGAAAAATCAATGGACGAATTTGCCCTGGCAATGGACAGCATACCAAAAATTGTCTTTTCCCGTACACTTAAAAATCCGGAATGGGAAAGTGCAAAGCTGGCAAATCGACCAATTGAAGAAGAGGTTCTAGCACTCAGACAAAAATCAGGAAAGGATATCTTAGTTGGCAGTCGGAGTTTAATTATACAGCTGCTGAAACTTAGCTTAATTGATGAGTTTCAGCTATGTGTTCATCCAGTAATAGCAGGAAAGGGTTCGCTATTATTTGAAAACATGCACGACAGTACTAATCTTAAGCTTTTAAAAACAAAAACTTTAAGTTCTGGTGCAATAATACTTTACTATGAGCCGATAAAAAAATAGCATTGGTAACATTTTGGAAATCGCTAGATGCATCATTGTCCCCATTTACTGTCATTTGTTTAATGATCTCTTCGTGCAGGGGTAATCAGGCATCCGGTATTTCAGGTTCAACCAGCTTAATGAGTTTTTCCAACAATTCCTGCCACCCCAGATAGCACATTTTAGCGGGTATGGCAGCGGGTATGTTTTCCTGCAAAATTCTCAGTGCTGTACCTACAGATGTTTTTTCAAACCAAATCGTATTGGTAATGATACCCGGCATATTAGGGTCGTCAAAAGTACTGCCTACCTTTACATCCATATCATGTACAATGCCAAGAAAAACATAGGGTGGCATCCATGAAGCGATTGCTGCAGGTTCGATGAAGGCACGATATACCAGGAAATAATTCCCTGCACGATATACATATCCCTAAACTCAAAGCTGGTTACCTTGATCAGTGCCAATCTTGTAGTGCTATAGCACAATGCGGAGGATTGTTTGCCTCTTAGCGCCCACATAAAAGCGATTCAATTATAATTAAACAGATTTTTTAACTTATCGAGTCTAATATTAATCATATTCTGGTTTTAAATATTGATCGTAGATTCTTACAGCCGTCTATGAGCTTTTAACGGCTGAAAAGAAACACTAAGACTCAATCATAAGCGCCAATATTAATTTTTTATCAGCATCTTCATAAACATGTATCTCCGACAACACCAAGTCGGCAATATCATGCCCCCAAATCCCATACTTTCCATTGGTTTCGTTTCGGTTGTACATTTTATTCCTTTTTTCCGGGGGAACAGTTTTTATGATTGCCGTGGCTTCTTCCTCCTCATACATTCTATAATAAGCTTTACTAATCTCTTTTAGCAAGCGTTCCCTGTTAAAACCTTTATCAGAGATAACTGTAAATCGGTATGCGTTCAATACTGGATAGTCAATGATGATTGTTACCTCATTTCTTTGGATTAAAATTTCCTTTGCATCCTTTAAGTCTAATATAGACTCCTCAGGCTTTTCGATACTTGCCCAGGGGATAAGTCCATTTTCAAAGTCGGTATCTTTCGTTTTAACTTCAAAGCTTTCTCAGGATCTACGTATTGTTTTTGTGTTTTAATTCCACAACCCAATGATATCAAGAGCACGAGTGTTAAAAATAGTTGTCCCTTCATATCATTAAATTGCAAATTATCTTAATGTTTTCTTAGGTTTTGGTACATTATATTTTCGCCCTATCAGTTCTACACACTCATGACGGGCTTTGTCAATGAATTTTTGTAGTTCTTTCTTACCTTGATTCGCCTTAAGACCATTAGGAAAAGCTTCAGTCACTTTAAAAGCAATACAATCTACATACTCCGTTTTCATTTTAGGGGGGAGCATTTTTATTTCATCCAGCGCATAAAGTTGAAGTTTTAGCTGGTTCGTAACATCTGGTTCCCATATATTTACCGTATGCTGCAGCACACCTGCACATTCAGCACCCATTTTCATCACAGAAACTTTCATGCTGTCGGTCATTTCGTTACCAATATTGGAAATCCCCTTAGGAAACATTTCTTTCATTTTTGATAAGCAACACTCTGCATAAGCACGTTTGGCCCTTGCATTATCGGTAAGGTTTGCCGCCTGTGTATAAAATACGTCGGTCATCTGTTTTTCCAGCTCAGTAGTCCAGGGTTGGGGCTCATTTCTGGCTGTTAATTTTTGACATCTGTTACACGAGATTACAAGTAACACTAAGCTAATTAGGATACTAAATAGTTGTCTGGTAGGATTCATAAGGGCATTAATTGGTTGTTTGGTTAGCGATAAATATAATAAAATAATCCGGATCAAGCAAAAAAGTTGGGGAGGGATTAGGCATATATTTTTGATAACCTGAATAGGAAAAATTTGACATTTCTTACCCCTCTAAATTGCGTTCTAAAAGCTTTAATCTTCGCATTAAAAGATTCTGCGGAGGCATTAGTGGATCTGTTATCAAAGTAGTTTAATATTGTTTCATAATTGTTCTGAACGGTTCTTGATATGGTATTGAAGGATTTATAACCCATTTTTTCTATCTTGTTATACCATAAGGCTAACTTTTTAAAGGCAATCATTTTAGTTTTTGAATGGCTGAGTATTGAAGACAGTTCCTGGGAGACTTTATACGCTTGCTGCAAATCTGGGTATAGCTTAAATAACAGTTCTGCCCTGTGATTTTGTGAAGGAGTCCAGTTTACTTCTTTTTTAAATAACAAATACCTACTTCTAGCCAGTAACTGTTTTATCGTATCTCCATTTTCCAGAAGTTCGGGAATCCAAGGCTTCTTTACTTCTCTGGCTAGATCCATTTCTTTGTTTTCCTGTTCTATAGCATCCCATCTATGTTTAATCCTGATTTCCTGGACACCTTCATTAGCCAATTGCTGTACATGGAACCTATCTGAAACAAGCTTTGCTTTTGGAAAACTCCTTTTTACTATTCTGGTCATTGTCGGAGCCAGATCAAGGGTTACTTCTTTTACTTGTTTCCTTACCTGCTCCTTCATTCTGTGAAGAACCTTTATGATCGACTCGCTTTCGGTACCCTTTACAATTGCTACCAAAGCACCTTTCTTCCCTTTTGCCCCTTTATTAGTCAGTATTGTATAGAGCTCTCCTTGTGAAAGGCTAGTTTCATCAATTGATAAATATTCCCCCATATTATTAGCAAAAAGCAGCCAATTCTCAGAGTGTTCCGCCTGATCCCAGCTGGTAAAATCACTTAAATGGCGGGCATATTGCTCTTCCAGACGCTTTCCGTCAACACCAAAGAAATGGCCAAGACTTTTACAGCTTATTGGGGTGGAATCCAAATAGTCTTTCAAAAAAAAAGCAAACTCTTGAGTCATCTTTGTGCCTTCGGCAACTAATTGCCAATCCCGGGAAACGATCTTACTTGTTCGGGTGTTGAGCCATTTCCGACGCTTAAGGTTTAAAAAATAAGGTTTGCCACGCAAAGGAAAGTCTCGAACGGAAGCCTCATCGTAGAATCCTTTAGATAAAAGATGATCTCCAGAAAACTCTTGTGGATGAATGTTCTTTTCTATCAAATAAATATAGGTTGAACCGTCAATTGTAGCAGCTCGGTCGAATTCAAAATAGTCGCTAAGACCTTCTGGTAGTATTAATGAAAGCAGGGTAGAATCCAATATAATTGCTGTTTAATGCAAATCTAAACAAAATTAATCCCTCCCCAACTTTTTTGCTTGATCCAATAATCCCTCTTATACGTTATTCTTTTAACTATTTCCTTTACATGACAACTTAATCATGTAAAGAATGTTTACATGAATTTATTTAGTTAAAAACTGGATATTCAAGCTTTAGCTGCTTTATTGCCGGGAAACTTAAAAAGCTGTCTGATTTTTATGTAATTGGACAAACAAAACGAAGTTGATCCTATTGATCCTCGTTGTGTGCGAAATTGACACAAAATACGCTGAGGCTAGAAAGAAAAAAAGCTCCTAGTTTTCACTAGAAGCTTTTTGAAGTACCCTGGAAGGGATTCGAACCCCTGACCCACGGTTTAGAAAACCGTTGCTCTATCCAACTGAGCTACCAAGGCATCTCCCCGTTAGGGAACGCAAAGATAGAATTTAGGAAGTAAACACGCAAATCTATTTGCGATTTTTATTACTGTAAACGCATATTTTAGATCAAGACCTTTCTATTCGGGAATTGTTGAACATGGCTAATAATCAAATTTAAAATATAATCATCAGAGGGATAAGGCTCTAACACCGACTTCAGCATTTCCATCCCCTCAACATCAGTATGATGAGAAATATATCCCATACCATAAAACTTACCCTGCTCGACCAAAAGACAGCTCTTTTCATCTTCAGTTCGCCCTTCGCCCATCACCGCAAAAGTCGGAAGCAAGGTTTTTAAATACTCAATCGCATATTTTACCCTCACATTATAAGCGGCAGCAGATTCCTTACCTACACAAGCGCCACTACATCTCCCCTCTTCATGACCGGTACAGGCGATACGGTTCTTCTGTATAAAACACAACTTCTCGCAAAGCAAATGTTCCTTGATCAAAAGTCTTAGTAAATCATATCCCTCCAATTGGGTATTGAAACTATACAAGGCAGATGCCTGCTTTTTATATTTATCCACACCAAGCCGCATATAGCCTTTTTGATCTTCAAAAAGATATAAGCCATATTTCTGCTCATGACGCTTTAATGCACGATTATTTTCGGGCCATAAACGTTTAATCTCTGTGGCTTCCAATATAAAGGCCATCAATTCGGTTCCACAAACCTCAAAGTCTACGGTATAGATATGCTGGAGAAAATCCTGACGCTGTTTACCAGCATTATTCCCTGTAAAATGAGAACACACCCGCTTTTTAATGCTCTTGGCTTTACCAATGTAAATCACCTTTCCTTTCTGATCTTTAAAATAATAAACTCCAGGTACAGAAGGTAAACGATCTATCTGGCTTTTCGGTAAATTAGGGGGTAATGCTTGTTCCTTCGAAAACTTCTTTAGCGTTTGGGCGATGATATTTTCAGCATCATCGGCAATCAACCGCGTTAACAATATGGCTGTAGCTGCAGCATCGCCCCCGGCACGGTGCCTATTGTTTAAAGAGATACCCCGAGCAGCACAAAGCTTACCCAGACTATAAGAACCATGTCCAGGCCATATTTTTCTGCTTAATCGAACTGTACATAACTTCCTGCTATTTAATTCATACCCACACTGCATCAGCTGGTGCCTCACGAAGGAAAAATCGAAATTCACATTATGCGCTACAAATATCTTATCATGCAGCAATTCGTAAATCTGAGCAGCGACGGCTTTAAATACAGGAGCGGCGACAACCATATCATTGCTAATTCCGGTAAGCGACTCAATGTAAGCAGGGATATCCTGTTCAGGATTAATCAAGGTTTCAAAGGTATCTACAACGCCTTGCCCATCATGCACCAAAATAGAAATCTCTGTAATTCCATTTCCCGAGGCAAAGCCACCGGTAGTCTCAATATCTACAACAGCGTACAACATTAAACTTTTTTTAAACAATTAACAATACAAATATGCTAATAAATTTAGCATTCAAATTTTAAATATTTCGATTGTTAATAGTTTTATTTTCCTTCTTTCATATGTGGCACACAAATAGTATAGGACTAACTAATAAATGAGCTACGGTGATGTCTAAAAAAATATTGGCAGTTGATGACGACAAGGAGATCGTTGAAGTTATCAAAATCATACTAGAAGATGAAGGTTATGAAGTTTCTACCTTAACAAACGGACGAAATGTATTAAATATAATCTCTTCTATCCGGCCCGACCTTATCTTATTAGACGTTATGCTTGGTGGAATGGATGGCAGAGAAATTTGCAAAGCCATAAAATCTCATGCCATATTTAAATATATACCTATCGTGATGATATCTGCAACTCACAATTTGCAAAGCTTTTTAAAGCTACCCGGCTCCCCAAACGACTTTCTTTCCAAACCTTTCGACATAGATCATCTGATAACCAAAGTTAGGGCACAATTGGCTCCCGGAAACTAAAGTGTACTAATTAGTATATTTATAGTACTAAATTGTATATGGTCGTTAAAAACAAGCTTAGCTGGTTTCTATTTTTATAGGGTTACTTAACATTTTATGTATCGGACATTTATCTGCAATGACAAATAAACGTTGACGCTCCTCCGCGGTTAAATCGCCTGAAAATTCAATACTCCTGATTATTGTGGTTTCCTTGCTCATTTCTTCTTCATTACAAATAGCAAGCGAGATTTTAATGTAGTCCAGCTTATAATTCTTCCGATCTGCATACATTCTTATTGTGATGGCAGTACAACTACCCAAACTAGCCAGCAATAATGCCGCAGGGGCCATCCCCTCGTCCGTACCCCCAAGATCTTCCGGTTCATCTGAATAAATAAAATGTCCGCCAGAATATACTTTGGTTTTATAATGAGATCGATCTAACTCTGTAATTGCTGTAATTTGGTGCTCTGCCATAAATAATAAATAGAAACCCCAAAATACAACAAAAGGCCGGAAGTTATCCGGCCTTTTGTTGTATTTAATTACAAAAAGGGATTATTGAGCCTCTTTTTTGATATATGTTTTATTGCCATTTTTATTAATGTAGTATTTTCCGCCACGAGGACCAGTTAAAACTTCCTCGCCGTTCGGACCTTTTAAGCTCCTATCAACCGTAGGGACATAATTTTTGGCACTTGATGCCGCAGCAGCAGGTGCTGTTTTTGCTGTAGTAGCTGCTTTTGTAGCAGTTGCCCCCGCCGCTGCTGCTGGAGCTGCTGTTGCCCCTTTAGCTGCTTTAAAACGCTTGTCAGGTGTGCCATCTTTTTTCATCCCAGGAACTGCTGCAGTTCCCGCAGCTGCAGCTTTTTCAGTTGCAGCTTTTTTGGTTGTGGCAGTTGCTTCTTTTGCCGTTTCCTTTGGAGCAGTATACCGCTTGTCAGGTGTACCATCTTTTTTAAGCTTTACTGCAGCAGCAGCCGGTTTTTCTGCAGCAGTTTTTGTTGCGGCTTTAGCCTTAGTGGCTTCTTTTTTAGCGGCAGCTTTGGTTTTCGCTGGCTGCTGTGGAGCTGTAGATGTTGCAGCCGATTGTGCCATACTTAAGTTTACACATAAACCCAAGATCGCAATTAAGGAGAATAATTTTTTCATAGTGTTTAAATAAAAAGATTTCTTAAAAAACAACTCATTACCATCACCTGATAATGTTATACAATTTAGTGTATTTTGTCGAATTTATAAAAAAAATATTTTATTAATCACCGGCTTAATTTCATTAAACTACATTCTAAACCTCAGAGACACAGACCTCCCCAACGCTTGGGCCAATTGTGGTTCAACTTTATGCGTTCCCTCAATCCAAATATTTTTTTCATCTTTAATTAAAATAACTTCCTGCCCATCAAAACTGATGTGAAGCTCAGTTGTCTCTTTATTAATAGCAGTACTATTTAATATCTCGTAAACGTAATCTGTATCCTTATATGTAATACGCATTGGCAGCCCCATAATCTTATCTCTAGACCACAAAGGTAAGTTAAAATATTTTATAAGGTCAGGGGAACAACCGAGGTTGGTAAATAATTCCATCCGTTCCCGACGGGTTTTCGAAATTCGAGACCGAAACACCAAGAAGTCTTACCCGTTTATCGGTAAAATCAATACCGGCTAATAGGGTTTTGGCAATATCAAAAATTTGCTCAAAGGTTGTGACCCCTTCGGCAAAGGATTTACTCCTTGTGATTTGCTTGAAATCGCTATACTTAACTTTCACAGTCACCGTCCGACCACACAAGTCATACTGTTTCATTCGTTTGAATACCAACCGGCTAATTTTTTCCAATTCGGTGTTCATTTCTTCCAATTCAATTAAATCAGCAGAAAAGGTATCTTCAGCACCTATTGATTTAGTTTCCTGATTGGGCTCAACAGGCCGGTTATCTATCCCTCTTACAATCTTATAAAAGAAGAGACCGCTCTTTCCAAACAAATTTGCCAGTTCCGTTTCCGATAACTTTTTTAAATCTGATCCATAGTGCAAGCCCCTAAGTTTCATTTTTGCTGCTGTCACCTTCCCTACTCCATAAAATTTTTCGACAGGCAACTGCTCAATAAACTTTTCAACCTTTGAAGGGCCAATAAAGGTTAAGCCATCTGGCTTATTCATATCGGACGCGATTTTTGCAACAAACTTATTGATCGAAACTCCTGCAGAAGCGGTTAATTGCAGTTCTTCCTTAATCGCCTTTTTAATCTCTTTAGCAATGTCAATGGCAGAGCCAATGCCAAGCTTATCATCTGTAACATCCAGATAAGCTTCATCTAAAGACAAAGGCTGTATCAAATCTGTATAACGATGAAAAATTTCGCGGATATGCCTGGACACTTCCTTATAGGCCGCAAATCTGGGATAAACAAAGATCAGATGCGGACATAATTTTAGCGCTTGTTTGGACGACATGGCCGAATGCACGCCGAACTTCCGGGCTTCATAGCTCGCAGTCGCTACAACTCCACCTCTTCCTTCAGGAGAACCACCAACAGCAATAGCCTTCCCTTGCAGCTCAGGGTTATCCCTTTGCTCTACGGAAGCATAAAATGAATCCATATCAATATGAATTATTTTACGGTATTGCTTTTTCTCTATGTGCTCCATAAGCTAAAAAAAGAAAGGCCCACAATATGCGGGCCTTTCCTATAATGATCAAAGAATACTATTTTGCATTCTTTTTTTCAGTTACTTCAGTACGAATTTCTTGTGCTAAACCTTTAAGATCTTGCATTGCTTTACGTACTCTTGTACCTGCAGCACCATTACCTGAATTATAAAATTTGTCTGCATCTGCCTCGATGCCAGCAATTAATTCTTTAAGTTTTGAAAATTTTTCCATGTTTTTCTTTCGTTTAAGATTTTTAAATATACGATATAACGCTCTAAAGTTAATAATTATTGGATTTTCACCAAATGAATTTTTATGAAACAGGGATATTTTTATTCGTCTATGATTATTTCTGATAGGATTTAAGCCCTATCTGCCTGCTCAATTAAGGTAATCAGACAGCGTATCGCCACAATTTAGACTAAGCGTTTTATGTGCCTTATCTCTCAGCTTTCTGATCCGTTCTCTACCTAAATTAAAAATAGGCTCCATATCATCCAGGCTCGTTTGCGGGTAACCATTGATACCATAAAACAGCATCAGTATCTTCTGCTCCCTTTTAGGTAAAATACTTAATGACCTATTCAGGTCCACCAATAATGATGTGGTAAAAGTAAGGTGATCACTCTTTGGGATACTTTTGTCGTCAATTGTATCTAATAAAGTAAAACCGTTTTTTTCATCTACAATGTGATGTAATGAATAAGGGTTAACCGTGCTATTTATGTAACGAAAAATCTTATCTGCTGATAACGAAGTATAAGAGATCAGCTCTTCAGCGGTTGGCATTCTTTCCAACTTTTGCTCTAAGGCGATTATTGCCCTATTGATGGTATCAATTGCGACTACCTGATTAACAGGCAAACGCACCAGACGCTTCTGTTCGGCAATGGCAAGCAAAATAGACTGCCGGATCCACCACACCGCAAAAGAAATAAATTTAAACCCTTTGGTATCATCAAAATACTTTGCGGCTTTTATCAAACCAATATTACCTTCACTGATTAAATCACTTAACTTCAATCCACGCTCCTGATATTTCTTCGCCACTGAAACCACAAAACGCAAATTGCCTTTAACCAGCTGTTGCAATGCCCCGGCATCTCCTTTGCGTATCCTGCCGGCTAAACGAACTTCGTCTTCCATACTGAGCAGGTTTATTTTACCGATATCATTTAAATACCGCTCTACTGAGTCAGAATCCCTCCGGATAATGGATTGTAATACTCTAAACTGTTTCATATCTAATTTCCATAAAGTTTAACACTCATTTCAGCAAAGCTCAAAAGCTAAAATGGAATTACCTTTATTCAAATTAAACTCAACGGTTCTGACTATTTTATCATCCAATCACCATATAATATTGTTTAAAGAGGAATTTTATTGACCTAATTAACAATAAAATTTTTAGAATCATTACAACTTTATGATTGCCCCTGTTCTAACAGACTCATCACATGCAAAGGCAATTTTTAAGCTGTTTATCGCATCAGCTGTAGGTTCTGTTAAATCAATATGCTCTAAAATAGCCTTTAAAAAATAACGTTGTTCGCGATTACAAAGCTCCTGATGGTCGGGTTCGTCTGCAAGGTCAATCCAGGTATCGGGTTTTGAAAATTTATCTGCTTCATCCAGATCAGCGTAATGAACCCTGATCGACTCGGTCCTGGTATGCGCACCCACCTCATCAGATTTACCTGCCGCACCTGCTACCTTCGCAACTATGGATACCGAGCCTTTTGGCCCGATCACATCTTTCACAAAGAAAGCCGTTTCGCTCATCATTGGACCCCAACCCGCTTCATACCAGCCCACAGAACCATCTTCAAAGCGAATTTGAAGTTGCCCGTAGTTGTAGTTTCCCTCAGGCACATCATCACTGAGCCTTGCCCCTATCGCACTTACCTGTAAAGGCTTCGACCGCGTCATCTGACACATCACATCAATATAATGAACCCCACAATCTACGATTGGACTTAGACTTTTCATCAGGTTTCGATGTACGGTCCATTTGGCTCCCTGACTCTGCTGGTTCAGGTTCATTCGCATCACCAGTGGTCTGCCCATATCTGATGAAAGGGCAATAAAGCGCTCCCAGGAAGGATGATAACGCAAAATATAACCTATCAACAGTTTCTTACCGTAGCGCTTCGCTGCATCTGCGACACGTTCGGCTCCTTCAACAGAATCAGCCAATGGCTTTTCTATAAATACATGCGCACCATTTTCCATCGCTTTGATGGCAAAAGCCTCATGTGTATCTGGATAAGTTGAAATGCAGACCGCATCAGGTTTGGTCTGCGCCAGTGCCTCATAATAATCATTAAACAAGGCATAGCCACCTCCCAGCTTCTCATTCAAAATGACCTTGCTGTTACCTGTAGATACAAGACCACATATTTCAAATCCATTCAGCGTATGGTAAGCTGTGGCATGGGACGCGCCCATATTACCACAGCCTACCACCAGTATCCGAAGATTCTTTATTGCTAACGACATCTTTTCTGCTTAAAATTATACTCCTAAACTCCAACCCTTGCGGTATTCACGCTTCACAAATTGATTCACATCATCAAAGTTCGTAACCCTAAGGTTTTGCTTATCCCAAAGTAATTTAATATCTCTTCCGGGATAAGTAAAGCCTTTGCCATTTTCCTTTGGCTTCTGCACATCAGTACCTCTGATGGCTAAATTCGCGATTAAAAGGGTTTCTGTAAGTGGCCCTGCAATTTCGAATGGCGAACTTAGTTTTATTTTTCCGTAACCGGCAATAGCGGCTTCTGCCCATTGCCAATAATGGCCATCTACCCCACCCGGTACGCGTTCAACACGTTTTTTAGTACGATCCTCGGCATTTTTAGTCAGGGGTAATAAACGTGGATTTGCCCCATATGTATCACACATCATTTTACCTTTTGTTCCTTCGAAAAGTACGCCATTAGCACCAAAAGGCTCATTAGGGAGCAATTCTTCCGGACGGGCGGGTTTTATACCTCCATCCATCCAGTGGATCTGTAAATTCCCTTTGGTCTTTTTAGTTTTCTCAAAGGTCATGATGACATGACTTGAGGGTGGGCAGCTATCCGGGAAATATCCTCTTTTAAATTCATCCACATAAAGACTACCTACGCTACATTGTACATCAATTGGCGTGTCGAGCCCTAATATTCTAAAAGGAGGTTCAACCAAATGACAGCCCATGTCGCCTATTGCACCAGTACCATAATCCCACCAGCCTCTCCAGTTAAAGGGAACCAACTTCTCGATATAAGGTTTATAAGGTGCACTGCCCAACCATAGGTCCCAATCCAGCTCTTTAGGGATTTCGCCATTTGTGGATGGCCATAAAATACCTTGAGGCCATGATGGACGATCTGTCCAGCAATACACATTTTCTACCTTTCCAATTACCCCGGCATCCATCCAATCCTGCAACTGTCTAACTCCATCACCCGACGAACCCTGATTACCCATTTGGGTAACTACCTGGTAACGATTGGCGGCTTCTGTAAGCTTACGGGCCTCGTAAATATCGTGGGTTAAAGGCTTTTCTACATACACATGTTTACCCAGCTGCATTGCAGCCATTGTAATCATAGCATGGTTATGATCCGGAGTAGAGACAACTACTGCATCTATATTTTTGCTGTCCTTATCCAGCATTTCACGATAATCTTTGTAATATTTTGCTTTTGGAAAGCTTTTTACAGAATTGGCAGCTCTTCTATCATCAACATCACATAAAAATGCGATTTCAGATTTACCCCCTTTATAAATATTGGCGATGTTACTTTGTCCTTTTCCTCCTGCGCCTACGGCTGCAACCATCAACCAATCACTTGGAGCCAGAAAGCCCTTGCCGCCTAGTACATGGCGGGGTACGATCATAAATCCTGCGGCTGCCAATGCAGTCGTTTTTATAAAATTTCTTCTTGAATTACCCGTTCCTGAATCCTTCATATGCTGTTAATTTTTCACTAATTCTTTACTTAAATCTTTAATTCTGATGTTTCTAAACTGTACCGGCGAACCATCCCAAAGGAAACCGATATGGCTACGTTGACCTAAAAAGGCTTTATACGAGGGATTTCCCGGATATAAAGATCACGATATGCTATCGGCGATCCATGTGCCTGTAACTCAATCTGCTCTTCCGCGAAAATCGGTAAATTCTTGTCCCAGAAGTTTTCAAGGATGATATTGTCCGTCACCAATATACCATTTAAGTAAACCGTAACACGGTCGCCCTTCATCAGAATTCGGAAGGTATTCCACTCATCTAATTTATTATCCGCAACTTTAAGCGGCTTACTCTGATTTATCTTATTGTTGTACAAACCACCGGAACCTACTTGTGCACCTACTTTTACACGTGCAGTATCCCAAATCTGTACTTGTGGTGTACCACGAAGATAGATCCCTGCATCTCCCTGACCTTTTTTATCGTCAATGATTTTCCAGTCTACCAGCATTTCAAAATCACCATATTTTTTTACGGTAGCCAGATTGTCTCCATGACTCATAAACAGCAGCTCACCACTTACTGCCTTCCAGCTTTCGCGGGCTTCGACATCTGCCTTTTCCTGAGCTGCAGCCAGAGTTTTAGCATCCATATTGGCTCTTTTGATAGGATTGCCAACTAACCCCTTCCAACCGGTTAGGTCAGTACCGTTAAACATAGATACAAAACCTTCACCTTGCGGCATTTCTGCCAGATATTTACGCATCGCTTCTTGTTGGTATTCGCTATCAGGGCCTTTAATTACGCTGATGGTTTTATTTAACAAGTCTTTTACTAAGATACCGTTATACGATTTATCCGCCAATGCAATGTTCATAACTGTATTGGCAGCGATTTGTTGCAGAGAATCATTGTCGAGATATTTGCCAGCAAATAATAAAGCATTCAGGCATTTTGCCTGTTCTATATCCTTAAGGATCTGTTGCTGCTGAGCCGTTTTTTTTGTCACAGTCATCGCTTCGCGCAGTAATAATAACCTTTGTTCGGCTGGATAATTATTAGCCTTTACCAAACGAAGGTACCCACTCACGGCCTGATTAACATAGACTGCATTAGCTGGCTGACGCGCAATCTCGATCAATTCCTGTATCCCATCTGCATCTGTACATGAGGATAAAGCAGCAACTGCAGCTTTTTTAGCTAGCTCATTACCTGTATTGAATGCATCTGAAACAACTTTTAGTGATTTCTTACCTCCTAAACTTGTCAGCATTTTATAGAAAAGTACTTTTTTATCTTCCGGAGCACTTGCCATTTGCTGCAATACCAAATCTACCTGTTGCGTTTTATCATTGCTGCCTTTCATTGCCACAATAATAGCGTCCTGTACTTTTGTTAAATCAGAAGGATCTGAAGTTTCTTTTAATAAGGTAAATAACTGCGGAAGATTTTCGCCAGTTACCGTTTGTTTAAGTGCCGCAAATGCTGCTTTTCTAACCTCTGTATTTTTGTTTTTAAGCTGGCTGTATATAGTATTTAGTTGCGAATTTGCTGCTTTTGAAGCCAGCACATTTATTAAAGCAATCTGAGCTTCCGGTTTAGCCTTAGGAATAAAAGCGGCAACCTTTGCGGTAATTCCATCCCCCTTCATTCTTAAAATCGCATTAGCAACTGCTACAATATCAGTAGGATCTCCTTTGGTGGCGACTTTAAGCAAGCCATCTAATGCGCCTTCCTGTCCAATATTACCTACAGCAGTGATACTTGCAGTCCTTAGCGACTGATCTTTACTTTTAAATAAGGTTGAAATGGCTGGAAGAATTGATTTTACTTTGCTATCGCCAAGCATGTTTACAATAGCGACCTGGGTTGCAGGATCAGCATTTGCGATTTTTTTAAACCAAAGTTCGGCAGTTACGGGAGTAATTTTTGGTAAGGCCAGCTTCAATGCCGCAGCACGATATTGAAATTGCGAATTGCTCATTGCAGCTAACAAATATTCATCACTTTGTGCGCTACTAAAATCAGTAACGAGTTTAAGGGCAGCTGTACGAGTGTGTACCTGATCATTTGCTTTTACTTTTCCGAGGATATTCTTCGCTATCTTATTTGCTTGAACCCGATCTCCATTTTTCATTAACCTTTCTGCATATAGCAAATAGGCAGCAACAGCATTGGTTTTTTCGTATTTAAACCCTGCTTTTTCAGCGGCAGCTGCCAAAACGGCTTCAGAAGAGGGATCAGCGATGTTTGCCAATGCATATAATGACATTTTGCTCAATTCGTGATCTCCCGTAGTTAATGCAGCAATGGCTTTGGCTGCCTCTTTGGTATGACTATCGCCTAAGGCTGCTACAATAGCAAGCTGTGCAGCACCATTGGCCTTAGCCAATCCATTTAATAAAGCCGCTTTAGAAGCCTTAGAATTAATTTTTACTAAAGCTCTGGCTGCCGGATCAGCAAGCTGTACATCTGTTAAATAGGGCTGTAAACAAGCTACCGCATCATCTTTACCAACCAATTCCAGCTGACGGATGATAAATGACTTATTTTGTTGATCAGATAGTTGTGCTAAAGCTTTACAATATGTATTTGCACTCATTTGTCTCCAGCTGTCCTGTCCAGGTTGAGTTACATAAGCAGAAAAGCTGCCGATGGCATATTCCCTTAAAGCATTGTTACCTTTACCGGGCGCAGTTAATCCAACAATCAGGGTCAGATAACCGTCCGATCCAAGTTGTACAATTTCCTGCATGTTTGCTTTTAATTGTTTGGCATCCTTAGCCGGCAATTGCGCAAGCAGATCTGCGATGCGGGTAGTTATGGTACGTTTGTCTTTATTTCCCTGCACCTGTGCAAAAACAGCGTTGTGTAACATGACTACAGCAAGCAGAATAAAGCATATCTTTTTTATCATTATAGTATGCATAAAATTTTATAAATTATTTTAGAATAGAAGGAAATAATTAGATGGTAAAAGGAGCTCGCATAACCGGATTGATCAATCTGTTTGCGCCTTCATCATCTACAAATTCCTGTTTAACCGGATCAAATTTTAAGTTCCGCCCTAAACGCAAGGCTGCCAGTCCAATGTTAATGATGTTACATGAACGGTGTCCGTTCTGCTCATTTAAAGCAAATTGTTGCCTTGTCCTTACTGCTTCAGAAAAATTAGTCATTTGTGGAGCAGGCTCAGGGAAAGCAGCTAGTTTACGTTCCAAATCAGGAATATCTGATTTAAAGCCAGGGTAAAGCTTTCCTTTAGGACCTTCAATATAAGGTACATTGGCATCTTTGGCTTCGCCATCTAAAATAATCTGACAACCGTCAGCATAGGTATAAGTTATTCTTCTCCAGGTACCAACAGCATCTGTATGTTGCTGGGGGGCATCTATTTCAACGGATACCGGATTGGTATCGTCTTTACCTAAAAAGTATTGTATCGGGTCCAGGTAATGCTGGCCCATATCGCTCAAACCACCACCATCATAATCCCAGTAACCCCGGAAGGTTTGATGTACCCGATGCGTACTATATGGCTTATAAGGCGCCGGACCAAGCCATGCGTTATAATCCAATTCAGCCGGAACAGGTTCTGGTGGCAAATTATCTTTACCTACCCAGAAAAACTTCCAGTCGTAACCGGTATGTCTGCTTACGATGACCTTTAAAGGCCAACCCAACAAGCCGCTATCCACTAATTTTTTAACCGGTTTAACAGTCGTACCTAAACCATAAAAAGTGTCTTTAAAGCGGAACCAGGTATTCAATCTAAAAATTCTACCATTCTGCTGTACGGCCTCCATTACCCTTTTTCCCTCCCCAATAGTATGGGTCATAGGTTTTTCACACCAAATATCTTTACCGGCATTAGCTGCATCGACAGCCATAACACCATGCCAGTGCGGAGGTGTAGCAATGTGCACAATGTCCACTTCGGGCAGCTGGATCATTTCCCTGTAATCACTAAAGGTTTTTACGCCTTTATCCAACATTGGTAACGATTTGGCGATATGCCTTTTATCGACATCGCAAATGGCAACTACCTGAGTTCCTTCGTAAGCAAAATGGTTCCTACCCATTCCGCCAACCCCAATAACGGCCTTCGTTAGCTTATCACTAGGGGCAATAAATCCTTGTCCACCCAAAACATATCGGGGAACAATCGTAAAAGCGGCCACTCCTACCGCAGTTTTCTTAATAAAATCTCTTCTTGAGCTTGGTTGATTAGGTTTCATATATATGATTTGTGTGTGTTATATATTTCGATTTTGATCTGGTACTCAACCACAGCAATACATCCTATTCTTTTATAGTCAACAGGCAAATATTAAATTAAACAAGGCTTAGAACGCTGGCAACTTAGCTACAGTTAAAAAGTAGCGCCATTTAACTGATTATTATTCCCAAATTTATTATAATTATCGAAAAAACATAAATATCACACCTACTTAATTAAATTTATTTTAATGTTTAGATAAATAAACATTTAAAATTAATACGTTAAATTTGAGTACATATCTATCTCCTATGGCATTCATCGATTATTATAAAATTCTGGGTATTGATAAATCAGCATCACAGGATGATATTAAAAAAGCGTATAGAAAACTTGCCCGGAAATACCATCCCGATCTGAATCCTAATGATAAAGAAGCGAACAAGCAATTTCAGCAGATCAATGAGGCAAATGAGGCCCTGAGTGATCCCGAGAAGCGCAAAAAATATGACGAATATGGCGAACATTGGAAAAATGCGGATCAATTTGAACAGACTAAGCAATCGCAAGGCAGGCAACAATCTTACCAGAGTTCTCAAAATCCTTTTGGTGGGGGTTATTCCGGTGGTTTCAATACTGAAGATTTTGGTGGCAGTAACGATTTTTCCGATTTTTTTGAATCCTTGTTTGGTAGTATGGGGGGCAGGCGCGGACACAGCCAGATAAAATACAAAGGCCAGGATTACCAGGCCGAACTTAAGCTCAATTTGCTGGATGCTTACAAAACCCACAAGCAAACACTGACCGTAAATGGTAAGAACTTACGCATCACTATCCCTGCGGGCATTGCAGATGGACAGGTGATCAAGTTAAGTGGACAAGGTGGACCGGGTCAAAATGGTGGGCCGAATGGCGATTTGTATATCACATTTAACATTGCAGAACACCCGGTTTTTAAAAGATTAAATGATGATGTTTATATCAACAAGGAAATTGATCTGTATACTGCTGTTTTAGGGGGCGAAGTAACCATCGAGACCCTTGATGGTAAGGTAAAACTAAAGGTTACGGCCGGCACTCAGAATGGCACTAAGGTAAGATTAAAAAACAAAGGCTTTCCTGTATACAAAAAGGAGAATGATTTTGGCAACCTGTTTATCACCTACTCCGTAAAAATACCTGTAGCACATACCGAAAAACAAAAAGCGTTATTTAAGGAATTACAAAATCTTGCTTAAAATCCAGAACCATGGAACAAGAACTCATTGCAATAACTGAATACTGTATTAAATATGATATCGAGCCTTCTTTTATCAGTTCTCTTGAAGAATCAGGTATTATTATCCTGACCAATGTTGGCGAAGAAAAATTTATCAATGCCGGTCAGCTCACAGAAATAAACAGGTATGTCCATTTCCATTACGATCTGCACATTAATGTAGAAGGCATCGATGCCATCCGACATTTACTTGAAAAAGTAAACCAAATGCAGCAGGAAATCCATCAATTAAGAAATCAATTGCATATTCATCAGTTGTAAGTTAAATTCTTAAAATAAAAAAAACATAAAATGTACAAATGTTATAAACTTTGCATATTTTAGTTTTAAATTAACCCAGTCTTACTCAGTTACTTCATTAGTAATAAAACGCTTAACCAAAGAATATTTATGATATGCTTAAAATGGAAGAATCGCTTATAGCGAACAATTCTGCGCAATTACAAAAACTGTATAACAGTTACGCAGATATGTTATTTGGCTATATCTTTGAAGTTGTTAACGATCGGATAGTGGCAGAAACCTGCCTCTTGAATATCTTTTGTCAACTTTCCAAGGAATTGGAATCTAAAAGAACCGAAGAGATCAGTACCTGGGCACAGGTATTTAGATTTGCCAAAGATAAACTACCTACTTTTAATGATGGCCTTAAAGATCCGCCTCCCCATAAATCTGAGCCTATCAAATACAAAGAATTGCATCCATGCCTTAGTGGGCTTAATGATGAGCAGAGAAAAATATTTTGTGATTCTTATTACTACGGTAAAACAATTGCTGCAATTTCAATTGAATTAAATCAACCTGAGGTGTCAATCAGAAAATCCTTACGAGAGGCTTTCGCTATAATCAAAACAGGCAGTGGAAATTAAAGAGTATATAGAAAGTGGAGTCCTCGAATCCTATGTATTGGGTTCGGCCTCTGAAAAGGAGATCAATGAACTCCTGATGTTAAAATCCAAGTATCCACAAATACATGATGCTTTAGCTGAGCTGGAAGAAGATCTGGAAAGGATTGCCCAGCATATGGCAGTTAGCCCACCACCAGGATCATGGAATAAAATCGAAAATGAGCTCAATGAAATTACCAGAAGGCAAAATTTTAGTGGTTTAAAAATCACAAAAGCACCTAAAACTAACAGCAACTCGACAAAAGAAAAGAGTGGGCATTTTATTGAAGTACAGGGGCCTTCCAGTCATATGCGCGTGCATAAATTATGGCGCTGGATTCTTGGAGCTATCTTTGTATTGGGTAAAATATTTTTAGGTTTTGCTATTTATTATTACCTGGAAAGCAGGCAAGCCCAACAGGAAATTCAGGATCTGAAACAAGAAATGAAAAAAATCCAACAAAAATAATAAGAAAGCCCATGTAACGAACGACATGGGCTTATTTTTTATTTCTTAACTGGCTGTAAAGAAAGTACATATTTTACCATCTTTTTTGCCTCTACCTGGGTAATTTTTGGATGCGCAGCCATCGGAATTGTCCCCCAGTTGCCACTACCGCCTTTAATAATTTTCCCCGACAATAGTGTTACATTAGCCTCTGTGGCTGTATATTTTGCAGCAATATCTGCATAAGATGGTCCAACCAGCTTACCTTCCGGCTTATGGCAGGCAAAACAATCTGATTTTGAAATCAATAATTTACCATCTTCTACGTCTTTTTTAGGATCTGTGGCCTGACTTTTAGCAATTCCGCTACTCAACAAACCGACAACTAAGCAGCTTGAAAAAATTAAGGTTCTGTTCATTTTAGGTGTAATAATTAGGGTTGTGTGTTGCTGCTAAAATTAAAATATTTCCATCTACGAAGATCATAATTTTCAAAATATTTTCGCCCGAAGTATTTTTTGAAAAATTATGCCCGACTTAATGTGTCAGCATACAGTAAACCAGCGAATTAAAAAACCTTTTATTTTTTCAGAAAGTCTGAACCGAAGATTTTATCCCATAAGGCAGAGGTTACTCCATAGCCTCTCGTAGAGTCATCATAATGATGTAGCATATGGTGGTGTTTAATTTTCTTCCATATTCCATTTTTAAACTGTGCGTGGTGCAACATATAATGGGTAATGTCATAAAAAAGGTATCCTAATATAAAACCGGCGAAGAAACCATCCAGAAGGTTGATAGGTAATAACCACTTGAAAAGAAAATAAAATGCTGTTGCAAGTGGAATACTTGCCGAAGGTGGCATCACCAATCTTTGTGCATCATTTGGATAATCGTGATGTACCCCATGAAATATAAAGTGAATGCGTTTACCCCATTCAGACGAAGGATAAAAATGAAAAACAAAACGATGCAACACATACTCTGTAAGTGTCCAGATGATCAAGCCTAGAAAAAGATGCAGCAAAAATGTGAGCACTCCATTAGCAACAATAGAGGACCAGAAGAAATAACCAATAACAGGTATATATACTATCAAGGGTACATAATAAGGTACTTTAGACAATGCTTCGAACAAAGGATTCTTAAACATTCTTATCGATTCCCGAGAATTGGATACAAAATTTCTTTTCATAATTAACTAATTCTGTTGTCTGGTAAAAGGAGGTGCTAAATTACGCCTTTTCTTTTATTCATGAAATTGCATTTATTAAAATTTAGTCATATTTAATACCTAAATCTCATGGCTATATAAGGGTACGATCCTTCATTAGAATGCCCCATTATAAAACGGAATACGAGGTTCAATTTAGTCATTTCTTAATCTATGATAAGATTTATAAAACATTCAAAACGTAATTTTGTGTTGTAATTAAAGAGAAGCATCATGAAGAATGAAATTTTAGGAATACATCACATTACTGCTATAGCAGGTAATGCAAAAAGAAACTATGATTTTTATACCGGAATTTTGGGGTTGAGACTCATCAAAAAGACCGTGAATTTTGATGATCCACATACTTACCATTTTTATTATGGGGATGAAAAAGGAACTCCGGGGAGCATTTTAACATTTTTCCCATGGGAAGGCATCCAGTCCGGCAGAAGGGGTACCAAACAGGTTACCGAAATCGGTTACAGCGTTCCGGCAGGCAGTTTGGACTTTTGGCAAAATCGCTTTGAGCAACACAATATCATTTACAACAAACCTGCAATGAAGTTTGGCGAGCGGTATCTTACCTTTTTGGATCCGGACGGATTAAAATTTGAATTGACTGAAGCTAAAGTAAAAGATACCCGCCCTCAATGGGAAACGAAAGAGGTAAGCAAAGAAAATGCTGTCCATGGTTTTCATCACATTACCATTACCACCAATAAAATGGAGGCTACTGCTATGGTTTTAACAAAAATATTCGGTTATAAACTGGCTGAAACGGAAGTGAACCGTTCCAGATTTGTTACGGATGCGGTTGAATATGCTGCTATTGTAGACCTGGTTGAAGCTCCGGGTGAAGCTATTGGTCATGTAGCGGGGGGATCTGTACACCATGTGGCATTCAGGGTAAAAGACGAAGCAACATTAATGTATTTCAGGGATAAAATTGTAGAATTTGGGTTGAACATCACTGAAAAGATAGACCGCAATTACTTTTATTCCTTGTATTTCCGTGAACCGGGAGGCGTGCTTTTTGAACTGGCTACCGATAATCCGGGCTTTACCATTGATGAACCATTGGAAGAATTGGGTCGCAACTTAAAATTACCTGCGCAGTACGAAAATATCAGAGAAGAGATAGAAGGTATTTTACCAAAATTAAATTAACATGTACACACACCAAAAAAATATCATTACTGCCGGCCGGCCTATAATGGAAGCAAAAAGGGCCATTATTTTTATTCATGGAAGAGGAGCGTCTGCTGAAGACATCCTCTCCCTTAATAACCATTTAAAAATAGAGGATGCGGCTCTTTTCGCGCCCCAGGCAACCAATAGCAGTTGGTATCCTTATAGCTTTATGGCACCTGTTAAAGACAACCAGCCTTCATTAGATTCGGCACTGGCTGTGATCAAAGACCTGGTATCGGATATTGAAAATGCAGGTATCCCAAAAGAACAGATCTATTTTATTGGTTTCTCTCAGGGGGCATGTTTAACATTGGAATACATGACCAGAAACGCAAGTAAGTATGGTGGTGCTGTGGCCTTAACTGGAGGCTTAATTGGGAAAGAGATCAATATGCAAAATTACAAAGGCGACTTTAAACAGACACCAGTGCTCATTACCACAGGTGATCCTGATCCACATGTACCGGTTTCAAGAGTTGAGCTTAGCGAAGGCATTATGAAAAAGATGAATGCAAGTGTCACAGTAAAAATATATCCAGGCCGACCACATACGATTACTAAAATAGAAATAGAATTGGCAAAAAAACTGGTATTTAATATTACAAAAAAGATAACATGAACCGATGAGTGAGTATCTTTGTATAGAAATGGAAACTAAGACAACTCTTTATCGTTATCAAAACCCCTTTTCAAAATGGCTGTTTGCAGTTGTTCTGCTGCTCAGTTTTTTAAACTTTTCCGGATTTTCTATTGCTGCCGTTCAAATTAAAACAGAGACTCAGCAAACCGGATTGCTGGGAAACAGCCAAAGCAAACTAACAAAAAGCATCAGCTATAAAAGTGCTTTAAACCAACTTAACTACATTAAGTACGGAGGTTCCCTTTCCGTAACCGGCCCACATTACTTAGTGGCACGCCATACCCTACTTTTTAACCTCCTTATTGCTGCACATAGCAAGCCAAACTTTTGCACGTATAAGACCATTCTTTTCTATAAAACAATCACCGTTTCCAAAAATGACGATGATCACCTTACTACCCCGATAGTATAAATAACAATCATTTCATTTTAAAAACAGCTACATGAAACAGCTCAAAAAGCTGATGCGTTTCTGTACATTATTTCTTTTTATGGTATTGGCTTTGGTCGGAATAGGTATTACTGGTGTTCCGCCAACGTTAAGCCGCGACAGGAAATTATTTGCAGATACCGAATCAGTTGTCGAAATAACATCGGATAAAACCGAAAAAATGCAAGAAACTCCTCCGGAAAAAAAATAAAAAATGCTGCAAATATGAGGTAACAGCTAGCTAAAATAACCATCCTGCTAAGCCACTCTGTTAACACACCTGTTTAGCGGAAAATTTGCCTTCTCAGAAGCGGCCTAGGCGCTCTTTGCTCCCCTTCAGGAGCCTAAGAGATGCCAGTCGCACAAGAGAATGGCTAATTTTCTTTTGATAGACGAATATTGCACATAATTTTGTTATTTTGAAAGATATTAAAGAACAGGTCATTTTTTATCCAAAAAAGCAAAACATGCCGGTTACAAAGAAAAACGAGAACAACCATAACATTTTATCAATTGATATTGGTGGCACCAGCATTAAGGCCTGTATTTTAAATTCCAAAGGTGACCTGGTTTCGGATTTCAAAAAGTTGCCTACACCAAACAAAGCTACTCCACAAGATGTTCTTAAATGTATTATGGAACTTGTGCCTACACTTCATACTGAGTTTGAAAAGATTTCTATCGGCTTTCCCGGATATGTAAAATGTGGCAGGGTGCAAACCGCTGTGAACCTTGCTGAGCATAAATGGATTGATATTGATCTGGCCCAGCAGGTAAGTGACCTGTTTGGCAAGCCTGTGCGACTTATTAACGATGCCGATCAACAAGCATTAGGTATTGTATCAGGTAAAGGCTTTGAAATTGTGTTTACCGTAGGTACCGGTTTTGGCACTGCTCTGGTATTTGATGGTGATTTGCTTCCACACCTGGAACTGGCACATCTACCCATCACCAAAAACAAAGATTACGATGATTATATAGGCACCGAATCTTTCGACAAAATCGGTAAAAAGAAATGGAATGATCGGTTAGCACGTATTATCGAAATCTACAAGACAGTATTCAACTACGATACGCTTTATATAGGTGGTGGTAATTCCAAACACATTACGTTAGCGCTCGATCATAATATCAAACTGGTCTCAAACCAAGATGGAATTAGAGGCGGTGCAAAGCTTTGGGATCTGGAAGAGAAATATCATGTATTCACCAACCGTCCCCATAAAAAATAGACAATGGACAACAAATATACTTTAGGAATGATCGGCCTTGGAACCATGGGCCGCAACTTATTGCTTAACATGGCCGATAATGGATTTGCCGTAACCGGTTACGACAAAGATGCCAAAATGCTTCAAAAATTAGAAGAAGATGGTAAAGCCCATAATTTAAAAGGTTTTGCTGTTTTAGAAGATTTTATCCAATCACTGGAATTGCCAAGAAGGGTAATGCTATTGGTACCTGCCGGGCAAATTGTAGATAGTGTAATTCAGGAACTTGTTCCTTTACTGGATAAAGGTGATCTGATCATCGACAGTGGAAATTCGCATTTTACAGATACCAGCCGAAGAGCTACTGAGCTTTCTAAGCAAGGTATCCACTTTTTTGGAATGGGCATTTCGGGTGGTGAAGAAGGTGCGCGTTTCGGTCCTAGTATGATGCCGGGTGGTGATAAAACTGCTTACAATGCCGTAAAACCAATCCTTGAAGCTGTATCTGCTAAAGTAAATGGCGATCCTTGTGTAGCCTATATTGGCCCTGGTGCTTCTGGTCACTTTGTAAAAATGGTACACAATGGTATTGAATATGGCATTATGCAAATTCTTGCCGAAACCTATTACCTGCTTAAAAACGGTATGGGTTATGATAACGAGCAAATCTATAATACTTTCAAAAAATGGAATGAAGGTCGGTTACAATGTTTCCTGATGGAAGTAACCAGGGATATTTTTAAAGTTAAAGACGAAAAGTCGGGCGGTTATTTAATTGATGTGATTAAAGACGAAGCCAAATCTAAAGGTACCGGAAAGTGGACTTCACAGGTTTCTATGGATCTGCAGTTGCCTATCCCAACCATCAATGAAGCAGTAAGCTGCAGAGATCTTTCTAAATTTAAGGAATTGCGTGTAGCACTTGCAGCTGCCCTACCTCACGCTGCCGAAAAAATCGATAACATTACCGAGTTTGAAGTGCAGCTGGAGGAGTCTCTTTATTTCTCTATGATCACTTGTTATGCGCAAGGTTTACATCTGCTTACACAAGCATCTACAGAATTTAAGTATGAGCTGAACCTACAAGAGATTGCCCAGATCTGGCGTGGTGGATGTATCATCAGAGCAACATTGCTGGAAAACATTTACCAGGCTTACAAAAAACAACCTGATTTAGCTCACCTTTATGCTGATGAAAGCATACAGGCCATGTTAAAAGACATCGTTCCGGGAACCAGAAAAGTGATCGGTAAGGCCATCGAAAATGGTTTTGCGATGCCTGCTTTTGCATCGGCATTAACCTATTATGATTCTTTAAGAACAGCAAATTCACCACTTAATTTAACCCAGGCGCAAAGAGATTTCTTTGGTGCTCATACTTTTGAACGTACAGATGAAGCTGGTATTTTCCACGCCAACTGGAATTCAAGTAATTTGTAAAAAACAGTATAATGAAGACAAGTATCAACCTTAACCCAACCATTATTGTAATTTTTGGTGGTACCGGTGATTTAAATTTGCGCAAATTGGCGCCCGCTCTTTACAACCTTTACTCGGATGGTTATATGCCGGATAAGTTTGCCATTATTGGTACGGCCAGAAAAAAGCTGACTGATGAAAAATTCAGACAAACCATCATGGATGGTGTAAACAGCTTTTCAAGATCAGGTAAGGTGAAACAAGACAATTGGGATAAATTTGCCAATCATGTTTTTTACAGTCCGGTTGATGTGGAAGCTCCTGAGACCTTTAGCGAACTAAAAGCAAATATCGAAGCGCATCAGAAAGAATTTGGTCCTACTACCCAAATTCTTTATTATCTGGCTGTAGCTCCAAACTTATTCCCACTTATTGCTAAATGCTTATCTGAATACAAGCTTGCAGGTACCGAAGACAATTGCAGAATCGTCATCGAAAAACCTTTCGGCCGCGATCTGAAAACTGCAAAAGACCTAAACTGCATCTTGACCAGTATCTTCACAGAAAAACAAATCTATCGTATAGATCATTATCTGGGTAAAGAAACCGTGCAAAACATCATGGCTTTCCGTTTTGCCAACTCCTTCCTCGAGCCACTTTGGAACCGTACCTATATTGATCACGTTCAGATCTCGGTAACGGAACAACTTGGTGTGGGCGACAGAGGTGGCTATTACGAAGGTGCTGGTGCATTGAGAGATATGATCCAGAACCACTTGCTGCAATTGCTTTGCTTAATTGGTATGGAAACACCTGTTAATTTTGATGCTGATGAGATCAGGAATAAAAAGGTAGATGTATTGAAAGCGATGCGTCCTTTTGGTCCGGATGACATCCGTTTCAGTACGGTACGCGGCCAATATACCAAGGGCTGGGTTGAAGGTAAAGAGGTACCGGGATACCGTCATGAAAATGGTGTTGACCCTGATTCTAATACCGAAACTTTTGCAGCCATTAAGTTCTTTGTCGACAACTGGCGCTGGCAGGGCGTTCCCTTCTATGTACGTACAGGGAAGCGTCTATTCCAAACTTCTTCGTTAATTACCATTCAGTTTAAGGATGTTCCACACCATATTTTCCCTTCGGCAGTTACTGAGCACTGGCAGCAAAACAGATTGATCATTAGTATTCAGCCTGAAATGAGTATCCGCTTGCAAGTACAAGGTAAAAGGCCGGGATTAGACATGGTACTTAATCCTGTTGATATGGTATTTGATTATAAAGGAACTTATACCACCCAATCTCCTGAGGCCTATGAAACCTTATTGTTGGATGTCATGACCGGTGATCAGACACAGTTTATGCGCGCCGATCAGGTAGAAAGTGCATGGGAATTGTTAATGCCTGTAGTAAACGCATGGGAAACTAAAAAATCATTGAGCTTCCCTAACTATACTGCCGACTCCTGGGGACCGGAAGATGCTGAGGCCCTGATTGCCAGAGACGGTTTCCATTGGTTTACCCTACCCTTAAATAAAGGATAATGAATTTATTAATCTATAAAACACAAAACGAATTATTGGAAGACCTTGCGGCTTATATTATCAAATTAGCTAATAAGTCGATTGCTGAGCAAGGTCGCTTTAATTTTGTACTTACCGGAGGCAATTCGCCAAAGGCTTTATATGAAATGCTGGCTACCACCTATAAGGACAAGATAGATTGGACCAAGGTATTTTTCTTTTTTGGTGATGAACGTAATGTGATGCCAAATCATGAAAGCTATAATGGACTGATGGCAAAAAAAGCTATACTGGATCCACTCCATATTCCTGCAGCACAAATCTTTTATGTAGATACTACCCTTGCGCCAGAAAAAGCTGCTATTGAATATAACAAAGCTATTGTAAAGCATTTTAATGGCGCTGATCTGATCTTCGATCTGATTTTATTAGGTATGGGTGATGATGCACATACGGCATCACTATTCCCTGGGACAAGCATCCTAAACAATGACAATGTAGAGATTGATTCAGTATTTGTAGAAAAATTATCTACTTACCGTATCAGTTTTACGGCCCCACTAATCAATAAAGCAAAAAACATAGCCTTCCTGGTTTTTGGCGAAAATAAAGCCGAAGCCGTGAAGCATGTTATCGAAAGCAAAGAAAAAAATACGGAGCTATATCCTGCACAATTAATTAATCCGATTGATGGTGGGGTTACCTGGTTTTTAGATGAAGCTGCAGCAAGTCAGCTGGAGAATTAAATCCCGGCAGAAGTGAAAATTATTAAAAGCGGTACTGTTTTAAAAACAGACCGCTTTTTTTTAGAGCTGTGCTTACCGCTCTATCAAACTATTTCTTTGGGCGGAACAATTTATCAGCTTCAGTTTTCAGCCTGTCAAGCTTTTCATTTACCTGATTAAACTTCTCTTCAATTAGTGTTCTTTTATCGATAATGCCCTGGAATATATCGATTTCGGCCTGATCCTTAATGAGAAGATTCTTTTTATTCTGACCTTTTTTTTCCATACACTTTGACTTTATTTTTATAAAAATAACGAAAGCGTTATTTACATCAAGTATTCATGTTGTTCATTATTTAAAGGCTTTTATCTCTTCGTTCTAAATTTATTATTTAATAGCCAATATTCATTTATAAAGCTCCGCAATGAACAAAATGAACATGCAGCAAAACTACTGATTCCTATAGTTTTACCGCTTTTAAGATTGAATCCTGAGAAAAATATGAGCGACTACAAAAAATACTCGGACGTAGAGCTGGTCAGGCTTTTAAAAACTTCCGATCATGCTGCTTTCACTGAAATTTACAACAGGTATTTTTATCTATTATATGTACATGCCGTTAAAAAGCTTCAAGACGGCGACCTGGCGAAGGATATCCTCCATGAGCTTTTCACCAAACTCTGGATTAGACGTGAGTGGCCTTTAACAGCCGAAAACCTTATTGGCTATTTATATACGCTAACCAAAAATCGGATACTGGATCATTTTACACATCTAAAAGTAGAAGCAAAATACATCGCTTCCTTAAAAAACTTTATGGCTACCGGTAATGATGGTCGTACTGATGCATTGGTTAGAGAAAATGAGCTTAATACCCAGATTAATAAAGAAATAGATGCCCTGCCCAGAAAAATGCGGGAAATATTTGTGTTGAGCCGAAAAGAGCAACTGACCTATAAGGAGATTGCACAGAAGCTAAATACCAATGAAAATAATGTTTCCAAGCAGGTAAACAATGGTATTAGAATACTTAGAAAAAAATTAAGTTAATTCTTTTCATTTGTTCTTCCTATTTGGGTATAGATCTTCGTTATGCGTGAAACCGATAAGAAAAAAAGTAAAATGGACAATAAAGACCCCAAAGACTTACTCCTTAAATACCGGTCCGGAACCTGTGATGAGGAAGAAAGAATCCTTGTCGATAATTGGTATGCCACCTATAATATGGATGTGGCTGATGTTTCATTTGAAGAAGCTGAAGCAGCAAGGCTGGAGGTTTTTAAATTGTTGCCTAAACCAAACAGACCCAATAAAAACTTGCTTTGGTCTTGGCTTTCCGGCGTAGCAGCAGTCAGTTTATTGATATATGGTGCTTCCACTTTATTCATTAAAGAAAAGGTTCCAAAACCAGAAACCTATACCAATGATATAAAACCAGGCTCTAATAAAGCTATCCTTACTTTAGCGAATGGCAAAACTATTGATTTAAGTAATGCGAAGAATGGTGAACTTGCCAGCGACAAGGGTGTGGAAATTATAAAAAAGGCCGATGGCCAGCTACTGTATAAGTTTAATCCAGATGCAGTTCATGCTGTCGAACCCGGCTTGATGGATTCTCTTCAGTTGAAGGTTAATGGAAAGCTTAGTCCTGTAAAAGATGCTCCTGGATTAAATGTAATGGTCACTCCAAAAGGAGGTCAATACAGCATTGTCCTACCGGATGGCACCAATGTATGGATCAATGCCGGGTCTACGCTTAGATTCCCATCTTCTTTCTGGGAAATGCCGGAACGTCGAGTATATCTGTCTGGCGAAGCTTACTTTGAAGTCAGACAAATCAAATCTGTATTAAACATGCAGCGCAGAGCCAGAAAAATACCATTCATTGTACAAACCGATAAGCAGGAAATAACTGTATTGGGCACCCATTTCAATATCAACTGCTATAACGATGAACCAAATATTAAGACGACTCTTCTTGAAGGATTGGTTAAAGTCTCCTCAAAAGGAGGAGACGCCATCCTCAAACCCGGAATGCAGGCCATTAACAATGGATCCACTCTACAGATAGCCGAAGTAGACACTGATCTTGCTATAGCCTGGAAAAATGGAGAGTTTGCCTTTATCAACGAATCACTTGAAAACATTATGAAGCAAGTTTCAAGATGGTATAATGTACATGTTGTTTACAATGATGAACAAATAAAGAAAAAGAAATTTGGAGCTTTTGTCTCAAAGTTTAAAAATGTATCGGAGCTATTGCATATGATAGAATTGAACGGTGAAGTCAAATTCAAAGTTCAAGGAAATAAGATTACTGTTATGAAGTAAGTTAAAAATGGGAAAGTTGGTAAGGCCTTGGGCGAAAATCCAGGGCTTTATTTGTTTAAATAGGCCTCCTTCTCCTTCAGCAATCGTATGATCTCCTGTTGCTGCTGAAGCAGCTCTTTGGTAAACTTCAACTCTACAGTAAGGTTATCTATTTTAGACTGCCATTCCTTAGTTTCTTCCATGCGAAATCCAGCAATAGGCTCTTTATCATCATAATAAGAAAACAGATTATATTTCAGCTCTCTGCTCAAGGTCAGGAGTAGCTCAGAATCTATCGTGGAGCGCTTATATATATCCGATACGTTCTGTTTGGTAGAATTGATCATTTTACCAATCCCAGAAGGTTTAAGATTCTTACTTTCAGCAATTTCCTTTACAAACTCCCCAATTGATTTAACTTTATTCTGCATTGACAAATCTTTTCAAAAAGAGGGGGATATGCTATTCACAAGAGTACAATTTTATTTTTCGATTAGTAAAATTATAATTGCCATTTAGAGATAAAATTGTAAAAAACAGGAAGTAAAAGTAAGGTCATATCAGAAGTGGGCGCTAGCAATTGAATTATTTATAAGTGCTCATTATGTAATTTAGCCTATAAAAAAATACCAGAGCCTTAACAACTCTGGTATACCTTAAAAATGAAGCAGCAACAAAAAATTAAAGCGATAAGTGCGTATACCTTCCCATCTTCCTGGTTTGCAATAAAAGCCCTGCTAAAGTGAACAATATACCTATCAAATTGATGAGCAATTGGAACGGCCAACTCATCGTAAGCCAGGTATTGTCACAAGTGCATGGTAAGTTAGAACCAAAGTTTAATACAGAGCAGAGATAAAAAGTAAATATAAAGAATATACAAAATGAAGCATAAAACCCTTCTAGTCGTCTTTTTGGCATGAACAACAAACTGGAAACCATAATTTCCAAAACCGGGATTAACCAAACCAAGAGGGTTGAATAATGATCTAAAATGGGTAATCGATTCAGTTGATAATTAAAATCATAATAATTGATTAACTTACTGAATCCTGAATAAGCAAAAAGCAATGCCAGTGTGTATGAAATAACAATTCTGGTCATGAGGTTACAAATGTGAGGTGATGTCTTTTTAGTTGATTATGGTACCCCTGTCTGGTAAGTCCAACATGCATGGCAATAGCATCTTTACCGGCTACATTGATAAACAAAGGATTTTCTTTTTCAAACTGTAATACTCGCTCTAATGGAGGCTGATTTAAAAGCTGATTACGACGATGATAATACATTTCGTTACACGCAGAAATATTCTGCACCTGCTTTTCTAACTCTGGAAATTCAACCATCAGCTTAAGCAGATCTATGTAAGTAATAGAAAGCAAATCGCCAGGTTCCAGCACTTCAAGATAGTCTGTTCTAAATTCCTGGTTCAACAAACTGGAACTGTTAAGGATAAATTCCTTACGTCTCCAGATGCGAGTCCCCCATTTACATTGTTTATAGGGACAAAAATAATAAGCCTGTACCATGGCCTCGACAGAGAACCACAGCCGGCCCTCGAAATAAGGGCCGGGCAATTCCAATAGCTGAAATTTTATGGCCTTGTGTAAGGAACATAAATCGTACAGACTGTTGATTAGTTTTTGAGAGACTGTTAGCTGATTAAAAGCTGGCAAAATTAATTCATCGATAAGTTGTTTTTTGTAGAGATTCATAGGTTTGAGGAGGTTAAGTTTCTTTATTAATGCGCTTCTTTTGAAGCGCAGAGAGCGGGATCAGATATGATCGGGATCCCGATAGAAATAGATCCAATAGAAAGTATATTTTTTTGATGATTCATCATTTTAAATAAAGTATCCAAAAAATAAATAGTGTTAAAAGCTAAATAAAGATCACCAGTTAAAATGAAAATATTTGAACCCAATTGTGGGATTTTCAGTGAATTCAATTTTGCTCATCGTTTTTCTAATCTTTTAGTTTACATTTGTTTAACTAACCATTACCCTCTTAAATAATGCTTTCAAATCATGAAAAACAAGTACACCTTTGATTGGCTGATTCCTAATTTGAATAATGCTAAATGCACCAGCCAAATTGTAGATTTTATTATCCAGGCGATTTCCTCAAAGGAGCTAATGGCTGGGGATCTTATTCCCCCTTACAGAGCACTTGCTAAGATTAATAAGGTTAGTGAAAGCTCAGTTAGAAGAGCATATACCAAGCTCATAGATACCAACTGGCTCACCAGTGCCAAGGGCTCAGGAACTTCTGTTTCATTAACCAATCCTTCCGAAGATCTTACCCCTCGCACCTCTGGTTTCACAGAGCGTTTTTCGGCAGGTATGGCTATTAAGAATAAGGATGCACAGTCAGAGAAAAAAGTAGATCAACCTTTTAGTGGCGTTGGTACTGATTTCCCAAGTCCGGCCTCCTTTCCGGAAGAAAAATTTTCTGAATATTATACCCGGTTTCGTACAGCCAGTAAAGCTTTGAGCCAGGCCGAATTACTTATGGAGTATGAAGCCTTATATTTGAAAGATGCTATAGTCCAAAACTTAAATCGTAAACGAGGTTTTGGTTTGAAGCACAACATGCTGGAAATAGTCCATAGCAGAAAAAGTAGCCTGAACCGAGTATTTAAAGTACTGCTTAACCCAGGTGATGTGGTGATCAATACTTCTCCCCATGACATAAAACTCGCAGCAGCATTGGAAAAACATGGCGCAAGAGTATATACACTAAACCGTAAGGACCCTGATTTTATAGATAGATTTGACCAAATACTACAGTATACCGCTGTGCGGGCAATACATATCCGTCCACAATGTAGTTTTCCGGAAAGCTATGCATTAAGCGAAGCGGACTGTAATAGATTGATTGAATTAGCAAAATATCACCGGGTCTGTATTATTGAAGAGGAAGACGATCATGAATTTTGGTATGGCAATGAACCTTATAGGTCTCTGGCCCGCTACAACCACGGTGGTTTCGTAATTTATATGGGTGCTCTAAGTAAAGCCACACCAGATACAACCGCACTTCGGCTTGTAGTAGCCTCAAGCCAGTTTATGACCGAATTCCTGGCCCTACCCAGACAGTCTATAGAAAGCCGGGATATAATTAAAGAAAAAGCGATAGCTGAAATGATCAAAAATGGCGACATGGCAGAATACGCCCGTGAAATCAGATTGAAATCAAGGGCTTACCGCGATCAGCTGCACTTGATCCTTTCCAACCATTTACATAAATACATCAGCTACGAAATACCCCAAAACGGCTTAACCTTTTGGCTAAAATTTGATGACAACATTGACCTGAATGTCGTGCTCAACAAACTGGATATGATGGGCATCACTGTCCCCTATCATCCCAACAACCACAAAACTAAAGACAAAGTGAACCATATGATGCTGGGGTTTGGCGCCTTCGACATCCATGAAGCCGAAGGTGGTGCCAGTATGCTGGGGCAGATCATCTCGGGTTTACACCCTAAATAAGTTATATCACTACCTTATTGCTTCTATAGTGCTTCCATTATGCGTGGATACCTGCGTCAGAGTTGCTGCGCAGCACAGACAGGGTTGACTCGGTATAATAACACAATCAACCCCGTTTCAATACCGACTCAACACCGAGTTAGAACCCTCGTAGGGCTCCTACCACACTGGAAGGAATAAGGACTCACTCCGAAACCAACCACTAGCAGGCATCTCCCTTCCATTTACGACAATGGTATTGTCTTTACACTGAATTCGAAAGGAATAAACTGAACAAAATGAACAAAAAATGGGTTGCTATTGTAACCTAGTTTTGAACGGGATAATGAAAAAATAGCCTTAACACATTAAAAAAGACTGTTTTCGGAACTTTAATTACGTGTTCATGCTCTCGTTCAGACTTAAAAACACATCCGTCAAACGTTCTATTTTACTATTAATTTTAATAGTAATGACTACTGGTATAGAACAGGTTAAAGGACAAAAAACTTACGCTACAATTGTCTCCAAAACAGGAACCGGAGTTAGCCGTGAAGATAAAGCAAAAGCTACAGATCCAACAATACAACCAACATTATCTACCCCTTATGCAAATATTAATATTTCAGGAACCCCAGGAGTATTGGGGGGTAGTGCTAACAGTGCGAGTATTACGCTTTCTTTCCCCTCCATACCTGCTGGAAAGTTTGTATATGTAAGAATTGCAAATAATACACTTTCAGGAGGAGGTGGCTCTTTTAAAGCAGAGGCCGTAAATGGCTCAACAGTTGTACCAGGAGCCTCAAAACTAACTATTGGACCGGATGGTTTTACCTATTATGCTGTCAATGCCTCAGGAACATTTACCGGTGTACAGATTACAGCTACCGGTAACGGCGGACTTTTAGGATCTACTGGAACGGCAAACATAGATATACTTTATGCATTTTATAGTACCGCAGATTGCGGCATAACACTCGGCACTGACTGGTCAGCAGGAACATTAGGTGGCACAGTAAACAATCCTCAATTGGCAATTGATGGGAATCCAGATACATACTCTACAATGGCTCCCAACCTTTTACTAAGTTATGTAGATCAGAATTTTTATTTCCCTGAATCATCAACCAATCCGGTAACGCTAACAGTATCCGCACCGCCAAAAACAGGACTATCTCTCGGATTATTAAATAATATAATCATAACGGCCTATAATGGTGCTTCTGAAACAAAAGTATGGGAAACTGGAGCCGGTAACCTTTTATCCTTGGATTTATTAGGGCTCCTTGGGAATGGAACACCAACCACTTTTACCATATCACCGAATGTACCTTTTGATAGGATTAAAATAAATTACGGGTCTGTAGCAAATCTATTTTCTGAGTTCTATATCCGTGAAGTAATTAGAACTCCTGACAAACCTAAATTTACTATCCCCACGCAGCAGAATATAACCATTTGCTCAGGCACCCAGGCAACTTTTACACCTGACGCACCAACATCAGGAAATGAACTTAGATGGTATAAAAAAGCTACAGGTGGAACACCGACAATCGGAAACTCTTATACAACCAGCAACTTAACAGCTACAGATAGCATTTATGTAGCTATGGCAAAAACAAACTGCTCTGGGGAATCAGAAAGAATTAAGATGAAGATTACAATCAACACTGTGAATCCAGGAAGTATTGGTACAGTGCAAACAATTTGTGCTGGTACAAAACCAGCAATGCTTACCAATGTTGCTACAGGAACCGGTAATGGAACGGTAACTTATCAGTGGCAAAAATCAACTAATGACAATACACATTATGCAAATATCAACGGAGCAACAGCTCAAACTTTTACAGAAAGTTTAATCCTCACCCAAAATACTTATTACAAACGCCTAGCAACAGCTACCCTTAATGGAGTTAGCTGCTCATCAGATAGCAATGAAATTCTGATCACAGTCCATCCCAAACCTCCAACTCCTTATGTATTAATAAACTAATTAAATAAACCCTTAAACTTTAAATTATGAAAACGAAAATTACCACTTTCCGACTGCTAACCATCGCATTTGTATTGTTTACACTACCTATCAGTGCTTTAGCTGATTCTTACCCACTTTATTTATGTGGTGATGGAACAGCAATTTTAAAACCCGACGCTACAACTACGGCAACATTAAAGGCCGGAGATAAGGTTGTTTGGCAGGAATGGACATCTGCGGATCAACCAATGGGTTCCGCAACAGAAGTTCCTGTCGTTACAAATGGTGTTGCTCCTGATTTCCAGGTAGGTGGAGCAGCCTTAAGTAAAGGTGAACATCGTTATAAAGTTTTTATAAAAACAGCAGATGCAACAAGCTGCTCCGGAGATGTATCACCAGCACTTACGCTCTATAATCTGCCCGATGCATCAGTATCATTGGGATCTCCTTCACAAGGTTCCTTCTGTCAGGGTGGTTCAAATCCAACAGTCCAATCTTCAATAGTTACAGCAACTGCAACCACTATTGCTACTGCGTTGACTGATGTTAGCTATGAATATACCTGGACAGCAACAAAAAACACTGTTGCCGTAGGAGATTTATCAACTATTGGAGTTCAATCTGGAAATACATTTACATTAAATAACCTTGCTGATGCAGGGACATATGTATTAACTGCATCCATTAAATACGTTGTTGCAACAGGGACTGGAAAATTAAATTCCGGGGATAATAAAGGTTGTGTAAAAACATCAGGAGCTTCATCATCAATTGTTGTTACGCCTAAACCGGCTACCCCAACTATCACATTTAACTAAAAGGATTAAAACGTATTCATGTTTAACAGAAATATAGGTTTCGTAACCAGTCTGCTGTTGCTTAGTGCAACGGCAGGCTTTGCGCAATCTAATGGTTCCATCCAAACAGTGAACCTCCCTCCCGGAGCTACACTGAAGGCAAAGGCCAATTCTGTTAATGCCGTTTCCTTTCAATGGATAAAAGATGATGTAGCCATTACCGGTGCTACATCGGCTGATTATACGATCATACTTCCCGGAACTTACAAGGTGGTATCGTTCAATTCTGCCGGTTGTGCTTCGGATATCTCTGCTCCCATCATCGTAAATATCGGTTCCGCTACATCGCTTACTGCTGATCTGATGATCAACAAAAATTCGGAATCGAGATCAGTAACTATCAACGAAACTTTTGAATACCTGATACAGGTAAAAAACAATGGTGCCGACAATGCAACACTTGTAAAAGTACAAGATGTATTACCCGAAGAGCTAACTTTTGAACAACTCATCACCCCGGCATTGGGACTTGCAAGATATAACCAGGGCAACAGAACCATTTTATGGGAAATCAGCCGGCTAGATAATGGTCAAATGGCCAATCTGAAGATTAAGGTTAAAGCCATAAAAGCCGGGATCATCAGAAATACAGCTACTGTAACTGCTCAGGAAGCCGACCCTAACCTACAAAACAACACATCTACAGATAGTAAATCAATCATAGGAATAATCATTCCGAATGTTTTTACACCAAACGGTGATGGCTTAAATGATACCTTCCAAATACCGGGACTGGAACTTTATGAAGCCAACGAGCTGACCATAGTAAACCGCTGGGGCGGCACAGTTTACAACAAAAAAAGTTATCAAAACGATTGGGCAGCCACAGGACTTAGCGAAGGCACTTATTTCTACTTGTTAAAAGTAAAAACTGCCGGAAACAAATGGGAAGTTTATAAAGGCTATGTAACTGTACTTAGAAGCAAATGATATGAAGAAAATTATACTTATACTTTTTATCTTCTGCTCATTATCAGAGACCAAAGCGCAGCTAGACAGCCAGTACTCGCAATATCTATTTAATGGCATACACATTAATCCTGCTTATGCAGGATATAAGGATGATATTTATGTACAATCCTTTTATCGCGCTCAATGGGAAGGCATTAAAGGTGCGCCTAAAAGTTTCTCTGTTTCCGCTGACGGTGCCTTTAATGATGGTAATGTAGGTTTAGGATTAATCCTTTCCAATGATCAGCTGGGTGCCCAAAGTTACCTTACAGCTTATCTAAACTACGCCTACCGCATCAGGATGGGCGACAATGAAGCCTCCCAACTTGCTTTCGGGATTGCGGGTGGAATAATACAGCTTGGATTGGATGGAAATAAACTGGAAGGTTATATGCCTGGCGATGGCTTGATACCTGTAGGCTCACAAACCAATACCGTGCCCGACGCGCGTTTTGGAATTTATTATGCCAACGAAACCTATTTCGCCGGTTTATCAGCAACCAATGTTCTGGCAAAATATATGGTAAAAAAGAATACAGAAAATATGATGGTACCTGTTCCGCAGCCACACTTTTACTTTACAGCTGGAGCAATATTCTCCTTAAATGAAGACATGAGGATTAAACCATTGCTCTTGCTAAGGGATGATAGTAAAGGGCCTTCTTCCTTAGATTTAAATGCTTTTATATTATTAAAAGAAAGTCTTTGGATTGGTGGCTTTTATAGAACTTCGTTCGACCTTTACAAAAAGAATTACCTGCAAAGTGGATTGACTAAGCAAAATGCCATTGGTGCCATTCTGGAGGTTTTTGCCACTAAAAATTTACGAATCGGATATTCCTACGATTACTCAATTAATAAATTACGCGATTACAATTCTGGAAGCCATGAAATATCTGCCGGGTTTTACATTAATCGTAAAGACGCAAAAAGAAACAGGCAGTTAAGGTGTTATGATTTTTAAATTCTTAAATTCAGCTTCGTAATGAGTTGTAATATTTATTTTTTCCAGTGTAGAGAATATATTTGTAACATTACCGGATACTTCTGTAGCTTTTAGAGAAAGATCATCCAATCTTGCCTCTACCACATCAAGTCTTTCCTCTATCCGATCTAGTCTTGCTTCTACCAAATCAAGCCTTTCCTCTATCCGATCTAGTCTTGCTTCGATCCGATCAAGCCTTTCCTCTATCCTATCCAGTCTGCCTTCGATTCGATCGAATCTTTCATCCATCCGATCTAGTCTCCCTTCTATTCGCTGAAGTATTTCTATTAATTCTTTCATAATTATCTTTACACTAAACAAATGTAATTAATTAATTTTTAAAAATAACCACATGTAGTAATTTTTGCGATAAAATATTTACAAAGGATAAAACAGAACATAGAAATAAATGTTTCTTTGATATGATAGAAACCCCCGGATATAAAAATGTTATCATAATTGTGGGAGGAGGCTTGGCCGGACTAGCCTGTGCACTCCATTTACGAAAAGCAGGTTTTGAAGTTACTTTAATCGAAAAAAGCACTTATCCACACCATAAAGTATGTGGCGAATACATCTCTAATGAAGTACTACCCTATTTACAATGGCTGGATGCAGATCCATTGACACTAGATCCACCCCTCATCAAAAAACTCATTATCTCATCAAATTCGGGTAAAATCATTGCCTGCGATTTACCCTTGGGTGGTTTTGGTTTAAGCCGGTTTGAACTGGACAATTTACTATACAAAAAGGCCCTGCAAAATGGATGTACTCTAATTACAGATCGTGTTACTGACATTACTTTTAACAACAATAAATTTGAAGTAAACACTGATACTCATGGTGTGCTAAACAGCGATATTGTAATCGGAGCCTATGGAAAAAGGTCGGCTATAGATCAGAAACTCGCCCGTCCTTTTATATTAAAAAAATCCCCATGGCTGGCTGTAAAAGCCCATTATAATGGCGATTTTCCTGACGATCTGGTAGCGCTTCATAATTTTAAGGGCGGCTATTGTGGCGTATCAAAAGTAGAACACAATCGCATCAATATATGCTACCTGGCAGATTACAATAGTTTTAAAGCCTATAAAAACCTCCATGATTTCCAGGAAAATGTGCTTTGTAAAAACCCACATCTACATAAAATATTTGACAATAGCACTTCGCTATTCGAGCATCCACTTACCATAAGCCAAATTTCATTTGAGAAAAAAGAAGCGATATATGAACACGCTTTAATGATTGGCGATTCTGCAGGCTTGATCCATCCACTTTGCGGTAATGGCATGGCAATGGCTATTCACAGTGCAAAATTTTGTGCAGAGCTTACCATAAATTACTTAAATGGTAATATCCCTAACAGGACTTTACTGGAACAAGAATATGTGAAGGCATGGAACCGCCACTTTAAAAAACGTCTGCTGATGGGTAATTTTTTATCAGAAATGATCAGAAAAGAAAAACTTTTTGGGCCAATGCAGCGTCTATTGATTAGCTTCCCCTCGGCGCTACCTCTAATCGTTAAAATGACACATGGAAAACCTATCGTATGTTAGTAGATACCAGCCGCAGAAGCGATGATCCTGAATTGATGGACGACTTTTTATTGGAAGGAGAAGTATTAAGAAAAGCGCTAGACAAAATTGCCAGCATAAATAGGTTATTGGGCGGTAACAAAGTTACCTTGCAAGGAGTAGAATGGTTGCTTAAATCTAAATCATCGGATACAGTTGAAATCACCATTTTGGATGTAGGTTGTGGAAACGGTGATATGTTAAGGGCCTTATCAAACTATGCCAGAAAAAAAAAGCTGAACTTGAAACTGGTTGGGATGGACGCCAACTATTTTACCATTAAGCATGCAGAACAATTATCGGCCAATTATCCAGATATCAGTTATGTGTGCGCAAATATTTTCGAAGAAATTAAACAAGAAAGGCTTTATGATGTTATCCTTTGTACTTTGACATTACATCATTTTAAAGATGACGAGATCAAAACACTTATGAGTGGCTTAAAAGAACAATCGGCATTGGGAATTGTGGTAAATGATCTGCACAGAAATGTACTGGCTTATTACCTTTTTACAGCCCTTTGTTTTGTTTTCAGACTCAATCATATGTCGCGGAATGACGGATTGGTATCTATATTAAGAGGTTTTAAAAGACAGGAACTCCACGACTTTTCTAAACAGTTAAGCTTTAACAATTACGTCCTTAAATGGAAATGGGCGTTCCGTTACCAATGGATAATCCGGACGATATGAGCGTAAAAATCAAGACTGTTTCCAAACTGACCCCGCAATATTCGAGAAGTACAGCAGATATACTTCCCTATCTGGATATCTGGTTAAAAGATCAGGAGCCTCGTTTTATAAAAAAAGTAAAAAAAATATTTGAGCAGGCGGCCGTCGATAAAAGGTATTCCATCATGCCACCGGAGGAGGTATTTCGCCAGTCCTCATTTGAAGAAAAAAACAACATTTACATCAGAGAAGGAATTAAATTGGGGACCTCCTGCCTGCAACAAGCTATGGAAAAAGCAGGATGGCAGCCACACGAACTAGATTATATCATTACGGTAAGCTGTACAGGCATCATGATTCCTTCCATGGATGCTTACCTGATCAATGCTTTAAACCTACGACAAGACATTGTACGGCTTCCGGTAACAGAGATGGGCTGCGCAGCAGGAGTTTCAGGGATCATCTATGCCAAAAACTTTTTAAAAGCAAATCCAGGCAAACGCGCCGCTGTTATTGCCGTAGAATCACCTACGGCTACTTTTCAGCTTGATGATTTTTCGATGGTTAACATAGTAAGTGCAGCGATTTTTGGAGATGGAGCTGCATGTGTTTTGCTCTCCTCCGAAGAAAAAGATGAGGGTCCGGAAATCATTGCTGAAGAAATGTATCATTTTTATAATGCCATACCGATGATGGGCTTTAACTTAACCAACGGGGGCCTGCAAATGGTACTAGATGTATCAGTACCCGAAAATATTCAAGAGCACTTCCCGGATATCATCCACCCTTTTTTGGAAAAAAAAGGATTGAAGATTGAAAATATTAATCATTTAATATTTCATCCAGGTGGAAAGAAAATTATTGACACAGTTGAAGTGTTATTTGGTAAATTAGGCAAAAATATAAACGAGACTAAAAACATTTTAAGGGAATACGGAAATATGTCGAGCGCAACGGTATTGTACGTACTGGAGCGCTATATGGAGGAGCCACTGGGAACTGGAGAGCTAGGTCTGATGCTGAGCTTTGGACCAGGGTTTTCGGCGCAAAGAGTATTATTGAAATGGTAAACTTTTTATTATCAAACGACAATACAACAAGAATAAATTTTAAAAGTAATAATTTAAGAACAACAATAATTTTAACATGAACAAAACAGAGATCTTAGCGCACTTACCTTACACGAAACCATTTTTATTTGTAGATGACCTGGAAGAGATTGACGAAAACGGTGTTAAAGGCTCTTACACTTTCGATGCAGATCTTGATTTTTATAAAGGTCATTTTAAAGACCATCCCGTAACACCAGGTGTAATTTTAACCGAAACCATGGCCCAAATTGGTTTGGTTTGTCTGGGTATATATTTATCAGGAAGTGCTGAGGGTGGTATGCCCGGCCATGTGATGCTAACATCAACGGCTATAGATTTTATGAAACCTGTTTTTCCGGGAGAAAAAGTAACGGTAACCGCACAAAAAGTATATTTCCGTTTTAAAAAGCTGAATTGTACAGTACAAATGACCAATGCGGCCGGAGAAGTAGTTTGCAAAGGGACAATTGCCGGAATGGTAACCAATAAAATGAATGGCTAAACGTGTAGTCATAACCGGTATGGGTGTTGTAGCACCAAATGGAGTTGGCTTAACTGCATTTACGAAAGCTATTAAACAAGGCGTATCGGGTATTAAACACGATCCGGAATTAGAAAGACTACAGTTTTCCTGCCAGATTGCAGGAAAACCGAAACTATCCGATGAGCTGATTGCCAAATATCTAACCGATTTAGAACGCAGAAATTTTAACAGTAGTGGAATCCTGTATGGAATTATCGCCGGCATGGATGCCTGGCAGGATGCCAACCTGCCAATCTCCAATGCAGATGATGCCGACTGGGAAAGCGGAACCATATTTGGCACCGGCACGTCGGGCATTGACAAATTTAGGGAGGCCATTTACAAAGTTGACGACCTGCAGGTACGCAAATTGGGCAGTACAGTGGTGGTACAAACCATGGTCAGCGGCATTAGTGCTTACCTGGGTGGTAAGCTTGGCCTGGGTAACCAGGTAAGCAGCAACTCATCGGCCTGTACAACGGGTGCTGAAAGCATTTTAATGGCTTATGACCGCATTAAAAGCGGTCAGGCAACCAGAATGCTTGCAGGCAGCACAAGTGACAGTGGCCCTTATATATGGGGTGGCTTTGATGCCATGAAAGTTTGTACATTTAAACACAACCACGAACCTGAAAAGGGATCAAGACCAATGAGTGCCAGCGCCAGTGGCTTTGTACCGGGCAGTGGCGCAGGAGCTTTAGTCTTAGAGTCGCTGGATAGTGCCCTGGCCCGAGGAGCCAATATCTATGCAGAAATATTAGGAGGCAATATCAATTCGGGCGGACAGCGGGGCAGCGGTAGCATGACAGCGCCGAATGCGGTTGCTGTGCAACGTTGTATACAAGCTGCATTACACAGCTCTGGCATCACTGCTGATGCTGTAGATGTCATTAACGGGCACCTTACGGCCACAAGTAAAGATGCACTCGAAATACAAAATTGGGCCGCTGCCTTAAATCGCAATGCTAAAAATTTTCCCTACGTCAACAGCTTAAAAGCAATGATTGGGCACTGTTTAAGTGCTGCCGGAAGCATTGAATGTATAGCATCGGTATTGCAGTTACAACATGGCTTTATTTTCCCTTCGGTAAATTGCGAAG
This sequence comes from Candidatus Pedobacter colombiensis, assembly GCA_029202485.1. Classification (NCBI taxonomy): domain Bacteria; kingdom Pseudomonadati; phylum Bacteroidota; class Sphingobacteriia; order Sphingobacteriales; family Sphingobacteriaceae; genus Pedobacter; species Candidatus Pedobacter colombiensis. Next base: position 1,605,820 of record CP119313.1, on the reverse strand, counting down.
ACCTAAACCCTGAAATAGCTCAACTGATAAATAAAAATAAGTGTTCACAGCAAATAATTCATCAAAACATTGATATATTAGCTAAAGCAAGCTTTGGTTTTGGTGATGTTAACGCCTGCATTATCTTTAAAAAGTACTAAAATGGAGAGAGAAGAACTCGTAGCAAAATTGAAAGAAATTGTTGCTCCTTATACCCATGACAAAGAAGCTTTAACAACCATTAGTCCGTCAACAGATTTCATTAAAGACCTTAAAATTAATTCAGCCAACCTGGTAGATGTAATTTTGGATGTGGAAGAAGAGTTTGACATTGAAATTGATAATTTGGAGATGGCGCGAATGCTAAATGTAAATGCAACCATATCAATTATCGAAGATAAACTGAAAGCACTTGGTAGGGAATGACATTGTTGATTTGAGCCAGGCCTCAAAAGAAAGCAACTGGAAAAGGACAGGGTACCTGGAGAAAATATTCACCGTAGCCGAGCGTTTTCTGATCCACATCGCAAAAGACCCGGATCTAATGGTATGGTTAATGTGGACAATGAAAGAGTCTGCCTATAAAGCACATACAAAGGAAGTAAAAACAATAACCTTTGCCCCTACCTTAATCAGCTGTAACAACATGATTATACATCAAAAAACAGCTACCGGAGATGTGCTTTACCAAGGTAAAAGATATTACACGCAAAGCTCCATATCCAGGGCATACATTCATACCATAGCAGCAACAAAAACAGCTATACTAAACAGTTTACAGCTTAAAATAAGTGATTATGACAATTCAGACTACTCGTACAGAAGCACCAATCCTGCTTCTGTAAGTCACCATGGCAATTACCTCGCCCTTATTTACCTATAAGATTTTCCTCGATCAGCAGGCTGATGATCCCATCGGCAAGGCCTACTTTAGGAACATAGATCTGCTTGATACCAGTCCACTTTAATAACGTAATATAAATTTCGCAAGCCGGTATAATTACATCCGCCCGATCTGGATTTAAACCAAAAACACTGATCCGCTCTTTAAGAGAATGCGAATTGAGCTGGTTGTAAAGCGATTTTAATTTTAAGAAAGATAAAGGCATCCCCTCCTTCTCGTCCGACATCCGGAAAAGTTTGTTGATGTTGCCCCCGGTACCAATACCGGCAAGATTTTTTAAGGCTTTGGTGTTTTCTTTTACCCAGTTTCTCATCTCCTCCCAGGTCTCATCTTTATCCTTGTTATCAAGGATCCGTATAGTTCCAATGTCAAATGATTTAGAAGCAACCGGCACCCTGTTTACAAAAACAGAAAGTTCCGTACTACCCCCACCAACATCGATGTACAAATAGCTTTTTTTGATATCCAGATTTTCTTCGATGTGATTGGCATAAATGATATTGGCTTCCCTTTGACCCTCGATAATCTCCAGATCTACATCAGTTAATTGCTTAACTTGTTTAATAATATCGGCACCATTTTCCGCTTCACGCATCGCCGAAGTGGCACAAGCCAAGTATTCAGAAACATGGTATACGTCCATCAGATTTTTAAAGGCTGACATGGTTTTCAGTAGCTCTTCAACTTTACGATCGGAAATGCGACGATCTAAAAAAGCATCATCCCCTAATCGTAACGGAACCCTAACGAGGGTATTCTTTTTAAAAGAAAAACCGTTTTCATTCTTAGAGATGTCAGCAATTAATAATCTAACCGCATTTGAACCGATATCTATGGCAGCGTATCTTAACATTGGCTTTAGTGGTGTTTATTTTTTAAGTAATTGTAGGTTTGTACCTGTGCCCTGATTTTTGTTTTCAGGTTATTTTTGTGGTATTTATTGTTGTTTAAGCGGGTAATATCCCTTGCTTTTACATTATCCTGTAATTGAAACTCTATAATGTCTCTGATTTCCTGCTTTGCATCTTTATCAAGTACCGGAAAACCAACCTCCACCCGATGCTCAAAATTACGGCTCATTAAATCGGCCGAAGAAAGAAACATTTCTTCCTTGCCATTATTGCCATAAATAAATACGCGGGCATGTTCCAGAAACTTATCAACAATGCTGATGACCGTAATATTGGCACTAAAATCTTTAATACCGGGAACAAGGGTACAAATACCACGGACAATAAGTTTAATGATTACACCTGCATTGCTTGCCTCATACAGCTTTTCAACAATGCCTTCATCCGCCAGACTGTTTACTTTTAAGATCATATAGGCCGGTTTTCCTTGTTTGGCAAACTTGATCTCACGGTCTATCAGTTGATAAAACTTATCTCTGGATTCGAGGGGTGAAACAATCAAATGCTTAAATCCCATGATGACAGTCTTTTTATTCAAAGCTTTAAAGAGCTTAACCAGATCAGCGGTGATTTCCTTCTTAGCAGTAAAAATACTATGATCGCAATAAAGCCTTGCCGTTTTTTCGTTAAAGTTACCTGTCGCCAGATTAGCATAATATACTGCCCTGCCCTTTTCCATTCTTTTTACAAGGCAAATTTTAGAGTGAACTTTATAATTTGTTAACCCATAATTTACAGTTACACCCTCTTCCTCTAGTCGGCCAGTCCAGGCAATATTGGCCCTCTCATCAAAACGCGCTTTTAGCTCGACCAAACAATTGACCTTTTTGCCATTTTTAGCGGCATTGATCAAAGCATTGATAACTCTCGAATTCTCGGCCAACCTGTACAAGGTGATGTTGATTTCTGTAACCTTTGGATCAATCGCTGCCTCGCGAAGGAAAAGAATGATGTAATCGTATGATTGATAAGGTAGATTAATTAAATAATCCTTTTCCTGAAGCTTATTAAAAATACTTTCGGTACGGTGCAAACCATGCACTTTTAGAGGTACATTCGGCTTATATTCCAGATTGGGACTACCCACATTTGGGAAAGCTATAAAATCCCCAAAGCGATGATACTGATTACCCGGAATAAGACTTTCGGCCTCAATTTTCATTTTATTGATCAACACTGTCAGCATTTCAAAAGGCATTTCCGTATCGTACAATAAACGCATAGGCTTTCCCTTTTTACGTTTATCGAGACTCGCTTTTAGTTCTTCTATAAATTTATCGCTTACATTTTTATCAATATCCAGTTCGGCGTCACGCGTAAGCTGTATGGAATAGGCTTCCATGTTGTCGTAATTGAAAACATAAAAGATATCGTCCAGGCAGTATTTGATGATGTCTTCGGCAAGGATAATGAATTTTAAGCCATTCGTTTCGGGCAGTACCAAAAATCTGGGCAAATCAGGCGGCAACTCGATAAGTGCATACTTTTCGTTCTTATTGGCTGTATTTCTTGAAAGACGTACAAAAAAATACAGATACCTGTTTTTAAGCTCCGGAAAGGGCCTGTCCAGATCTATCATGATGGGAACCAGGTTAGAAAGAATTTTATCTCTGAAATGGTCTCTTACAAATTGTCCGCGAGCAACGTTTAACTGGGTATCGTTTAATATAAAGATCCGGTTTTGGGCCAGTTCATTGATCAGTGTTGCTTTAAATAATTGCTCAAACTTACGTTCTTGCTTTACAACGATATTTTTGATTTCATTTAATACTTTTTTAGGGTTAAAACCCAGCAAGGCTTTGGCTTTATCGTTAAGATTAGCCAGTCGACTTAACGTAGCTACTCTTACTCTATAAAACTCCTCCAGGTTAGAAGAGAAGATAGATAAAAACTTTATTCGTTCTATTAAAGGAACAGTATCATCGGCAGCCTCCTGTAAAACCCGTTCATTAAAGTACAACCAACTGATCTCTCTGTTTAGAAATGGAGCCTTTTTCTTCGTCATTTATTAAATCAAAAAATCCCTGTTCAAAACAGGGATGTTCAAAACTGCGAATTCTATTGTTAAGTAATTGTTAATTATCAAGTAATTACTCAATTCTCACTTAACACAATCTTATTTACTTTCTGAATCGGCTTTAGTAGGTACTACAGGGGTACCATTTACAGAAGCTGCTGCTGGCACGGTTGCTTTTTCAGGGCTTGGCTTAGCCGCTACTGCCACAGGTTTTACCGCTGCTGGCTTTGCAGGTGCTTTACTTGCCGGAGTAACCTTTTTAACAGGCCCTTTAGCTGCAGTGGTTTTACTGGCCATAGTTTTTGCAGGTGCTTTACTTATCGGAGTGCTTTTTGGAGCAATTTTAACCGCCGGTTTTGCCGTTGCCGGACTTGCCGTCTTTACCGGGGTGGCTGCCGGTTTTGAAACAGACTTAACAGCCGAAGTAACAGCTGCTGCTACCGGCTTAGCAATCGCATTTGCAGCCTTTTCTTCGGTAGCTAAAGCCGCAACTTTAACACTTTGAACTACCGGTTTAACCGATGCTCTTGCTACCTTAACTGCCTTTTTAGCTTTTCTAACGTCTTTGGAAACCTCTTTTTTAACTTCTTTCTGAATGGCTTCAGCTTTCTTTTTAGCCTTTTTAATCGCTTTTTTATTTACCGATCGGGCCTCATCAATGTTACGTTCAACAGCTAATTTAACATGCTGAAACCTTTTTGATAACTTCTTGGCTACAAACTTACTGACCAAAGCAATATCATCACCAATCTTCTCTGCATCTTGCCCTAGCTGCTTCACAGATTCAAGAATTTTCTCTGCTAAGCTCTTTTCGAATTGTTTTTTAACAACCTTTTTTGCGACTTTTTTTTGCACTTTTGACTTATTGGTTTTCATACGCATTAACTTTAATTGTTTTATATTTGTTATGTAGAATTGCCCCGACCAAATAATTAATTAAATCTAATCTATTTTTTACACTAAAGCCATAATAATCATGCCCACTTTCGATATAGTAAGCAAAGTAGACGCGCAAACACTTGATAATGCGATGAATAATGCTAAAAAAGAAATCCTGAACCGCTATGATTTCAGTACCTCTAAAAGCACTATTGATCACGATAAAAAAACAAATGTGATTACCATTGTTACGGAAGATGACATGCGTTTAAAGGCCATTCAAGATGCCATTATTTCGCGTATGGTGAAACAGAATCTGGATTCAAACAGCCTTGATTTTGGCAAGGAAGTATATGCTTCCGGCAATATGATCAGGAAAGAAATATCCATTAAAGAGGGCATTGACAAAGAAACCGCTAAAAAAATCGTTGCTAAAATAAAAGCAAGTGGTTTAAAAGTACAGGCTTCAATGATGGAAGATCAGGTACGGGTACAAAGCAAAAGCATTGATGACCTTCAAGGCGTAATTGCACTGTGTAAAAAAGAAGATTTTGGACAGCCTTTACAATTTATTAATATGCGCAACTAATGGAAATTCAAGAACAGGGATTTATCTTTTCCGATGATAAACTGAAACTTGATCCAATAGCCATCCATCATTATTTAAGTACACAATCGTACTGGGCAAAGGACATTCCAATGCAAATTGTTAAAACTTCCATTGAGAATTCCCTTTGCTTTGGGATTTATAAGGAAACCAAACAGATAGGTTTTGCCCGTTGGATCACAGATAAAGCTACTTTCGCCTACCTCGCAGACGTATATGTAGAAGAAGCATATCGTGGCCAGGGTCTATCTAAAAAACTAATGTCCTTTATGCTATTTCACAAAGACCTACAGGGATTGAGAAGATATATGCTGGGTACATTAGACGCACACGGGCTATATGCTCAATTTGGGTTTAAAGCGATAGAACATCCTGAAAGACTAATGGGCATTACAATTCCTGATCCTTATAAAAAATCGGATTAAACTGTCTTTACATCGCTCTCACTATACTCCTTAATATCGGTAATATAACCGTTGATAATTAAGAAGTCGAACAACGGCCTGGCATCAGCAGTTACCGGCATGTTTGCACTGGTAATAACCTGACTGGTTTTTTTATCCAGGTATGGGTAGGCAAAAAGTTTTACGTTTTTACTAAACATATCACTCACATAACTCAACAGCTGACTGGTATAATTCTCGCCGAAATTGGTGGAATTGAATACGAATTTTAAGTTGTTAATGTTAGTAGATATCCCCACACTTTTAGGTCGGCAACGATCCAGGTATTTAGCCAGCTTATTGTGCCTTGCAAAATTGGATACAATAACCAGGTTCCCTGTATTGCACATTTCTTCGGCCCTCTTAGCGACAGCTCTGAGGTCAATACTGTCGGGTGCCTCATCATTGGAGCTCAGCACATTCGACATCAGTACCTCGATCAATACACTCAGGTTATCCTCTTTAACATTCTCGGTAATGACAAACTGATCCACCGCTTTGTTTAACATGCTAAAATTGGGATTTGATTTCTGCGCATATTTGGTTCGCAAAATCATAATATCTTTCTTGTACAACAGGTCTTTGGGTAAGCAAGGTTTACCCTTAGAATCAAATATAGCCGCATCAGAGAAGTCTTTAACAATCAGGTATAAGTTTAACAGGATATTGTTTATCCCCTTAAATACCGGCCCGTTAACAGAGATCAAATCAATCTCCACAGAACCTACAGTAAGGTTATCTGCCAGAGACTCAATCATCGTTTTAGGATCCTGATTAAAATAAAAAGCAGCATAAACCAGGTTTACACCTATAATACCCAATACATTTTGCTGCAATGCAGCATCGGTATCGAGTAAACGTACGTGGAAAAATATTTCGTTAGGCTCCCCTCCCGGCTCGGCCTGGAAACGAATACCGATCCAGCCATGTGGATCATTAGATTTATTATAGTTTAAAGTAGTAACGGTATCAGCAAAAGCGAAAAAGGTACGGTCTTCATATTTCTCGCCACTTAAGCGCTCGGTTAATAAACTGAACTCATGACCCAGCATTTTCAATAACCTCGACTCACTTACATACCTTCCTGAAGTTTCGGCACCATAAATTACATCGCTAAAAGTCATGTCATAGGCCGACATGGTTTTTGCTACAGTACCCGATGCAGCACCCGCAGTAAAAAAGTTACGAGCCACCTCCTGTCCTGCCCCTATTTCTGCAAAGGTCCCGTAAATTCTAGGGTTTAAGTTAATCTTTAAAGCTTTACGCTTGGTATCAAGAATTTCTCTTTCCATACCGCAAAATTAAGCAAACAAGCCGACTTCTATGATAAAAATGCAAGTTTAATGTTTTTAAAGCATTTGGTATCCTGAATTTATTTCAGGATTCTTCAAGAGAAAGATTATGATTATATTCGTCTATTAGATATCGACAATGGACGGAGGAGGTAAATGCTAAACGTTAAAAATCTTGACATACAATTCCTTAATAAGGAAGATAACTCGTGGCTGAAAGCAGTTAACGATGTCAGTTTCAGTATTGAAAAAGGAAAAGTATTAGGCATAGTTGGCGAATCGGGCTCCGGGAAATCAGTGACCTCTTTTTCTATTATGCGCTTGCATGATCCACAAAGCACCAAAATTGGTGGTGAAATTGATTTTCAGCAAGTCAACCTCCTTGATTTATCTCCTGAAGCCATCAGAAAATATAGAGGCAACAAAATTGCCATGATCTTTCAAGAACCTATGACTTCCCTTAATCCGGTGTTTACTTGCGGATACCAGGTAAAGGAAGCCATTATGTTGCACCAAAAAGTAGATAAACATACAGCCAAAGCACAAACTATCGCTTTATTTAAAGAAGTGCAATTACCTCGTCCCGAAAATATTTTTGATAGCTACCCACACCAATTGTCAGGCGGACAAAAACAGCGCGTAATGATTGCTATGGCATTAAGTTGCAATCCGGAACTGTTGATTGCCGATGAACCTACCACAGCATTAGATGTGACAGTACAAAAAACCATACTGGAGCTATTACTAAAACTGAAAACCGAACGTGGTATGGCTATGATCTTTATATCCCATGATCTTGCCGTGGTTAGAGAAATTGCTGATGAAGTGGCTGTAATGTACAAAGGGAAAATTGTGGAACAGGGATCGGCAAAAGTAATATTTGAAACTCCGAAACATCCATATACCAAAGGTCTATTGGCCTGCAGACCAAGTCCACAAAGGTTATTGAAAAAATTGCCGGTAGTAGCTGATTTTTTAAATGAGAACAAGGATATGGCCCTTGCGCATTTGCTGGAAGTAAACAGTTATACACGAGAGGAAATTACAGTGCGTAGGGAAAAATTGTACAGCGCAAAACCGTTACTACAAGTAAAACAACTTTGCACCTGGTACCCGATAAGTAAAGGTTTGTTTGGTAAAGTTAACACCTATGTAAAAGCAGTAAATGATATTACTTTCGATGTATTTCCGGGGGAAACACTAGGATTAGTTGGCGAATCCGGATGTGGGAAGACGACCTTAGGACGAAGTATCATACGACTTGTAGAACCTACATCGGGCAGTATTCTATTTGATGGAATCGACATTACTTCGTTAAAAACAGCAGAGTTGAGAAAAATGAGACGCGATGTGCAGATCATCTTTCAAGACCCTTACTCCTCGCTTAACCCACGCTTAACTGTGGGCAATGCATTGATGGAGCCTTTGCAAGTGCATAAAATGTTCGACAATGATGAGCAGCGAAAAGCCCATGTCATGAATTTATTGAACCGGGTAGATTTAAAACCAGAGCATTTTAATAGATATCCGCACGAATTTTCGGGTGGACAAAGACAGCGCATTGTGATTGCAAGGGCCCTGGCATTACAACCCAAATTTATCATTTGTGATGAATCGGTATCTGCATTGGATGTGTCAGTTCAAGCTCAGGTATTGAACTTGCTACGTGAGTTACAGCAAGAATATGGACTTACTTATATATTTATTTCTCATGATTTGGCAGTAGTAAAACACTTGTCAGACCGGATGATTGTTATGAATAAAGGTAAAATTGAAGAACAAGGTTTTCCAGAGGATATTTATAACAACCCGCAAGCGGAATATACAAAGAAACTCATTGCAGCAATACCAGGCTAATCCCTACTCTTTCTTTAATGTAGCGGAAAGCCTGATCAAGCCAGTATTTATAGCTCTTCGGATCTCTCTTTCTTTTACTTTATCATACCTTTTTAATAAAATCATGACCTTAAATATCGCTACATCTTTATTAATGGCAATCATTTTAAATAGTAGTTAAGTTCAACAATCAGCGGTATAATCAAAGATACAAAATCCAACAATACTCGGTTCAAATTGTTACCTTCGGGTGATTCATACATAGACTATGGCAAAAAAGAAATCGTCTCATCTGGAACTCGTTTTAATCCAATTGATTAGCGATGTACTGGAAAAAAGCAACAACGAAGCGCTGAATTATAAGCAGATTTCGGCTAAATTAAATATTACTGATGCTGCATCAAGAGATACCATATTGGATGTATTAAAAGAGCAGTCGAGGAAAGGTGTGTTTTTAGAACCTGAGAAAGGGAAATTCAAGTTGAAAGACCTGAAGACTTTTCTAATAGGAAAGGTGGATATGACTGCGGATGGCTCAGCATTTGTAATTCCAGATGACGAATTTGAAAAAGATATTTTTGTCTCGGCCAGAAAGTTGCACAATGCACTACATGGCGATAGAGTAAAAGTATATATATATGCCAAAAAGAGCGGCCGTAAAAATGAAGGTGAAGTTGTAGAAATCATTGCTCGAGCAAAAACAGACTTTATCGGTGTGATCAGAATTTCTGACCGTTACGCTTTTGTAAATATCGACGATCGTAAAATGTTGCATGACATTTTTGTGCCTTTGAGTGACATCAATGGGGCCAAAAATGGTCAAAAGGTGCAGGTAAGCATTACCGAATGGCCGGAAGGGGCTAAAAATCCTATTGGTCGCATCATGAATATTCTGGGCGAACAGGGTGAGAACAATACGGAAATGAATGCCATCCTTGCCCAATATGGCTTCCCGTTAAGTTTCCCGGCTGAAGTAGAAAATGAAGCGAATTCTATCCCTGAACAAATAAACACCACTGAACTAAAAGACCGCAGGGATTTTAGGAATACAGTTACTTTTACCATTGACCCTGCTGATGCAAAAGATTTTGATGATGCCATATCTTTTAAAACACTAGAAAACGGCAATTATGAGATTGGTGTGCATATCGCTGATGTTTCGCATTATGTACAGCCCAATAGTTATCTAGATAAAGAAGCCTATTCGAGGGCGACCTCAGTATACCTGGTTGACCGGGTGATACCTATGTTGCCTGAACGTTTAAGCAACGGTGTTTGCTCACTTCGCCCAAATGAAGATAAACTTTGTTTTGCAGCTGTATTTGAGCTGGATGAAAAAGCCAATATCATTACAGAATGGTTTGGACGTACGGTAATCCACTCCGACAGACGTTTTAGCTATGAGGAAGCACAAGAGGTGATTGAAAATAAAGCAGGAGATTATGCTGCAGAAATCCTCAAACTAAATGAGTTAGCCTATATCCTGCGCGAAAAGAAGTTTAAAAACGGTGCCATCAGCTTTGAAAGCACTGAAGTAAAGTTTAAACTGGACGAACATGGTAAGCCAATTGGTGTTTACGTAAAAGAACGTAAAGACGCGCATAAGCTGATCGAAGACTTTATGCTGCTGGCCAATAAAAAGGTTGCTGAGTTTATTGCTAAAAAAGGAAAAGGGAAACAGAAATACACTTTTGTATACCGTTCTCACGATTCGCCAAACCTGGAAAACCTAAGCAGCTTTGCTTTATTTGCCGCGCGATTTGGTTATAAGATCAATATGAAATCAGATAAAGAGATTGCGAAGTCTTTAAATTACCTGATGGAAGATGTGGAAGGCAAAAAAGAACAGAATGTATTGACTCAACTGGCCATACGATCGATGGCTAAAGCCATTTATACAACCAAGAAAACCAGTCATTACGGATTGGCTTTTGACCATTATACCCACTTCACCTCCCCCATCCGCCGGTACCCGGACGTGATGGTACACCGGCTGCTTGCGGCTTATTTAAACAACGAGAAATCGGCCAATGAGGAAGAATATGAAATTGCTGCATCGCACTCATCTGCCATGGAAAAGCGTGCTGCTGATGCGGAACGCGCATCCATCAAGTACAAACAAGCCGAATATCTTGAAGAGAATGTAGGCAATATTTTTGCAGGCATTATATCAGGTGTTACAGAATGGGGAATGTATGTTGAACTCACTGAAAACAAATGTGAAGGCATGATCCGCCTTCGTGATATTACCGACGATTTCTATGTGCTCGACGAAAAAAACTACTGCATCGTTGGTCAGCGTAAACATAAAAAATATCAGTTGGGCGATGAAGTGATGGTAAAAGTAAAAAAAGTAGACTTGTCTAAACGTCAAATAGATTTCTCATTAATTCAACAATAAAATAAGATTCCGGTAAATTCCTTTGTAAAAATGTATACTCCTAATCAATTACAAGAAGTTATAGAAAACGCTGTTCAAAACATTAATTATCCTGCACATCCTGAAAGACTTTATGAGCCTATACGTTACATTATGAGCTTAGGAGGCAAAAGAATAAGACCTGTATTGACATTGATGGCTGCAGATTTGTTTAAAGGGGATATACAGACTGCGATGCCGGCTGCATTGGCCATCGAGACTTTTCATAATTTCACCTTGATCCATGATGACATTATGGACAAGGCGCCACTAAGAAGGGGAAAACAAACCGTACATGAAAAATGGGGTGTAAATAATGCCATTTTGAGCGGTGATGTGATGATGGTGGAAGCCAACAAGCAGCTTTCTATGCTAAACAGTACTGTACTGAAAGATGCACTGAATACCTTCAACACCACTGCGCAAGGTGTGTGCGAAGGTCAGCAACTGGATATGGAGTTTGAAGAACAACAAGTAGTAAGTATTACTGACTATATTAACATGATTCGTCTAAAGACAGCTGTTCTTTTAGGCGGTGCGATGAAACTGGGTGCACAAGTAGCCGGTGCAAGCGCTATGGAAGCTGAACAGCTATATGAATTTGGAGAAAACTTAGGGATAGCCTTCCAGTTACAGGATGACATTTTAGATGTATACGGCGACCCTGAAAAATTTGGGAAACAGGTAGGTGGTGATATCATCGCCAATAAGAAAACCCTGCTGCTGTTGAAATTAAAAGAGCTCGCAAATGAAAATGACCTCCTGGAGTTGGAGTATCAAAGTATCAACAAAGACCATACAGATAAAATTAAAAACACAACTGCGCTTTATGATGATTATAACATCAGGGAACTGGCTAACATAGAGATGAGAAATTACTCTGACAAAGCTTTTAGTGCTTTAACTTCGTTAAAAGTTGATGAAACCCGTAAGGTTGAGCTCTTTAAATTGGCCGCGTTGTTAATGAACAGAGAATATTAAGGGTTCCCTTCAATGATCTAATAGTTGGTTTACTTTTTCTGTCGTTAATGGTTTGGTATAAAAATCCTTAACACAAAGAAATGATTTCGCTTTAGAATGTTCGCTTGGATCAATCGATGAGGATACAATAATTACATCAATAAAGATATTGAGTTCTTCCATCATTTCCAGAAACCTCCAACCATCAATATTCGGCATATGCAGGTCTAATAAAATAAGGTCGGGTTTGTTCTGCTGAATATAGAACAATGCCTTTTGCGGATTATCAAATACAACTATCCGTTTTTCACTGGGATGTTTTCGAATCAGCATTTTGTGCATTTTATTGGTGATCACATCATCATCAATCAGCACAATGTGCTGGTGTGCCGCTTTTGCTCCAAACTTATCAAACAGCGCAATGTTCTCCCGCTTATTGAGCACCTCATTTAACATTTTAATGATTTCATCCAACTTTACAGCTTGTGTATTGATATCGCCTAGCAATTGCGTGATTTTTAACACATCGTAAGTCTCCAGCTGGCTATAATTGGTAATCGTAGAAAGACTTAGAATATTAGTGATGGGCGCTCTTAACTGGTGCGAAGCCAAATGTGAGTACTCCCTGATCATGCTAATGAGTCCTTTAGAACTACTCATATCCACTACACTGCAAACCACCGCATCCGTTACCCCATTTATCGTTAAGGGGGTAAAAACAATATGAAAAACAAGGTCGGTAGACTTGAAAACTGAGAAGCGCTGCTCTATGCTAAAACAATGCCCTTCGAAACTTCTTGCCAGTAAACTAATAAAGTTACTTTTATATTTCTGTGCAATGATTTCCACAATCGACTCCCCAACTACGGGATTTTTTTCAAGGAAACTACCCAGGTCATTTGATGAATTTATTTTGAAAAATGAGAGCTCATGATTTTTATTGATCAAAAAAAATGAACCTGAGGCACCTTCGCAATTGTTTCTATGTGGCATTTTTAACTTGTTTTAAGTGCTATAAGGCATATTTGGTTAACACAGGCAACTCCCATGCGACCATTATACACTGGTTTTAGCATCAACCTTGTTAATCCCCTTACTGTAAATTGATACCCTAATAAATTTTATGGAGCTAAAATTGTCTTGTTTTTTAAGCAATTAATTATCCCAACATTGGCAAATCAACGAAATAAATATTAATTATGCAAGAAATTCTATCCAAGAAAGACATCGGGGAACGTATAAAAGAATTACGGGTGAACAGTGGCCTCTCTCAGGCATTTATAGCGAATATATTAAGCTTGTCGAGAAGTAATTATTCGCAGATAGAACTTGGTAATCAGTACCCTTCTTTCAATACCTTGCATGAAATAGCAAGGTACTATGGTAAAAGTTATGATTGGCTATTACACGGTGCAGCACCGGAGCAGGCAGCGGAAACACCTGCAAAGATTGGCATAATTTTAAATGATTTGGAAACTGCCTTTAAACACTTTACAAGTTCGCTAAAAAAGCTGGAACATGAGTTAAATCACATCAGATCTAAGAAATATAAGTCGAGGGCATAAATCGCTTAAAATAGCGCATAAAAAAAGCTGATCATTAAAAATAACGATCAGCTTTTTTTGTAATGTATTTTTAATTATTCTGCTGTATCAGCCTTAGCTGCCTTTTTAGCAGGAGCTTTTTTTGCAGGAGCTTTTTCAGCTTCTCCGGCAGCAACTTTTTCAGCTTTAGCAGGTGCTTTTTTCTCTACTACTTCAGCAACAACTGCAGCAGGTAAAACAGAAACATAAGATTTGTTGTCTTGTTTCTTTTTGAAAATTACAGTACCATCAACTAAAGCAAACAAAGTATGGTCTTTACCAATACCTACTCCTTTATCAGGATGATGTTTTGTACCACGTTGACGTACCAAAATGTTTCCAGCGATAGCTTCCTGACCACCAAAAATTTTGATACCTAAACGTTTACTATGCGATTCACGTCCGTTTCTGGAACTACCGGCTCCTTTTTTATGTGCCATCTTGTTTTATATTTTATTAACTACCGAATGAACGGCAATTTATGTTTAACAATAATTATAAACTGATACCAGAGATCTGGATCTTGGTGAAATACTGACGGTGACCATTTTTCTTTTTGTAACCTTTTCTACGTTTCTTTTTGAAAACGATTACTTTATCACCTTTTAAATGAGACACGATTTTAGCTGAAACCGATGCACCTTTCAATGTAGGAGCTCCTACAGAGATTTTACCACCATCTTCAACCAACAATACATTGTCAAATTCAATACTAGCGCCCTCATCTCCTTGCAAACGGTGTACAAAAAGGTGCTGGTCTTTTGCAACTTTGAATTGCTGTCCTGCTATATTTACTATTGCGTACATTGTTAATTAATTATTATTTTTAAATTGTTTATTTTTATCGAGGTGCAAATATAGAATTTTATTTCCTAAATACACAAATGATTTAGTTTTTTGATGCAGCTTGTTTTCCATACCGTTCTTCTGCATCGTTAATACTCTGCAGTAAAAGCGTTTTCATTTGTTCTGCAAGTCCTTTAAGTTTTGGTATTTCGTTATAATCTGTAAGATAGATTACCTTTTTAGACTTTTTTTGATAATTAAATTGGATCACATAACGAAGTACCTTGGAAGAATCAAGATTGGTTCCCTGATTGGCCAATACATCCGGAAAATTCCAGAAACCCAACTCGTTTGCTTTTGAATGGAGATACAGAATATCATCCTTTCTTAATTTCACATTCGTTTTGATCAGAGAATCCTGTCCGTTTACATACTGATAATCACCTGTAGCCGAGTTATAGGAATTCTCCAGATTATTACCCAAACCCCACTTAAAGTCGATAGACACAAACTCCTTTAGCTTATATGGTGCATTGCGGAACATCGGTGTGTAATAAACCACACAATAGATCAGAAAAGGAACTACGATAGTTAAGGCTAGGAATATTTTTTTTGCTCTGGTACTCATTCTATTTTATTATATATATTGAAATTTTTAATCTTAAAAGCCTTTTAGTCCAGCGGCTCTGTAAGATCGCCCTCCCACTTACTCACTACTGCGGTAGCTAAACTGTTTCCAATCACGTTGGTTGCCGACCGGCCCATATCCAGTAATGGATCAATCCCTATCAATAAGGCCAATCCTGCCTCAGGAATATTAAAAGTAGCAATTGTACCTGCTATAACTACCAGGGAGGCTCTTGGAACACCCGCAATCCCTTTACTAGTTAACATCAGGATCAACAGCATGGTAATCTGCTGTTCAAAAGACAAGTGTATTCCGTACGACTGTGCAATAAACAACGAAGCAAAAGTCATGTACAACATGGAGCCATCCAGGTTAAAGGAGTAGCCTAAAGGCAGCACAAAACTAACGATCTTATCTTTACAACCAAAACGCTCCAGCTGCAACATCGTTTTAGGATATGCAGCCTCGCTACTGGCAGTACTAAAAGCCAAAATTACCGGCTCCTTCATTCTGTTTATCAGGTTAAAGACCCTCGATTTTAAAACCATAAAACCTATGGCAATCAAGATCACCCACAGCAATAACATGGTAGAGTAAAACTCACCAATGAATAAAGCATAGGTAGACAATACGCCCAGTCCCTGCTTGGCAACAATGGCCCCCATCGCTCCAAATACAGCAAATGGTGCAAAGTTCATCACATATCCGGTTACTTTCAAGATCACATGCGCTACTGCATCAAAGAAATTGATAATGACCTGCCCCTTTTCGCCAATAGCAGCAGTCGCTACACCAAAAAACAAGGAGAAAACAACAATTTGAAGGATCTCGTTGGTAGCCATAGCCTCCGCCATACTTTTAGGCACAATATGAGAAATGAATTCCTTAAGCGAAAGTGCTACTTTATGAATGCCTGTATCAATGTTACTTGGAGGCAAAGGCAAATTCATCGCTTCCCCCGGTTTGAAGATATTAACCATAATAAGCCCCAGTACCAGTGACAAGAGAGAGGCACTTAAAAACCAAAGCATCGTTTTACCACCAATTCTGCCTACGGCTTTCACATCGCCCACTTTTGCTACACCCACCACCAAAGTACTAAACACCAATGGCGCTACAATCATCTTAATCAAACGAAGAAAAATGTCACTCAATAAAGTCAAAGGCTCCAACTTCTTCTCACGGATCACTTCATTTTCATGACGTAATTTCTCTGTAGCTTTTTTCTCCGTTTTTAAAGCTGCATAAGAAACAGCAGTAGTGTCTTGAATTTTAAGAATCTGCGCATCCAACTCTTTTACCCTGTTATCGGCTTTGGCGATTTGATCATTATAAGTACTGAATGTTTTTACATTTAAATAATATCCTAATGCTACACCCAGAACAAGGGCCAGAAAGATAAAAAAGGTTAACCTGTTTTTTTTCGACATCTATCTTATGTTAATGGTTTTTGAGGCTGTAAAACTACAATAATTAAATTATTCTATAAAATTGTTCATCAAGAGCTTATTTTATACCTTCACAGCGTAACAAAATACGTGTACCATTATCTAATTAAGGAATAAAACCAGTTCAATTGGAAAAAAAGGATCAATTATTTAAGCAAATTTTCGATACGAATTCTAAGAAGATATTTCACTTATGCTACGGCTATACAGGTGATGAGGATGCAGCGAATGATTTGCTTCAGGAAACCTTTTTAAAGGTTTGGCAAAACCTGGATAAGTTTAGAAACAAGTCCCTGATCTCGACCTGGATTTACAGAATTGCTGTAAACACCTGTTTAACCTATTTAAGATCAGAGAAAAGACAATCGAAAGATGAGCTTACGGATAACATTATAGAAAACCGCCCTGAAGAGCTTTCTGAAAAGAATGAACAGGTTGCCCTCCTCTATAAATCGATCTCTAAGTTAGAAGAAAATGACCGCCTCATTATTACAATGGTACTTGATGAACTGCCTTATAATGAAATAGCAGAGATATCAGGGATCAGCGAAGGAAACCTAAGGGTTAAAATTCACCGTATTAAATTAAAACTTACAGAATTATACAATCAGCATGCAGGAATTTGATCATATACAATCGCTTTGGCAATCGCATTCGGTTGAGGTTAAAATCTCATCCGATGAAATGCTGCAGCAAGCAAAAAAAGAAGTAAACGCTATTCGTAACAAGTCCCTTTTAAATATCGTTGGAATGCTGCTCTCCTTTGTTGCAATAGTGATGTTATGGTTGTTCTATAGCTTTAACTCCTGGACAACACATCTCGGGTTAACTATTTTTCTGGCCGCAATTGCAGTGTCTACATTTATGCTATATAAAAGTCACCAGCTACTTGCTAAACACGACTTCACCACAGACCCCAACGAGTTTCTGGACAACCTGAAACGCTACCAGTTAAGCAGGTTTAGCCTGTATAGCAAATTGTATTGGTTTTATGCCATCGCTTTAAGTCTGGGTATTGTACTATATTTCTTTGAAATACTAAGCTATTTCGACTTATGGGCACAATGCCTGATTGTCTTGTTTACTTTCGGATGGATTATATTCTGCTCAACACTAGTGCGCAAGGCAGTGATGAAAAAAGAAAAAGAAAGGATAGCCTTACTCATTGAGAAGTTTGAACGTCTCGGAAACCAATTTAAGGAGTTATAAAAAATGCTCATCCGAACATTGTCGGATGAGCATATTATTAACTAACCCAAATTAAATTCATCCAAATCTATATACTGGGTTTCCTGCTTCAAATTTAGTTTAACATACCATTTAGCAATGTGCGAATATCACCATATTGTAAACTAATATCACCTGTATTGCCCTGGTGTAACCTGAAAAGAATTCCTGAATAAACGAATAAAAGAGCTGGAACATTCGAAACCAACGATATCAACAATTTCATTAATTGGATACTCAGTATTCCTGAGTAAGTATTTAGCTTGTTGAAGCCTGATCCTGGTCAGAAACTGATGCGGTGATTGTTGATACGCTTGTTTAAAAGTACGTAATAAATGATTTACTGACAAACAAGCTACCTGCGCAATCTCTTCCAGACGAATGTTTTTATTGTAATTACTAATCATATAATCTCTTGCAACGCTTAGTCGCTTTAAAATCTCTGTTTTAGTAGCCCCATTTAAAAACTTCAGTGAAGCTTCTCTTTTGATAATTTCTGAATGATAGAGCTTATAATAATTAACCAGACAATGGTTTAAATATTCACTTAAAAGTAATTCGTCATTCGCCCCACTTTCGATGTGCCTGGTAAGATGCTGCAAATTAAACTTAATATTTCCCTGCAAGGGATAAATAGACTCTACAAACCGTGTATCTCTATGCTTAAATTCTACAGGCTGATCCAATAGCACATGATCCCTAAGTAAATTAGAATATTCAAAATCATGTACAAATTCAGGATCAAATAGCACTGAAAAAGTATTCACTTCAACTGTCGAATCAATAGTATTGGTATAAGAGGTATCGTGATTCAGGAAAATAAAGCTTCCAGGCACAAGGGTAATCTCCCGCTTTTCGATCGTATAATCCACCTGGCCACTAAACACAACATTCAAAGCGTACTTACCTATATTTTTTGGATAATGAGCACTATAAGTGCTTTCACTTATAATTTCATTCTTATCTACCAATATCCTATTATACTTCATCTGTTTATCGTTTTATTACTCAAGCCTCTGAGTAATCCCGTTCTTCGGTCAGGATAAAACGATTACCAGACGGATCTAAGAAGCAAAGTTCCAATCCATGATCTACATATCTTGGTTCTGTTAATCCTGGTATACTTTTCTGATTAAACAAATAGTAATCTCTGACACAATCATCAGTTTTTAAAACAATGGTATCTGTCTCTACGGTTTCTTTTTCTACAAGCATCATAAAATCACCGTTACTCAATTGTAATATCGGACACTCTTTGCCCCCTATCTCAATTTTTTCTGCTACCGTAAAACCGGGCATATTCATAAAAAAATTAAAGGATGCTTCCTCACATTTTACAAAAACAACCTTATACACCTGACTAAAGTCCATATTTTAATGTGGTAACACGTTATATTAATAACTGTAGATTAAACAAATTTAATCTAATGCAATAAAAAAACACTAACCCTTTAAGGGGTATTTTTATTTTAACATTATATTTACGTTTCCTTTAGTTATTGATTTTAGCCATATTTAATCAAACTCCAAAAACAAAAATTTGTGTCTTACCTAAAACCACTATACATTACCCTATTGCTTTTAATCTGTGGCATTGAAAGTTTTGGACAACGATATAACTTTGAACAATACGACATAAAGGATGGGCTTGTGCAATCACAAGTTACAGGAATAACTCAGGATAAACAGCGGAAATTATGGATTGCAACACTTGGGGGGCTAAGCTGCTTTAATGGAAATCAATTCATCAATCTGGGTAAAACCGATGGACTGAGTAGCAATTTCATACTTTCCCTCGCACTGGATCAGCAAATTAACCTTTTGATAGGTACAGAAAGGGGCTTATCTTCTTATAAAGGGGGTAGCTTTCACAATTATAAGGGAACAAATGATTGGGTAGACAGGATCAATACCAGTATATCCGGAATAGTTTACGGCATATCTGGTAAAAACATTTTTAAACTAAATGGGCAAAAAGCCGAACGGCTCAGTATTACCGGTGATACCTCTGAAATTGTGACCACTCTAAAAACCGATCATAAACGGCAGATCTGGGCCACTGTTTTCCAGCACGGATTGTATTACCTGGAGGGCGATAAATGGCACCAAAAGCTACGTTACGAAGAATTGGGTAATTTAATTATAACCGACCTGATGGTAGACCGGCGCTCGAAAGATAAAATATGGTTTCTAACCACAACGGGTGTATTCGTATTCAAAAATGGTCAAGTAAAACAAGCTTATGCCGACATCATAAAAAAAGCTACAGCCATCAATCAGGATGAACGAGGAAATATATGGCTGGGTACAAATCGAGGAGCATGGTATATTTCTGAACATCAGACGATTCATTTCAATGCGAAAAATGGCTTTACCGACAATG
The DNA here is from genome assembly GCA_029202485.1 of Candidatus Pedobacter colombiensis. NCBI lineage: Bacteria > Pseudomonadati > Bacteroidota > Sphingobacteriia > Sphingobacteriales > Sphingobacteriaceae > Pedobacter > Candidatus Pedobacter colombiensis. The sequence continues at coordinate 1,585,518 of CP119313.1, read as the reverse complement.
TCGTTAACCAAATATTCAGAGATGCCGAAAATAACATCTGGCTTGGCACTGACGGCTCTGGGATTTTTAAATTCAACAGCAAAAACTATGTGACTTTCGATGAATCTCAAGGCTTGCAAAATAGCATTGTGATGAGCATCATAAATGGTCCTGACCCGGATGAGATGTGGTTGGGAACTTATGATGGTATTTATGCACACAAAAACAACCAGATTAAGCGGATAAACATTCCTTCCGAAAGTGAAGATACCAAACGCATTAACTTTTTATTTAAAGACAGTAGTCGCAAAATTTGGGTAGGAACCGTTGGTGGTGGCTTATGGATTTATAGTAAAGGTACTTTTAAACGTGTAGATGAGGGCAATCGATCTATTGCTTCTAATGCCATTCTGGAGGATAGACATCAAAACATCTGGATATCCACAAACTTAGGGTGTTTTATGGTATCAACGAAGGCAGGAACAATAGAAAGGATTAGCAGGAACTTTGAAACTAGTTTATTGGAAATAGGAAATAATTTAATGATAACCGGTACACAAAACGGAGCCTATCTGATCCGCAATAAAAAAGATATCAAACCTCTAAACTTTAAACCACTTGCCGGATCAAATATCTTATCAATGCTTAAACATGGTAGTCATGTGCTGTTTGGAACAGCAGATAATGGTTTAATTATATGGAATTTTATCACGGGAAAAATTAAGCAGCTCAGTACAAAGGATGGGTTGTTTTCCGATCACATTTACAGCTTGCTCCTGGATGAAAAGGGAATCATATGGACAGGAACCGGACGGGGCATCAACAAATTAAGGGCTAAAGACTTCAGTATCATGACCAATACCAATGAAAATGTTCCATTGGTGGAATGCAATCAAAATTCGATATTTGAAAATAAGGGAAAAATATGGATTGGTACTACCAAAGGCGTTGTTGTATACGACAACAATGCCGAATCTGCTCAACAAAACAAACCTTATGTTTCGATCAATTCGGCCAGCATATTAGCCCAAAACAAAAAGGGAAACCAAAACAACTTGCAGGTAACCTATAAGGCTCATGAGTTAAATAAAAGAATAAAACTGGCTTATAACCACAATCACCTGAACATCAATTTTACAGGGATTTATCTAACCAATCCCAAAGGAATACAATATAAATATAGACTGATCGGATTGGACGATAAATACAGCCACCCCAACAGTAATTCCTCTGTCAATTATACTGCCCTACCACCTGGCGAATATACCTTTCAGGTAAAAGCTGTTACTGCTTCAGGTATATCATCAGCCAACACAGCATCTTTTCATTTCGAGATTACTCCCCCCTATTATCAAACTACTGTTTTTAAACTTCTTATAGTTGCCATCATTATATTATTGATCCTGTTGTCGGTATACATCATCATTAATCTAAACGAACGTAAACGCAAATTAAGGCTCAAAATAAAACTGGAAGAACAATTTAAAATAAGAAAACAAACAGCAGAAGATTTTCATGATGATCTTGGTAACAAATTGACTAGAATATCTGTCTTATCAGAAGTACTGAGTAGCATGACAGACGAAAAGGATCTGGAAAAAAGGAGCATTATTCAGAAAATAAAAACAAATGTGAATGAATTGTATACCGGGACAAAAGATATCCTTTGGTCCTTAGATCCCAAACATGACACTTTAAGGGAATTGTTAATCCATATTACAGAATTTGGATATGAGATGTTTAATGATACGCCAATCCATTTTGAAGAGGAAACCGATATGAATAATAGCGATAGGAGGCTCTCGCTTGAATTGGGTAGGAATATTCTAATGATTTTTAAAGAAGGCATAAATAATGCACTGAAATACTCGAATGCTGACCATGTTAATTTTACAGCAAAAATGAATGAAGATATTTTAGAAATTGTGCTTACAGATAATGGAACCGGATTTAATTTAGAATCACCAAAAAGCGGCCACGGCATTAATAATATGCAGATAAGGGCCAACCGTATAAAAGGAAACTTAAATATAACTTCAAACCCTAATGGTACAACCATAACGCTCTCTGTTAAATTTTAAAGTATAAGAAAATGAATGATACAGCAGCAGCAAGAATCGTGATTATTGAAGATGATGAGACCATCAGAGAGGGCTATACCTACCTGGTTAATAACACTTCTCCTTACCAAGTGGTAAATACTTATCCATCTTTTGATACCGCCAGACATAAAATCGTAAAAGACAATCCTGATGTAATTATTCTTGATATACAGATGCCGGGAACCAGTGGAATAGATGCACTTCCCTTATTAAAAAAGCTATTGCCACAAGTGTATATTATTATACTAACTGTACATGAGACAGAAAAGGTCATCTTAGAAGCGCTGGCAAATGGTGCTGCCGGTTACTTCACTAAAAACACACCTTCTTTAAAAATCATTGAAGCCATTAAAGATGTAATGCAAGGTGGTGGGCCAATGAGCCCAAATGTGGCCAAAAAGGTCATCACATCACTACAAAAAAACCCGGATTCGCCACTTACCAAAAGGGAAACTCAAATACTTAATCTGATTACAAAGGGAAAGGATCGTTCGCAAATTGCTACAGAGTTATTTATCGAAACAGAGACTGTAAAAACTCACATTAAAAACATCTACCTTAAATTGAATGTTAATTCTAAGGCAGATGCTATAAAAGTGGCCAGAAGCAACAGACTGGTATAATTTACCGCTCCGTTATTCTTGTTTTACTTCGTTTACGGAGAAACTATTTCCATTTAACCGGTATACCAATGTCTTTACTTCACCGGCTTTAATCGTTGTATCTTTTGGATTTACGATAGGGAAAGTTCGAAATAAATCACCATTTTTAATGGTAAACTTATCGTTCCCTGCATAGATCTTCTTCATGTTACTGCTTAAAGGTGGAAAATTGATTTTCCTAAAATCACCACCTGCATATTCATAAACAATCAGATCAAGTACATTCTTCTTGCTGAGCAGCTCGATATAAATTTCAGGATTACCATCATTATCCATATCCATATTCCAGGCATCAGTAATAATTCCCTTACGCTCGCCTGACAAAGATTTATAATTGTTCTTTACAGAATCAGACATTAGTATCAAAAAGCCACCAATACTGTCTACACCTTTACCCCAGCTTACCACCTCAAAATTAAGTCCTGGTTTTACATTCAAGTCTTTATAAAACGGAAACTGGCCTGCTGCCTTTTTAACAGCTACCGCAGAAGTATCTTCCTTTACAAGTGCAACTTTTTGATTCGCTTTATTCCCACATGAAGCGAATAAAAGTCCTCCTGCTAATAACAGGGAATATTGTAATAAATTACTTATTTGTAAAACAATTGATCGTAGTTTTTTCATTATCGGGGCTAAGAATTAAGTTGTTTTTATGACTAAGATAAAAAATCTAATCATAAAAACACAAAAAAGGCAGGACCGTGAAATGATCCTGCCTTTTGATATTTTCTATTGGTAATTATAATACCACTTTTACATCATGTTCTTTAGCTGCTAAATAACGTTCTGCATCGAGCGCTGCCATACATCCGGAACCTGCAGCAGTTACTGCCTGACGATAGTAGCTATCCTGCACATCTCCGCTGGCAAAAACACCTTCAACATTCGTTAAAGTGCTTCCCCGAACTGTTTTTAAATAACCGGTATCATCCATATCTAACCAACCTTTAAATATATCGGTATTTGGCTTATGACCAATAGCAACAAAGAATCCCTCAACCGGTAAATCAGTCTCCACCCCGGTTTGGTTATTTACCACTTTAACAGCAGTAACATTTTTGCCATTACCTAATATTTCTTTAGTTTCCGTATTGTAAATCACTTCAATGTTAGGTGTGTTCATTACCCTGTGCACCATTGCTTTTGAAGCTCTGAATTCGTCTCTACGAACCAGCATATATACTTTTTTACAAAGTTTGGCCAGGTAAGTTGCTTCTTCAGCAGCTGTATCTCCTGCACCAACTATTGCAACATCTTGTCCTTTAAAAAAGAAACCATCACAAACAGCACAGGCAGAAACGCCAAAACCATTGTATTTTTGTTCACTTGGAAGGCCTAACCATTTTGCAGTAGCGCCAGTAGAAATAATTACAGTATCAGCAGTAATTGTTTTGATGTCATCTACTACAACTTTATGTGGCAATGAAGAGAAATCAACAGAACTTACATAACCGAAGCGGATATCTGTTCCAAAACGCTCAGCTTGTTTACGAAAATCTTCCATCATTTCAGGACCAGTGATTCCTGCAGGATAACCTGGAAAATTATCTACCTCTGTAGTTTGGGTTAACTGGCCACCCGGCTCCATACCTGTATACATAACCGGTTTAAGATCTGCACGAGCTGCATAAATAGCAGCTGTATAGCCTGCAGGCCCTGAACCTATAATTAAACATTGAACGTGTTCTACTTCTTCTTGTGACATATATTTTTTCTATTGTAATACAAAATTACGCTTTATCCCGCTATACACAAATAGCATTTTTGTAACAAATGCAACATTGTGATATATAGATTATAATAGATTTTAGGTTTGAATAACACCTACGTTAAACTGCTTTTTGATTGGAGATTGATTAGCAGCTTCAATCCCCATGGAAATCACTTTTCGCGTTTCTTTAGGATCAATAATCCCATCCACCCATAACCTTGCAGCTGCGTAATAAGGTGTTGTCTGACTGTTGTACCTGTCGGTAATTTCTTTTAGCAATTCGGCTTCCTTTTCGGGAGTAATCTCCTCTCCTTTTGATTTAAGAGAAGCCTCCTTAATTTGCAGCAATACCTTAGCGGCTTGCGCGCCACCCATTACAGCAATCTTAGCACTTGGCCAGGCATATATTAACCTCGGATCGTAGGCTTTACCACACATTGCATAATTACCGGCACCATAAGAATTCCCAATCACAATGGTGAATTTTGGAACAACAGAATTAGCAACCGCATTTACCATTTTTGCGCCATCCTTAATAATGCCCCCCTGTTCTGAGCGGCTACCTACCATAAAACCGGTCACATCCTGTAAAAACACCAGAGGTATCTTTTTTTGATTGCAGTTCATGATAAACCGGGTAGCCTTATCCGCGCTATCAGAATAAATCACCCCGCCAAACTGCATCTCCCCTTTTTTAGATTTAACAACCTTACGCTGATTGGCAACAATGCCAACAGCCCAGCCATCTATCCTGCCCAGTCCACAGATAATGCTCTGTCCATATAGTTCTTTGTATTCTTCAAATTCTGAATCATCCAGCAAACGCTGAATAATATCCCGCATATCATAAGGTTTTTCCCTGTTTTCAGGCAATACACCATATATTTCTTCTACATCCAGCTTTGGTAATGCCGGTTTGATCCGGTCAAACCCCGCGACCTCTGGTGCGCCCAGCTTATTCATGATGTTACGAATGCTATCTAAACAAGCCTGATCATTAGGATGCTTATAATCAGTTACACCCGATATTTCGCAATGTGTTGTTGCTCCACCAAGGGTCTCATTATCGACATCTTCGCCTATAGCCGACTTAACCAGATAGGACCCCGCTAAAAATACAGAACCCGTACCATCAACGATCATTGCTTCATCACTCATGATAGGCAAATAAGCACCACCTGCCACACAAGAACCCATAATTGCAGCAATCTGCACGATACCATCAGACGACATCAGCGCGTTGTTTCTAAACATCCTTCCAAAATGCTCTTTATCAGGAAAAATCTCATCCTGCATCGGCAGATAAACACCCGCACTATCTACCAGATAGATCACAGGAAGCCTATTTTCCATAGCAATTTCCTGCGCTCTTAAATTCTTTTTAGCGGTCATAGGAAACCAGGCGCCCGCTTTAACTGTAGCATCGTTCGCTACAATCATACATTGTCTCCCCGATACATAACCAATGCCACATACCACACCTGCTGAAGGACATCCGCCTTGCTCCGCATACATATCCTCAGCAGCAAAGGCTCCGATTTCCAAAAACTCAGACTCCTTATCAATCAGGTAAGCAATACGCTCTCTGGCCAGCAACTTTCCTTTTTCTTTTTGTTTAGCCGCACTCTTATCTCCTCCACCTTTATATATTTTCTTAAGCCTGGTTTTTAGCTCAAAAACCGATTGCTTATTAACATCCTCATTTTTATTGAATTCTATATCCATCTGGCCAAGTTAAATTATATTTTTATGGGGAACAAAAGTCCGTTTCGGGCTTTGGTACAAAGACCCTTAAACGCAATAATGGGTCCGATTATTTTTTTAAACAACCGGACCCATTATTTATTTTAGTGTTAAATATTACTCAGCAGTATATTTCTTAAATATAGAAGTAGCAGTATGTCCACCAAAGCCAAAAGTATTATTTAACACGTAATTAACCGGTTGTTTAATAGATTTACCAAGAATGATGTTCATTCCCTGTGGAATCTCAGGATCTAATTCTTTCGTATTGATTGTTCCCGGAATGATGTCATCTTTTACAGACATGATACTGATGATACTTTCAATTGCACCAGCCCCACCCAGCAAATGTCCGGTCATAGATTTTGTAGCGCTAATGGCTACAGGCAAATCACCAAAGATCTTTTTTATCCCGTTTAACTCACCAATATCACCTAATCCGGTTGATGTAGCATGCGCATTGATGTAATCAATTTTATCGGCAGTAATTCCGGCATCAGCTAAAGCTTTTGCGATACCTAATGAAGCACCAAGGCCATCCGGAGGCGTACCGGTCAAATGATAAGCATCAGCAGCCATACCACCTCCTACCATTTCGGCATAAATATGTGCACCCCTTGCGATAGCGTGTTCGTATTCTTCCAATATTAATGCACCGGCACCTTCACCGATCACAAAGCCATCTCTATCCTTATCAAAAGGACGTGATGCAGTAGCATGATCATCATTTCTTTTAGACAAAGCATGAGCTGAATTAAATCCTCCTACCGATGATTCTGTTATTGCAGCTTCCGATCCACCGGCAACCATAATGGTTGCTTTACCTAAACGGATGGTATCAAATGCACTAATGATCGCCGTATTTGAAGAAGCACAGGCAGACACAGTAGCATAATTTGGTCCATGAAGTTTATTTCTGATGGAAATTACGCCAGCAGCAATATCAACAATCATTTTAGGAATAAAATACGGACTAAACCTTGGGGTACCGTCTCCTAAATGATATTCTTTCAATTGTTGTTCAAATGTGCTGATTCCACCGTTACCGGAAGCCCAGATCACACCAACCTCATATCTTTCCACCTCAGGCATAGCCTCAAAATTTAATCCTGAGTCTTTAATCGCCTGATCACTCGCAGCAATAGCATACTGAGTATATAGATCGTACTTTTTTAGCTCCTTTTTGTCGACATAAGCTTCTGCATCAAAGTCTTTAACTTCGGCAGCAAAATTAGTCTTGAATTTTGAAGTGTCGAATTTTGTGATAGCTGCAACACCGCTTTTACCGGCTACAATGTTATCCCAAAATTCTTTTACTGTATTTCCCACCGGGGTTACAGCACCTAAACCTGTCACTACTACTCTTTTCATATTTACTTGTTACTTTATATCAAAACAAAAGTTGTTTTGAACAATTTATCTTATTATTAAAAATCTATACGACACACTTTCCAGCGCCAAAAATAGATGTTTTTCGGCATTAAAGCTATTCCGACTTTGCCCCTTATCTCTTTCAAGTTCATTTTAAGCACTTTAACAATGTTTAATTAAGGATAATCGGCAAAAAAAATTAATTATCAAGCCCTAATTAATATACAAATTATTAAAGAAGAAGTTTTTTTATGCAAAAGATTATAAAATAAACAAGGCCGGTATCCACCGGCCTTTGTTTAATTATTAACTACCTATTTTCGTTTTTTTATGGATAGTATTGTTTACTTATTTCTTAAAAGCTGCTAAGCCACTTTTAAGATAAGCTGCGTATTCTTTAGCATCAAAATTAGCGCCCTGAACAGGTACTAAAGGATTTAAATCATGTCCTGCCAATACATATAAAGGCTGAGCATTAGAGGCATATCTTGTAGCCTGAAAATCGAGGTTCCAGTACCCCAGGTCATCCGTCTTACGTTTCAAAATATCTGAATAATGAACTTTCTCTGCAGACATCTTAATGTTGCGATCATCAGCATACAGTTGGATCAATACATATTCTTCTTTGATCAGGCGACCAACTTCTTTGTCCACCCAAACCAGATCTTCCATTCTACGGCAGTTTACGCAGGTATGTCCGGTAAAGTCAAGCAAAACAGGTTTATTCACCTTCTTCGCATATTCCAAACCTTCGTCCAAATCAAAGAATGGGCGAAATCCTACAGGTGCCTTTAATGACTCACTATATTTTACTTTAGCAGGAAAATCAGTCGATGCAGTACTTGAAGTTGATGAGCCACCTTCATTCAAGATAAAATCCTGGGTATTCATCGGTGGAGCAAGTCCACTCAGCACACTCACTGGTGCTCCCCATAAGCCAGGAACCATATACATAGCGAATGAAAAGGAAAGGATGGCAAAGAATAATCTTGGTACGGATACATAAGGAACATCACTATCATGTGAAAACTTGATCTTACCAAGGAGATAAATTCCCATCAAGATAAAGATCACAATCCACAATACCAGGAAGATCTCTCTGTCAAACCATTCCCAATGCCATGCCAAATCAGCCGACGAAAGGAATTTTAAAGCCAAAGCCAACTCCAGGAATCCCAGACATACCTTTACACTATTTAACCAACCTCCTGATTTAGGCATACTGCTTAAGAAGCCAGGGAATACCGCTGATAAAGTAAATGGCAATGCTAAAGCCAATGCAAATCCAAACATACCAATAGCAGGTGCCAGCAATTCACCTTTAGAACTAGCTTGTACTAATAAAGTACCGATAATTGGTCCTGTACAAGAGAAAGATACTAAAGCTAAAGATGCGGCCATGAAGAAAATACCACCAAGACCTTTACTGTTATCTGCTTTATTGTCTATTTTATTGACAATAGAACTCGGCAAGGTGATTTCAAAAGCTCCAAAAAAGGAGATGGCAAACACCACCAATAAGATAAAAAACAAGAAGTTAAATAAACCACTGGCGCTTAAAGCATTCAATCCTGCAGATCCAAATATTACAGTGATCAACAAGCCAAAGGCTACATAGATCACAATTATAGAAAGACCATAGATTAAAGCCTGACCAACGCCTTTGCTTTGGCTCCCTGCCCTCTTTGTAAAATAACTAATAGTTAATGGAACCATTGGGAATATACAAGGCATAAGGAAGGCAAGAAAGCCACCTACAAGACCAGCAATAAAGGTTTCCCATAAGGTCTTTTCCTTTTCGGTTTTATTGACCTGAACATCGGTCTTGGTCGTTGTTACTGCTGTTTTAACAGTATCACTTACCGTTGTTGCCGGGACAACTACAGCAGTATCAACTTTAGCCGGAGTAACTTCGGGTGCCATTTCGGTAAACTCAAGACCAGCAGTCGAAGTATCAGCTTCCTGTGCGAAGGCACTACCAGAACCGAAAAATATTAAAAACCCTACGACAAGTACGCGCAAACTCATAAATATGTTGTTATTTAATCGCATTAAAAAACTGTTTTAATTTAAATCCTATACTATTTTAAACGACAAATTGGCTGATATCCTGTAAATATGGTATCGGTAGACACGAATGAATCTTTAATCGTTTCTTCTTTTACCAAATCGGTGCTCAGGTATTTTTTATTGCTATCGCTTAATATGGTCACCACCACCGCAGCATCGCCCATTTGTTCCTTTAACTTAATTGCACCAATCACATTTGCGCCTGATGAAATACCTACAGCCAAACCGAGCTCTTTTGCAAGTTTTTGTGCCATAATGATTGCGTCACCATCATTAGCCTGAATCACCTCATCCAATTCATCCAGCTTTACAATTTGCGGAATAAATTCATCTGAAATACCCTGTATACGGTGGCTACCCACTTTATATCCTGTGGTTAAAGTCGGACTTTCTGCTGGCTCTAAAGGATGGATTTTAACCTCTGGATTGTGGAATTTTAACCCTTTGCCAACGCCCATTACCGTACCACCCGTTCCAACTCCTGCTACAAATGCATCAGGTTTTAAACCGTTTAATTTCAATTGCTCCCAGATCTCCATTCCTGTAGTTTTCTCGTGAGCTTCTTCATTATATCTGTTTTCAAACTGCCTTGGTAAAAACACACCTCCAGCCTCAGCAAGCTCTTCGCACATTTTAATACTACCCAAAAAACCACCTTCTTCTTTGCTGATCAGAATCACCTCTGCACCCATACTTCTGATGATATCAATACGCTCCTTGCTTAACCAGTTTGGCATAATGATCTTAACCAGATGTCCTAAAGCTCTACCAATAGCTGCAAAAGCAATACCTGTGTTACCACTGGTAGCCTCAATAATAGTATCGCCAGGTTTAATCGCACATGATTTATAGGCTTCATACATAATGTTCAAAGCCATTCTGTCTTTTACACTTCCTGTAAGGTTATAGTGCTCGCACTTAACATAAACTTTTCCCGGCTTTCCTTTGTACACATATTGCAATTCCAGCATTGGAGTGTTACCCACCAGGTGCCATAAATGCTCAAATTTATTGGTAAGATCAGCAGTTAAACAAGCCTGCTCTTTAGTTTCAACTAACATGTTTTCGATTAAATAATTTTTCGGTAAAAATCAATAACACAAGTTATAATAACAATGCTTACCTTTATTTCCGGAAATTTTCCAGAAAAACAACAATAAACATCAATTTCTTTCAGCCGACCTTAAAATTTACCAAGGCAGACTGTTTTTTTTTCATTTCAGCGATTCAAAATGCAAACCGTATTAGACCCAATAGATCTAGAAATTCTACGCCTCTTACAGAAAGATGCTACATTAAACAACAAAGAACTGGCCTTTAAGCTTAATAAATCCATCGCAACAGTACACGAAAGAATCAGACGTTTAAAAGAACAGGGATATATCCAACGTATTGTTGCAATTCTGGACAGAAAAAAAATCAACAGGAATCTGATTGCGTTTTCGCACGTGTTTTTAAAAGCGCATACTGCTGAGACCCTGGTAGAATTTGAGACTGAAGTGGCTAAGTTCAGCGAAGTAATGGAATGTTTCCAGATGACCGGAGCATATGACTTTATCCTGCGGATCGCAACCAGTGATATGGATGCCTATCATCTTTTTTTAAGGAATAAGCTAGCCACCCTACCCAATGTAAGTACAGTGCAAAGCTTTTTTGTGCTTTCTGAAACGAAAAGTGACACAGCTTATCCCTTATAAGAATAACTAATCCTTTAAATTATGATTTCTTTTTACCTTCAATATTAGGTAGGAATCCGGTAAAGATTCCTATCAATGGAAGGAATGCACAGATGTGGAATACATAAGTAATGCTGGTCTGATCGGCCAATTTACCTAGGAGAGCTGAGCCTAACCCACCCATACCAAAAGCAAAGCCAAAAAATAGTCCGGCAATCATACCCACTTTACCCGGAACAAGCTCTGTGGCATACACCAGAATAGCAGAGAATGCAGATGCAATGATTACACCAATGATAACAGACAATACACCTGTCCAAAATAAAGACACAAATGGTAGCAACAATGTAAATGGCGCTGCACCAAGTATGGAAATCCAGATGATGTATTTTCTTCCAAAACGGTCACCCAAAGGCCCTCCGATTAATGTTCCGGCCGCTACTGCACCTAAAAAAGCGAACAGATAAACCTGTGATTCCTGTACGGAAACATGAAACTTATCAATCAGATAAAAAGTATAATAACTGGTCATGCTGGCCATATAAAAGTACTTTGAGAAAATTAATACCATTAAAATTCCCATTGAAAATGCAACACGTTTCTTTGTAAAAGTATGTTTGATTTCGGTAACGACATGCTTATTTCTTTCCTTAATAGCCAACTGTTGCTGGTACCATTTGGCAACTTTAGAGAGTATGACAATGCCTACAACAGCGACCAATGAAAACCAAATAATATGGAACTGTCCATTAGGCACCACTATAAGTGCTGCAAGTAAAGGCCCTATTGCACTTCCTGCATTTCCACCCAATTGAAAAATAGATTGGGCCAATCCCTTTTTACCACCAGATGCCAGGTGAGCAACCCTCGAAGATTCAGGATGGAATATGGATGAGCCAATACCAATTAAGCTTACCGCAAGCAAAATATTAATAAAGCTGGAAGCAAATGATACAGCAACAAGACCAACAAGGGTGAATGCCATAGCTATAGCCAACGAATAAGGTCTAGGTCTTTTATCAGTATAAAGGCCAATAAATGGCTGTAAAATAGAAGCCGTAAGCTGATAGGTTAAGGTAATGAGTCCGATTTGAGTAAAGCTTAGACTAAACTTTTCCTTCAAAATCGGATATACTGCCGGAATTACAGCCTGTAACATATCATTAATCAGATGTGTAAAGCTGATGGTAAATAAAATAGAAAAGACCGTTTGCTGGGCCAATTGTTTAGGATCAAGGGTAGTAGTTGTAGTTGTTTCTTTCATGCTTTATTGGGATACGTGTCCGATTATTTTTGCGGCAATGCTCCATGCTTTCTTAGCGTCGCCCGCGATAATACTTTTTAACAATTGTTCATGGATGATATAAGTCTCTTCAAATACCCTGGTATCCGGATAGATCTGCAAAAACCAATTTTTAAGATGTATAGAAGCAGATCTGTAAAGATCCGCCAGAATTTCATTTTTGGAAGCCTCTGCTATTGCAATATGAAATTGCACATCTGCCTCAATGCAATCTTCCAATAAACCTGCAATAGCGGCCCTTTTTCTTGCCTCCAAATGTGTCTTGATTGCAATGATATCTGAATCTGTTCTGTTAATAGCTGCTTTTTCTGCGATTTTCATTTCAAGCAGCTGCCTAACTTCATCCAGATCCTGCACATTGGCGCGTTTTAGTCTTTGCTCCATTGGTTCCCTGCTGCCAGTAGATTGTTCAACAAAGGTCCCTATCCCTTGTTGTACCCTAAGTAAACCAGAATTGGCTAATATCTTTATGGCTTCTCTAATGGTAGATCGGCCCACACCAAAGCTCTTCATCAATTCGGGCTCAATTGGTAATTTTTCATTTACCCTATATTTCCCAAAAGAAATTTGCTCCTGTATCTTGGAGGCTACTTCGTCTGCAAGTGATTTTCTCTTAATCAAGTTACCTAAGTTAAATTCATCATATCATCAGATGAATTTCAAAGGTATAAATTTATTAGATGGTTTAAAGAACTTTTTATGATTATCCAACATAACAGCATTTTCTATTTGATATATTCCTTAAAAAAGCGACATTGACCTCAGTTAAATAGCTCAGCACATGCAAAAAATATACATGGGTGACGCAGGCCCTAAAGTTTCTCCTGCAGTTTATGGTTTTTACAGATGGAATGAAGTAAAAGATGCCGCTAATGTTTTAAAAAAAATCGTACGGCTCTGCTTAGAACTGGGGATTAACACTTTTGAACATGGCGACAGCTATGGCTCTTATCAATGTGAGATGTTATTTGGTGATTTGCTTAAAGAAGGAACTTTCAAAAGGGAAGATATCGTATTGTTTAGTAAATGTGGACTAAGAGTACCTGACGCACAAAATCCGGATATCAGGGTAAAGCATTATGATACTTCAGCAGCCCATATCACAAAAAGTGTTGAATCATCATTAAAAAAACTAAGAACAGACTATTTAGATATCTTTTTACTGGATAAGCTTGACCCCATTTCTAATCTGGAAGAAACGGCTTTAACTTTGGAAAAACTTAAAGACTCCGGAAAAATTAAAAGTATTGGTGTAGCCAATTTCTCTGTTTTTCAGCATCAATTGCTGGCCTCCTATTTAACCAAGCCAATTGTAACCAATCATATTGAATTGAACTTGCTTAGGACGCAGGCTTTAGACAATGGTCAGCTTGACTATATCAAACAACGCTATATGCGCCCATTAGCTTACGCCCCACTTGCCGAAGGCAGAATAGCTGCCGGTACAGACCAACAGGCTATAAAAGTTCGCGAAAAACTGGAAGAGCTGAGCGTAAAATACAATGCCAATATTGAGTCCCTTGCTGTAGCCTGGTTGATAAAATTAGGCGCCTTACCACTTATTGGCACAACCAATGAACAAAGGATTAAAAATGCTGCCAATGCCTTTACAATAGATCTGGATCATCAGGATTGGTACGACCTGTATAATGTATCGGTAGCCAATTAATTTTTAATCAGGTTCTAGCCAAAATGGCGTACTTTAATACCTAACCTATTTCGCATAATTTGTTTTCAGAACACTATATTTGCAGTGCATAAAAGGGACCATTTTATCCTTTTTTTTACTTTAAAACGCATAGAAGAAAATATATGAAACACGGACTTTTGATAGACATGGATGGGGTTATTTATAGCGGCGAAACTTTAATTGAAGGCGCGGATAAATTCATCAATGGCTTGATTAAAAACGATATCCCTTTCACCTTTATGACTAACAATAGTCAGCGTACAAGGCTCGATTCGGTAAGAAAGCTTAAACTCCTTGGCATTGAGGTTACTGAAAACCATATTTATACCAGTGCGATGGCTACTGGTAAATTTTTGGGCGATCAGGGCAAACACGGTACAGCCTATGTTTTAGGCGAAGGTGGTTTATTAACCAGCTTACACGAAAATGGCATTAGCCTTGTGAATAGTGACCCCGAATTTGTGGTTTTAGGAGAAGGAAGAAACTTTACACTAGAAATGGTTCAGCGTGCTGTGGACATGATTCTGTCGGGAGCAAAATTCATCACCACCAACAGAGACCCTTCGCCAAAAAAACCGGGATGGAGTAACCTGGGCATTGCAGCAACTACGGCAATGATTGAAGAGGCTACAGGCCGGAAAGCTTTTGTAATCGGTAAGCCTAGTCCGGTGATGATGCGATCAGCAAGGAAGTATTTAGGTCTGGAAGCAGCCGAAACGACCGTAGTTGGTGATACGATGGAAACTGATATTCAAGGTGGTGTACAAATGGGCTACAAAACTATATTGGTACTCTCGGGTATAGCAAAGAAGGAAAAACTAACTCATTATGCCTTTAAACCCGATTTAATTGTAAGTTCTGTTGATCAGATTACACTTCCATTAAAATGGTGGTAAAATAATTAAGGCCGTATAAGTTGTTAATCACCTATACGGCTTTTCACTCCCCTTTCATTTACTTTATACCATTTTCCGGCCTCATATAAAGCACCTTCAAGTTTGCCTTTATGCTGGTTTGTGTCAATTCCCAACACGCTCCCATTATAGTAAAACCCGACATTTGTTTCCGTAATTGTGTGTCCAACTATGATTCTGTTTACCTGATATAAGGACAGTGTTTCTTCTACCTCTTCCAGAGAAGCTTTTGGTTCCTGAAAATAGCCTCTATACCAAAACAATGATGACTGTGCCTCTTCAAACAATTTCCATATTGCCTTATCGACAAAAAGATCTGGCTGTTTAACTTTATCATAATAAGGGCGACAGCGTTCGTTTATTTCCTTAACACTTATTTTTAGCTTATTAATTTCTGGTGCCATCCCAGCATGTAAGCAGAGATTGTCGCCAATCTTTTCAATCAGATTCTTACTTCTCAACCAACGTCCAAGCTCTGAGTCTACGCCATAAAGCGTCATATAGTCTACTCCCATCAGCTTGGCATTGATAAAATACTTTGGCATTACATAACGTAGATCACCACTCAGGTTGATAATGTCATGGTTCCCCAAAATGGTATGTAAGTATCCTCCTTTGGCTTTGGCATCCTGTTCCAATTTATACAATAACCAAATAACTGCGACTACATCGCTGCCGCGATCAAACAGATCGCCACAAATAACTACATGACCAGTGCTAAAGATCCAGTTATACTTGCTATCTATCACCTTATTGGCGACCAGCAACTTTCTCAGCTCTTCAAACTCTCCTTCTATATCAGACAAAGCCAATAGCTTTTCCGGCTGCTTAAATTCCGAAGGTTCATTTTTAAGCACCGGCTGAAGTTTTACAGAGAAATCCCAATCAGGATGATCAGAAAAACTAACCTTAACCGGAACTTCAACTTTTTCCTTTTCTGCAAATGTCTGAATCGTGGATTTTGGAATACCCTTTTCAGGATGAATACTCCTTACAAGAACATTCCCTCCTTGATAGAGCACATAAGGTCCATCGTTCCGGTTTCCAGAATCTTCATCCGGGAAACCGGCCAAAGAAAATAAATCAGCCATTAATATTGATGCCATCTTAGCTAAAACATTCGTACTTTTCCTTAGTTTGTTAATCCTAATATTTAATTTGTAGGGTAATTTGTTTACATTAGAGTAGTCCTTATTAAGTTTTATGCGGTTTCCTATCTTATTATTTATTTTTTTCGGGCAACTTAATCTTTATAGTTCGGAGCCAGTTATACAATTAAACAGCGCTCTAACGTACTGTAATTTAGGTAAACACATTTCTTATTTTGAGGATAAAACCTCCCAGCTTACACTTAGTCAGATACAAGAGCGCTCTGAAAAAGGGCAATTTAAAAGAGGACAAACTGATATCCTGAATTTGGGAAATACCAAATCAGCCTTCTGGATCAGAATTGATTATATAAGTAGTAGTTCCAACAGAGATTATTTAATATTGGACGTTCCTAACATTGACTATATTGATCTTTATATCAACACCGATAGCGGTATGATGCACAGAGTCTCTGGTGCTATCCACCCATGGAGAGAGGGAGTAATCATTACAAATAATTATATTTTCGTATTACCTGCCCAAAACCATATGCCTACCACACTGTGGCTTAGACTAAAGACCAATAACATACTTATTGCGCCCATCAAAATAGCCAATTCAGAGAATTTCGTCCCTGGAAAATCAATAAAAAATAACCTTGAAGTTATATACATCGGGGTATTGCTAACGCTATTTTTATTTAACATTTTTCTGTATTTCAGTTTAAAAGACAGCACTTACTTGTATTACAGTTTGTATGTGCTATCTCTTACCATTTATGCGGTCCTCTATTTGAGAGGATATAGCTATTTATTAGGCAACGATGTACGAATCCTGCTTAACCGTTACCCTCATGGTTTCCTCGGGATATCCATCATAGCATCAATACTATTCTCTAAAAAATTCCTCAACCTCAAAAGCCTCTTTAAACCATCGGTTCGGGTTTGTGATTTTCTTATTGTATGCTGCATTGTTATGATATGCGTAAGTGTTACCGGATTTAAAAGCATTGCATCTATGATGGCTCAGGCTACTGCATTGGCTGGATCAATCGTTTTGTGGAGCTGTGGACTTATCGCTTACAGAAAAGGGCATAAGCCTGCAAAATATTACATTTTAGCCTGGTCATTTATTCAAGTCACCGTCGTAGCAGTAGTATTAAGTTTGGAGGGAATACTTACCTATCATGATTACAGCTTTGAGTTCGTACCTATAGGCTCTACTATTGAACTTCTATTGCTTGCTTTTGCCCTGGGTGATCGCTATCGGACTATTATACGCAATGAACAATTGATAAAAGACGAGAATTTTTCTTTAATACAAACACAAAATCATCGTTTGGAAAAACTAGTAGAAGAACGCACCTTGAAGCTTAGTGAAACTATTGAACAGTTGGAGACTTCGAACTCAGTAAAAAACAAGCTATTTTCTATTATTGCCCACGACTTGAGAAGCCCTTTTAACAGCTTAATCAGCATTTTTTCCTTAAAAGATATGGACTTGCTCACCTTGGATGAGCTTAAAATACTGCTGAATGAAAACAAAAAAAATATAGATACCATACACAATACCCTTAATAACCTTTTATATTGGGCAAAAAGTCAAATGGAGGGTGTTAAAACGCTTCCCGTAGCCTTTAACATCAAACAACTTATTGAAGAGCTTGCACTGGTTTATTCACCACTTATACAAGCAAAAGGAATTACCATCAACCTCCATGCAACAGATCAATTTATAGTGTTTGCTGACGAAAATCAGATTCAGTTGGTGCTTCGTAACCTAATCGACAATGCCATAAAGTTTACCCCTTCCTCGCATGGAATTGGTATTACTTTAACACACAATATGTATTCCATAGAAATCTGTGTAAGCAATACCATTTCTAAAACAAATGCGTTAAATATTGAAAGCATTACCAATCCTGATGCTTTTGAGGCCACTTATGGTACTGGCCATGAAAAAGGTGTAGGTCTTGGATTGCATTTGTGCAGAGAGTACATTAAAGAAAATGGGAGCGAATTGCGGGTTAAAATAAGTGGCAGGTTGGTTTCATTTTGCTTTGAGTTACCCCGCGCTTAATTCCAAAAACACTATTATGGCATAATAATCGTTTACATTTTGCAACGAAACACAAATACCTGCAGATGAAAACCAAGTTGTTCCTATTTTTTTTGCTCTGCCATACGGCTATATATGCACAACCATTTATATTCCCCGCCCTTCCAACATACGGAAAATCTCTAGAGTCTCTTATCCCTTCCAATTGGAAGGTGATCGACAGTGTATCCGGTGACCTGAACAATGACAATGTAAAGGACATTGCATTTGTGCTTGAATTTTACAGACCAGTAAAAGAAAACAGAGCTTATGGGGATAATGATACTGAAATTATTACGGAAGTACAAAAGCCAAGAATGCTAGCTATATACTTTAAAAAATCCATAGGTGGCAATTACCGATTAGCCACTCAAAACAACAATTTCATACTAAGATCGGAAGAAGGAGGAGTCATGGGTGATCCATTACGTCCTATGCGCATTGAAAATAACCAGCTTGTATTATCTTTTGAAGGCGGTGGAAACTGGCGCTGGAAATTGAATTATGCCTTTAAATACCTGGATAAAGACTGGCAGTTGGTTCAGGCTAATAACTACGCCTATCATGATAGTTCAGGCGAAATGAATGATAAGCAATACGATTTTGTAAATAAAACGCGTAAAGTGGTAAGTGGAAAGATGAACGAGAATGCATCAGCAAATGACACTTTTGAACAGCCCTTAACCATAAAAACACTGCGTACATTTAATAACTTCAAAAAGCCCTGGACCTGGGAAATTAACAAAGATGAATTTTTATAGCAAAAAGGGCTGTTAAAACAATATTTTAACAGCCCTGTATAATTTATAACCTTGTTACTAACGGGAGTAATTTGGTGCTTCTTTGGTGATTGAAATATCATGTGGATGACTTTCTCTCATTCCTGCAGCAGTAATACGAACAAATTTAGCTTTCTGCAAATCTTCAATTGTAGCTGCACCACAATAGTGCATTCCTGCCCTTAAACCACCAACGTACTGATAGATAACTTCTGCCAATGTACCTTTGTACGGTACGCGACCTACAATACCTTCCGGTACCAGTTTAGTAACGACATCAGTCTCATCCTGAAAATAACGATCTTTAGATCCTTGTTGCATCGCCTCTACAGACCCCATACCTCGGTAAGATTTAAACTTACGTCCTTCATAAATGATGGTCTCACCTGGCGATTCCTCTACACCTGCAAATAATGAACCTGCCATGATTGCATTTGCACCGGCTGCTAATGCCTTAACAATATCGCCAGTTTGCTTAATACCACCATCGGCAATAACCGGAATTCCTGTACCCTCAAGTGCTTTTGCACATTCAAATACAGCATATAACTGAGGTACACCTACCCCGGCAATGATCCTTGTAGTGCAAATAGAACCCGGGCCAATACCAACTTTAACGGCATCAGCACCTGCTGCTGCCAAAGCTCGTGCGGCATCGGCTGTAGCAATATTACCTGCAATCACCTGCAACTCAGGCCATCTTTCTTTAATGGCTTTCACCATATCAATTACACCCTTCGAATGACCATGTGCCGTATCTACTGTCACTACGTCGACCCCAGCCTGTACTAGTGCTGCTACGCGATCAATATTATCTGCAGCAACACCTACAGCAGCACCAACACGTAAACGTCCGTGTTCGTCCTTACATGCTTTAGGGTAGTTTTTATATTTCTGAATGTCTTTAAAAGTGATTAATCCGGCTAAACGGCCATCTCTATCAATAACTGGTAGTTTTTCAATTTTATAATCCTGTAAAATCTCTTCAGCTTGTAAAAGCGTTGTGCCTTCAGCAGCTGTAATCAGGTTTTCTCTGGTCATCACTTCCGAAACTTTGCGCTGCATATCTTTCTGAAAACGCAAATCTCTATTAGTAATGATACCTACCAGCTTGTTATCTGCATCGATAACAGGAATTCCTCCGATCTTAAAATCTTTCATGATCTGGAATGCATCAGCAACTTTAGCATTTGCATTTAAAGTAACCGGATCCTGGATCATTCCACTTTCTGAACGTTTTACTTTTCTTACCTCCTCTGCCTGACGCTCAATGCTCATGTTCTTGTGCAGCATACCGATGCCACCTGCCTGGGCAATGGCAATAGCCAAACCAGCTTCGGTTACAGTATCCATAGCAGCAGAAACGATAGGAACATTAACCCGTATTTTTTTCGTTAAGAAACTTCCGGTATCCACATCACGTGGCAAAACTTCAGAATAAGCTGGCACTAATAATACATCATCGTACGTTAGTCCTTCGGCAATAAATTTATTGGGATCGAGTTGCATAGCAAATAATTTAAGAGTTACTATTTGCCGGGCAAAAGTACGATTATTGTTACGATTACGCAATAGTTTTGCAAATAAAGCTTGATGGCCGCAAAAAATTACAATTAAATTAACTATGTAGGTATGAATGTTAAAGTTTTTTGACTTTTTTCGAAGTCCGCTTTTATTTTTTAGTTTTATAACCTAAGCGCTAAACAAATGGATAAATACAGCGTTGTTAAGAATGACACCAAATTACCATTAAAAGCCTGTAATGAAACTATATACAAGGAACAGAAAATACATAGAAAAAGGATTGAAATTATTGAAGTACAACGATCAATGGTTGTGGGGGCCTTGACGGGGCATTCCTGGGGGGTTGCCGGGGCCTTGACGGGGCCCTAGCCTATTTAAGATCGGGGCAACACCTTATTACATCCTCAAAACATAGAATAGTCCATGTTATAATCAAAAAGATGTAAATTGGACCAACACAAATCTAACTGATACATGAAAAAGCTTTTCTCTCTCGCTATTCTGATCACTTTCTTTATAGGCGTAAATGCCCAGAGCTTTAAATACGCCTTTGTTACCGATACACATGTAGGGTCTATTACCGGTGAGGAAGACTTAAGAAGGACTGTGCGTGACATCAACAAACAAACTGATCTTGATTTTATAGTGGTTACAGGTGATGTAACCGAAATGGGCACTAAACAAGAAATTAAGATAGCCAAAGAAATTTTAAGTGAATTGAAAAAACCCTGGCACGTGATTCCGGGTAATCATGATACGGGATGGTCTGAATCTGGTGGCGTTGATTTTATTAAAGCATTTGGCGATGACAAGTTTATATTTGATCATAATGGCTATCGATTTATTGCCTGTGCCTCTGGACCATATGTAAGAATGTCTGACGGTCACATCCCAAGAGATGCCGTTGTTTGGTTGGATAAAGTGCTAAAAAGCACTCCGGATACCATGCCAGTAGTTTTTCTAAACCACTACCCTCTTGACAATGGTTTAGACAACTGGTACGAAGCTATTGACAGGATAAAGAAATATAACATTCAATATGTGATTTGTGGACATGGTCACACTAACCAGTCGCTTAATTTTGAAGGTGTGCCGGGTGCAATGGGCCGCTCTAACTTAAGGGCTAAGGATACGCTGGGCGGTTATAACATTGTAACCATGGATGGTGATTCTGTATTATTCGCAGTTAAAAAACCAGGTTTGTCAATAGAAAAACCATGGAGAAAAATTGCACTAGGAAAATTTATCGGGGCAAACACAGATAAAGTTGAAAGACCTTCTTACGAGCTAAACACCATTTTTCCAGAGGTTACAAAAGCCTGGACCTACCATGCCCCCGCTAATGTAGTACTTACTCCGGCAACGGATGGTAAGCTTGCCATATTTGGGAACAGCATTGGCGAGGTAGAAGCCTTAAGTATAGAAGACGGCAGCAAAAAGTGGACTTTCAAAACAAATGGTGCTATTTACTCTTCACCGGCAATAGCTGATGATATCGTTGTAATTGGATCAGGAGATGGCAGCATCTATGCCCTTAAGATTAATACTGGTAAGCGAATTTGGAAATTAAAAACCGGAGCCTCCGTTTTAGGGTCCCCCATAATTGAAAAAGACATTGTTTACATTGGAGGGAGTGACAACCATTTCAGGGCTATTAATATCAAGACAGGTAAACAGCTATGGGCCTTTGGTGGTGTTGAGGGAGCCATTGTTGGCAAACCTTTATTATACGAAGGTAAAGTAATCTTTGGATCATGGGGCAGGCATTTATACGCCTTAAACCAAACCAATGGAGCATTATTATGGAAATGGAGCAATGGTAATGCAAACCGCATGCTTTCACCAGCAATGTGTACACCAGTTGCGCACAATGGCATTGTTTACGTTGCAGCTCCGGATAGGGTACTGAATGCTATAGATGCCAATAGCGGTACCTCACTATGGCGAAATAAGGAAGCTACTGTACGCGAGTCTATTGGTATTTCTGAAGATGGCTCGATGATTTTTGGTAAAACCATGAACAACGATGTTGTAGCATATAAGACACAAGCAACAGATCCAGGTGTAGCCTGGAGATTGAACATGAATTTTGGTTATGAGCACGCGCCCTCTATGCTGATTGCAAAAGATAAACAGGTCTTTTTCGGCACAAGAAACGGTGTAGTTTATGCTTTTGATCCGGAATTGCGCAGAACTATATGGGCACATAAAATTGATAACTCCATGATAAACACCGTAAATATTTTGAGTACAAATGCTGTTTTAGTAGCAACAATGGATGGCGTAGTAACTTTGTTAAAAATTAAATAAATAAATTCTTTTCTTTTTGTGATATATGGTATAATTGCGTAAATAAATTATCGCCATCATGAATAAAAGAATAACACTTCTGGTGTACTTATTTACAATCTGCACATTTTCATACGCACAAGAAAACCAAACGAACAAGTCAAAAACATTTAAATATGGTAAAATAGGCCTTGAAGAATTTGACATCAAAGTAAATGGTTCAGATTCAGCTGCATCTGCCGTAGCATTATTTGATGTAGGTAGAGGTTTTTTTGAACTCAGTCCAAAAACAGGTGATTTTATGTATGTTTTTGAACGACATACGCGCTACAAAATCATTAATAAATCCGGGTATGATTATGCCAACCTGGAACTTCAATTTTATAAGCAAAATAGCGGTGAAACAAAATTAGACTATATGGATGCCGCTACTTATAACCTCGAAGGTGGTAAAATAGTAACCAGTAAGCTAAATGGTGACGCTAAATTTTCTGAAAAACAGGATAAGAATTACACCCTTAAAAAATTTGCATTACCCAATGTCAAAGAAGGATCAATCGTTGAATATAAATACAGAATATCATCTGATTTTATTTTTACCCTAAGACCATGGTATTTTCAAAGAGCCATCCCTACCCTTTATTCTCAATACGACATTACCATTCCTGAGTATTACAAATATAAAGTAAATG
Source organism: Candidatus Pedobacter colombiensis (assembly GCA_029202485.1). Taxonomy (NCBI): domain Bacteria; kingdom Pseudomonadati; phylum Bacteroidota; class Sphingobacteriia; order Sphingobacteriales; family Sphingobacteriaceae; genus Pedobacter; species Candidatus Pedobacter colombiensis. The sequence goes on along the minus strand of CP119313.1, from coordinate 1,561,827 downwards.
CTGGAGGTTATTTGTTTTTAAATCCCAAGCAGGAAATGGTTAACCAAACTTTTTTTATTAAAGGACAATCACTTACCGCACAATCACTACATCTCCATTATCAGGCAGAAAATGTACCTGGTCTAAAGCGAGAAAACTATATTACCACGATGGAAGATTATGTAAGCAAAATAGGCTTTGAGCTGTCTTCTATTACCATCCCCGGTCAGGTTTACAGGGAAGTCACCTCATCATGGCCTAAAATTGTTAAAGGATTAAAAGATGATGAGAATTTTGGATCCTTCATTGGTAAAAAAAGCTACAGCAAAACCATATTAAAAGATATAATAAAAGGCGAAACCAGACCTGACACGGTAATGTTGATGATTTTCGATTATGTAAAAAACAATATCAAATGGAATGATAAGTATAGCATCTATACTTCCGAAACCAATCCCAAAACTATCTTTGAAAAGAAAACAGGCAATACAGCTGACATTAACCTTTGCTTGCTTAATCTTTTGTCCGAAGCAAACATTATGGCTTCCCCGGTATTATTAAGCACACGAGGAAATGGAACCCATCCTGGTATACCTATGCTTACCGAATTCAACAACGTTATTATTCAGGCCGAAATTGGAGATAAAATGATCCTTTTAGATGCAACTGATAAAGACCATACAGCAAGCATGATTGCTTACGATAACCTGAATCATCAGGGACTGAAAGTAAATTTACAAACTGAAAATGCAGCATGGATATCTCTTGAAGAAAACAGGCTAAGCAAGAAAAATATAAGTTTAATGCTTACCCTAAATAATGAGAACAAACTTAGCGGTAAGCTTTATTTATTATCAACCCACTATGAAGCGCTGAATCGTCGGGATAAATATCGCTCAGCAACTAATGAAACTGACTTTCTGAAAAGCTACAAAACGGAAAAACCAGGATTAGGCATACAAAACTATAAGATTCAAGATCTTAATAACCTTGATGCACCACTGGTTGAGACCATGGATGTAGTGATAGAAGATAATGTGGAAGAGGCAGGAAATCTCGCCTATTTCACTCCTTTACTTTTCGAAAGAACAAAAGAAAATCCATTTAAATTGGAGGAGAGAAAATTCCCTGTTGATTTTGCTTTTCCTACAGAAGAGAACTATCGTATTAATGTAGATTTTCCGAAAGGATATCAACTCGATAAAACTCCCAAGAATGAAAGAATAGTCTTACCGGATGATGTCGCATCCTTCACTTTTATTTTTGCTGCTGAAGAAAACAAATTAATGATCACTAGCAAGATAACTATCAAAAAAGCTATCTATTCTCCTGAAGAATATTATGATTTAAAAGAACTCTTTAAAAACATAGTTAGAAAGCAGGCTGAACAAATTGTATTTAAGAAAAGTTAATGAAAAAATCTATACTTTTTATAGCCGTCCTGTTTACTTTTGCAAGGGTTACAGCACAAGGAATTTATGATGTTAGCAAAATCCCTCCGGGTTTAACCAACAATGCGTCAGTAGTCATAAGAAATGAAGAATTGATTTACGAGGTAAAAGCCCCTGGAACTGCAATCCAAACCTACAAAACAGCGATGACCATTTTGAATAAAAATGGCGAGAATTTTTCGAAGATGAGCGAATATTACGATAAGTTTTCGAGCATCTCCAATTTAAAAGCTTCACTTTATGATGAAAAGGGCATTAAAATAAAAGATTATAAAAGCGCTGATTTTAAAGATGTGAGTGCCGTTTCTGATGGAACCTTATATCAGGATGACAGAGCCAAATATCTTGAATTTTTACATACTAAATTTCCATATACTATAGAGTTTAGTTACACTGTTGATTATAGTGGGATCCGTAATTATCCTACGTGGTACCCGGCAAGTACTTGGGACATTGCTATTGAAAAATCAAATTACACCTTTAAAATACCGGAGACCATGACTTTCAAGTACCTGAAAAGTAAAGGGCTAAATACGGATTCGTTAAAGGTAAAAGACAAAATAAACTACAAATGGAGCTGCGAAAATATCCCCGCCGCAGAGTTTGAAGCCTTGAGTGTAGGCTTAAGAAATATAATGCCTTGGGTAAATGTCGCCCCTAATGAGTTTGAATATGACCATTCAAAAGCCAATATTGAAAACTGGAAAAATCTGGGCTCATGGATTTTTAACCTTAATAATGGTGGCCAAGTGTTGCCAGAGGCGGCAAAAGCTAAAATCCAGGCGATGATAAAGGATGCAAAAACACCCCAGGAAAAAATAAAAATATTATACAATTATCTGCAATCGAATACCAGATACGTAGGTGTACAATTAGGCATTGGAGGTTATAAACCAATTACAGCAGAAAAAGTATCGGCTGTTAATTATAGTGATTGCAAAGGCTTATCTAACTACATGAAAGCCATATTACAGGAAGCAGGTATAAAATCCAACCTAGTTGTTATTGGAAATGGGCTCCCTTCTTTAAATAAGAACTATGCCAGCATGAATCAGGCTAACCACATGATACTTTGCGTGCCGCTGGAAAAAGATACCACCTGGTTGGAGTGCACTAGCCAATACACCCCTGCGGGTTTTATTGGAAACAGCAATTCGAATAGGACTGTTTTATTAGTTACAGAAGATGGAGGTAAACTGGCTCAAACGCCTATATATAGTCCATCCAGTAACCTTCAACACCGCAATGCAAAAGTAGTGCTAGATGAAGAAGGTTCTGCCAATATCAATATTGAAACGCAATATAAAAATGCACAATATGAAGATCATATTGGCTTACTATTGATGGAACCTACAGACCGGAGAAAAAGAGTAATCAACACGTTGAGCATACCGAATGTGGAGATTACTACACTAAACATTAACCAACCGAATAAAAACCTGCCTATACTAAATGAGCAGATTGAGTTAAAATCCTCACAATTACTAACCAAGGGTGGAGACAAACTATTTTTGACACTAAATCTATTAAATAGGCAGGAAAGTACAGTAACCCCATTGGAGGCACGCAAAACCTTTTTCAGTATTAAATATGGTTACAGTGACGAGGATGAGATTATTTATACCATTCCAAAAGGGTACAAAGTAGAATTTATACCTAAAGATATTGTAATTGAATCAGAATTTGGAAAGTATTCGGCCAAGGTGGTTGTAAAGGATAACACACTGGTGTATACCCGTACACAGATGATGGTAAATGCGACTTATCCACCAGAAAAATACAATGATTTTGTTGCCTTTAATAAAAAGGTCTATCAGGCTGATAAACAAAAAGGTATCCTGGCTAAAGTAAATTAGCCAGGATATACTTTATTTTTTGCCTACGATAACTTTGGTAAAGCTGTCGGTATTGAGGTATTTATTTGCCAGATCTTTTAAATCAGCAGCAGTAATTGATTTTACTGTTTGAATATAGTTTTCATAATAACCATAATCCAATCCAGAGAAATAAACATTCTTAAACTTGTCGGCATGAGAGAATGCATTTTCAAGACTACCTAACATGGAGCCCAACATATAATTCCTAACTAAACCCAGCTCAGCATCCTGCACCAAATCAGTTTTAAGTATACTGATCTCCTTTTCAATTTCTGCAAGGGTATTGCTGCACACATCTACTCCTACTTCTGTAGCAATAAAGAAATAACCTGCATCTTTTAAAGAGGCTACCGCCGATCCAATACCATAAGTATAACCTTTATCTTCACGAATATTGGCCATTAATCTGGAACCAAAATACCCACCAAGTAAACAGTTTAATACTTGAAAACCTGGAAAATCTGGATGATTTCTGGTAATGGCAAGGGTTCCCATCCTGATTGCCGATTGGATGGCTTCAGACTTTTCTACAAAAATCTCTCCCTGATGAATATTCGTAAAACTAAATTTATTGGTTACTGATGGCGCATTATTGTCCCAGCCCTTACCAATAATACTGTTCAGAATATTGAATTCTGCTTCTTCAAACTTACCGGCTACGAAAATGGTACAGTTCTGAGGTTTATACGCTGCTTTAAAATAATTTAAAAGATCATCTCTTTTTATGTCTTCGTAATGCGAGGGCTGAATATTAGAGCCATAAGGTGTTTCACCAAAAAGTGCATTTGCAAAATTCTTCCTTGCCAGAAAATCATTTTTTTGCAGGCTTACCTGTAAGGACTGCTTTTGGTTCTGGATAAAAATAGACAGTTCCTGCTCAGGAAAGATACTTTCATTTAAGATTGAGCGCAGAATCGGCAACACCGATTGTAGATGTTTATTTAATGTATAAAGCTTAACACAAGTTTGATCTGCTCCATATTCTGTTTGCAGGAAAGCACCATAATAATCAACTTTATCTGCAATTTCTTTAGCACTTAATTTATTGGTTCCATTATTTATTAAATGACTCACAGCAATTGCTTCCAATGGTTTTGAGGCATCCCAGTTTACATTTTCGAATATAAACTCTATTCGAACAAGTTCCTGTTTACCTGCATTGATTGTAAAAACTGGTATACCATTGTCCAGTACTTGTTTTAAAGGTTCAATAAAACTAATTTCATCAACCAGTTTCGATTCCGGGGCTAGTGTACGATTAAGCATTTTGGGCAGTTAAATAGTGTAAAGTTGAACATTGTTCTTTCTTAAAGGTGATTTTTGCAGCCTGCTGAATATCAGCAGGTGTTACAGCCAGATACTTGTTGATCTCAGTATTCAGGCCTTGAGCATTACCTAATAACTCGTAATAAGCAAGATTCATAGCCTTATCTAACAAACTCATCTCCGCAAATACCATAATAGATTCTGATTTGTTTTTCACTTTGGTAATCTCCACATCGGTCACTTGTTCCTCGATAAGCTTATGGAGCTCAGCCCAGATGGCAGCTTCTGCGGCTTCTATGCTGACCCCTTCAACCAGCTTACCTTCAATCACAAATAATCCCTCGTCGATACTACTGGTAATATAAGCATGAATATCACTAAATAACTGCTGCTCTTTTAGCAGACTGTTATACAACCTTGAGGATTGTCCTTGTGAAAGGATATCAGACATCAGGTCATAAGTTTGGTATGCATTATCACTTCTTGCAGGCATTTTAAAGGCCATGTAAATCGCATTTAAAGGAACATCTGCACGGACTATTTCTCTTCTTTCAGCTGTCTGCATCGGCTCCTTAGGCAAATTTCTAAGGTATCTTTCTCCGGCAGGAATTGGTGCAAACCATTTCTCTGCAAGCGCCCTTACCTCTTCAGTTTTAACATTTCCACCCACGACCATAATGGCATTTTGCGGATTGTAGTGCTTTTGGAAAAATGCTTTAACGTCTTCCATTTTCGCATCTTCAATTTGTTTTAAATCCTGCCCTATGGTTGCCCAGCGGTAAGGATGTGTAGTATAGGCAAGCGGCCTTAATTTCAACCATACATCACCATAAGGCTGATTCAGGTAACGCTGTTTAAACTCTTCACATACTACATTACGCTGCGTTTCCAAACTCTTCTCTGAAAAAGCAAGGCTCAACATCCGGTCACTCTCCAGCCAGAAAGCAGTTTCAAGATTTACGGCCGGTAAAGTGATGTAATAATTGGTAATGTCGTTACTGGTAAAAGCATTGTTCTCGCCTCCTACCCTTTGCAAAGGCTCGTCGTAGCTTGGAATATGCACTGATCCGCCAAACATTAGGTGCTCAAATAAATGTGCAAAACCTGTTTTGTCCTGCTCTTCGTCTCTTGCACCAACATCATATAAAATATTTAACACCGCCATAGGCGTAGTATCATCTTCGTGTACCAGTACACGCAACCCATTGGCTAATGTAAAACGGTTAAAATCTACCATATATTAAAAAATAATTGAGCCAAAGATAGGAATAATGGACAGCCGAAAGCTTATCCTTTTTAATAAAGGACAAACAAATTATATTGATAAAAACAACTTATGGTATATTTGTGCTATGAATACTGCCGAATTATTACACAGGGCCTTGCATTTCGACTTTTTAACAAAAGAAGAGGGTGTATTTTTATATCATCATGCAGCAACTGCTGAACTGGCTTATGTAGCCAATGAACTGAGAAAAAAACAAGTACCTAGTGGTAAGGTAACCTGGCAAATAGATAGGAATGTAAATACAACAAATGTATGCATCGCCAACTGTAAATTCTGTAATTTTTTTAGAAGACCTGGCCATGATGAAAGCTACATCACAGATATAGAGACTTATAAACAAAAAATAGAAGAGACATTTAGGCTAGGTGGTGATCAGTTGTTGCTACAGGGTGGTCATCATCCCGATCTGGGCTTAACATTCTATGCTGATTTGTTTAAAAGTCTTAAGGAACTGTACCCTGATTTAAAACTTCATGCTTTGGGTCCACCCGAAATTGCCCATGTGGCCAAATTGGAAGGACTTTCTCATACAGCTGTTTTATCAGCTTTAAAAGAAGCAGGAATGGATTCATTGCCCGGTGCCGGTGCCGAAATATTGAACGACAGAGTTAGAAGATTGATATCAAAGGGTAAATGTGGCGGTCAGGAGTGGCTTGATGTAATGAGGGCAGCTCATCAATTGCACATTACTACATCTGCAACAATGATGTTTGGTCATGTTGAAACTATAGAGGAACGTTTTGAACACCTGGTATGGATAAGAGAAGTTCAAAGTGAAAAGCCTGCTGATGCTAAGGGCTTTCTGGCTTTCATTCCCTGGCCTTTCCAGGATGATGGGACCTTATTAAAGAGATTAAGAGGCATCAGCAATAATGTTTCGGGGGATGAGTATATCAGAATGCTTGCATTAAGTCGAATTATGCTGCCTAACATTAAAAACATTCAGGCTTCATGGCTTACGGTTGGTAAAAACGTAGCAGAGCTCTGTTTACATGCCGGCGCTAACGATTTTGGCTCGATCATGATCGAAGAGAATGTAGTTTCAGCTGCTGGTGCTCCGCATCGTTTTACGGCAAAGGGAATTCAGGATGCCATTAGAGAAGCTGGCTTTGAACCTCAGTTACGCGGACAACAATACAATTACCGCGATTTACCGGATCATCTGGAAGAACAAATTATTAATTATTAGTAGTTCTTCATTTCATAAAAAAGGAAAGTGGATAGGATGATAGTGGTTTTTACTTCCACTTATATTTATTAAAAACATCGTGTTGTGGCATTTTTTTAATAAATTCACCCTATTAAATTAATAGCTGTGCTGAATACTATTATTGTAGACGATGAGGAATTTGCCCGTTCTTCATTATACTTTCTTTTACAAGAAAATTGCGAAGACATCCACATTTCCGGAATTGCTAAGTCCGTATCGGAAGCACGTAACCTACTTTCACAGCATGCTATTGATTTGATTTTCCTGGATATTGCAATGCCAGGAGAAAATGGCTTCGAACTTATCCCCTATGCGCAATCCAATAAAGCCCAGGTTATTTTCACTACCGCTTATGATCAATATGCCTTAAAAGCAATTAAGGCAAATGCCCTTGACTACTTGTTAAAACCTATTGATATCGATGAATTGAAAGCCGCTGTTGATAAAGCAGTAAAATTTATCGCCTTAAATAAAAATGATAGCGGTCGTGCAGAGCGTATGCAAGATCTTGCTGCAAATCTTTCGGAAAGAAGCGAAATTCGAAAAATTAGCTTACCCAACGGACAAGGTTATAGCCTTGTAAATATTGACGATATTATTCATATTGCTGCAGATAGTAATTATTCTATATTTTATCTCCAGAATAAAGACAAGATCACTGTTTCCAAAGTTCTAAAAGAATATGAGGAGATATTACCTGACAACCAGTTTATAAGGATACATAAATCGAGTATTGTTAACCTGAATTACGTAAAAGAGTACAACTCGAAAAATGGGCTTGAAGTAATCCTTAAGAATGGAGAAAAAATTGCTGTATCGAGAAGGCGCGCAAGTGATTTTGTTGAAAAAATTAAATCATATACTAGTTTTGATAGCGATAAATAAACAGTTAAACTTAAGAGGAAGGTACTTAATCCTTATAATTCTGTTGTTAACCATCAGCTTCCCTGGCTATTCTCAATCTACCCATTTACAACATTTTAGCACAAAAAACGGACTACCAAGCAATAATTGCTATTATACATTACAGGATTCTAAAGGCTATATCTGGGTAGCTACAGACGCAGGTGTAAGCAGGTTTGATGGTAAAATATTTGAAAATTTCTCCATCGATGATGGATTACCAGATAATCAGATCCTACAGTTAAAAGAGGATAAAAGTGGCAAAATCTGGTTTCTGGCATTAAATGGCGAGCTTAGCTATTTTTTTAACGGTAAAATATATAATGAAACCAATGACAAACTGCTTAAACTACTAAAATTTAACGCTGTAATTGTTTCTTTCTTCCAGGACAGTAAAGGGAGAATCTGGTTTGGCACCAATAAAAATATATTGGTGATGTGGGATGGAAAAACAATTATGAAATACATTTCCGCAGATCTTGAGCACCAGTATACAAATACATTTATACATGAAGATAAGTCGGGAACAATATGGGCATTCAGCAACGAATGTGTCCGTGTTTTTAACAACAAGACTTTCACGATTACGGCACATGGCACCTTACCCCTTTCTTACAAAACCATCCTAAACCTGCCTGACAAAACCCTCGGTTATATTGATAAAAATGGGCTTAACATTAGAACCGGCAACAAACAGTATCTGCTATTAAAGATTGATACATCATTATTGAATAATGATCCAGGATATTTCTTCCTGGATAAGAATGACGATTTATGGCTAAGCAACAGCAATGGCATTTATCATATAGAGCCTTCAGGAAAAACAACACAGTATTTAAAAAATATATCATGCAGTCAAACCATTAAAGACTCAAAAAATAACATGTGGTTTACCACCACAAGTGGCATCTATATGCTCCCTCAGAAAGATGAGCGCCTCTATGTCATCAATAAAACAAATGGTTTAAATAGTGATATGGTAAAAAGTCTGGTTAAAGATGACCGCAACAGATTATGGCTTGGATTGGATGAAGGAAATATCAGTCTACTTGACTTAAACACCTACCACACTACCAGGATCCAACTGCCGGATAAAAAAAAATATAATGTTATAAAACATTTGGTTTATGACTCCCTTGACCAAACGATGTATTTTGCTGCTGATTATGGTCTTGGTAGAATTAACAACATTTATGGTACTCCCAACATTAATTATCTGAAAGAAACAAACAAAAGGATGTTTGTTGTTAAAAGCTTAAGTTTACGTAAGGACCATACTCTGGCAATCGCTTTGTCCTCAGGTGTATATATTTTACCATATCGAAAAGACAAACTAGAATTTACCTTATTGTATTTTAAACAGGGCATCGATTTTTTCATCAACAGAGCATATTGTGTATTTTACGATAAGGACCAGAACCTATGGTTTTCTAATGTTAGCGGTCTGTCAGAATATTCGAATGGTATTTTATATAATTATTCCAATCAGAATTTACTTCTTACAAAAAGGATCAATGATATCCAGAAATTAGATGATGGCACTATTGTACTGGCTACAGATGGTTACGGGGTTGTATTCCTCAAAAATAAAAATGTTGTAAAGGTTATTACCCGAAAAGATGGACTTGCCAACAATATATGTAAACGGCTATTTGTAAAAGACAATTATATATGGGTCGTTACCAATAATGGCATCAACAGGATTCCTTTAAAAAACAAACAGCGATCAGTAGAATCATTTGAATATACCAATGCTATGTTGGCCGACGATGTAAATGATCTGTTTATTGATGACCAATATGCATACTTTGCAACCAATTGTGGTCTTGTTTATTTTTCGTATCATAAGGAAAACACCAATCATGAGGCTCCTAAAGTATTAATATCCTCCATCATAAACAATAAGACAAAGCTTGGACTGAACAGTGCCATGCATATACTTGCCCCCTCCAACAACAGCATCACTTTTACATACAGTGCCATTGACTTTCAAAATAAAACCATCACTTATCGTTATCGACTAAAAACAGAGTCTAACTGGACAGAAACTAAAAGTCGAAGGCTTGAGTTCCCCTCACTGGAACCAGGAGATTATACGTTTGAAATCAGCTCAAAATCAAATAAGAGCAACTGGAGTACACCTACCAGAGTCAACTTTTCATTAAAAAGGCATTTCTGGCAAACAAACCTATTTTTGGTTGCCGTTTTTCTTTTCGCCGGCTTTGCCTTTTATAAAGTAGCAGTTGTAATTACTAAAATGCAAAAGAATAAGGAACAACAACAACTGCTTTTAAAGAATAAGATCTTAATGCTCGAACAACGTGCATTACAGGCCATGATGAATCCCCATTTTGTTTTTAATGTAATGAACTCCATTCAGCATTACATCAATACAAAAGATACCAATTCAGCAAATAAGATATTAACGGGCTTTGCAAAACTGATTAGAAAGAATCTGGAAATATGTACAAAAAGCTTCATCAGTCTGGATGAAGAACTCGAATACCTGGAACTATACTTAAGTCTGGAGAAAAAAAGATTTGGCGAAAAGTTTAAATATCACATAAAGGTAAATAGTGCAATTGATAAAGAAGAGACTTTAATCCCGTCCATGATCCTCCAACCCTATATTGAAAATGCAATATGGCATGGATTAATGCCCAAAGAAGAAGGTGGTAAACTTGATATCCTCATCGACCTTAAAGGTGAGGATCACCTGGTGATCGAAATTATTGACGATGGCATCGGGATTGATAACTCTTTGAAGGGTAAAAAAGGTCATCACGTCAGTAAAGGCATGAACCTTACCCGTGAACGTATTAACCTTTTAAACCAGGTTGAGGCAAATCCGATACAGATAGACATTAAACAAAATGGTATTTCAGGTACTTATGTCTCCATTTTGATCCCTTTATACAGCTAATTTACCGTTTACTCAATTATTTGTACCACTTACTAAGTTTACATTAATCATTATAAAATTAGCATTAAACTTGTTATAGATATTAAAACAAACAGAAGTTTGTAAAATCGTTCTTATAGGATTGATCAAAGATATTTTTACCTAACCTAAAACTATATCTCAATTCAGGTTTCATTTGTGTGTTAAAAAATGGTAAAGTTCATAGCTTTACCATTTTTTTTTTGCTTTCCCGCAAATCTTTTTACAAGATTATTTTATAAAAAATTCTTTGCAGAATTTCTTTTTGTCTTACTTTTGATCAGCTAAAAATTTAAAAAAAACATCGTTCTTTTGATTTAAAAAGATTTTTAGTAAATTTAACTTATCAAATAAAAACCTTACGGAATTATATTTTTTGTAATGAAAACTCCAAAAAAACCAATTAACAAAAGCAAAGCAGAAGATCCAGAAAATGACCTGGAAGATTCGTATGAAGAAACCAATAAAAAGAAATCATACGACGATGATGAAGATGACGACCTCGACATGCCATTAGATGATCTGGACAACTTTGATAGTTTTGGTTCGGATGATGACGATGACGATACCTATTAACAGGTAAAAAAATAATTATTGATAAAGCATCCCCTAAGGGATGCTTTTTATTTTAATTCCATTAGGAGAAATGCAAATAACTACCGTATCCGGAAAGCGTTCCAGAAAAGATTTTTTAGCCACTGCCCGTTTTATATATAAAGATGATAAAAATTGGATCTGCCCACTGGATCAGGATATTGAAAACATATTCGACAGTAATAAAAATCCATTTTTTCAACACGGAAAATGTACCAGATGGGTACTGCAAGACGATAATGGAGATTACATAGGCAGAATTGCAGCCTTTATAAATGATAAAAAAGCATACCAGTATGAGCAACCTACAGGCGGCATGGGCTTTTTTGAATGTATAAATAATAAAGAAGCTGCTTTTTTACTTTTCGATACGGCAAAGTCGTGGTTACAAGAGAACGGAATGAAGGCCATGGATGGCCCTATCAATTTCGGGGAGAATGATTCTTTCTGGGGATTGCTCGTAGAAGGCTTTACTCCCCCCTCCTATGGCATGAATTACCATCATCCATACTACCACAGCTTTTTTACAGATTACGGCTTTAAAACAGAATATGAGCAGATCACCAATCATCTCGCTGTAAGAAATCCTTTTCCGGAGCGCTTTACCAAAATTGCCAATTGGGTAGCCAACAAACCGGGTTATACCTTTGAACATTTCTCTAAAAAGAATGCAGCAAAATATGTAGCAGATTTGATGGAGATCTACAATGATGCCTGGAAGGACTTTGAGAATTTCGTACCTATTAAAAAAGAGACGCTGGAAGAGAGCTTTGAAAAGATGCAGACTATAATGGATGAAAAACTGATTTGGTTTGCTTACATCAATGGAGAACCCGCCTCATTTGTCGTAATTATCCCCGATGCCAACCAAATGATTAAAGGATTTAATGGTAAACTAGGGCTGATAGAAAAAATTAAGTTTGTATACAGACGCTGGAAGGGTGTAAACCGAATGCGTGCCATTGTAATGGGCACAAAGTCTGCTTATCAAAAGCACGGTTTGGAATCTGCCTTATTCATTAAACTTAAAGAGTATGTTTTACCGATGAATCAGTACGATGAGCTCGAACTTTCCTGGGTTGGTGATTTCAATGATAAGATGCTTTCTATTCATCAAGCAACAGGTGCCACTTTTGGAAAGCGACACCTGACTATGCGTAAGATCTTTTAGATCTATTTCTCTCTTATTTCTTCATAAAGATCAATAACCTTCTTCTGAAGTTTAATGATCTCTTCTTCTCTTAGTGCTAACTTTTCCTTCAAATTATTAATTTCTTCAAAATTAAGTGATTGAGGGTTTTCTCCTTCTTTCGAGATTATATCCATTGTCGACACCTCAAAAAGGTTTGCAATCTGTGCAAGTCTTGAAATGTTGATATCCGTGATGCCTGTCTCGATTTTCGAGAATGCAGGGATTGAAATATTTAGACGTTTAGCCACTTCTCCTTGGCTCCAACCATTTTTTTGGCGCAGTTGTCTAATGTTTTTTCCAATGATATTCATATTATAAATTTAGGTGTGTAATAATCTTGTAATTAAATTCCTTGCTCAACTATATTCAACTCACGTGCCAATTTAACGAGATCTACTCCCCCAAAATTTCCAGAACTCATCAAAAGTAAGTTCGTACGATAAAAATTTACGCCTAGCAGGTACTGTGTTAACAGCTCTGAATTATCAAAAAAGTGCAATTCTTCATTGTTAAAAGCGGTCTGAACATCTATTTTACTAAAAGGTTCTAGTTTTTTATGCTGAAAAGTTTTTTCATCAATATATACAATTGCTGTATCCGCAGCTTTCATTGTATCCGCATATTGAACTAAAAAATCTTTATTTAAACTACTAAATGTATGTAACTCTATACACGCTACTAATTTCCTATTTGGAAATTGAGTCTTTACAGCTTCAATAGTAGCCTTTAATTTAGATGGTGAATGCGCAAAATCCTTGTAAACGTTAGTCTCACCATCACTTAGCAAAAGTTCCAAACGCTTAGCTGCTCCTGTAAATGATGCGATAGCCTTATCAAATGCTTCACCGCGGATATCAAGTTGCTCACAGATTAATTTAGCTGCGTTAAGGTTCATTAAATTATGATCGCCAAAAACCTTAAGTGGCGTTTCATCCGGCAATAGATAAGTTATGCCATCTCTTACTGCATGTTCAGGGATTCCGTAACCAATCTTCTCAATATCGGCAGCAGACTTTTCTACAATCTTATTCAGATCTTTATCCGTATTGCAGTAAATTAATGTTCCACCAGGCTGAATGGTATTGATAAACAATTCAAACTGCCGGGTATAATCCTCGTAAGTTTTAAATACATTGATATGATCCCACGCGATACCACTTATAACAGCCAGATTAGCTTTATAAAGATGAAATTTCGGCCTTCTATCTATAGGAGAAGCCAGATATTCATCTCCTTCAATAATGATTACAGGTGCCTCATGAGTAATCTTCACCATGGTATCAAAACCCGCTAGCTGAGCTCCAACCAAATAATCAAAATCTTTCTCATAGAAATTAAGCACATGTAATATCATAGAAGTGATGGTTGTTTTACCATGACTTCCGCCTATTACCACTCTTAACTTGTCCTTAGTCTGCTCATAAATATATTCTGGATAAGAATAAATTTTAAGCCCCAATTGCTGGGCTTTCAATAGTTCAGGATTATCTGTTAAAGCATGCATCCCCAAAATCACAGCATCTAAATCTGCTGTAATATTAGCTTCATTCCAACCCATTTCCTTTGGCAAAATACCATACCTCGCTAATCTACTACTGGATGGCTCGAAAATAACATCATCTGAGCCGGTTACCTGATATCCTTTTTTGTGTAAGGCTATCGCCAAATTGTGCATAGCACTTCCGCCTATAGCTATAAAATGTATACGCATACGTTGTTTATTTACCAATTAATCTTTCTTAAAATAAGCTGCTACCCATTCGCCAATCTTCTTATGATCAACATATCTAATTCCAAAAGGTTCACAGGCTTGCTTAATCATCTCCAGATCCGGAGATTCATAAAATCCACTGAAGTAAATACTACCCTCCGACTTCAATACCTTGGCATAGGTTGGAATCTGATCAAGCAAAATATTTCTATTGATATTGGCAAGAATGGTATCAAACTGTGCTTCAGGGATAACCTCTTTTCCTCCACAAATGGCTTCCAGATTATCTATTCCGTTTAAAGCTGCGTTCTCTATGCTACTTTCGTAACAAACTTCATCATTATCTATTGCGACTAATTTTGAAGCTCCCTTTTTAGCTGCAAGTATCGCAAGTATCGCGGTACCACAGCCCATATCAAGAATTTCCTTATCCTTAACATCAGCTGCAAGGATGTACTGCATCATCATAGTAGTTGTTTGATGATGCCCTGTACCAAAGGCCATTTTTGGGTCTATGACAATTTCGTAGGCATATTCCGGCTTAGCTTCATGAAAGGTTGCCCGAACATAACACTGATCATCAATAATCAGCGGCTCGAAATTCTTCTCCCATTCCTCATTCCAGTTCTTTCCTTCAATTTCTGAAACTACATAACTGCATTGAAATTCTCCCTCATATTGATTCAGCACATTTTTAAGATTACCCTCATCATAGGTATTGAACTCTATAAACGCAACAAAACCATTCTCTATCTCTTCGAAAGTATTAAAACCTATATCGGCCAACTCAGCAATCAAAAGATCCTGCTGATACTCCTCAATGGCATTAAAACTGAAACTTACCTGTATATACTTCATTAAGAATTAAAAGTTTTAACAATGTCTACAAAATCTCTTGATTTTAGTGATGCTCCACCTATCAAACCACCATCTATATCGTTCTGAGCAAAAAGCTCCGCAGCATTTTTCGGATTGCAACTTCCACCATATAAAATGGTTGTATTTTCAGCTATTTCACTATTATACTTAACAGCAATCTCTTTTCTGATATAAGCATGGACTTCCTGAGCCTGCTCTGACGTTGCAGTGAGTCCGGTTCCAATTGCCCATACAGGTTCGTAAGCAATTACAACTTTTGCAAAATCAGTAGCACTTAAACCAAAAACACCTTGTTCAAGCTGAATTTTAAGCACGTCGAAATAAACCCCATTGTTTCTTTCATCAAGTGTTTCACCAATACAGAAAATCGGAATAAGTTCATTTTCTAATGCCTTAGCCGTTTTCTGAGCGAGCAATTCATTGCTCTCGGCAAAATACTGGCGTCTTTCTGAGTGACCTATGATCACATATTCGCAACCAACAGACTTGATCATTCCAGCAGAGATCTCTCCTGTAAACGCGCCACTATCATTTTGGTGACAATTCTGAGCACCTATCTTAACAACTTCACCACCTAATTTAGCCAGGCTGTTTAAATGAATATATGGTGAGCAAATAATTGCGATCTGATCGCCCTTTTTTTCATCTCTTACCATATTAACGATTTCTGAAAATAAAGATATACCATTGGTATAATCCAGATTCATTTTCCAATTTCCTGCAACTATTTTTTTTCTCATTATATATTGTTATTTAGTAGGTTTTATTTTAATTGGGCGTTTGTGATTGGTTTACAGGTTTAAAAGGACCTATAATTTTTTGTCATCTCGAAAATCGCAGATAAGATATCCTTTTCTACCTGATCAAACCTCATATTTCTGCGTTCATAAACCTTTTCTGCTGTTTCAAACATCTTTTGAAGGTTATACACATCAAATCCACCTGCTCCACCCCATGCAAAATCAGGAATAAAATGTTTTGGAAAGCCATCACCAAAAACATTGGCGCTCACTCCGGCAACTGTCCCTGTATTAAACATGGTGTTGATCCCACATTTCCCATGATCAGCCATAATTAAACCACAAAATTGCAGACCGGTTTCGCGAAAGCGCTCCGACTCATAATCCCATAGTTTAACATCAGCATAATTATTTTTCAGATTGGAATTATTGCTATCGGCACCAATGTTACACCACTGTCCCATTACCGAATTACCCAGATAACCTTCATGCCCCTTAGAGGAATAGCCCCAGATTACAGCATTATTAATCTCTCCGCCAACACGACTATAAGGACCAATGGTAGTTTGCCCGTATATTTTTGCGCCCATTTTAACCTGCGAATTGTTACACAGTGCAAAAGAGCCTCTGATGTGACTACCTTCCCACACCTGTGAATTTTCGCCTATATATATAGGACCGCTTAAACTATTAAACGTAGAACATTCAGCCTCAGCACCTGCTTCGGCAAAAATATTATCCCCTAAGAAAGTATTAGTTCCGCTTAATTGTGCAGTCGTTTTCCCCTTAGTGAGCAGGGCAAAATCTTTCCTCAGCTCTACATCGTTAGATCTAAATACATCTTCGGGAACAAAGACTCTTACAAAAGTTTCCTGATAGGTTTTAGTATGCAATTGCTTATGAATTTCTGGATGATGTATCTCAGTGGCATTTATCTTATAAGCGATAAGCACATCATTCTTTTTTAGCGCTTCGCCAATTTGAAGTTCCAGGATTGCTTCTAGCAAAGCTTCATCCGGACATATTGAGCCATTGATATACAACTCAGCCCCATTAAGTGGTCGGTATTTTACAGACAGGTATGGAGCAGTAACATAGCCGTATTCGGCGGCCAGGTACTTTTGCCATTTTTCGGCTATAGTTAAAATTCCTACGCGAAGATCTGCAACCGGCCTGGTAAAAGATAGTGGCCGCAGGGATTGCCAGGCATTGTCATCAAATAAATTGATCATCATAAGCTACAAAAATAAAAAAAGTCCCGAAGCAATCGCATCGGGACTTTAAATAATTTCTTATTTGTGTATAATTACTTTTTAGCGTAACGTGTTTTGAATTTATCGATACGACCAGCAGTATCAACCAATTTCATTTTTCCAGTATAGAAAGGGTGAGAAGTGTGAGAAATCTCTAATTTATATAAAGGATACTCGTTGCCATCTTCCCATTTGATAGTTTCTTTAGTATCTACACAAGATTTAGTTAAAAAAGAATACTCGTTAGACATATCTTTAAATACTACAAATCTATAGTTTGATGGATGCAGATCTTTTTTCATGTTAATATTATATTATGATATACTTATTTGTCGCTTATTTTTAAGGATGCAAATATCAGCAATTTATTTTTGAATAGCAAGTATGTGTGGAAAAATTATCTGCTATACTTTTTTCTGGTCTCCACCTTTTCCTTTTGTCTACTGATATAGGCATCAGCAATAACTTCTGCAGAGGGCAAATTGGAATTACTGATTAAAAGCCCCTTTAACTTCTCTTCATTAACATCCGTACGATAAAGGATATTCATCATTTTTGAAATATCATTATCCAGTAAATAAGCAAAAGCTTCAACCAATCGCTCCCGCAGTAAAGTCTCTGAAATAATGTCCTCCACCTCAAAATCAGTATTTACGATCTTACTTAGTGATTTAAAATCATCCATAACTTAACTTTTAACCTCCTGACACAACTCTATCAAAACACCATTTGTTCCTTTAGGATGTACAAAACAAACCAATTTATTATCTGCTCCCAACTTAGGCGCTTCATTTAACAACACAAAGCCCTCTGCCTTTAAACGAGTCATTTCCGCTTCAATATCATCCACATCAAAAGCAATATGATGTATTCCCTCTCCTTTTTTTTCCAGGAACTTTGCAATAGGGCTATCAGTGGTCGTTGCCGTCAGCAACTCGATCTTATTAACCCCTGTTTTAAAAAAGGCCGTATTAACCCCCTCCGACGCAACTTCCTCCTTTTTGTAGCAAGAAACTCCCAGTAAACGTTCATAAAGCGAGCAGGAAACATCCATGTCTTTAACCGCAATCCCTATATGTTCTATTCTATTCATATTCGTCTTAAACGTTTAAAAAATGTAAAAATGCATGTTTTAACTATACCGTCATAGCTATTATTTATAATTGTTGGCAATCTTTTTTTGTATCTTTGTATATTAATAAGAACATATATATATATAATGGAACTTCCTATTTATTTAGATAATAACGCAACTACGCCTCTTGATCCAAGAGTGCTGGAAGCGATGTTGCCCTATTTCACTAACAAATTTGGTAACGCTGCAAGTCGTAACCATGCATTTGGATGGGTTGCTGAAGAAGGTGTTGACTATGCCCGCGAACAAGTGGCAAAATTGATTGGCTGTACTGAAAAAGAGATCATCTTCACTTCAGGAGCTACAGAGGCTGACAACTTGGGTATTAAAGGTGTATTCGAAATGTACCAAGAAAAAGGTAATCATATCATTACCGCTACAACTGAACATAAAGCAGTTTTAGATACCTGTAAACATTTAGAGAAACTAGGCGCAAAAGTTACTTATCTAAAAGTAAAAGAGGATGGATTAATTGATCTTCAGGAGCTGGAAGCTGCCATGACAGAACAAACTATCCTGGTTACGATTATGTATGGAAACAACGAAATCGGCGTTATCCAACCTATTAAAGAAATCTCCGCTATTGCCCATAAATATGGTGCATTGTTTATGACAGATGCGACACAGGCTGTGGGTAAAATACCTGTAGATGTAAATGCTGATGGAATTGACTTAATGGCATTCTCTGCACATAAAATGTATGGTCCTAAAGGTGTTGGTGTATTGTATGTACGTCGTAAAAACCCAAGGGTTAAAGTAACTGCACAAATCGATGGTGGTGGTCACGAGCGTGGTATGCGTTCTGGTACCTTAAACGTACCTGGTATTGTAGGTTTAGGAAAAGCTTGTGAACTGTGCCGTTTAGAAATGGATGAAGAAGCTAAACGTTTATCTGCATTAAGAGATAAACTGGAAAATGCACTTTCTGAGCTTGAAGAAAGCTATGTAAATGGTAACACCCAACATCGTTTACCTCATGTAGCTAACATCTCTTTCAAATACGTTGAAGGTGAAGGCTTAATGATGGCGATGAAAGATTTAGCAGTATCATCAGGTTCAGCTTGTACTTCTGCTTCACTAGAACCTTCATATGTATTGAAAAGTCTGGGTTTGTCAGATGATCTGGCACACTCTTCTATCCGTTTCGGATTAGGTCGTTTTACTACCGAAGAAGAAATAGATTACGCAATAGAAAATACTAAGAAAGCAGTAAATCACCTGAGAGACCTTTCTCCACTTTGGGAAATGTTTAAAGAAGGTATTGATTTAAGTAAAATTGAGTGGGCAGAACACTAATCTGTGCATCAATAAATATTATACTAACCCTGATATAAAGGTTTAAGAGAAAAAACAAAATGGCATACTCAGAAAAAGTAATAGAACACTATACCAATCCAAGAAACGTTGGTACTTTAAATAAAGACAGCAAATCAGTAGGTACAGGCCTTGTTGGCGCACCTGAGTGCGGCGACGTAATGCGTCTGCAAATTGAAGTTGATGAAAACAATGTAATTACCGATGCTAAATTTAAAACATTTGGTTGTGGTTCTGCAATTGCATCTTCTTCATTAGCTACGGAATGGTTAAAAGGTAAAAGTATAGATGAAGCTTTGGCAATAGACAATATGGATATTGTTGAAGAGTTGGCTTTACCACCTGTAAAAATCCATTGCTCAGTTTTAGCAGAAGACGCAATTAAATCTGCAATCAATGATTACCGCGTTAAAAATGGTTTAGAGCCATTTGAACTGGCCAAATCACACCATTAATTAGATGTGAGGTATGAGATTTGAGACATCCAGTCTCCTATCTGACATCTCAAATAAATCTCTAAGAAAATGATTACGATCACTGATAAAGCAAAAAGCAAAATCGACCAGTTAATGCAAGAGTCGCAAATGGATGCTAGCTATTTTTTGCGTGTATCTGTTAAAGGAGGAGGATGTTCAGGATTGTCCTACAACCTCGACTTTGATGACGAAGAAAAGCCTGGAGATCAGTTTTTTGAAGACAAAGGCATTAGAATTGCATTAGACATGAAGTCCTTCCTTTATCTGGCAGGAACTGAGCTTGATTTTTCTGATGGTTTAAACGGAAAAGGATTTAACTTTAATAACCCAAACGCAAGCCGCTCCTGTGGTTGCGGCGAAAGTTTTTCCGTTTAAAATACAATTATTATATTTACATAGGCCGGTACAGATTAAACTGTACCGGCCTATTTTTATGAGCACCCAAAGCAACTTTACCAATGGAATTATTTAATGAGCACTCTACGATCCCAACTTTATTGAGAAATGTAGTGGCAAACATTCACAAACCGGAAGAAACATTCCTAATCCACAAAAAAAACACAAAATGGGAGGAGATTTCTTATAAACATACCCTGGATTGTGCCGATGCTGTCTCAGCATTCTTCCTGGCTAAGGGCATCCATAAAGGTGACCGAATGGGCCTCATGATAGAAAACTCCCCTGAATACGTTTACTACGATCAGGGAATACAGCAAATAGGCGCCATCAATGTATCTATTTACCCTACCCTATCCGAGCAAGAAGTTGCGTACATCGTAAATGATTCGGGTATGCGGGCCATACTGATAGGGAATACATTTCTTTATAAAAAGATACTCAAAGTAGCAGACAATTGCAGGCATCTGGAATATATTATACCCGCTTTCCCAGAGTATACAAAAGTCGCTATACCAGAAGATCTAAAAGCGCAGATAATCAGCTTTGATGAAGTACTTGCTGCAACAGGAAAGATAAGTCAGGACCAGCTTGAAGAAATCAGTAAAATCCGCAATACCGTGCATCCTGCTGACATTTCTTCATTAATTTATACATCCGGAACTACCGGAACTCCAAAGGGCGTAATGTTAACGCACAGCAATTTTGTTGAAAATGTAAAAGTTTGTTTACAGCAAATACCGGTGATTGACGAAACAGAAACTTTTCTGTCTTTCCTCCCTTTATCCCATGTATTTGAACGTACCGCAACCTATCATGTTTGCTGTGCACAAGGATGTAAAATAGCCTTTGCGCAAAGCCTGGACCTATTGGCTAAAAACATGGCAGAGGTTAGACCAACCGTAATGAGTTGTGTTCCGAGATTGCTGGAAAAAATTCACGACAAAGCCATTAAAAGCGGTACAGCTAGTGGTGGCCTAAAAGCCAAAATATTCCTTTGGGCGCTAGAAATAGGTCAGGAGTACCGAAGAATTAAAGAAGCGGGTAAAAACCCGGGAATGGTACTCAGTGCGAAAAAAGTGCTGGCAGAAAAACTCGTATTTAGCAAAATTAAAGAAAAAACCGGGGGCAGGTTAAAGTTTATGATCTCGGGTGGAGCCGCATTACCTAAAAATGTAGGTGAGTTCTTCGGCAACCTGGGAATAAAAATTCTGGAGGGCTTCGGATTAACTGAAACTTCGCCGGTAATGTCTGTGACTGAATTTCACAGACAAGTATATGGTACAGTTGGGAGGATAATTCCAGGTATTGAAGTTGGCATCCAACATGTAGAAACCAAGCAAATGATCAGCATTCAAACTTATCAATCCTTCCAGGAAGATTTTGAGTGTGAAGAAGGAGAAATCATTGTCAGAGGCCATTGTGTAATGAAAGGTTACTTTAATAAACCAGCAGAAACAGCTGAAGCCATTGATAAAAACAACTGGTTCCATACTGGTGATATCGGACGTTTTTACAAAGGAAACCTACAAATTACCGATCGCTTGAAAAACATGATTGTAAATGCTTATGGCAAGAATGTTTACCCTACCCCGGTAGAGAGCATTTATATGAAAAGTCTTAAAATAGACCAGGTTTTTCTAATTGGTGATAAGCGTGAATACCTTACCGCCATCATCATCCCCAATAAAGAGAACATGCAGGAAGCATTCAACTTACCTGAATCTTTCTTTCTGAAACCCGAAATTTTTATTGATGAAAAAGAAATCATCAACTGGATTGGTCAGGATATAAGAAAGCTTTCCAATGAATTGGCGAAGTTCGAACGCATTAAAAACTTTAAGGTCAAACGCAATCCTTTTAGCCTCGAAGAGGGCGAGATTACACCAACCTTAAAGCCGAAGCGGAAGGTTATTGAGACAAAATATGCCATTGCTATTAATGAAATGTATACTGAAGCTGTTGATGCAGATTAAGCTGTTTAAAATATTTTACGTTTCTTATTCCGATCGACATAAAGAACTAAGGTAAATCCCTATTTTTGCCTAATTTTAATTTTTAAAAAAATCAGGTATCAGGCTTGATGCCAGATACAAAAAATATATGAGTACAGGACTATCAGAACTAGAAGTATTGCGCCGTAATTCGTTAAGCCAATTACGTGAGCTTGGGATCAATCCCTACCCTGCCGAAGCATTTGAAATCAATGCCAATGCTGCAGACATATTAGCGAACTACGAACGAGATAAAACTGCCTATAAGAACATCAGTATTGCAGGCCGTATCATGAGCCGTCGTATTATGGGTAGTGCTTCCTTTGTAGAACTACAAGATTCAACGGGCAGAATACAGGTTTATTTAAAGAGAGATGACCTTTGTCCAGATGAAGATAAAACGCTATATAATACTGTATTTAAAAAACTAATGGATCTGGGTGATTTTATTGGTGTTAAAGGTTATGTATTTACTACACAAACCGGCGAGATCTCTATTCACGTTACAGAACTCACCTTATTGTCTAAATCATTAAAACCTTTACCAATTGTGAAGCGTGATGAGGATGGCAATATTTATGATGGCTTTACCGATCCGGAAATGCGCTATAGACAACGCTATGTGGATCTTACCGTAAATCCTGACTTTAGGCAGATCTTCATAAGCCGTTCTAAGGTGATCAATACCATGCGTAATTATTTCGACAACCAGGGATGGATGGAGGTGGAAACGCCAATTCTTCAGCCTATCCACGGTGGTGCTGCCGCACGTCCTTTCGCTACGCATCACAATACGCTGGATATGCCGCTTTATCTGCGTATAGCTAACGAATTATACTTAAAAAGATTAATCGTTGCCGGATTTGACGGTGTTTATGAGTTTGGAAAGATGTTCAGAAATGAAGGTATGGACAGAACCCATAATCCTGAGTTTACTTCTATGGAAATCTATGTAGCCTATAAAGACTACATCTGGATGATGGAAATGGTAGAGGAATGTCTGGAAAAAGTTGCAGTAGCTATCCATGGAACATCTGTTGTAAAAGTTGGCGAGCACGAAATCAACTTCGAAGGTCCTTACGAAAAACTGACCATGTACGAGTCGATCCAGAAATATACCGGCATCGATGTATCCAATATGACAGAAGAGGAACTTAAAGCGACCTGCAAAAGTCTGAATATTGAAATTGATGCTACCATGGGTAGAGGAAAATTAATTGATGAACTTTTCAGTGAAAAAGTTGAAGCCAACCTGATTCAGCCAACATACATTACAGATTACCCACTTGAAATGACCCCGCTTGCTAAAAAACACAGAAGCAAAGAAGGTCTGGTAGAACGTTTTGAGCTATTTGTAATGGGTAAAGAAATAGCCAATGCTTATTCGGAGTTGAATGACCCTATTGATCAACGTGAGCGTTTTGAAGATCAGTTAAAACTGGCTGCAAGAGGTGATGATGAGGCTATGGCCATGGATGATGATTTTATCCGTGCACTAGAATATGGGATGCCTCCTACCTCAGGATTAGGTATTGGTATTGATCGTTTGGTAATGTTAATGACCAATCAATCCACCATACAAGAAGTATTATTCTTCCCTCAGATGAGACCGGAGAAGAAAGCTAAAGTAACTACAGATGAAGATTTTGTAAATGCCGGTATTCCTGCTGAATGGGTTCAGGTAATCAGAAAAATGAACATCAACACGATAGAAGAACTGAAAGCAGCAAACCCTAACAAAGTATTTAATGACCTGGGTGGAATGCGTAAAAAACTTAAACTGGACTTAAGCATGCCTTCGAAAGAAGAGGTTACAGCCTGGTTTTCTTAACATATAAATAACATAAACTTAAAAGCTTGCTACAAAAACTGTAGCAAGCTTTTTTTATTTTTATACATATTTAAATTGAAAGTATATGAACAGTTCAAGTCTAGAAATCACAGAGAAAGAATACTGTATAAAACTTAACAAAGAGTCCTTTGATCTGACCTTAATACGTCAGTTGATCACCAGAATACAATCGGAGCAATTGTTCTTCAGCAAAAATGATATGGAAGATGATATCATCAGCAGAGGAGTTTACTCGGAAGAGAACGAAAATTTTGACAGATTAAGCGAAAAATAAAAGGCCACATTTGCATGTGGCCTTTCGCTATTTTTATAGGTTTGATTACCTGTATCTTACTTGTTGTTGTCTGTCCATCATTCCAAGCTGATCTTTCAATTGTTTAATCTGGTCAGCAAGCAATTTATTCTTATCCGCTTTCTTTGCCTCAGTTAAGTACATCTGAGCTTCTCTCTTATTTCTCTTAGCCATTGCAATTCCTGCCAGACTTAACTTTGCCAAAGCAATATTGTGATCCATATGCATTCCTAAAGAAAGAGATTTCTTAAAATATTTCTCTGACTGCATTGGTGCTTTTCTTGATTCAATCAAGCCTATCAATAAATTGTAATAACCATGCTGCACTCTAATCAATTGTTTTTCGTAATTGGTTATTCTGTTTAAGTAAGCTTCCGCTTTACCCATATTATCTTTTCTCAGAAACCACTGAGCCAATAACATATTCTCATTAAAGAAATAAGTAACTATAATTAAGATGCTTATAAAAACGGCCAAAACACCCCATCCCCAAAAACCGAAGATCATAAGCGCTATTGCACCACCCAACACTGCAAAACCTAAAATAAGACGAACTACATTTGGCATATTCTATTGTATTTTTTTTGCAAATATCGTGTTTAAATACCAAAAAGTAGATTTAAAGTGATAATTTCAGCAAAAAAAGAAATAACAGATGTCCGTTTCCATAGAAGAAAGCTGGTTAAAAGTTTTAAGCGATGAGTTTGAAAAACCTTATATGAAATCCCTAAAAACCTTTTTGCTTGAAGAAAAACAAAAAGGTCATATCATTTATCCTAAAGGTGAAGATATATTCAGTGCATTAAACCATACTCCTTTTGATAAAGTAAAAGTGGTTATTCTTGGACAAGACCCATATCATGGTACCGGACAGGCCCATGGTTTATCCTTTTCTGTTCAAAAAGGCATTGCCGTACCCCCATCTTTAAAAAACATATATAAAGAATTAGCTACAGATATACCCGGCTTTTCTGTTCCCAATCATGGCAACCTAACCCAATGGGCAGATGAAGGTGTTTTATTGCTAAATGCAACACTAACAGTAAGAGCCCATGAAGCCGGTTCGCACCAAAGAATGGGTTGGGAAACCTTTACAGATAAAATTATTAGTGAACTGTCTGAAAAAAGAACGGGGCTGATCTTTTTATTATGGGGAAGATATGCACAAAATAAATCGGTGTTAATTGACAAAAGTAAACATACCATCATTGCTGCAGCACACCCCTCACCCTTTTCAGCCTATAATGGCTTTCTGGGGAGTGGGCCTTTTTCAAAAACCAATGCTAAACTAATTGAGCAAGGACAAAGCCCAATTAACTGGCAAATCTCCTAAAAAATGAAAGAGCCCAGATCATCAATGATGTGACATGGGCCCTTTCATTTTTAATTCTTAAATCTAGTACTCCAAAGGAACGATAGGTTCTTTCTTGGTAGTAGACATTATCATCATCGTCTGAAACGTCTTCACTACAGATATTTTACTGATCTTATCCATAATCAAACGCTCATAAGCTTTAATATCATTCACGTACACCTTAAGTAAAAAATCAGCCTGGCCTGTCACATGGTGGCATTCCGTAATTTCTTTAATCTGATTTACCTCATCCAGAAAAATCTGAATCGTATTGTTCTTATGAAAATCCAGTTGAACCTGGATAAAGGTTTTTATTCCTAAGCCTAGCTTTTCTTCATCAACCAAGGCATGATAACTTTTAATAAACCCCGAAACCTCTAGTTTCCTTACTCTCTCCAATGTTGGGGCTGGTGAAAGTCCAATCTCCTGAGATAAAAGCAAGTTGGTCATCCTACCATTTTCCTGTAACAATTTAAGAATCTTAAAATCCGTTTTATCTAGTTCTGTCGCCATTATTTTAAAGTATGTCCAAAGATAGAATAAGAATACATTACGCACCAAATTTTATTCTAAAAAAAAACCGATAATTTATCGTTTATTTCTCTTCTATTTTTTTAGATTTGTCTAAACATATAGTTAGTCAAACAAAAATGCAATCATTCACTGAAGAGAACTACCTGAAAATCATATACCATTTGTCGCAAAACAATGATGAAGCTGTACAAACAAATGCAATAGCAGAAAAAATGCAGACCAAAGCCGCCTCTGTTACAGATATGATAAAAAAACTGGCTGATAAGCAATTGATCGACTATAAAAAATACCAGGGAGTTAAACTAACACCAAGTGGCAAATCAGCTGCTATTAATATTGTACGTAAACATCGCCTGTGGGAAGTTTTTCTGGTAGAAAAGTTAAACTTTAAATGGGACGAAGTTCACGATATCGCCGAAGATCTGGAGCACATTAAATCTGTTGAGCTAATCGAACGGCTGGACGAGTTTCTGGCTTTCCCTAAAAGCGACCCTCATGGCGACCCTATTCCCGATAAAAACGGACAATTTGATACCATTCCATTTACCAAGCTCAACAAACTTAAACCAGGCGAACAAGGCTTAATTATGGGTGTTAGCGAACACTCATCCATATTCTTAAAGCACCTTGAAAAACTAGGATTAACCCTCGGAAAAAAACTTAAAATAAAAGAAATCACTGATTTTGATGGCTCGGTTGAATTGATGTTAGAAGAGAAAAAAATCAGTGTAAGCCGGGAAGTTGCCAAACATATCCTTATTAAATTGTAATATGAAAACCTCACATATAGATACCCAATCCTTAAGCGAAGTACATCAAAGTATAGATACCGACAAGCGCACTGGCTGGCGGCGCATCCTTTCCTTTATAGGCCCAGCATATTTAATAAGTGTGGGTTATATGGACCCTGGCAACTGGGCAACTGATCTTGCAGGCGGTAGTAAATTCGGTTATCAGTTAATATGGATACTACTCATGTCAAACCTTATCGCCTTACTATTGCAGTCACTCAGTGCCCGTTTAGGTATTGTAAGAGGGCTCGATCTTGCACAGGCATCCAGAAATGCTTATCCAAAATGGGCAAATATTCCTTTATTTGGATTGGCGCAAATCGCAATCGTAGCCTGCGACCTGGCAGAAATTATAGGAATGGCTATAGGATTAAACCTATTGTTTGGACTACCATTAATATGGGGTATCAGCATAACCATTTTCGATACCGTTCTCCTTCTTTTTTTACTCAACAAAGGCATGCGTAAAATGGAAGCATTTATTGTTTCCATGGTATTTATAGTAGGGCTATCATTTCTGGCCGAAATGTTTATTGTAGAACCCTCACTTAAAGAAATAGCAAAAGGATTTCAGCCCTCCATGTTATCAGGAGAAGCTTTATACATCGCCATTGGTATAATTGGAGCTACTGTAATGCCACACAACCTATACCTCCACTCGTCATTGGTGCAAACCCGCAAATTTGAACGCGATGACAAAGGCATTAAAGAAGCTATAAAATTCAATTTCATTGATACTGCAGTAGCCTTAAACCTTGCTTTTTTTGTCAATGCCGCGATACTTATCCTTGCTGCTGCTGCATTTTACAAAAATGGCCTACACGAAGTTGCCGAGATACAGGACGCGCACAAACTCCTTAGAAACATATTCGGCAATGTAGCTCCTGCCCTTTTCGCCATTGCGCTGATTGCTGCCGGGCAAAGCTCTACCATTACCGGAACTTTAGCCGGACAAATTGTAATGGAAGGCCACCTTAAACTACGTATACGACCTTGGTTACGCCGATTAATAACTCGCTTACTAGCCATTATACCCGCATTTTGCACCATCCTGTGGTACGGCGACGATGCATTAAGCGGGCTGCTTATTTTAAGTCAGGTTGTTTTAAGTTTACAACTGGGCTTTGCTGTAATTCCCTTAATTCACTTTACATCCGATAAAAAATTAATGAAAGGCTTCGCCATAAAAACCTGGCTAAAAATTCTAGCCTGGGTAAGCGCTATTGTCATAGTATCCCTAAATGTTAAACTGGTTATTGAAGAAGTCAAAACCTGGGGAGCAGAAGGAGGCTGGTATATTTATGTCTTAGTGGTTCCTGCAGCTATATTGATAGGACTATTCTTATTGTATATCTTTATATATCCATTGGTCGCTCATTTAAGAAGAGAGAACAACATCGTACCACATGGAGAAGCACTTGACATTGAACATGTCGAAAAGATCGATTACACCCGCATAGGCATTACGGTAGATTTCTCTAAAAACGATCGCAATACCATACGTCACGCGCTTATTCAAGGTGGCAAACACGCTCATTATTACCTGATACATGTAGTGGAAACTGCAGCTGCACGATATTACGGAGATTCAGTATTAGATTACGAAACAAAGAGTGATACAGAAAACCTTCAAAAATACTGCGATAATCTGGCCGAATTAGGTTATGAATCCACCCCACATATAGGTTATGGTGGTACGGTAAAAGCAATTGTGACCATCAGCAACGAGAATAATCTTCAGTTATTGGTAATGGGTGCTCACGGACATAAGGGGCTAAAAGACCTCATACTAGGAACTACAGTCAATTCTGTTCGCCATAAAGTATCCATTCCTGTGCTTATTGTGAGATAAAATTGAGATATTAGCGGATTGTTATGAAAAACGACGTCCAAATAAAAAATAAAAGAGCCTTTTTCGACTACCACATTATTGATAAATATAATGCCGGATTAGCCCTTTTAGGTACCGAAATAAAGGCGATAAGACAAGGTAAGGCCAATATGACAGATGCTTTCTGTATGTTTATTGGCAATGTACTTTATGTAAGGAATCTGCATATCTCCGAATACAGCCACAGCTCTTTTCATCACCATGAGATTAAACGTGACCGTGTTTTGCTGCTTCATAAAAAAGAACTTAAAAAGCTTAAAGCAAAAAGCGAAGAAAAGGGCTATACCATAGTACCCTTACGCATTTTTACCAACGAAAGAGGTTTTGCTAAAATAGAGATAGCTCTTGCACAAGGTAAAAAAGAATTCGATAAAAGAGATAGTATCAAAGACAGGGAATCTAAAAGAGAAATGGACCGGGCAATGAAAATCTAACGGTCCTTAATCCTGACTCCCCGCTACCAGGCCTGGTCGCCCACAAGAGGTACAAATCTAAAGGTATCCAGTTCAATCCTATCATAATCTGTTTCATTAATTCGGATTACCGTTACCATTTTTTGTGAATTCTCATCCCCTACCGGGATTACCAATATTCCACCTATTTTAAGCTGTTTCAGCAATGCTTCAGGCACAAAGGGAGCTCCCGCAGTTACAATAATTTTATCATAAGGGGCATGTTCAGCAATCCCTTTTGATCCATCACCAAAAAAGAAATGTGCATTATAGCCCATTCCTGGCAAAACCCGAATGGTATGTCTATATATACTTTCCTGACGTTCTATTGTATAAACATTTGCGCCCAGCTCCATCAGTATGCAAGTCTGATAACCGGAACCTGTTCCGATTTCTAAAACCTTATCACCTTTTTTAACATGAAGTAGTTCGCTTTGATAAGCCACAGTATATGGCTGTGAAATAGTTTGTCCATCACCTATAGGGAACGCAATATCCTTATAAGCCTGATTCCAGAAGGTTTCATCAAAAAAGAAATGTCTTGGTACTTTTCCTATTGCCTTAAGTACTTTCTTATCCGCTATCCCTCTCGCTTCAAGGTGAACTACCAAACGTTTTCTTGCCCCCTGCTCTCTGTAATTATCAACAAACTTGTATGCCATTTCACCTCAAATTTAACGATTTGAAAACTAATAACTCAATCTTTTCGGGTCTAAATAAGCCGATGAAGTCTAATTCACACAGGATCAATCCTAATAAAATCTAGTAAGGATCTACATCAACCTGTATGTTTACACTACGATAGTCTTTTTCAGTTTGAAACTGAAGGATCGTATCTTTTAAGATGGATTTAACTTTCTGGATGGAGGTATCTTTATCACTTTTGATGATCACCTGTTTAATGTAATAATTCCTTACTCGCGCTACAATAGGCTGCTCCGGCCCCAATACACGCTTACCCAACTGAACCCTAAGCGTCGAAGCAAAGCGCTGAGCAGCTACATTTAAAAGATCCTGATCTTTATGTTTAATATTGATAAATATCAATCTGGTAAAGGGAGGATAATGGAACAACTTGCGTTCAGTAAGCTCATCATTATACATTTCAAGATACTTATTTTCTATGACCTGATTAATAATGCGATGAGCATCATCATAAGCCTGAATAATTACCTTACCTTGCTTATCTCTTCTTCCTGCACGACCTGCAACCTGAGCAAGCAACTGATAACTCCGCTCAAATGCCCTAAAATCAGGATAATTGAATAGTGTATCTGCATTAATTACGCCAATCAGCGTAACATTATCAAAATCTAAACCTTTGGCTACCATTTGCGTACCGATCAAAATATCAGTCTTCTTTTCCTGAAAATCAGAAATGATCTGCTGTAGCCCATTCTTGGTGCGTGTACTGTCCACATCCAATCGTGCAATTTTAGCTTCCGGAAAAATCAGGCTAAGCTCCTCTTCCACTCTTTCCGTTCCAAAACCCTTTTGCTCGATGTGCACTGAGCCGCATGCCGGACATATATTTATACTATTTTGGTGATACCCGCAATAATGGCAATGTAACTTACCACTTGTTTTATGGTATGTTAAACTTACATCACAATTCACACATTTAGGCGCATACCCACAGGTAGCACAAATTAGAATGGTGGCGTAACCGCGGCGATTCTGGAACAGAATTACCTGCTCCTTTTGCTCCATAGTATACGCGATTTCATCAATCAGCTTCGTCGAAAAATAAGAAACCATCTTTTTCTTCTTCGTTTCTTCCGAGATGCTCACCACATCATGTAATGGTAACTCTACCCCACCAAAACGCTCATTTACAGATACCAGTCCATACTTATGATTAACTGCATTGTAATAACTTTCCAACGAGGGCGTTGCTGAGCCTAGAATAGCCTTTGCCTGATGCAAATGTGCCAGGTAAACAGCAACATCCCTGGCCTGATACCTGGGCGAAGGTTCCTGCTGTTTATAAGACGACTCATGTTCTTCGTCTACCACAATCAGTTTTAGCTCTTTAAAAGGCAGAAACACAGCAGATCTGGCTCCCAAAACGACTCTGTATTTACCATTCAATACCTTATTCCAAATCTCAACCCTTTCATTGTTGTTAAATTTAGAGTGGTATACGCCAATTGCATCACCAAAATAACGTTGAATTCGTTGTACAATCTGAGTAGTTAAAGCAATTTCCGGCAACAAAAATAAAACCTGTCCCCCATCCTCAATTGCCTTTTCGATTAACTTGATATAAATCTGAGTTTTACCGGAAGCCGTTATCCCGTGCAGCAGCACCACGTCCTTTTCCTCAAATTCTGTTTCGACTTGTCTTAAAGCTTTCCCCTGAGCTTCGCTCAGTTCAAAATTCAGCACAAAATCATCATCATTTTCTTTTAGTCTGCTTACAGGTAGCTTCTCAACTTTAAATATTCCTTTATCTAGCAACGTTTTAAAGGCCGCCTGCCCGCAACCACTCTCTTCCAGCAGTTCATGCTTAGGAATTAAATTTTGCCGCCTGTAAAGCTTAATATAAGTAAGCAATGCATTTAACTGCTTAGGCGCCCTTTCTAATATCTCAAACAACTGCTTCAGATTTTCCTCCTCCTGATAAAAAGGATTAAGAGAAACAAATGATTTTAATAATGGCTTATATTTTTCTACAACCTCCTCGGCAATATAAATCAGATCTTTTTCAAGCAGCGAATTGATAATCGGATAAACCGTTTTTTGTCCCAGTAAAGCAGAGACATCATCAATTGTTAAACGCTTATGGTTATTTAATGCATTGATCAGAATGCTTTCCTTATCCGTCAAAACCTCTTCAACAGGCTCATCATCCTTTCTCACGATAATGGTCTCACTGGCCAGCTTTAAGCCTGTAGGCAATGCGGCCGACATCACATCGCCCTCATTACATAAGTAATAGCTGGTCATCCAATCCCATAACTGCAATTGATTTGCAGTAATTATCGGATGCTCATCTACGACATCAATAATGTACTTTGCCTGATAATGCTCAGGGGCAGTTTGACTAATGCTTTTAACAAGCGCCGTATAAATTTTATTCTTACCAAACTGAACCACTACCCGCTTTCCAACGGCTATGTGCTCGTTCAAATCGAACGGAACACGGTATATGTAATTTTTAGATAAGGATAAGGGTAAAACAACCTCTACGAAGAGTGTCTCCCGTTCTTTAAATTCCAGCAGTCCATCATCCATTGTTACTTACCTTTTAATGCACTAACAAATAATGATGCCCATCCAAGAATAAAACATAAACCACCTATTGGGGTAATTGGACCTATATAATTTACAAAACCTATGTTTAAAATATCTCTTGTAGCCAGCAAATACAGCGAGCCTGAAAAAAGTACGATGCCGAGTGTAAAGAAAATGTACGACCATTTTACCAGCTTCTCGTTCCCAACAGCAAGCTGCGAGAGAAAAAGCAAAGCCAACGTATGATAAAACTGATACTCAACACCTTTGGCCCATATCTCTAAACTACCCGAACTTAAAACATTCTTTAAACTATGTGCACCAAAGGCACCAAACATTACGGCTATGGCACCAAATAAAGATGCGGTTAAAATAATTCGTCTGCTCATGATAGATCGGCTTTTATACCACAAAATTAACAAACTTGCCAGCATTTCCCCAGTAATCACGCTGATTAAATTAAATAGTCAAACTATTCAGTTAAATTTGTAAGTAACAAATGAAAAAGATTATAATTAGTATCATCCTATTGCTTATTGCCATTGTTACGATGGCCTATTTATATTTTTCTAAGCTCAATGCTAATCATAGCACTTCTGATATAGGCTTGTTTGCTGCCACTTCCAGCTCAGGATTTATATTTTCTTTTGAAAATGAAAAAGGCATAACCGATATCTTAAAAGAGCAGCAACTATTTAATGAAATTCTGGGTGACGAAAGATACAAGGAACTAACTTCCTTAAAAAAATATGTACTCGCCTTACCAAAGGTGAGTCAGTCTATAGAAAACCAAAATGTATACTTCAGTTTTGTTCCCGGAAACAATCTGGAAATGGACATTTTATGTATTACCCAACTCAACAACCCAAGTCATACCCCACAATTACTCCATGCCATAAAAGCGAGCGGAACTCAACTTGAACCTCTGAACAACCTAAATAAAGTAACGCTGGCAGATAGCACCATATTTTATTTGGGTATAAAAGGGAACCTGGTTGTCCTATCTAATTCTCCACAGCAGGTAACCACTGTTTTAGCTAAAAACTTAAAAGACAAGGACGACAAATTTGCCGAATACATTCAGGCCAGCAACCGATTTAATAAAAACAGCCTGGCCCAGTTATACATTAATTTCAATACATTACCGACGCTGCTAAAAAACATCATTCCTGGCAAACTAAATGGAGAGCTGTCCAGCTTACAAAATCAAAACTCGTTTGCAGTCCTAACTTACAACTACAGTAAGGACAAAATCCTACTTACAGGTACTACAATAGCCAACAATCCAAATAACTATTACAACCTCTTTTCCGACCTTAATGCCCAAAAGATCAATATCCAGAATATCCTTCCTATCAATACTTCATCTTATACGATCTTTGCTGTCGATCATTACCTTCCATGGAGAAAAAAGCTAAACCATTGGTTTTTAAGCAGACATGAGGACAAAAGAGTAACTAAACTTATCACAGACATCAATACCAGGTATCACCTTAATCTGGACGATATATTTCCTAAATACTTTCAAGACCAGCTGATCACTTTTCAACTCAGTACGGCAGAAAAAATTGGTGCTATAAATTTAACCAACGGAGATAAACTGATGCAGCTATTAATAGACCTCAGCGAGGATTACAATGACGAAATTAAACTATTAAAGGAAGATGATATGCTCTATGCTTATTTCGGACTGCCATTTGAAGGTTTTAAAAAACCTTTCTATATTATCCTTGATAACTATATGATATTTGCAAACAATGCAAGTACCTTGACTTCATTCTTAAACAACTACAACAATAACCACCTTTTAATCAACACCACAAATTACATCGGTGCCAACAATCAGCTTCCGGGCAATTCAAGCATTAGTGTTTATATAGACCATGCCAACTCTACCAGCATCTTCAGCAAAAACATCTACCCATCTTATGATAAAGATTTACAGTCCGACAAGGGATTAAAAAAATACGATTCTTTCACTTATCAGTTGAGTGGTGATAATGGTAAATTCCAAACCAACATCTTAATCAACAAAACACCTGATGTTTTACGAAAAGATTCTTTAGCTTTATAGTATCCAATTATCCCCATGTTAAAAAAGTACTTTGTTCTAGGCGTTATCCTCAGCTGTAATGCCCCTCTTTTAAAGGCTCAGCAATACGGACTATTTAATACAAAAACACTGTTTGACGGTTTCGAAAACCCTGCTCAAAAAACATTTGTTCTGGATTCGTCCAGGAAATTTTCGTCTAATTTCTTTCTTCCTTATTTTGGACTCAATGCTGCCATTAAAGGAAATTCAGATTTTATCCGTAAAATCCTCAATGAAGGAAAGTACAATGCAGCAGATCTTAAGCTCAGAACTGGTGATGTCAATACCATTCATCAAA
Organism: Candidatus Pedobacter colombiensis; assembly: GCA_029202485.1. NCBI lineage: Bacteria > Pseudomonadati > Bacteroidota > Sphingobacteriia > Sphingobacteriales > Sphingobacteriaceae > Pedobacter > Candidatus Pedobacter colombiensis. Next base: position 1,526,435 of record CP119313.1, on the reverse strand, counting down.
ACACGAATATCTACTTACTAACTTTAAAAATTTTTAAATCCTATAAGTATCAGAAAGAGCTAGGCTTCTCCTGGCAAATACGGAGCGATGCCCATATAGATTATACTAATGAAACCCTCGCTATCCTCGACACCTACAAAAGGTTTGATACCAATCCCTATGATGGTGTTTTTAACAACGATGGATACGAACAATCCTACCACCAGTTTAGTGTTACTTACAGAGAAAACTACAACAAAAGACTTGCCTTTGGTGCTAAATTCAGTCTTCTAAGTGGGATTGCTTATAACCGTCTAGACGTAACCGACTCCTATTTCCTTATGGACCCGGCAAATAATTTAATTAATATCAGGGCAAAAGGCAGTTACAAAGCCAGCTTCTTAAAAACAGATGACCTATCAAATTCGACCCTGGCACCTACTTTCAAAAACCCGGGGATGTCTGTTAGCTTTGGTACCAGCTATAACGCCAAAAGTGGAGTCTTTATCATGGCGAACCTAAAGGATCTGGGCTTTATAGCCTGGAGAAAAACAGGTTATGTAAACAAGATCAATGCACAGGTTAACATAGAGAATCTGGCAGAAAAAACTCCTTCGCAAGTTGAAAATGAAATCACTGATATCACTACAGACGAATCTGTAAACAAAAGCTTTTTAACGGCTACCAATGCAAAAGTAGATTTCATGGTTTCGAAAGCCTATGAAATAAGCTACCCGCTTACTTACACACCTGGCCTTATTGTATCTAAAAACCTCTTCTACAAAGGCGGTGACGCAGCATTTGTAAATAAAATCAAATATGAAGAATTATCCTTAAGTGTTATCCCTACTTACAATTTCAATAACCTGTTTTTAGTAGGAGTACAAGGTATGTACCAAACACCCAACTTTGAAGTCTTTCTAGGCTCAGATAATCTCTTCAAAACTGTTACACAAATTAATGGAACAATAAAACGCGACCCTACTATTGGAAGTGGCTACAATGCAGCCTCATTCTATATGGGATTAGGAATAAAGTTTGGGAACGTTGTAAATCACCCTCAAAATAGCAGTACTATGCCGGGCATAGATGATGAGGAAAGCAGCTTTTTCAAACGCCTCTTCAGCGTTTTTTCTAAAAAGAGATGATTAAACTTTCTTTTTTGGTGTAGTAAGCACAAAGTCTTTCAGGTAGAAAGGTTCAAAATACGCTACATCCTCAAACTGAGCAGCTGTAAAGGCTTTATAAGCCAACTGGCTCATATAAGCTGCCGAATTAAAATTTAATTCAGAAAAAGCAGCATTCTCATGTTGTAATACCGCAGCACATTTCATTGCACCATCACCAATAAAGGTAACTTTGCCAAGGGCCAGCTCAGCAGCAAAACTATTTTCATCAATAATTTTTGCTTCAGTAGGTAATACATAATTTAAATCAGCATCAAACACCGCTGTAAAAACTTCCATCCTACGGGCATCTATCATTGCGCAAATCAATCCTTCAGCACCCGCCTGCTCCACTAAAAATCCAGCCGCCATCATCTGCAAGGTATCTACAGCAATAAGCGGTTTATCCAACGCAAAGCATAAACCTTTAGCTGTCGACACCCCAATACGCAAACCTGTATAAGAACCAGGACCTTTACTTACCGACACGGCATCCAGATCAGTAAACTGTAATCCAGCTGTATCCATCACCTCCTTAATAAACAAAGTCAAACTGCCTGCATGGATGTTACTCGCCATTTCCTCTTTTAAGGCAATGGTTTTCCCATTTACAGAAACTGCAGCAGAACAAACTTGGGTAGCGGTTTCAATTTGAAGTATTGTGGCCATAATATTGGGATTAAAGATAAAGAGCGTAAAGTTAATTAAGGAACAGGATCATGACCGTGACTGCCCCAGGGGTGACATCGGCCTATACGTTTCAAAGTTAGCCAGCCTCCTTTAAAAGGACCATGCTTTTTTATGGCTTCTATTCCGTATTGCGAACAAGTAGGTGTAAACCTGCAATTTGCACCCAGCAAGGGAGAGATAAACCACTGATAAAGCTTAATGAGTACTAAAAAGAACCAACCAATAACCTGTTTAATTACGCTCATCTGTTCCTGTGGCTTTTTTAGCTTCCAAATTGGCGATAAGTCGCTTTAAAGCAGCTGCCAGTTTCTTCTCAAAAAAAGAAAAATCGTAAATCTTTTTACCAACAAACTGTAGGGAAAGCAGTAATAACTCTTCAGATTCGGGCAAAAAAGCATAAAGCTCCTGCTCCTTTTGTAAACGATAGGCTTCGCGGCTGCGACGCTTAATCAGATTTCTGTCTACCGCCCTTTTGTACCTTTTTTTAGCTACATTAATCACTATCTGCGCCGGGAAATCATGTTCAACCGGAACAAACAAGTAAGATACGCGGTACGGATATAACAAAAAAGAAGAACCGTTCTTAAATAACAGGTCTAATAATTTCCTGCTACATAACCGTTCTTCCTTATTAAATGTGTTCATCTTTTTGATCGCAAATTTGCAGACATTCTGATCTGCTAACACTAATTGTGCTGCAATCAAAAATTATGCTTTGTGGCGGCCTTCGCTTGAAACCGTTAATCTTTTTCTTCCTTTTGCGCGGCGTGAAGCTAATACTCTTCTACCGTTTGCTGTAGCCATTCTTTCGCGGAAGCCGTGTTTGTTTCTTCTCTTTCTTTGCGAAGGTTGGAATGTTCTTTTCATAACTGTATTATATCTTGACTATTTATTTTTAAATAAGAGGTGCAAATATAGCGCGATTTTTATTTAATTGCAAATACATTTCACCTATAGTTTTTATTTTCCTTGTAATTCTGCTACAATCCCAATGCTGCTTTTAGTTTTGTGTAGCCTGTTTTGCTGACTGGCAGCCATATATCTGATTTTAAAAGCACCACATAACTATCCTTTTCTTTGAGTTCTATCCGTGTAACCTGTGCCAAATTTATGATATATGAGCGATGGATCCGAATAAACTGACTCCCCTCAAGTACTTTTTCAAAAAAGCTCATCGTTTTATTCTTTTGAAAAATCCCCTCTGCCGTACTCAGTTTTACATAATCATCATCGGCTTCCAGATAATGAATATCTGTTACAGCAATAATTTTAATTACCCCATTCTTTTTAACTACAACCCTATTGCTTTGAGCCGGACTTAATCCTGCTACATCCAGCAGCTCCTTAGCAACAGCATCTACGTTACTTAATCTGGCCGGTAGTTTTTGCATCGCCAAATCAAACCGGGCCTGTTCTATCGGCTTCAGCAAATAATCAACAGCATTTACTTCAAATGCTTTAATGGCATACTCATCAAACGCTGTAGTGAATATAACTGCCGGATGTTTATCTACCAGTTCCAACATTTCAAAGCCACTGATTTTAGGCATCTGTATATCCAGAAAAATAAGATCAGGCTGATGCTCTGCAATGGCTTTTATCCCCTCAAAACCATCACTACATTCGGCCACCACCTCAACATCAGGAAAGTCACTCAGGTAGTGTTTTACCACATCCCTGGCCAGAGGCTCATCATCAATTAATATCGTTCTTATCATTTTGTTGAGGTATTTTAAGCGTAGTTTCAAACCTATTTCCGGTACTTATATCTGTTTGCAATAATCGTTCATCAGCAAACAGCAGATACAGCCTTCTCCGGATAGCTGTCAAACCAAATCCCGTCCCTTCTGTCGCCCTCATCTCCGGATCATAAGGGTTTTGCACCACAATCACCAAATGGTTATTTTCCATCTTTACCTGCAGTGATATCGTAATAGCGGCAGCAGTATTGTACAGTCCAAATTTAATGGCGTTCTCTACAATAGGTTGCAAAAGCGTTCCTGGCAAACGCAAATTTAAGGTTTCATCAGCAATTTCAAGGTTAATATTTAACCTATGACTAAAGCGTACCTTTTCTATATCCAGGTACAGTTCAATGTATTCCATTTCCTCGGCCACACTTACCCAAACTTCATCATCCCTTTTTAAAGTACCCCTTAAAAAAGCGGCCAACTTAGTGATCATGGTTCCGGCCTCTTTAGGATTTACAATCGTTAATGCATAAACAGAATTCAAACTGTTAAACAAAAAGTGTGGTTGCAATTGGTGACGTAGTTTATTTAATTCAGCTTCTTTCGAAAGGTTCTGTGCAGCAAGCAAGCGCTCCTGTGTGGCCGATTGTTCTTCCAGTCTGTACCATAAAACATTTGCCAGAGCGCACCAGGCAATAAACACAAATACAATGAGGAAACGTACGGTAAGCGTTAACTTAAGAAAGTTGATATAGGTGTTGTGATCAGAAAATAACAAAACCAACAAAAACTTGCTCATGAAAGTAATAAATAGCGCCATAATAAGCGTAAGTGCCAGCACAAAAATGATGGTTTCATTTTTAGGCTGATAGTACCCCAACAAATTGCTCATCAGCATACAAGCAAGTGCCAGCAGGCCATTTGTAATTAAACTATCGGCAACAGATATGGGCCAGCTAAAATTAAGTGTGAAATAAAAAAGAACAACAAACACCGAAACCCAGCCCAAAAATATGACTGATGCAAACTTCTTAATTCTGGTGATTGATAATGGTCTGTTTGTCAAAACAACTTAATTGAGGGGGTTGAAAATGGTAGCAATTGCTGCAAAAATGTTTTATGCTGATTTATATTATCTAAAAAGGCATTTACATCCTCAGGTTCGTGCAGTACCGAGGCCACTTCAGCCCCATCAGCAGGAGACTGAATTTCATATAAATCGGCCACACAGATAAACTTCCAGCTTACCATATCGCCATTGCAATTCCTAAAAGGACGATGGAAATCATCAGCCTGTCGCTCGGCCTTAGTAAGGGCCTCATCGCAATTTGCGGCAATAGTTAACCTTAGCTGTTCATCAAATTGAGGTGAGTGATCGCCTTCTCCGGTAATTATCTGATAAATATATCTTACTACAAACCATTTCATCATCTTGCATTTTAAAAGTTTCTAATCTCCACCCCTCCAAAAATCGTCACCCCTTGAATTTTAACTATTTTACGTGGCTCTGCACTCACCGGACCAACCGATCTTTTATCATCCAATCCACCAAAAATTGCTACAACCTCCGATTTAACTTCCCAACTGGGAGGAACAATAATCTTCACCCCGCCAAATAAAGCCACCACATCCAATTCTATTGTACCTTCAAAATCAGCCTGTGTAAGGTTCACATCACAACCTCCGAAAATCGCGATAGCATCCCCTCCTTTAAAGTTTTTTGAATGAATATGTTGATGGCTACCTCCAAATACACTCACCGAATCGAGAATATCATTTTTATCTATGTTGGAGTACGTAGCGTTTGGCTCCTGTTCAAGCGGCTCCGGGTTAAATCTTTGACCAAACTTACGTTCCCAACGCTTATCGAACCTTCTATCTCTGTAATAGGTGCTTTTTGGTTTAAAAATCAGGTATAAACCCGCAATAATCAGTGCTCCGGCAAAATAATATTTAGAAACTTCATGGCCCCAAATATCACCTGCAATAAATGATCCGCCAACCAATACCATAATCAGCCAGCCTATTCCGTTAAAATTGCGCTTAAAACCTATAAGCAAACCAATTACAATAAGTAACATTGGCCAGGTAAATATCCAATCAGGGATATACAACCCAAAATTCCTTAGCAGGAATACCAATCCTATCACCAAAATAATCAGACCACTGCATATCCTGCTCGAACTACTACTTTTGTTCCACTTATCCATCTTGTTCTTTTATTAAAATTTAGACCTACAATATCTTTATTTGTTTCAAATTTAGGCACATTTAAAAGACTACAAACGGCTATACCATATACCCCATCAAATCATCGGTAAACTGCAGTTTTTTGTCGGTAAACAAAATACCGTTAACGCAAAAGGTGCTTAGCCGAAAAATAATTTTTCCGAATAAGCACCTTATATATGTGCCAATAACTTAGCTAAAAGCTATTTCTTTTTCAATAAATCTCTGATCTCTGTAAGCAGCACTTCACCAGGTGTAGGTGCAACAGTCGGAGCAGCATCTTCTTTACGTTTTAATTTATTGATACCTTTTACCAATAAGAAAACAGCCATTGCCAATAAAAGGAAATTAATGGCTACACTGATAAAGTTACCATAAGCAAAGACTACCGTCTCCGGTACTTTTCTAGCTTCCTCTAAAGGTAGATTAGCTGCAACCGTACCTTTCAGTACCACATATAGGTTACTAAAGTCGACCGAACCGATAACCGCAGATATCACTGGCATGATTAAATCTTTCACAGCGCTGTCAATAATTTTGCCGAATGCCCCACCAATGATCACACCGACAGCAAGGTCCATTACACTACCTTTAACAGCAAATTCTTTAAATTCTTTTACAAATCCCATAGGTATACGTTTATTTATATAATAAAATTAACAACTTTCCTGGAAAATCAAAGGATTTATAAGGCAGGAATTTACTTTTATTTTAAATTATTTTGTATCGCCCTTTAATGCCAACTGGTTATATTAGACAATTAATGAGCGTACGAAATCAAAAGTAAGGGGATCGGCAAATAATTAAAAAAACCACACTGTTTATCAGCATCGTCTCTGATTTATATATTCGTAATTACTTTTATCCGTACGAAATGTGTATTTTTGAAACGGGTACATAAATACCTGTTCGTCATTCTATGCTAAAACAACATCTACAACAAAAATTACTTCAAAAGCTTTCGCCGCAGCAAATTCAGTTTATAAAACTGCTGCAAGTACCTACAGTTGCCTTAGATACCCGCATAAAAGAAGAACTGGAAGAAAACCCGGCACTTGAAGATCCAAGCTTAATGATAGCTGAAGAACCTAAAGGTGAGTACGACGACCTGAATGACAGTCCGGAAGAATATGATGGAGCCGCAAAGGAAGAAGGTGCAGATGAATTTAATGTTGATGATTATTTACAGGATGATGATGTAAACGATTACAGCACCTCTTACAATAACAACGACGATGATGAGGAAAAAAAGGAAACACCAATAGCTATTGAAAGTACCTTTTTTGAAAGCTTACAGGAACAGTTGGATCTTGTTCCCCTCTCCGATCAGGATTTTATTATTGGAAAGCAAATCATAGGCAGTCTGGATGATGATGGCTACCTGAGAAGGCCAATTACTTCCATGATTGACGACCTTGCATTTTCTCAAAATGTTATGGTTGAAGAGGAAGATGTTCTTGACATGCTCAGGGTTATACAAAATTTTGATCCCCCAGGCATTGCTGCAAGGGACTTACAGGAATGTCTTACTCTACAGTTAAAACGTAAGGACCTTAATAATCCAATCATTACAAAAGCCATCCTGATCGTTGAAAACTACCTGGATGAATTTACCAGAAAACACTACGATAAACTAGAAAAAGCGCTTAACCTGAGCAGCGAGGATCTAAAAGAGATTATTGCAGAAATATTAAGGCTAAACCCTAAACCGGGCGACTCTAATCAGGTAACAACAAAACAGTTACAGATTATCCCGGATTTCCATGTATCTAACAATGATGGGGTACTGATCCTTACTTTAAACTCAAAAAATGCACCGGAATTAAGGGTAAGCAGGTCGTATATCGATATGTTTGACCATTATGATAAAGCAGCCCAAAAAGATAAAAAGCTAAAAGAAGCCGTACAGTTTGTAAAGCAAAAGTTAGACTCCGCAAAATGGTTTATTGATGCCATTAAGCAAAGGCAACAAACCCTGTTAAAGACCATGAATGCCATTATGCAGTATCAATATGAGTATTTACTGACAGGTGATGAGCGCAAGATGCGTCCAATGATCCTAAAGGATATTGCAGATAAAATTGACATGGATATTTCCACCGTTTCGCGTGTGGCTAATTCTAAATATGTCCAAACAGAATTTGGAACTTTCCTGTTAAAATCTTTCTTCTCAGAAGCTATACAGACTGAGAGTGGCGAAGAGGTTTCCAATAAAGAGGTAAAGAAAATTTTGGAAGATTGTATAGGTAACGAAGATAAACGCAAACCTTTGGCCGATGAGAAGCTTACTGAGATATTGAAAGAGAGGGGTTATAACATTGCAAGAAGAACTGTTGCTAAATACAGGGAGCAAATGAATATCCCAGTAGCAAGGTTAAGAAAAGAGCTTTAATCAGTTGATTTTACCACATTCTTCCGGAGCTAAAAACTTCGTAGACATTATTAAGCTGAACGCCCAATACAATTTCGTGACTACCATTGCTAACCTGATTCAATCCTGATGTGGTAAAATCGTAAGCATAGGTTAGGTTAAGCAACTTACTAATATTAATGCCGGCCATAGCCGAAAATGAATCATCTTTACGGTAGCTCCCCCCTAACCAAAACCTATCTCTAAATGAAATCTTTAAGTTTACATCAACAGATGCCGGTACTGGACTTACCTGTTTAACCATAACTGAAGGTGTTGCCGAAACTTCATCATCAATATATAGCCTATAACCTGCTGTAACAAAAAAATGCGGTCTCTCTCTCCCCATATTATAATTGGGATCACTGGTAAACGAAAGCTTTTGTTGCAAAATCTGTTGTACGGATGCCCCTGCAAAGAGTCTGCCACTGTATAGCCACACACCCAAACTCAAATCGGGCTTGAGCTGACTTGCGCTACCATTTGATATTGCGGGATCAATACGGCTTTGATCCTCAAAAGTTAAAGCATTGATATCCATAGCTATCCTGCTTACCCCCGCTGCAACACCTACAGAAAAGTTATATGTATTACTTAGTTTGAGGTGATAAGCATAAGTTAGATTTGCATCAAGTCTTGAAAGGGGCCCTAATTTATCGTAAACAGCGGTAACACCCATCCCATGGTGTGCAGGTGAGGAAGTGTAGTTTTGCATGTAATTCCTGCTCATTGGATCATCGCCTTTATCAGGTAGAGATAAGGCATTTTTCCACAGATAATCAGCCCCAAGGTTCCAGTTAGCAGTTATAAAAGATGTTTGAGGTGCATTTTCAATACCTGCCCATTGCTTTCTATAGCCTACTTTTATATCTGTATAATTTTCTATACCGCTGATTGCCGGATTTAAGAGATAATTATTAAAAACATATTGGGTATACTGTGGCCGTTGTTGTGCAAAACAACTAAGCCCTAATAGCAATTGCACTAAAAATATTGAGCGTTTCATCCTACCTGATTAATGTTAATGAGCCGGTAATTGTTTTCTTTCCATTTCTTGGATTGATTATATAATAATATGTACCAACAGGTAATGGTTTCCCTTCATAATTGCCATCAAAAGGTATTGAATATCCTTGACTAAAAAAAATTTTTACTCCGTATCTATTAAAAATTTCTACCGTTGAGTTTGGATAAGATTCAAGGTGATTTAATTTCCAAACGTCATTTACACCATCCCCATTGGGACTAAAAGCATTTGGAGGAATGATTTCCCTTAATGCATGAAGCCGAACCTTTACAGTTTCATCGCAGTTTAATTTAGAAGTTACAGTCAGCGTGTATTCCCTATCATCATCAGCGGTAATAATAGGGTTCAATATATCATCTCTGCTTAACCCTGTAGCTGGCGACCATTTAAATTTTAATCCTGCTTCTGACACGGAGGCATTAACTTGTACTATACCATCAATAAATGCATACAGGTCGCTTTCAATATTAACTTTTGGTAATGGATTCACAATAATTGATCGGGTGATTTGATCTACACAACCATTATCAGCAGTAAATGTATAAGTGATATTCCAGATTCCAACTCCAGCACGAAGTGGATTAAAGCGACCATCAGCATTAATGCCCGGCCCTGAAAACACACCTTTACCGGGTACATTGCCTATTTCTTCTGCTACAATCAGCATACTTCCTGCATTGATACATACCGGGGTTAATTGATCAAATTTTACCGATGGTGCTGCATGCAAAGTGATGGTTTCCAAATTTATATGCTTACATGGACCACTCACATCACCCGAATAGGCAATTAGTTTTAATTCTGCAGTTTTAGTCAAGGGCGAAGTAAAGACCGGATAATTTAGAGCATAAGTGTCGTTTCTTACCGGATGTTGTACTGCCTTAATCATTACATTGTCTATATACCATTCCAGTCTGGTAATCTTATCAAAGCCGGCAATCGTTGAATTGTCTTTAACCTGAAAGTCCTTATTGCTACATAAATTATCCTTATCCAATACCTCAAAAGCTGCTGAAGGCGTCGCTCCATTTACTCTGAATGTATGCGGGACTACGTTGCTGCAACCATCAGCTGTAGTCACTGTAAGTTTCACCGTATAGTCACCGGCTGCATGGTATTTATGTAAACCATCAGTTAAAGTTGAGGTATTTAGTCCACCGGAACCTGCAGGATCACCGAAGTCCCAAACATAGCGCAAGCCGATAGTAGTTCCATCTGCATTTGTAGCTTTATTTTTAAACAGCACAGCATTATCGCTCACACAGGCATCCGGGGTATCAAAATCGACTAAAGGAAGTTTATTGATGACTAACTGTTGTGTTGACGCAACATTTGTACATCCTTTATCGGTTTCAACCGTTAAAGTCACCTGATAAGTGCCTGGTGTGGAAAAATTATGCACCGGATTTCTAACTGTTGAAACGTTAGGATTACTGGCTGAAGCATTTGCATCTCCGAAATTCCAGAGCCATTTTGTAATGACACCTTCGTTGGCTATGGATAGGTCTGTAAAAGTTACTTCTTTGGTCTCGCAGGAAGGTGTTCCAATTTTAAAAGCAGCATCTGGCAGTTTATTTACATGTACAATTACCGGCGTGGCCGGTGGCGATTCACAGCCTGATTCGCTCTCCACCCAAAGCGTTACCTTCTTATCACCAGCACTTGTATAAGTGTATTCGAATGGAGCTGCCGACCTTTTCGTCACAGTACCTGTACCATCACCAAAATCCCAATGCCATTTGGCAATATTTTTCCCATTGGGAATACTTGCATCAGTAAAAGTTATTGGAACCCCTATACAAGTTTGTATTGGCCCTGGAGCGATCTTAGCAGTTGGTAATCCAAAAACATCAAAATCCATTACCATTTCTTCATTTGGATCGCAGCCTGAAGGGTTAGGATTAATCACCGCAACCTTAACCTCATGTGACGAAGGCTGATCAAATAACAAATCCTGATGATAATTAAATTTATATACCATAATTCCATTTAACGTCTCCGTTCTATCCGGGTTTGGATTGTCTATTGGCGCATCCGTAATGCCATCAATTGTCCAGGTTATTTTTGGAGGTAGATAAGGTAAAGCCAGAGTAAAAGATGCTCTTTCCCCTACACAAATATCAGTCTTTTCCACACGGGTATTGGTAGCGGTATTTATATCAAAAAGTTCCAGATTCTGATACAGGTTCTTGGCATCTGCTCCGGCGAGATATCCATAGGATTCTACATTTCCATACCCATAGGCAATGGCAGAAAACCCACCATCAGCCATAAGCGTATGCGTAGGATTCGTCAAGGATCTAGCTGACACATCTTCCTGAAGGTAAGAATATCCCGTACTGCCAATAGAAACAAATGTGCTCTGAGGTGCTAACCCATTAATCGTAAAGGAGGCCTTAAATTCATCTTTAATAATTACGTTGATATAATGCTGGGTGATATTGGTAGGCGGAGTGGTTTGATTCTGCAATGCCGAATAAACAGTAATTTTAGATAGTGTTTGCTCAACAGGATTCAACACCGTCATTTCCGGATCTCCGGGATGCGGTGGTGGTGTATTATTAGGCAAACCTACATTCACGATATCGCAACCCTGACTAATCTGGTACTGAACTACGCTGATGGGGTCGGAAGCTTTAATGTGATTACCCACATCAGCAGATGTAAATTCGTAAAATGTACCCTTATTAAAAGTAACCGGGCTAATTGCTACGCCATTTATCGTCAACGTAGTATTGTCTTTGCTGAAATAAACCCGAAATACATCGTACGGTTTACGGATAAAGGGGGCTGTAATAAATTCCTTTCCCCAGGCGGTTATTGGATACAATTGTTGATAAAGGTTATCACCCCCACTACCGGAGGGCACGCCATTACCACAAAAACCGACCCAGCTGCTTCCGGAAAAAACGGCTATCGGTTTACAGATGCCACCCGTACTGGCAATAGAAAGAATATGCGAGCCCGACAGATCAGTACTTGACTGGTACTGATAAATATCCCCTTTTTGTAATGTTATTTGAAAGGTCTGTCCGGCTGCATGATGGTTATTTAACTCCTTAGCTGTTGGAGTAATCTCGATAAGGGTATTGTCTTCAACCGCAACAATGGTAAATTCAGAATATGCAGGCCCGGGATTATTGCCTCCTGGCGAGTTTTGTGTATAAGCCGTAGCGTAATATTCCCTGCCCAATACTTTGGTTGGCAATACCAGTGTGGCGGCTGATCTGGCAGCTTTAAAAATATGAGAATAAACAACAACGGGTTTCTCCGCAATTACCTGAATGGATTTACCTACTTCTTTTACATCTGAACTACCAATGTAAACATCAAGTATTGCCGGATCTATAGGAACTGCCCGGACCTGATTTGCAATAATGGAAAATGGTGAACCTGGAATATTTAGTCCACCAATCCGAACTTCAGCTGCAGTATTGACATCAGAAGTAATATACAAATACATTTTAGAGGTTTTACCATCAATATGGCCGGTATAAGCTATCCAAAATTCTTTTCCTTTATTTGAGGTATTTTGGGCTTCCACACGAACACATGGGAAGAACAAGAGCGCCCATATTATTAAAACCCATTTGTACATATTACTTAGTTATCCCTTTAGGATAACTAAGATAGTAGATTTTGTCTTAATAAAAATTCAAGCTGCTGATTTGCCAATAATAATTTTGCAGTCAGATCTCTGTTCTCTTTTCTAAGCATATATATTTCATATGCCTTTTCAATATTGATCTTTAAATCAGCTTCCATCCATGGTTTCTGAATGTATCGATATACCTGCCCTTTATTAATGGCATCAATTACTGCATCAATATCCGTGTACCCGGTAAGGATCATCCTGATTGGATCCGGATGTTTCTCCAGGATAGAAGCCAGAAACTCTACTCCCGTTGTTTTGGGCATTCTCTGGTCGGTAATGATCACATGAATTTCTTCCTTATCTAAAATAATCCTGCCTTCATCAGCAGATTCCGCGGTAAAAATATTATACAACCTTCTATAAGTGGCCTTAAACGCACTTAAATTGTGAGGTTCGTCATCAACATAAAGGATATTCACATTCATTTGTCTGGAAATAAAAGTTAAAAATACTTTTTTATTATTACTCTTAAAAGCCTATTTTTAGTTCTTTCAATAATTTACCTATTTTTTTTTATTTTTATAGCATACATATATTAAAAAAATGCAGTCTCAAGCTTATCCTAATTTAGATATTGAAGCACTAATAAACAACACGAAGCAATTAAATAAACTCTACAAGCCTGTATTATTTAATACCAAAAACAGTACCGAAAAGCAAAATTTTACTGATCTTTTAGCGAATAAACCTCATATTCAGATTTTTGATTGTATTGAATCTCAAATTGAAGAACTTATTAAATGTTTAAAGCCTGGAATCCCCCCTACTGAATTAAGAAAAGTAGCTGAAAATCATCGTGGCTCAACACCATTATTTGATTATGGTATATGGGTATATTATCCATGGTCTGAAAAATTAGTTCACCTCCTTGATGAGGAAGAATTTGTGATTGTACGTACGAATAGGAATAAGCATAAAATCACTGCTGAAGAGCAAGCATTACTTTCACAAAAGAAAATAGGTGTAATGGGACTGTCGGTAGGTCAATCGGTTTCTTTAACTCTGGCTATTGAAAGAGGATTTGGAGAATTGCGTATTGCGGACTTTGACGAACTTGATCTTTCTAATTTAAACCGCATCAGAACTGGCATACACAATATACAACTTCAAAAGACGGTTATCGTGGCCAGAGAAATTGCTGAACTTGATCCTTTTTTAAAGGTTGTTTGTTTCCATGAGGGCATTACCGAGAATAATATTGATGCTTTTTTAACTGAAAATGGAACGCTTGATCTTTTAATTGATGAGTGTGATAGTTTTGATGTAAAGATTAGCGCACGGCAAAAAGCAAAGGCGTTGGGCATCCCTGTCTTAATGGAAGGTAGCGACAGGTGTACTATTGATATTGAGAGATTTGATCTTGAGCCTGAAAGACCTGTTTTACATGGCTATGTAGAGCATATTGATATGAGTGTTTTTAAAACGCTTAAAACATTGGATGAGAAAGTACCATATATTGCTCCGGTAACGGGAATTGAGACTTTATCGCCAAGAATGAAGGCTTCAGCCGTTGAAATTATGAGTACCATTTCTACCTGGCCTCAGCTGGCTAGTGCCGTTACTTATGGTGGTGGAATTACAGCCGATCTTTCCAGAAAAATATTATTGGGGGGCTTAAAAATATCAGGAAGATTTTTTGTTGATATAGACGAGCTGATTACGGATGAGGTACCTGTGCCTGATCCGGTTGAGGAAGTAAGCGATAAACACTTAGATCCTTCGGATCTGAACGCCTATTTATCTGCTCATCAGATCGGTGACGGTAATCACGGGGAAGACATCTCAGAAATGTTGATTCATCAGTTGATTGCTTCGGCAGGTAAAGCACCTTCAGGAGGAAACAACCAACCATGGCACTGGCATTATAAAAATGGGACTTTGCACCTGTTTTTAAACAAAAGTGTATCTGGTGCTTATTTAGACCCTGATTACATTTCTTCCTATGCTTCTTTAGGTGCTTCCATTGAGAATTTATTATTAGAGGCTGCTGTAAATGAACTGGGTGTGGAGTGGAATTTCACACCAGAACTTTTCCCTAACCACATTGCCTTTTTTAAATTTAAAGGGAAGCATGAGGTGACCGAAGGGGAGAAAAACCTGGCTGCACAAATACCTGAAAGACATACTAACCGAAAGCTTGGTATGGCACAGGAAATTAGTGATGCCGATCTGGATCAGCTTAAAGCAGTTATTGAGACTGACGAAATTGGATTAAATTGGCTTACTGCCCCTGAGGATAAAACAGTTTTGGGCGATATATCAGGTCAAGCTGATCTATTGCGTATGTTTACTCCTGCCGCTCACCAGGATTTTATAAAGAAAGAAATGCGGTGGAACCAGGAACAGATTCTCGAAACAGCCGATGGTATTGGCATAAATACCCTCGACTTAAGCAATCAGGATCAGATCGGACTAAGGCTTATGAAAGATGAAAGAGCTGTTGAATTTCTAAAAAAGATAAAAGGCGGTAATGCCTTCAAATACCTTGCCCTAAAGCAATTCCAATCATCCCCCGCTATTGGCTTAATTACTTTACCGCAACATAGTCCTCTTGATTATTTAAAAGGAGGCATGGCGGTTGAAAAACTGTGGCTTACCGCCACTGCATTAGGCTATCAAATTCATCCCGTAAATGTTCCTTTAATTTTCTTTTACAAGAATGGTATTCAGGAATCGAATGATCTTCCTGAAGAAATTAGAAACCAAATTTTCAATTTACATCAAAAATTAAAGCATTTGTTTAAAATAACTGATAATATTGCAGAAATATTCATGTTTAGAATATTTAAAGCAGAATCATCACCGCAACGTACAATTAGAAAACCTTTAAATAAAACTTTATCCATTGGAACAGCATAAACCGCAGATCAACAAGCTTTATTTTAAAGCTTTTAGGGCCGTAGACAATCGCGCGGCTTGTATGAAATTTATTGAAGGACACACACACGTATTAGAAATATTCGGAATTACGAAAATTACTTCTGCAAAAATAGACTGGGTACTTAATCCTGGAGTTTATGTTGTGATTGTAAGTGCTGAGGAGGATGGTAAAGCACTAGCCGGTAGCCGGGTTCATATTGCTGATGGAATTACTCCCCTACCTGTTGAAGGAGCTGTAGGTGACATGGATAATCGGATTTATGGTATGGTGGCCGACCGGGTAGCTAATGGAACCGGGGAGCTTTGTGGAGTATGGAACTCATGGGAAATTGCCGGACTAGGTGTAGGTAGTTGGGTATTAAGCCAAATTACAGTTGCCTTATCCAGCTTAATTGGCTTACAATCATTGTTTGGACTTACGGCTCCTGCAACTTATAGAAATGCTGTGAGAGGTGGTTTTAGAGTGGTTAAAGAGATCGGTATTAATGGTAAGTTTTATTATCCAAAAGAAGATCTTACTGCTACAGTTGTTTTAAATGACGAGCTGGATACACTACCTACGGCAACACAGGAGTCGCATGATTTTGTTATGGCCCTAAGAAAGAATCCAAAACAAATCATTCCAATTCCAAACAAAACAAATGATGGCTTTATAGACATGCATATTGATATAGTTTTATGAGGAAAAGTGCTTACAAGAAATTAGTCATCCTTTTTTTCTTTTTATGTTGTACTTTTATTACTAAAGCTTCTTTTAGGGAGACCAGGGATTCTTTATTTAATTTAACGGAACACTCCAGTATCTTAATTGACTTCCCGGATACAGCCTCCATAGATTGGGTACTCAAAGCACAAAAAGTGTTTAAACCTTTTGATGCTCCATTTATTAATTTTGGCAAAATTGATAAGTCTGTTTGGTTAAAAGCAGATTTTCCGGACATCAAAAAGTCCGTTGTGGAACCTAGTATATTGATTGATCAGGCCAGGTTGGAGATTGCAGATATCTACTTTGTAAAAGACAACCATGTGATTTACCAAATGGCCGGGCAAAAAAACAGTACAGTAGCCAACTTTGATTTCCCTGGTAATACCAGAAGCTACGTTATACCACGAGAGGTGGTTGATCAACTGCCGGAAATATATATTAAATTGTATTCCGATGAGGTCATTATTGCTCCGGTTTTCATCGCCGCAAAAATTGACTTTGATAATATTTTTGCAAAAAGAGATATTTTCTTTGGTATATATACGGGCATCATGATCATCATGTTTGCCTATAACTTATTTCTTTATTTCAGCATTAAGGACAATAGTTACCTCAACTATATTTTTTGCATCATCTTTACCTGGGCAACTCAGGTAACCCTTCAAGGCTATTTTACCAAGTATTTTCTAATTGATCATCCTTGGTTTGATAATATTGCGGTTATCCTTTTTGCCAATCTGGGCCTTATTGCGTCTATACTTTTTACACAATCCTTTCTTAATACTAAGGTAAATGCACCAAAAAGCCACCGTATTATAAACATCCTACTTGTTCTATCCATTATTAATACGATTACTCTGTTATTTGGATTTAAACATGCCTCATTTACAGGTATGCAGGTACTTATTCTGGCAGGTTCAATTATTGGAACGGCTACTGCATACCGGTCCTTTTTCCACAAGAAATTTAAGCCTGCCGGTTACTATCTGGCCTCCTGGTCGTTCTTATTTTTTGGAATGATGATTTTCATTCTTAAGGACTATGAGGTACTGCCTTATAATACTTATACGAATTATTCCGTTCAGTTTACCTCAGTAATCGAAGTGATGCTTCTTTCTTTTGCTCTGGCAGATAAGATTAACTTCTTTAAGAAAGAGAATGAGATTGCTCAGAAACGTGCGCTCCTGATTTCTAAAGAAAATGAGCAGTTGATACTTCAACAGAATATTGAATTGGAGAAAAAGGTTAATGAAAGAACTGAGGCCTTACAGGAAACAAATGCAAATCTTAATCAGGCTTTGAGTAATCTGAAAGCTGCACAGTCGCAGTTGGTAGATGCTGAAAAGATGGCTGCACTGGGACAGTTAACGGCTGGTATTGCGCACGAAATTAACAATCCGATAAACTTTGTGACTTCGAACATTAAGCCATTACAGCTCGATATTGACGACTTAAAAGAAATCATCAATCGCTATGAAAAGATAGATTATTCGTTGGATGTAGTGGATCAGATTAAGGAAATTGACGCTTTTAAAAAGCAGATAGACCTTGAATTTATCAATAATGAGATCGAATCTCTGTTGATAGGGATTACTGATGGAGCAAAAAGAACAGCAGAGATCATCAGAAGTTTAAGAAATTTCAGCCGTTTGGATGAAGATGATTTAAAACCTATTGATATCAATGAAGGTTTACAGTCAACCCTGGTTTTGGTAAAAAATACAATGCCTGATAACCTTAAGGTGACTAAAGAATACGGGAATCTGCCTAAAATAGAATGTTTGCCGGGTAAAATAAACCAAGTATTCATGAACCTGATATCCAATGCCATACAAGCCATTAAGTCTAACGGAAAGGACAGAGAAGAAGAGCAGTTAATCATAAGAACCTGGTACGAGGACAACAATGTTAAAATTAGCATTAAAGATTCGGGTACAGGAATGAGCGATGAGGTTAAGCACAAAATATTTGAACCTTTCTTTACCACTAAAGAAGTTGGAGAAGGAACTGGTTTAGGTTTATCAATTGTTTTTAGTATAATTGAGAAACATAAAGGTCATATCGATGTTCTATCCGAAGTAGATCAAGGTACAGAATTCATCATTACATTACCTGTTAATACACAATAAGCAAAAGCGTACTATGAGTGCACCCAATGTAAGAGTTCTATATATTGATGATGAAGAAAATAATCTTCAGGCTTTTAAAGCGAGTTTTAGGCGACAGTATGAAATCTACACGGCCATATCAGCTGCTGAGGGTTTAAAAGTATTGCAAAACATTTCGATACAGGTTATTCTGGCCGACCAAAAAATGCCTGGTACTACGGGTGTCGAGTTTTTTAAGAGCATTATAGACACCTACCCTGATCCGATAAGGATATTGCTTACCGGTTATACTGATATTGAAGCACTTGCGGATGCGATTAACCATGGTGATATATACAGATATATTACTAAGCCCTGGAACGATCTGGAATTACACAATTCTATAAAAAATGCTTACGATGCCTATAAAGCCAAAATTGACCTGAGAAACAAAGTAGCTGAACTGGAGAAGACAAATGATGAACTCAACAGATTTATATATAGTATTTCTCACGAATTGAGGGCTCCTCTTGTATCAGCAATGGGCATTGTTAATCTGGTTAAGATGGAAGGGCTTTATAACAATAGCGGCGAATACTGGAGTTTGATAGAAACCTGTTCTAATAAATTGGATTACTATATTCAGAAAACTCTTCAGTATTATAAAAACAATAAAACCATCTCAGAAAACACGTCTATTGACTTTCATAAACTGATACCCGAGTTAATCGAGCTGCATACTTATGCGGATCATCAAACTACTTTTAGTATAGATATTAATCAGAAGGAAGAGTTTTACGGTGATGCTTTTAGAGTTGAGGTGATATTGGGTAATTTGATTTCAAATGCGATTAAATATCAAAAAGAGACCGAAATAAACAAAAGGGTTAATATACATGTTGATGTTAGAAGAGAGCAGGTAGAAATTTCTATTAATGATAATGGGATGGGTATTCTTAATGAGCATTTGGAAAAGATTTTCACCCAATTCTTCAAGAGTAAAGTTAATCAAGGTAGCGGGTTAGGATTATTTATTGTTAAAGAAGCATTAAATAAGATTAATGGGAAAATTACCGTAAGTTCTAATCAGACTGAAGGTACTACATTTAAAATAACCATTCCTAATGTTAAATAATTGCAAAACAGTTTTATTAATCGATGATAATGATGTTGATTTAAGGATCAATTCGAAAATCATAAAGATATCGAGCCTGTTTGAGGAGGTCATTACCTGCCAATCGGCAGAGGATGCATTGGATTACCTTCACAAAGCCTTGAATAATGGAGACAAACTACCTGACTTCATTTTACTCGATATACAAATGCCAGATATGGATGGCTTTGAATTTTTGGAAGTATATAAGGATATGCCAAAACGATTAACGGAGAATTGTCTGATTGCCATGCTTTCTTCTACGCTTGATTTTGGAGATATCAAAAAGGCCGAAGCCAGCCTTCATGTTGTTAAACTGTTAAAAAAGCCCCTATTCCCTAAGGAATTGGAAGCTGTGTTGAAAAAGCATTTTCCTTCATAACTATCTACCCAGACCAGCAGGTTCAAAATCCAAAGCTATCGAATTCATACAGTAACGTTTGTATGTTGGCGGCGGTCCATCATCAAAAATATGTCCTAGATGAGAACCGCAACGGCCACAGAGTACTTCTATTCTATGCATCCCTAAAGAGTTGTCGTTTTTGTAAATGGTACTATTTTTACGGATAGGCTCGAAAAAACTTGGCCAGCCGCATGTACTGGCAAACTTAGCATCGGATTTAAACAGGGGATTTCCGCATACCCTGCAATAGTATGTTCCTTTGGTTTCCGAATCCCAGTACTTTCCTGTAAAAGGCTTTTCTGTCGCAGCTTCCCTGGCTACAGCATAAAGATCAGGAGGCAATATCTTTTTCCATTCTGCATTACTTACGTTCAGCTTTTTAGTGTCCGTTCTGGAATAATAAGGATTTTTCATAGGTTTATTTTGTCCGTAGCTACTGCTTAATAGCAGCACAGGGATTAGTAAATTGAATATCGCTTTCATTTTTTTAAAGTTCTACTTTGAACATATACGATAATGATGTGGTTTCAGGTTTTTAATGACCTGGTATAATTCGAATATTCCGGCTATCACGACTATATAACAAAGTTGGCTGGTTAAAGTTGTTACTTTTTTTTAGGCTAAAAAATGTGTAAACCATGAAGTTCAAAAGCGTGAAATAAGTTTACAATCTATACTATCTATTCATCGCTCCTATGCACTATAAAAAGTCTAAAAATAATGTTCCTGACAAAATACCCCAACATCCTCCTCCCCTGTAAAGCTGTAAAGAAGAGGTTATCAAAAAAGGAGGTGCTCTATATCTGAGCAATATTTTAGCATATCTTTAATTAAGTTAATTACCTCAAAATAAGTTGTTATGAAAGTTGTGGTTTATGGAACAGGAAAAATGGCAGAGCTGATATGTTACTCCTTTAACAATGACAGTCCCTATGAAGTTGTTGCATTTTGTGTTGATGATGCCTATGCGCCTTTGGAAACTGAACTATTGGGATTGCCCATATTAAGTTTTGAACAGGTCTTGACAAAATTTCCTAAAGAAAGTCACAAGATACATGTTGCTATCGGTAGAAATAATGTTAGGGAAGTTGTTTATCATAAAGTCAGGAAGGCCGGTTATTCATTTGCAAATTACATTTCCTCAAGGGCAAATGTATGGCCGGATTTAGTTACAGGCCAGAATACCTTTATCGATCAAGCTTCGGTTATCCATCCTTTTGTCACTATTGGCAATAACTGCATGTTAATTGGCACACGTATTGGCCATCATTCAACGATTAGAAATAATGTGCTGCTATCGGGTAATATACTTGCAGGGAATGTAACTATTGGAAATAATTCTTTCCTTGGGATCAACTCTTCAGTGAAGGAAGATGTTTGTATAGGAAACAACAATATCATTGGTGCCGGTGTATTCATTCGCAAAGACACTGAAGATTACTCGATCATCTCAGATTCTACAGTTCCGCAGCGGGTAGGTGACTCGAAAAGGTTTATTATGTTTAATAAATCACGTGAAGTTAAACATGAGTAAGTTTAAGTACCTGGCATTTTATTTGGCATAT
Source organism: Candidatus Pedobacter colombiensis (assembly GCA_029202485.1). Classification (NCBI taxonomy): domain Bacteria; kingdom Pseudomonadati; phylum Bacteroidota; class Sphingobacteriia; order Sphingobacteriales; family Sphingobacteriaceae; genus Pedobacter; species Candidatus Pedobacter colombiensis. The sequence goes on along the minus strand of CP119313.1, from coordinate 1,504,794 downwards.
ATCAATTCAAATCTGTTATCATGGAAAACAAACAAATTTGTGAGCATATCAAAAGCATTGAAATGATAAAGCTTCCCAAAGAGCTTGTGTGTGAAGAATGCATTAAAATAAATAGTGATTGGGTTCATTTAAGAACTTGTCAAACTTGTGGAATGACATTGTGTTGTGATCAATCCCCCAATATGCATATGACAAAGCACTACCATGCTACACAGCATCCGGTTGTCAGCTCCGCGATGCCTGGGGAAAGGTGGTTGTGGTGTTATAAAGATGAAATTTTTACAGATTATTAAATTAATATTCCAGCGATTCTCTATCCCATTTGGCTAAGTCGGCACCAGTGTTATAAGTACTGCGTAAAAACTCCATTAATTTATCACCTGGCTTTTCTGCACGTTGTACTACAGAATAAGGCAAAATAAATTCGCCTAACGTTTGGTGATAATATGCTTCTTCGGGTTGAACTTTTGCACTTTTGTATCCTTTGGGTTCGGGATATAAATAACAATAAAACACGACCTCCTTCAAGCCTTCTCCTCCTGTCCAAAAGCCGCAGCTGTTCACTTCTTTACAATACGCATCTTCTGCGACCCAATTAGGCATACCTGGTACTCCCCCAGGATGTTTAGGTGCTGTACGACCGGAGAAGAAAGATAATGCTAAATCAAAACTCCCCCAAAAAAAATGAATCGGGCTACACTTGCCCCTAAATTCAGCTCTGAATTTCATAAAAACATCCTGAATATTTAGCAAAGCCTGATGAAAAGCGGTAACCTGTTGATCCTCATAGGTAGCATGGGTAGTATCCTCTTCAAAGGGAATTGGATCAGCAAGCTCTACGGGAATAGGTTTAATCGTTAAATTGATTTTCAAGTCATTTAAGAGCTTGAAAATTTTTCTATAAAAATCAGCTACAGAAATCTCATGTAGATCGAATTGCCGAGTTTCCCCATTGCTGGTTGTAATTTTTAATTGATGCACTATAAAATCAAAATCTATCTGAAAACTTTGATCATTATACCGCATCGATTCTGTGGTTAAGCCAGTGGGTGTAACATGAAGTGTAACATGCCAGGAATGGTTTACCCATGGCAGAACTGCAAGTTTTATTTTTCCTACGATCTGCGACCATAGTTGTAAAGTCTCATAGGTGGACTTCCCCTTTTCATAGGAAAGTATTGGCCAATTGTGTTCCATGGTCTAATTACAAACCGTCACTACAATTGTTTGATTCTATTAAATTATTTTCCAATGTAATTAACAAGCATCAGGTCTGTTTTTGTTCGAGATTTTTGTATAATGCCAGCCCCACTGGTATCGGTAGCCAAAACGTTAAAAATCTAAAGAGCAGTGTAATAATAAGTGATGCGTGAATTGGCACCCCCATTGTTGTAAAAAAATAGGTCATTGCGCTTTCATAAACAATTAATGATCCTGGAGATATTGGCAATGCACCAATTACAATGGAGAGCAGTAAGCCGAGAACCATAGCATAAAACGGTATAGCAACATGAAGGCCTTTAATGACTGCAAATACCGTAAGCACATCACAACTAATGAGGCCAACTTGTAAACCAATAGCCTTCACTAAACTAGCTTTATCTTTTAGGAGCAATTTAAATACCCCCTCATTATTGCCGGTAAAAGAAGCAAATTTCACGCTTTCCAGATACTTTTGGATACGAGGAAATTTAGCCAGTTTACGCAAAATATAACTTAATATTTTCTGGTTGCTAAGTGAAAACATCAGAAAGCCCAGACAGGAATAAAAAACAAAGCCCAGTATAGCTACATACATAATTGTAGAATTATATTTGGTTGCTACGATTTGATACCAGCTAAAAAAAGTAATTAACAGCAACAAAAAAGCTGTGTAGTAGCAAATTGATTCCGATACAATAACTGAGAATACGCGGTTTGCCCCTACTTTCCTCTTAACAAGTTGATTAAAAACATATCCATTACCGCTGATACCTCCCGTTGGTAGTGCCTGATTGATGAAAATAATGACAATTGAGGTTTTAAATAAAATCCTAAAAGGGATAAGTTTTGAATCTTTGCTTAATAGTACTTTTAATACATATGCGTAGAGTAAATAGGTTGTGATTTGTGCTCCAATGGCAAGCCATAACCATGCTGGGCTCATTTCAAGTAACAGGGTTTTAATATCATCGAGCTTTCCAATATAATGCAAAGCAAAATAAAATACCCCTATTGATAATACATAAAATATGATCCTTGATCGGGTAAAAAATCCATGTTCCTTTTCTTTTGTCATCAAAGTACAGCGTAAGCTTCACTACTAATTAACAAACAAATAGCAAATTTAATGCACAAAAACTGGCCCAATCTTGCGGATCACTCGCTTAACCAATAACCGGTTAATACACGATCGAATCATCCCAGCAAATTATCTGGCCTTTAAATGACTTTTGATTCCTTCGACAGGGCATCACTATCCAATCTTTAAAATCGATTAAAGATAATCCATCATTTTTAGCTATCTCCTCTTCCTGGCAGGCATCTATAACTGAACCGTCAACCGCTATAACTCCCTTTTCGCTACACTCAAAAGTCCAAATCTTTTTAATCTTCATATCCGGAGCAATGGTGATGATTTTAGAGACATACGGTTTATCTAACCATATACCTGGAGAAAACTGATCTCCAACTTTCCAATCATTCCCAGATCGTACCGTATGCCCTTTAGATCCGCATTCAATTCTAAATTTATCAAATAACCTAAAGCCAAACTGGGCCTCTACCTCCGCAACATTACATTTTATGTTTTGGCTAATTAGATTATTCAGTATTTGCTCTACGAAATACGTAGGCTCCCCCTTTCTGATATGGTATTCCGGGAATATCCTGGTAAAAGTTAAAACATTGCTCATACGCCAAATTTCATCATAACATTATAGGTTAATCTAAAATCAGCTCATTAAGTGCAGCTTTCGTAAAACCTTTTAATGCTCCTGTATTCCCTTCTTTGATTTTCTTTACCCAATTCGGATCAGCCAACAATGGCCTACCTACAGCTACGAGGTCAAAATCTCCCCTATCCATACGACGCATCAATTCCTCTAATGAACTTGGTTCAGAACTTTCACCTGCAAAAGCTGCTAAAAATTCACCGTTTAAACCTACAGAGCCTACGGTAATGGTGGCTTTTCCAGTTATCTTTTTTGCCCATCCGGCAAAGTTCAGGTCAGAACCTTCAAACTCCGGCTCCCAGAATCGGCGCTGTGAACAATGGAAAATATCTACTCCTGCATCGGCCATAGGTTTTAACCAGGCTTCCATTTCTTCCGGTGTTTTTGCCATTTGGTTGGTATAATCGGCAGGTTTCCACTGTGATAAACGAAGAATGATTGCAAAATCTTCCCCTACCTGTCTCCGCACTTCTTTGATCACTTCAATCGCAAAACGACTACGCTCTGGCAAGGTTTTACCACCATAACCATCTGTACGCAAATTTGTACCCTCCCAGAAGAACTGATCAATCAGATAACCATGGGCACCATGAATCTCAACAGTATCAAATCCCAAACGCTTTGCATTGGCTGCTGCGCGGCCATAGGCCAAAATCGCTTCGGTAATGTCATTTTCAGTCATGGTATTTCCATTGTTGAAGCCAGGTCTGTTCAAACCCGAAGGCCCTTCAAAAGGTTCAGCTGGCACCCAACCAGAACGGTGGTTGTCCATAATCCCCATATGCCAGATCTGAGGTCCCATTTTCCCTCCTGCTCCATGCACGCTTTTAATCACATTCTCCCAACCCGACAGAGCCGCTGCTCCATAAAAATGAGGAATATTAGGGTCGTTCGAAGAAGCAATCCGGTCAATCACTGTACCTTCAGAAAGGATCAGGCCAACTTCACCTTCCGCTCTTTTCTGATAATAAGCTACTACATTTGAAGTAGGTATTCCATTCGGCGAGAATGACCTGGTCATAGGGGCCATTACAATTCTGTTTTTTGTATTTAATGATTTCAGACTGAAGGGTCTAAATAAACTGTCAGTATTCATATTATTCTATTTAAATATCAGATTGGATAATTTTACTCAACTCTTCAAATGCTGCTTCATTACGTTTGTAATAGGTCCATTGTCCTACCCTCGTAGATTCTACCAGGCCAGCACGTTGAAGAATAGATAAGTACTCGGAAACAGTAGACTGGGTAAGTCCTGCTTTTTTTTGGATCTCCCCTACACAAACTCCAACTTCAAAGCCTGCATGAACTTGCGCTGGAAAACTTGCTTCAGGAGTTTTTAACCATTGCAAAATCTCCAGCCTCGTCTTATTGGAAAGTGCTTTAAATATATCTAGCTGTTTCATATTCATAGCACAAAGATATATCGACTTTTTCCGATATCCCTATTAAGCAAGAAGAGATGACTCCTTGATGATAATATCGGATTTTCCCGATATCCTACAAGCGTTAAACCATATTATTTTAGGTAGAAATATAAATGTTCAAAAAAAAATAAGCATATTTAGCCTATAATCTACCCTATGTATTCTGTCATTAAGGATTCATAGTATAATCGTTATACTAACTAAAACGCTGCATGACAAAAAAAAAGATATTAATAACTGGTGCTAGCAGGGGCCTTGGTTTAGCAATATCTAGAAAATTATCTTCTCAATATGAACTGATATTGCACGCCTCCAGCGCAGATAGCTTTACAGCTATCCCCCAAAACAGCCAACTTTTGTGTGCTGATCTTTCTGATGCTGAGCAAGTAGCCAATTTTTGTAAACAACTGAAAAAGGAACATGGCGATACACTTTATGGTATTATAAATAATGCCGGGATTACTTTTGATAATTCACTGATCTTTCAACCTGAAAAGGCAATCGATACGATGCTTAATGTTAACCTCAGGTCGCCTATCATGATTTGCAAAACGGCTATGAAAATCTTTAGCCTCAACAAACAAGGTGTAATCATCAATATCAGTTCGGTAGTCGCAGAAACCGGAAATGCTTTTCAATCCGTATATGCGGCAACAAAAGCCGGTTTAATTGCCCTATCAAAATCATTGGCGCAGGAAGCCGCAGCACTCAACGATACCCATCAGATCAGGGTACTCAGCATTGCTCCCGGTTTTATTGAAACTGACATGACAGATGGCATTCCTGAGACTGAAAAGGAAAAGTATTTAAAAATGATTCCTTCAAAGAGATTTGGAAAAGCAGAAGAAATAGCAGAATTGATTTCCTTCCTGGTGTCTGATCAATCTGCTTATATCAATGGAACTAACATACACATCAATGGTGGTTTAGCCTAATTAATACATTATAAAATGAATAATCTTTTAGGAACATCCCCGGCAGACCTATTGATCCACGGACCAAAAAAATCGCTTTTGGACGCTTATCACTGGCATGTGCCTGATATTGGTATTGTTGCCAGCTACTCGCCCACAGCAAGAGATGTGGAGGATCATTTTGGCGTATTCAGAGGTGTAGACCAGATCGAGTCATTTGCTCAGGCTACAATTGTATCTTGCAGCGCTTTTTCAGAATGCATTAAGCAGCAGTGCGACTTCAACCACCTTAAGGCTACCTTCATTCCACTTTTTGTAAGTATTGGGCAAGTCAATTTTAGAAGTTACCTTGAAGAAGGTGATGTATTTATCAGCATGGGTCGGATCACCTTCTATAAATTCAGACAAATGATCAGTGAAGGCAGAATCTACAAAGTACCTAAAGGTCTTGATTTGGATGCCTATTTTAGTAATTTTAGCACAGAACAATTTCTTCAATATGACCTTAGTGATGATTTCACATTGATATCAGAACTATTTGACGTAACAGGAAAAGGAATAAAAAGAGATAAGAAAAAATAACAATGGAAAGACAAGAAATTATTGATGGCTTGGTGGATATTCTAAAAACAGTTAGAACTATTGACCAGGAAAAACTGGAAAACGTAACAGAAGAAACTGATTTTATAGCTGACCTCAATACCCCTTCAACAGAAATGATCAATATTGCAGCTAAAGCGGAGCAGAAATTTGATGTAGAATTTGAAGATGATGATATAGACGATCTTGGGTCGAAGGTAAAAGATATCGTAGACCTCATCATAAAAACAAAAGAAAGAGTCTAACCATGTCTATCGAGGGAAGAAAAGTTGCAATAGTAGGTATGGGTGGAGCTTTCCCAAACTGTAAGGACATAGATCAGTTTAAACAAAAAATGTTTGCCGGTGAAAGTCTGATCAGGGATTGGGATCTGGCCATGGCCTTTGGAAAAAATATCCGTTCTACCGTCTCAGGCTTCATTACTGAAGCTGAGATGGGTATCGAAGCTGTTTTATCGAGCCTTGTGGAAGGTTATCCTGAAACCTATATTGATCAATTAGGAAGAATACCGGATGGCAATTTAGCCACAGCGGATGTTGGGAGTATCTGGGCTATGCTTGGATCACAAGATGCGATTAAAATGGCCGGGTGGACAACTTCGGAAACCGAGTCTGAACAAACCGGGGTCGTTATAGGCTCTGGTGGTGCCGGACACGTTATTTTACGAAATGCATGGCATAATTTCTATACTTCAAATCGCAAAACCAGAATTATCGGGTCGCACACAGTTGATAGAACAATGGTTTATCGTGATGCAGCCAATGTTTCCTGTTTGATTAAAAACAGAGGTGTCTGCGAATCCATAGGTTCTGCTTGTGCAACCGGCCTGGGTAACATTGGTCACGCTTACCGCTTAATTAAATTTGGCCTTCAGGATCGTGCTGTGGCTGGTGGCGTTGAGGGAACTTCTTTAGAAACATTTATTGGCTTTGATGCGATGCAGGTTTTAGCCAAAGGCTTCAGTGCTGATAAAAGTTCGCGTCCATTTGATATCGACAGAAATGGTTTTGTTTGTTCATTTGGCTGTGGCATCGTTGCACTCGAAGAATACGAAATGGCAAAGGCCAGAGGGGCTAAAATCCTTGCCGTAATCGACAACTATCATAACAATTCTGACGGTGACGGAAATATGTTCTTTCCTTCATTCTCCGGTCAGAAAAGATTATGGAAAGGCCTAATTGGCGATCTGCCCATCAAACCAGATGTGGTAAAAGTTCATGGTACATCAACTCCGGTTGGCGATGCCATCGAATTATTAAGTGTAGTGGATGTGATGGGTGAAGAAGGTTATCAGATCTCTGCTCCAAAGTCCCAGTTTGGTCACATGCTTGGTGCAGCCGGCGCAGTAGAACTCATCACCTCGCTATTTATGCTCGAAAACCAGCAGGTTTTACCTTGCTTAAATGCTGATGTACTGAATTCGGAGCAGGAATCATTTCAAAAATCTCCGACATGGGATGGCCCTGAAAAACCTCTTGAGGCATACAGGCATTTAATTTCACCGCATACACTTAAAAAGGAAATCAATCAGATCGTTTGTTTAAACTACGGTTTTGGCGGCACCAATAGTGCCATGTCTATCTCAAAACACAATTAAAATGATCAATAATAAAGATAAAGTTGCAGTTATTTTTGGTGTACGAAATGACAGTTCTATTGCCTATGATGTTGCTGTAAAACTTCATCAATCCGGATGCAAAATTGCACTAAGTTATGTGGATGACACCAAACTCAATGTTTTGCATTTGCTTGATGAACTGGGCATCTCTCAGGAATTGGCTATGCATGTTGATGTAAGAAATGAAGCGGATATCACCGCGTTTATACAACACGTCCATACTAAACTAGGACCTATCGATTATATTCTTCATGGAGTTGCATTTGGTAACCAGCAGGTAATGTGTTATAGCTTGCCTGGTAGCAATACTCCCGCCCCTACTTATTTGAATATCCCTTTCGAGGATTTTATGGAATCCTTCAATATCAGCGCCTATTCATTGCTTAGAATTGCACGAGTTGCAGAACCCTTTCTGGCAGATAAAGCTTCTATACTCACGTTGACTTACAATGCTTCGCAAAGAGTATTTCCGGGATATGCGGGGATGTCTATCAGTAAGGCAGCACTCGAAAATATCGTTTACTATCTTTCCGATTATTTTAGAGACAAGAAGATAAGGGTTAACGCACTATCTCCCGGGCTAGTCATGACGACTTCTGCAGGAGGTATAAACGGTGTACGTAAACTCCGGAAATTAAGTAAGGTTACTGCACCTCTGGGTAATATTGATGCCGGTGATGTGGGCAACGCGGCATTATATTATTTTTCAGATCTGTCACAAAAAGTCACAGGTAACATCCATTTTGTCGACGGAGGATTTAACATAATGGGAATAGGTATTGATGAATAATGAACTGATAAAATCAATTGAGACATTAACAGCAGCTAAAACATTTGCTGTAGGCAACGACCTTGTCTTCATCCCTGATTTTAAACAGTCGCTCACTCCTTTATTCAAAAGTAAAGCATATACCCCAAATGAAATCGCTTATTGTGATTTGTTTGACAATTCCCTTCTACGGTATGCATCTACCTGGGCGGCCAAAGAGGCTGTGTATAAGGCAGTGAAGCAACTTGATCAATCTCCCTTATCCTGGAAAAAAATTGAGATCCTTCGTGAAAAGATTGGCGGCCGTCCTGATGTCATATTCCACCATAAGCCTGCAAATCCTTTTCAAGTTAGTTTAACGCTCTCACATGATGGGGATTATGCCTGGGCCATTGCAATTGCTGAGTTGATATGATCGAAAATTACTTTGAAAATCCATTCGTAAAACTGCACTTTTATAAGTTCGGCACAGGAGCGCAACATATGTTGTGTTTTCATGGGTTTGGGATGCATGGACAACAGTTTAAACTGGCCACCGATCAGCTTGGACATCAATATACCTTCTGGGGTTTTGATCTCTTTTTTCATAAAGAAACTCAGCTGAAAGACCAGAGTTTGAGTACCATAAAAAAAGGCTTGCAAAAAAAAGAGCTTGCTGCAATGATCAGTGACTTCTGTAAACATCAAGGTATTGAATCCTTTTCAGTAATTGGCTATTCTATGGGCTCCCACTATGCTACAGCAATTGTTGAAGAACTACCTTCAATGGTTAACGAATATATCGTAGCAGCCCCCTCTTCCGTAAATCCTGGCGCGATGGTACGTTTTTTTGGAAAAAACAAGGCGGGCAATAAAATACTGGAAAAACTGATGCTCAGTGAAAAGGCGATGATTAACGTCATTGGTTTTTGTAAATTCCTCAGACTTATTGATGCTAAAGGACATGAAATTTTACAAAAGGAAATTGCTACCCCTGAACTGAGATTTGCATTATATGCCTGTTTTACCTATCTGCGTCACCTGGAAACAGATGAAGAGAAACTGATTAAATTTCTTACTGCTTACAAGATCAAAAGTATATTTATATTTGGACGGTATGATAAAATGTATTTACCTGCAATTGGAAAGGCATTCTTCGCCAAATACAAGCCTGGTAAAGTGTTGGTGTTAGATGAAAACCATGAAATGATCAATCAGAATTTTATAAATCAATTAGTGGCTTCTCTATCATGATTATTAAAGCTAAACCTTTAAATCCGTTTTTCTTTAAGTGCGGCGCCATACTAATTGGATGGTTTCTTAAAAGACGTTTCAACAAAATCCTTATTAAGGATATTGAGATTAACCCTGACTCCTCTTACCTGTTGATGTGTAATCATTTTAGTTTTTTGGATGGGCTTTTAGCCTATTACCTATGTAACAAAGTACTCTGGAAAAAAAACGGGATGAAACGCCTTTATATCATGTCTTTGAAAAAGCAGATGGAGAAAAACAAATGGCTCAGGTACTGTGGTAGTTTCTCTATTGACCCTGGAAAACGTTCTATTGCTGAAAGTTTCGACTATGCCACAGAGATCCTATCCAAACCGGGAAATGTGTTACTTTTCTATCCTCAAGGAAATCTGGAAAGTAGCCATATCAGGTACATTCAGTTTCAGGATGGGCTTAGAGAGATTGTTCCAAATGTAAAAGGAAGGTGCCAGCTCATCTGGAGTAGCAATCTGATTGAATATTTTGAAAGTACAAAGCCGTCGTTGTATTACAATTTGCTGGATTGTGGCAGCAATGAAGAATTTGATTTTGATTCCTTAAAACAACAAGTAAATCTACATCACCGCAAGTCGATCGAAAAGAACATAAGGTTTACTGAAGAACCCATATCTTATTCAGCTACTTAATTCTAGCCAATCCTTCTTTTGCCTGAGTGTCAATACTATTCTGATATTCATGTCCTTTCATACTCAAAGTCATGTTGTAATAATATTTAGCTTTAGCGTTGTTATTTTGCTGTTCATAAAGCAAACCTAGCAACAAAGCTGAATTGGCCGCAAAATAAGATGTTTCATTCTTACCAATATTGATTGCTTTCTGGTAATTCACCGCAGCCTGATTAAAAGTATCCAGGCGATCATAGATCCTTCCCAATCTATAATAAAGTTCTACCTGGTCACGCAGAGACTTCAGCTCATCTTGCTGCTTACTTTTAATTTGTTCCAAAGCCCTGGTGTAATACCCACCATCAAAGTATAGTCTGGCTTTTAGAAGATCAACGTCTGGCTTAACTTCATTTGCTTCTTTCAAGGCCTGCTTATCCTTTTCATCAGCAGCATACCCTTTAGTACGAACCAGTTTAATGTAATTCGAATACCCTAACATATCCCCTTTTAAGAGGTAGTGATAGGCTAACTTCAAATAGGTATCTTTAATGTAATTCGTACCATTATATTCCTTTAAATAATTGGTCAGAAAAGTAGGAGCATCCTTATCCATTCTGCACAATTTGGCATTTCCCAATAAATACTGAACAGTTGGCATTGGTGTATACTGATTAGATTTTGGAATATTCTCCAAATAAGAAATTGCTTTATCATTTTTCCCGGTTTTGAATGCAACATAGCCTTGCAGATATGCCTTTAGCAAGCTTTTATCACTCATATCTTCCAAAAAAGAGCTCAGCTTCGCATAGTTATCTCTGTTGTGCAAGATATCTATATCCATAAAACACAATAAAAAAATCACTTCGTCATTATAGAAGCTATATTTTGTACCCTTAATATTTGATTTAAACGCTTCCAATTGTTTTACTCCCTTCGAAATATTGCCTCTAACACCTAAAAGATCTGCAATCCCCTTCAAGTTAGATGGAATAGCTCCAAATACTACTTCTATTAATCCCAAACTTTTCTGATTGGGTAGAAAAGTGCTGAATTTTTCATTATTCTTTTTAAGCAGACTCTGGGCTTTCCTTAAATCCATAGTTGAAGAAGTATAATCTCCAAACTTTGCTTTAATCAGTCCCCACTGCAGATATACTTCTGCCTGGGCAAACAGGTAATATGGCGAATTTACATCGTTGTTATCCAAAGCATCTATCCTTTCCGACCGCCGTCCTTTAAACTTGACATAATCAGCTTTATTCTCTGAGGTCAGCAAATCAAAATAATCTACATAATTATCTAAAAGAACAGCTATGCCATTTTGTGGGTTGTTCCTTTTTTCCTCTGCGATGTACCTTCTCGCATCGTTTAATCTCAGATCAAATATTGCTTTATATGCTTCGGAAGCGTTTTCATTGAATATAAAACTGGCTTTTAACGGAAGCTGGCAACACGCAAAAAACAGGACTAATAGAAATTTATTGGGCATGAAATCCAGGTAAAGATGATAGACAATAAAGGATACGAATATACAAAATAAAAAAAATCCCAAATCATGCTTATATTTATTTGTTGCTTCGTAAACTACAAACTCTTTTATGGCAGATCACATATCACCCGGTGTTTACATCGAAGAAAAAAATACTTTCCCTAATTCTGTAGAGGTTGTTGAAACTGCCATCCCTGCATTTATTGGATATACTTTCAAAGCAGAAAGAGACGGCAAATCCCTTTTAAGAATCCCCACAAGGATCAATTCGTTCGAAGAATACGTAGATTTTTTTGGCGAAGCATTCCGCCCAAAGTTTAAAATTGAAGCTGCACCGTCGCCATTACCGATCCGATCGTTTAAGCTAGGACTTAAAGACATGATCGTAAACTATGAGAAAAACAATGAACTTTACTTTTACAATAGCATTCGATTATTTTATGCCAATGGTGGAGGTCTATGTGTGGTATTGTCTATTGGAGTTTATGGTGAGGGTACTGAACAGCAAGTTAAGGCCTCTGATTTTATGGCTACCGATGATCATCCAATTGGCCCATTAGAGATTCTTAAAAACGATCCTACACCTACGCTAATTGTGATACCTGATATTGCCGCACTTCGTGCCGGAGCTTACCCGCTTTATCCAAATATACTGTCTCATTGTGCTGAAATGGAAAACCGTTTTGCCATATTTGACCTTAAATACCATGATGAAACTGAAAAATCTGATGCAGTGGCCGAAGAGTTTAGAACAGCAATTGGCACTGATTTTTTGAGTTATGGGGCTGTCTATTATCCTTGGCTGAACACAGTAATTGTTGAGCCTGATGAGCTTACTTTTGAGAACCTGCCTGCAAACTTGCCTACTCTGCTTGAGCCAGAAGTTCAGGAGCCCTTTACAAACTACAATAGCAAACTTACAGCAGTAGAAACTGAAGCTGATAAATTAAATGACCTTAAGGCAAAACATCACCTGGCGCTGAAATCATCAAGCCCGTATTATTGCACCATCTTAGATCAGGCAAGAAATCTATTCAATACATTACCTCCAAGTGCTGCAATAGCTGGCATTTATACCATGGTGGATCATATAAGGGGTGTTTGGAAATCACCGGCCAATTACGCATTGAACAAGGTCAATAGCCCAATTATCAATATCTCGGATGCAGAACAGGATCAATTCAATATTGATGTATCCGGTAAATCAATCAATGTGATTCGCTCCTTTCATAACCGGGGGACATTGGTGTGGGGAGCCAGAACAATGGACGGGAACAATCAGGATTGGAAATATATCTGCGTAAGGAGAACTCTGATCATGATTGAGCAGTCGATTAAAACTGCCACAAAAGCATATGTTTTTGAACCAAATGATGCCAATACCTGGACTGCCATTAGGGGAATGATTTCCAACTTTCTTATTAATCTCTGGAGACAGGGTGCTCTGGTTGGGGCTGTTCCTCAACAGGCTTTTGATGTTCAGATCGGGCTTGGATCCACCATGACCTCAACGGATATCCTGGAAGACAGGATGATTATCATGATTGAAGTGGCTATGATTAGACCTGCAGAGTTTATCATAATTAGATTCCAACAACAGCAGCAACAACCTTAATCTATATGATTATCATGAGTGAGACGGTGCACTATTACGTCTGCTCCGCTACTGCTATTCGACTGCTATTGGACTGGTATTGTACTGCTTTTACCAATTTGAATGCAATTTTATAATTGTCTTATTTTAGTTTTTATAACTAATCAGGAACAACGTGCTTTCTTAAGCAAGAAATGATTTTGTAATTCAATTCTCCAAAAAAGACTAATTTATTTCATAGATTTATGAAATATGAATAAGAATTATCCTGTTGTACATCATGTATTTTTCTGGTTGAAAAATCCAAGTTCAAAAAACGATCGTGATCAGTTGATTGCTGGTGTAAAAACACTTTCTACAATACCAACGGTACGTGAAATACACGTAGGCGTTGTTGCCAGTACAGAAAAACGCGATGTTGTTGATAACAGCTGGGGCGTGTCAGAATTGATCTTCTTTAGTGATCTTGAGGGACAGGAGACCTATCAAACGCACCCGGTTCACCTGGAGTTTGTTAAGAACCATAATCATTTGTGGGAAAAAGTAATCGTTTATGATGCAGTTCAAGCCTAAACTATTGGATCAAGCTGATCAACGTTAGAGGAATTAACATAATACTATGCTAAGTAGAGAGCACTAACTTAGCATAGTAATATTTTATTTTTTTAGAGTTAATAGTAATTCATCAAGTTTTTCCAGAGTTGCCATCATCCCCTGCTCCATACCCATCTGAATTACTTGTTCAAGATCCGAAAGAGATTTGTAGGTTACTATAGTTTCTACAATAGCATTTTCGCCCTTGTCAATAAAAGTTACAAGCCACTCTGCACAAGGCAGGTCTTTATTTATTTCACCTTCTGCATTACTGAAAGCATCTGACGCTGTATAGTAATCAATTGGTTTGATTTTCAGATATCCTGTCCAGCCCCAATACTCAGTACCGTTTGGTTCGACCATTGCATAATGCCAGTGTCCACCTTCGCGAAAGTCCATTGATTTTGTCTTTGTAGTTAATGGCTTAGGTGCGAACCATTGATTAAGGAGTTCCGCCTTGGTATAGCAATCCCAAACCAATTGCCTGTCAGCTAAAAACTCACGTCGGATAGTTAGTGTATTTTTTGTCTTATCCGCAACGAAGTCGAATTTTAAGTTGTGTTTCATTGTCTTTGTTTTTTAATAGTTGATAAAAGTTCGTCAAGTTGTTCAAATCGGCTCTCCCAAATCTGTCTGAATTGTGCTAACCATTTGTCTATTTCTTTCATTTTGTCAATCTCAAGCTGATAATAAATTTCCCGCCCCTGATGTTCTTGTTTCACCAACTCACATTCTGTCAATATTCTTAAATGCTTTGAAATGGCTTGTCGCGTAGTATCAAAATGCTCGGCAAGAGTGCCTGGAGTCATTGCTTGTAGCGCAATTAAAGCTATGATCGCTCTTCGGGTCGGGTCAGCTATCGCTTGAAAAATATCTCTTCTCATTGATTATTATTTTGAAAGGTTAAACTACCCATTGATTATTGGCAAGGTAATCTTCTTCGTCATTACAGTTCATTTAAATAGTAAACCAATTGGTTGCAAATATAAAAGCAACCGATCAGTTGCGCAAATTTATTTTCATTTTCTTTTGAATGCTGGAATTAGAAGCAAAATGGGTGTATCCCGAATATTCATTAGCTTGGTGTAGTCAAACCATCTCGCGGTATTTTTATTAAATTTGGGTTAAACTAGCGTTATAGCCTTACTGTTGACAAGGTTGGGAATTGGTTTTCATTGGCACAAATTAGTATCCTGATTATGAAATCAATATTTGATAAAGAGACAAGGGAAGAAGTAGTGAATAGAATTAATTCGCTAAATGAGCAAAGCAACGCCCAATGGGGAAAAATGACAGTTTCGCAAATGGTTAGACATTGTTCTCTTTGCGAAGAATATTATTATGGAAACATAAAAGTTAAACGTTCTTTTTTAGGACGAATATTTGGAAAGCTTGCGCTTTCCGGGATATTGAAAGATGAAACTAGTGGACTAGGAAAAAATGCGCCTACTTCTGCACACTTTAAAGTAAGTGAAGCTGTTTTAAATTTAGAAGCTGAAAAAGAAAACTGGAAACGATTAATTATCAGATATGGTAGTTTTAGAGAAGGTAATTTCACCCATTGGTTTTTTGGAGAGATGACTAAAAAGCAATTGGGAGAATTTATTTATAAACATTGTGACCATCACTTGCGACAGTTTGGAGTATAATGGGTAACTTTATTATGGAGCAATTAGGATGGATAAGCTGCATACTTTTTACTATTTTCTTGATCTGGCAGGTACTTTTGTTTTTGCTATAAGTGGAGCGGCAGCAGCAAAGCAGCGGGGTCTGGATTTATTCGGTATCTGCGCTATTGCATTTACAGTAGCATGTGGTGGTGGAATTATTCGCGACCTCTGTATTGGGGCTATTCCTCCGGCAGGATTAACAAACTGGCAATATTTAGTAGTAGCAATTGTCGCTACAGGAATGACTATTGGCTTATATCCTTTTGTGCAGCGACTTAATCACCCTGTGCTGTTTTTCGATGCATTGGGCTTATCCTTATTTGCAGTTACAGGTGCGCAAAAAAGTATTGCTTATGGTCATAATGCTGAAGTTGCAATTCTTTTGGGAATCACTACGGCAGTTGGTGGTGGGGTTTTACGCGATATTTTGCTCAATCGGATTCCAGTTATATTAGAAAAAGAAATATATGCATCAGCAGCACTCATAGGAGCCTCAATTGTAGTTATAGGAAATTATTTAAATTGGTTATCGAGCGATTGGATCTCCATTATTGCTTTATTGATCTGCTTCGGATTACGGCTATTGGCGCTTCATTACCGTTGGAACCTACCTATTTATTCAAATGACAAAACAGAGTCGGATTTATAAAAATATTTTATCTAATCATCAATCCCTTTTCGCTCTAAAATATGTTGATAGTATTTTTCAATTCTCGCTTGTCGTGTTTTGGATTGTTTAGCCTGATTGAAATAGAATAAATATCCTTTCTGTCGCCCCGGTGTTAAAGAGTAGAATGCGTTGTTCAATACTTTATCTTCGTCTAATACTTTTTGAAATTCTTGAGGGACTGGATAATCAACCGCTTTCTTCATTTCTATTTTCTTTCCCGATTTTTCAATTTCAATCGCTTCTTTGATGTAATCCTTAATAACAGATTTCAGTTTTATAATTTGCTCAACATTGGTAAATCTGATTTGTCTTGCAGATTGTACATTTTCTGTTTGCTGGATTAAAATGCCTTCGGGGTCTTTCATCAAAGCACCTTTATGAAATAATAATGCACAGTATTCTTTAAATCCGTGGATGAGAACGATGTTCTTTCCTTCAAAAGTATAACAAGGATGCATCCATTTATAATCTTCTTCAAGTGATTTATTTTCACAGACTATTTCTCGTAATAAACCAAATTCTTCTCTCCATTTTTGAGCTTTTTCAAAAAAGTGTTCTGCTTGTGTGATCATAGGTGTAGGTTTAATTTTTGTCCAGTAGCTACCCAATAAATGATTTTGTTTCTCTTTGTCATAACTCAATTATTTTAACTTGTTTACGATTTCCTCTAGTCGGTTGTGAGCCATATTGAGACCTTGCGCAAATGGCATTTGTAGCAATTGGTTTCTGAACTCAACGGACTTAAACACGATTTGCACTGTGAGTTTGCTGGTTTCTTCTGTAAGTTTTTCAAATTGCAAATATTCAAGTTGAACAGGAAAAGGTGTATTTTCCATTTCAAATGTCCGTGTGATTTTCTGGTTTGGAACAAATTCGTGTATAGTTCCGTTTGCACGAAAAACTACATTTCCATTGTGAGATGTTTCAAATGCATAGGATCCGTGTTTTTTATTTTCCAATTTCAATACTTTCGTTCCCATCCATTGCTCAAAAAGTTCAGGTTCTGTATGTGCTTTAAAAAGCAATTCCAATGGCAAATCAAACTCCCTCGTGATTACAATTTCCTGTTTGCTGTCTTCAGCACTGATTTTTGTTTTTTGCTCCATTCCTTTATTTATTTTTATATTTTTTCATTACATCTTCCAACTTGTTAAACCTGTCGTCCCACATCTTGCGAAATGGTTCTATAAAGTCGGCCACTGCTCTCATTTTTTCTGCATTTAGATGATAGTAGATTTCTCTTCCGTTTTGCTCCTGTTTAAGAAGTTCACATTCTGTAAGAATTTGCAGGTGTTTGGAAACAGTTGGTCTTGCCGTATTAAAGTTTGAAGCTATTGTACCTGCAGTCATAGCTTGCGAAGCAACCAATAAAAGTATCGCTCTTCTTGTTGGGTCGGCAAAGAAAGAAATAAAAACTTTTTTTAAGGCGATTAGAGACAGTGATATGCCTACGATATCAGGACTTGTCAATAGCAACAAAGCCTATAATGACGCTTGTAATTTTGCGCCTCCTAAAAAAGACGATGGCCAATCGGGACTTCAAGTTGCATTTAAAACAGGTAATTTTGACATTGCCTTATTTCTTATTAAAAACGGCTTTTTAAGCAGTGGACCTGACTGGGTGCTTCTCGAACCATTTCTTGTCTGATTTGTGTTTAATCGCTGATTTATTAAAATAGTTGATAGTGTTTAATAAATACTTATACTAAAGTTAATAAAGACAAGTAAATAATATCCTTTACAGGAAATCCATAAAATCTAGTTAACTTTGATAGTATCATATGATACTATCACTATGAGTTATATAAAACCTCCGTACCACATTACAAGTGAAATACTCAACTTATTAGCTAAGATTTCTGAAAAAATAGGTGAATTAAATGCAATACAATTAAATAGACCTCCTGCAGAACTTAGAAAATCTAATCGTATAAAGACTATACAATCTTCCTTGTCTATTGAAGGCAACACATTAACAGAAGAACAAATTACAGCCTTACTTAATAACAAAAGAATACTTGCCCCTAAGAAAGATATCATAGAGGTTAAAAATGCAATCGAAGTATATGATATGCTTAATCATTTTAAGCCCCTTAAACTTAAATCACTATTAGATGCGCATAAAATATTAATGAAAGGATTAATTCCAAATGCTGGTAAGTTTAGAAGTGGAAATGTAGGCATCGTGAAAGGCTCAAAAATTACTCATGTAGCTCCTCAGGGAAATATGGTAACTGGTTTACTTAACAACCTTCTAGACTATGCTAAATACGATGATGATCCTATATTAATAAAAAGCTGTGTATTTCATTATGAATTTGAGTTTATCCATCCATTTAATGATGGAAATGGACGTATGGGAAGACTGTGGCAAACTTTATTATTAATGAATGAATATCTTGTTTTTGAATATCTACCAGTAGAAAGTATAATCAAAGCGGAGCAAAGTAAATATTATGAAGCCTTAAACAAATCAGATAGCCTGGGACATTGTACTCCTTTTATCGCCTTCATGCTCGAGAGTATCCTTAAATCGTTAAATTCTTTATATCATTTACCAAATGTTTCCTTACTGGAAGAAGACAGGATTTCTATTTTTAAAGAAATCATAGGTCAAAAATCTTTTACTCGAAAAGATTATCTTCAACATTTTAAAAGTATCTCTTCGGCAACAGCAAGTCGAGACCTTAAATCCGCAACAGAAAAAGGAATTCTAAATAAAACCGGAGCGCAACGACTTAGTAGTTACAATTACAAAAAATAGCTAATCACTAAACAAAAAAGCCGTCCTTCTTATCGAAAAACGGCTTTTTACTTGGTGGTCGCTAGTGCACAAATCTCGAACTTTTTCCTGTCTGATTTAGCTTTAATGGCCGATTTTTTTGAAAAAAATAGATCCGGATACTAAAAAATTCTAAATCCTAAAATGAACTCCAAACAATCCAATTATGACGAAAGAAGAAATAACAAAACATTAAACTTTTTATAAAACTGGTAATCCTCCCAAAAAACACTAAATTTAGTAAAAAAGATCTCATTTGACATGAAAATTAAAGCGCTCATGCTCCTCACGATTTGTGGAATTTCCCTTGCAAAAGGTCAGAACTTAGACAAGAAAACAGCAGCTATCATAGCAGAAGGAAAACTGCTATACCAATCGGAAATGGCTTCCTGGAATGGATCAGATGTTTTACAAGCAAGATTTAAACAGAAAGCAGCCGAAGCAGGCGGCTATTTCTCTTATTCCGACGGAAATAAAAGCAAATGCATATTCTTTGGAAAAACGAACACCCCAACACCAGTCATCACTTTTACCTTCGACCAGAACTATGATGTCAATACCGTAATTGTGGATACAACAAACCGGGCCTTCACTAATAATGAACTAGAACTTTTTACCATCCGACAAAATGCATTAAAAGCCATTAATAGTGATACGCTGTTCAAAGTGTACAACAACACTAGCCTGAACATCATTCCATTGATTGATAAAGACAGTAAGAAAGTATTTGTTTTAACTGGGCCTCAGCAAACCGGAGTCGTTATTTTCGGGAATGATTACTTGCTTACTTTTGACAAATACAATCGGCTAACCAATATGAAACGATTACATAAAAACATTATTCCCATTAATTATTCTAAGGAATCTATGGAAACGACACATAGTCATTTACCAGAAACGGGGGATTTCATTACTTCAACCGACATTTGCACTTTAATGCTCTATGGTAAAACTGCCAACTGGAAAAACCATATCGTTATCTCTAAAAATTATGGTTCCATCTGGGATTGTCAACAGCAATCGCTGTCAATACTCACCACTGAAGCACTTAAAAGCATTGTAAAGGAAAACTAAAACTAGGTTAAGAACCATTCCCTTAACCCGCTTAACAAGTTGTATATTTCATCAGTTTGCAGCGGAACGAGGTGACAACTATCCTTAAACAACCTAAAAAGCCTTGAATAATGTATCTTCAACAATTCAAATTTTAAGCAATGAGTTTAGACCAAAAGCGCCTCAGGCTCGGCATTATATTAATTCCTGCTATCATTTTCGGCATCTCACTAACACAAAATGCTTTAACATACGAGTATCAAGGAAAACAGATTCACTCCGCCATCTCCTTATTTCTTGTGGGTGGCATTTCTATCGTTGGTGGCGGTGGCATGGAATGCCTTACATGGTCGGCTAACCCAATTGCTATTCTTGCCGTTATAAGGTTCCTCATGGAATCAAGCGCAGTGATCAAAATAGAGCCTGTATTGCTTACTCCAAAACCAAAGCCCGAATCAAGCAGTCGTTGGCTCTCGCTCATCGCCGCAGCTATCGCTTGGTCTTTTAGTTTCTGGAAAGAAATACTAGCGGCCGAAAGTGGCACCACTGGTAAAATCTATAGCTTCGAACCTGGTTACTGGCTTTGGGTATCCAGCTTAACTATCCTTGCCATCGGTATCAACTTCTATTATTTTCGCTTTAAAAAGTTCCAGAAGTAGAAACACGTTCGATCGTCCTGACTACCCTGCTCTTGAGCAATTTATCAAAAGAGTATAAGTAAGGAATTGTTGGGGCAAACACACACTCTAAACCTCTAAACATTTCTTTTAATCTTATGGTCTTATTGTTCTCTTCATTCATAGGAATTCTGTTTCCTCAAAAATGAGTATCATTAAAATCTCCAGCTAAGTACTTTCGGGTAGTACCTAAAATATTCTATGTGATCTTAACTTTTTTTTAATCAGGGCTACCCAAGGATTCCCAGGTTCCTTTTTTGAAAAATAGATTACCAAACTTAGGAGAATTGAATACAAGATAAAAACTCCAGGTATCTCTGTAAATTGTTGGATTACATTCCATAATATGGTGTGAGGGCAATTGCATATTAATGGCGAGCCGCTCCGATCGGTAGTTCTTTACTGTTCTGACAGATCCACTGAATGTTTTTACAGGTGTATTTTTATGCGTAACATACAAATAAATCGAATCATCCTCCTTTATTTCAAAATGGAAGTTATCATATTGCCAATCCGCTTGTTTACCCTGAAAGAAACTTCTATTAATAACATATTCGCCATAAAAATCTTTCTTCTTCAGCACTTTCTTAGCTGTTAAGGCCTGAATACTCACAAAAATCAGGATCAGTCCTATTATACCCAGCCAGATCAATCCAAGTATTTCCCTATAGCCATTCTTTCTGGTCAAAAGCCAGCATATCAAAAGGATAACACTTAAAGGAATTAGTATAAAGACGAAAAATAAATTAAAGCCAAATCCCATTTGTTAATATATTATGAAAGATTCTTATTAAATAAGCTGTCTATTTTCTTTTTATTGCATTCCAATAACCAGTTATTGTATTGATTGTAGATTGGCCCCAATTGTTCAACGTCCGCTGCTATAATATCTACACCACGATCATCATACATATGAAAAATTAATTTTCTATCAATATTTAAGAAAAAAACTTCCTTAGAACTGAGAACACCATTTCTATCAAGTCTTGGATGTCTGGATGCAAAGTCAGTATTTCCTATTGCCTTAAAGATATTCCTATAATTTATTTTTCCAATGTTAGATTTGATCACAGCAACATTTCTAATGTCTGAACTGTCTTTTGGTTCATACAGTCTATACATTTTCAGAAAGGCTATTTCCTCCCAGTTAAGATTATGGACTTGTTTGAAACAGAAATTCCCCAATCTTATTTTACTCCGTTTATGTTTAAAATCCATTAGCACAAAGAAAATAATATCATTGGGATCAAATGATGCATGAAACAATGCTAACGAACGTTTAAATACTTCATCAAAATAATTGTCACTACCAACTTCACCTTCTTGTAAATCAAACCTTAATCCCCTATCCCAATTAAAAAATAAAGAAGCTTGAATACTAAGCCCTTTAAAATTATCATTAAGGAATTGTCTGTAGCTTTCTTTTATAGTCACAGTTTACATTTCTTTAAAACATCGGTTTAAGTTTTCTTAAAGCTAACGAAAGCTTTTTTCAAATTCTTCCAAAAGTCAATTCTCATTTTATTTATTCCACTCTTGTGGTGCATTTATCAATAGATTACTTTTATCTACTGGTGTTGCTTTGATCATCAAAAGAATAAATTCTGTTAGTTTAATCACATCGATTTCGATCTGACCAAGGGAAATATTAAGCTCCTGTGCCCCAATTGCCTCACTAAACTTGACAGTCTGCTTATACAATCCCCCTTTTTTCTTAGATGGGACAAATTCTTCGTCAACAACCAAACAGATAAATTTCTGCTGGTGAATATTAATTGGATAAGCATCTTTAATAACTCCCCAATTTATAATATTGTTATTGATTGTTCGATCAAAGATTCCAATTTCATTTATTATTATTTGAGGCCTTTTGTCTAACAAATGGAAAATTCCAACAGGATAACCTAATCCAAAAAAACCGATATTTAGCCATGCTATCCAACCAGACATCCAATGTGCTTTGATACCCAAAATTCCTAATCCTACAAAGATTGAACAGAGGAATAATAATTTTACTGCACGCCAAGGCGATTTATATAATTTAATCTCGGTCATTAGCTAGTGAATATACAGATAGATTTGAATATTTAACTTGTAGTTTTACTTTAGTAACAAAGTCTGAAACATGAATAAAAACTCAAGCTACCCACCAATATTGAAAATCATGAACAGTATTCTTATCGACTGTTCTATCTTGGTCCCTTTCTTTATCCTGGGCTTGTTAATTTTTGGATCGCTGAATGAAAACGGAGACTCGAACGCAGGGAGCATGTATGGTCTCTTTATCCTCCCGATCATTCCTGTTATTTTATTAGCACTTACAATTATTCAGATTACCAGAGTTTACTTTAAAACAGTTCCAATATCGGCAACCTGCTTGACTCCGGTAGTTTTACTCTTAATAGGCATTGGTCTAAGCAGCATCGAGTTTTACATATTGTTATCAGTTATAGGCACTATTATAGTCTTTAGCTTTGTTAAACTTTCAATCCTTAAACGATGAAGCCTGTAAATCAACAGCAGCAATATTAACCTCGATCCTATTCTTCATTGCTATTATGCTTATTAAACTAATAAATCCCTTACCTCCATCAAAGCGAAACCCAACAAATTCAATCCCAACCACTTGTCAGGTTTTGAGGCATCTAAATGATCCTGAGCCATTCCAATACCCCAAATATAATCTACAGGGCTGGCCTCCAACAAAATCCTTTTACCTGTGCTAACTAAATATTTAGCCAGTTCAGGATGCTGATTAAACTTATGAAGATTCCCCATTTTAACAATTGCGTGCCTTTCAGCTTTCCAAATTTCATCATTGAACCCCGAAATTCTCCGGCCAAGATCTTTTACTTCACCGGGCTTCTCGGAAAGTACAATTTTCTCGAAGATGCCCAAATCTCCAAACAACAAAGCTTTTTTTGCCATCATCCAATGCTCAGCTGTTTTATAAGTTATCCCCTACAAATGGCGACTCATACCATTGACTAAAACAGGATTTACCAACCGCTTCGTTTGATTTATTAGTGTGTCCCCAGAAATAAAGAAACTTTAAATTCTCATTGTCTGTCACCTCATTTTTAAGCCATTCTATATCGTAATGCATTTTTGTAAGTTTAAATAATGTTCAATTCTTTTAGATATCAGCCACTAAAACTAATTCCTGGGCTTTAACCAATTTTCTGATCTCAGACAAGCTTGTTTCTTTTACCAAATGACCATCCTTATACACCACTTGCAATAAAGAATCTGCTTCTTCAGCCACATTACACTGATCTTTGGTAATATATTTATCATCTACTTTTTGTAGACTAAGTAAGCCCTTATGAGATTTCTTCTTGTGATCTGTTACCGGGTCTTTTTCAATTTCCCTAGGCTCTCCATTCACCTCAACATAAGTAGCTTTGATGGCAAATCCAAGCGTATCCCTACTGTGGTTTCTTAAAATTCCACCGACACCAATTACTAGATTACTGGCCGCATAGCCCATTTCTTTAAGGCGTTCCAGTGTACGGACATACCTTTCCAGATACATACCATCACCGTAAATCAGGCCCACTTTAGGATTCAGTACTTTATAACCTTTGTTGTTCAAGCTACTTCCAAATTTCTCATCCAGTAAACGGATAGCGCCTTTCCACTCATTACTGCCAGGTTCAGCCTCAGGATTACCACAGATAATATATTCCGGATTACCACTATCAGGTCTAAATACAACTTTACCATCTCTTTTAAGAATATCATCCTTAAATACTTCTGCAAAATCTGTCAGTACTTTGTATACGTCAAAAGTATCAGATACGATAGAAACGATGCCAGTTGGATAAAGTTCAAGCATGTGCCTGAATGCACTGATCTCATCTTCTCTTCCAAAAGAACACATCACACTGTGCTCACTGGCGGGTACAGAAAGTAAAATAGGCTCACCATTCAGATCTGCATTGTAGTACTCCACTGCACAAGGCAATGCAGGTACATTATCACTTCCCAAAAAAGAAAGCAAATGTGCTACACCACTAATGGCAGCACCTTCTTCAGAAGCATCGCCACGATATCCGAAATCATGCACATGGAAATCTTTAGCAGGAGTCATGGCCTCTTCATCGGTTTCATTAAAGAATCTGCTTACAATTTCACGGTATTGACGACTACATGTAGCCACCGTAATGGTGTACCACAGCTTAAGTAGTAAACTCTCCATAAAACCTACCACCCAATAAAAATCAGGATGTGTATTTGTAATAGTCATCAGTACATTTCGTACCGGCATAATGGTACCTTCTTCAACCGCTTTAATTTCAATTGGCAGATACCCCAACTGGCATAGAGCTCTGATTTTAACTTCAATCTCCTCAGAATTACTTCCGAGGATCATTTTTCGGTAGGTCAAAAACTCTTCACCCATTTCTGGAGTAATAGGTTCTGATAAATATCTTTTTATATAATATTGCAATCCGAAGAAAACAGTTTCATCAAAGTTTTTATCACTGCGAGCAGTCAGGTAAGAATATACTTTATTACATCCCGGGGCATATTGTTCCATATGGCCCATTTTATATACATCTGTTTGCAAAAGGATATTGTTCATAAAATTAAATTTTGAAGGTTCAAAAACGTTTATAATTCTATCAGATTGGCCAATTGAATCCTGCTCACGAGCTCTGTTGCGGTATCTTTTATGGAGTCGGTGGTATAGATGTGGTCAATCCATTCTTCCAGTTCTGAATCACCACGAGACATAATACCATGCGATACAATCAGACTCACTTTGCCGGCATTGCGTTGTTTAAGTTCTTTAGCTACCCCAACAAAGGTTGCCCCACCATCGCAAATGTCATCGATAATGAAACAATCTTTACCGCCAAGGTCATTCTGATCTACAGTAATCTCTTTAATCCGCCCGTTACTTACATCGCGCACTTTATTGCACAAAACGATATCCCCAGTATAATTTAAAGCCTCAGCTAGCTTATAGATCTTTTTTAATGCACCAGCATCAGGAGAAACCAAACAATAATCCTCACGATCTTTTAATACTTCCTTTACCAGTGTATAATTGCTGATCAGCTCGCAATTATCAAGCAGGGCCAATGAAACTTCTGAATGCACATCAAACACATATACCTTTTCAAAGCCACAACCATTAATCAAATTACTCATCACTTTGATAGACAATGGTTCACCACTAACCATTACCCTATCCTGACGAGCGTACGGCAGATAAGGTATAAATACGCTAATGGTTTTACAGCCGCTTCTGCGTAGCGCATCTACTGCTAGCAATAACTTCATGACATCATTGGAATCATTAAGTCTTGTCGAAATCAAGGCTTCATCTGTACTGCCCAGTAATTTAATGTGTACTTCGCCCCCACTAAATAAAAAGCTCTTGCTCTCTATCTCTTCAATTGAGGATTGGAATGGATTAAATCCGGTTGATAAGTTTAATGTTTTCACACCTATTTGCGTTACAATGACACAAATTAAATACATTAATATTTCTTATCCAAATTAATTTGTGTTTTTTTTACACAAATTAATTTTAAATGAGCTTATTTAAATCAAATCCATTGATTTTTAATTGGTTATACTTACCATTATCAAATGAATAAAGTTTACCAGGGCGACCGGCTGCCAAAGATGGAGCTTTTTCGTTAAGTTCAATTACCAGCCCTAGAGACATCATTTTGCGTTTAAAATTACGGCGGTCAATTTCACGTCCTAATAACAAAGTATAAAGGTGTTCCAAGTCGGAGAAAAGGAATTTACGATCCAGCAGTTCAAAACCAATGGGCTCATAAGTAATTTTTGCCCTTAGTCGTGCAATTGCCTTCTCTACAATTTCTTGATGATCAAATGCCAGTGCTGGCAGTTCATAAATGTTAAACCAGTTAGCTTCAGCTGCGTCAGTAGACGCAAAGAGGCTAAAGTCTGCGGATTTTACCAAGCCAAAATAAGAAACGGAAACCACACGCATACGTGGGTCACGGCCTGGTTTGCCAAAAGTAAACAGTTGCTCAAGGTAATTTATCGATATTCCAGCCTCTTCTCTCAGTTCGCGCTCCACCGCTTCTTCGAGCGTTTCCAGATCCAGTACAAATCCTCCCGGCAAGGCCCACTCGTTTTTAAACGGATCTATTCTTCGTTTAATTAATAAAACAGAAATGCCATTTTCCTGATTGTATCCAAAAACGATAGCATCAACAGTAACTTTAATATCTTGTTTTATCTTAAAATTTGTATTAGTCATTTGAACAGATTGGCTTGCTACAAATGTATAGATTTAATAAAGAACTGGTATTTTCTATATTATTTTGAATTAGGTAAGATCATTTTAGATTTCAAGTATACACTGGATTACTTTAGTCCCCTTTTTTAAAACACCCTAGATGGGAAAACAAAAAACCTCAGTAGTGTTCTGTACTACCGAGGTTTTTTTGTGGTCGCTAGTGCACATATCTCGAACTTTTTCCTATCTGATTTAGCTTTAATGGCCGATTTTTTCGAAAAAACAAATCCAGATACTAATTAGCTTTACCAGATTAAAACTTACTATATACGCTATTTTTTATGTCGAAAAACGGCTTTTTATTTTGTGGGCCCAGCTGGATTCTTCTAGAACCATTTTCTGGCTGATTTATGTTTAATTGTTGATTTAATAAAAATAAAACCACAACACATCCATGTAAATTCAATATTAAATATTAAATTTACATGGATGATTAAAAGAAGAGTAGAAAAACAAGTTAAGGAAGCGCTACAACGAAGTTCCTCTGTTGCACTAATGGGACCTCGTCAGGTGGGTAAAACAACCATTGCTTTAAATATCAGCGATACAAGCACTGCTATTTATCTTGATTTGGAAGATAGACTCGACCTTCAAAAAATCGTGGATGTAAATGCTTTCCATTCAGAAAACAGTGAACATCTAATCATTTTGGACGAAGTTCAGCGTGTGCCTGAAATATTTGCACCACTTCGTGGGATCATTGACAAAGAACGTAGGAAAGGTAATAAATATGGGCAATTTTTATTCCTAGGGTCTGCCTCTATGGACTTACTACAGCAGTCTAGTGAATCTCTAGCAGGTAGAATTGCTTACCTAGAACTTCAGGGTATTGATGCACTGGAATACCAAGCAAATACAACTGAAAAACTAAACCAACTTTGGCTTAGAGGTGGCTTCCCTGAAAGTCTGCTTGCCAGCAACGATAAAAACAGTTTAGCTTGGAGGCGGGATTTTATTAGAACCTACCTTGAGAGAGATATTCCTTTTTTTGGCCCACGCATACCTGCGGTTACCCTTGAAAGATTTTGGACCATGTTGGCACATATCCAAGGCGGAATGACTAATGCTTCACAAATAGCTAAAAGTCTTGATGTAAGTTCAACAACTGTTAGCCGATATCTTGATCTAATGGTTGACTTATTATTGGTGCGTCGACTACAACCATGGACACAAAATGCAGGAAAACGGTTGGTAAAAACCCCAAAGGTATATGTTAGAGATAGTGGAATTACCCATGCCCTCCTTAATATACAAAACTACAATGATTTACTTGGTCATCCAGTTGCCGGAGGGAGCTGGGAAGGATTTGTTATTGAAAATATCATATCAGCTGCTCCAGATAATGTTATCCCTTATTATTACAGAACTTCAAATGGTGCCGAAATAGACTTAGTTCTCGAATTTTCTAGTAATGAAAAGTGGGCAATAGAAATCAAGCGCAACTCTGCTCCAGCGCTTTCCAAAGGTTTTTATATCGCTTGTCAAGATATCAAACCAAGTAAAAAGTTTGTTGTTTATTCTGGACAAGATAGATTCTCAATGGCAGAAAACATTACTGCTATATCTCTTTGTGGTTTAATGGAAGAATTGCTACAACTGGATTTTATTTATTAACAAGATAAAAAACTATGAAACTATCGTCCATTATACAAAAACACAGTTGTCAAAAAAGTAACCTGATCCTAAATTCCAAACAGTAATGCTATTTGACAAATCTTTAATGCTAACTACATAACATGCTCATAAAATGTCAAATTTCTAATGTTAATTCATGGATTTCTGCAAATTATCAAAGTTAGTCAGCCTCTACTTTCATAACAGATGCAATTTCAATATCTTTATTATGCTGGTAAGAACAACAGGGCATTAAATTTTCCGCGATTCCCAGAACTCTTTGTTTCACAAATATTCCGGGATCAAGCAAAAAAGTTGGGGAGGGATTAATTTTGTTTAGATTTGCATTAAACAGCAATTATATTGGATTCTACCCTGCTTTCATTAATAGTACCAGAAGGTCTTAGCGACTATTTTGAATTCGACCGAGCTGCTACAATTGACGGTTCAACCTATATTTATTTGATAGAAAAGAACATTCATCCACAAGAGTTTTCTGGAGATCATCTTTTATCTAAAGGATTCTACGATGAGGCTTCTGTTCGAGACTTTCCTTTGCGTGGCAAACCTTGTTTTTTAAACCTTAAGCGTCGGAAATGGCTCAACACCCGAACAAGTAAGATCGTTTCCCGGGATTGGCAATTAGTTGCCGAAGGCACAAAGATGACTCAAGAGTTTGCCTTTTTTTTTGAAAGACTATTTGGATTCCACCCCAATAAGCTGTAAAAGTCTTGGCCATTTCTTTGGTGTTGACGGAAAGCGTCTGGAAGAGCAATATGCCCGCCATTTAAGTGATTTTACCAGCTGGGATCAGGCGGAACACTCTGAGAATTGGCTGCTTTTTGCTAATAATATGGGGGAATATTTATCAATTGATGAAACTAGCCTTTCACAAGGAGAGCTCTATACAATACTGACTAATAAAGGGGCAAAAGGGAAGAAAGGTGCTTTGGTAGCAATTGTAAAGGGTACTGAAAGCGAGTCGATCATAAAGGTTCTTCACAGAATGAAGGAGCAGGTAAGGAAACAAGTAAAAGAAGTAACCCTTGATCTGGCTCCGACAATGACCAGAATAGTAAAAAGGAGTTTTCCAAAAGCAAAGCTTGTTTCAGATAGGTTCCATGTACAGCAATTGGCTAATGAAGGTGTCCAGGAAATCAGGATTAAACATAGATGGGATGCTATAGAACAGGAAAACAAAGAAATGGATCTAGCCAGAGAAGTAAAGAAGCCTTGGATTCCCGAACTTCTGGAAAATGGAGATACGATAAAACAGTTACTGGCTAGAAGTAGGTATTTGTTATTTAAAAAAGAAGTAAACTGGACTCCTTCACAAAATCACAGGGCAGAACTGTTATTTAAGCTATACCCAGATTTGCAGCAAGCGTATAAAGCCTCCCAGGAACTGTCTTCAATACTCAGCCATTCAAAAACTAAAATGATTGCCTTTAAAAAGTTAGCCTTATGGTATAACAAGATAGAAAAAATGGGTTATAAATCCTTCAATACCATATCAAGAACCATTCAGAACAATTATGAAACAATATTAAACTACTTTGATAACAGATCCACTAATGCCTCCGCAGAATCTTTTAATGCGAAGATTAAAGCTTTTAGAACGCAATTTAGAGGGGTAAGAAATGTCAAATTTTTCCTATTCAGGTTATCAAAAATATATGCCTAATCCCTCCCCAACTTTTTTGCTTGATCCATATTCCGCAATCATAACTGAACTGTACCGCATGTTTATAAAGGAATCTACTTAACAGATTTTGTTGCCTGGCTATCTGATCAATTTTTCTGGATCCTCCTAGTTTTTAGAAAAACCGATAAGAAAACAAAGCAAAAAACCTCAGTAGTTTTCTGTACTACCGAGGTTTTTTAGTGGGCCTGACTGGGCGCTTCTCGAACCATTTCCTATCTGATTTAGGTTTAATCCGCGATTTGGCTAAAAAAGTGAATTAAAATATAACTAACCAATAAGCTTAATTAAATTGGTGACTTTTAGTGTACTCAAATTAAAATATTAAATGTCACTTAACTATCTCGTTGTAAAGATAACACTCATTACTTTTTGCTTGGGGCTATAAATCAACTGAACCATTTTATTAAAGCCAATTCTTTGCTTCTCGCCCACAAATTCCTGTGTTAAATCCTTACTTACCAACTCCATTTCCTTTTTGATCCAGTCTGGCATCTTTTTAGGCTCAAAAATGTATGCGAAATATGTAATATTCATGACAAGCTTCTTGTTTAGTTCAGGGTCAGTGGTAAAAGTGTATGTCCACTTTGCCTGTTTAATCACATTTTCCTCACCTACTAGCTGCACAATCGTTTTATGTTTATCCGTTCCTTCATAATTGGGCAAACCATTAATACGTCCTGCTTCAGAAAATTCGAGTTCTGCATTTACCTTTTTAGCCCACTGGACAAGGCCTGTTCTGCTTATGCCAAGTTCCTCAGCTATTTCTATTGGAACACTACCATCATGTTTTTCTTGAGAGCTACAAGAAAAATTAAAAAATGACATATAGAACATTAGGGATATAGCGAGCGTTATTTTGGAGTGTAGTATCATGATCACAAGTTACATAACTAGCTGCTTTTTTCGTAATTATTTCTATGAATGTAAGCTCCAAAGAGAGACATATTCAGGTTTACCCTATCTATATATTCAATAATTATATAGCATTCTATAAAAACACAAGATTTAATGTATGTATAGAATTACCACATTAGACCAATTTGACCAACTGGGACTACCATCAATTAGTCAGACTGCGTCTGACCAATTCATTCGTAAAAATCCGGAGTCTTCTCTCAGCCCTCAAGAATTGCTGACTCAACTTAATTTCTCACATTTCATAGAACTGATTAGGATTGAGGACACTTTAAAAAGACATTTCTACGAAGTGGAAACCGTTAAAAATGCCTGGAAAGTCCGAGATCTTGCTCGTGCGATTGATACTTCATTGTTTGAAAGAACGGGTTTGTCGGCAAATAAGACTGCTGTGATTGCAAAAATCCGAAACAATCAAAAGGTTGGAATGGCAGATGTGATCAAAAACCCTTACTTATTAGAATTCTTAGGTTTGGAAGAAAAGTCAGAATACACAGAGCATGATCTGGAATCAGCCATCATTGATCATCTTCAGCATTTTTTAACAGAAATGGGCAGGGGATTTTGCTTTGAGGCAAGACAAAAACGCATTACGTTTGACAATGCCCATTACCGGATCGATCTAGTATTTTACCACCGTATATTAAAATCGCATATCCTTCTAGATTTAAAATTGGGTCGATATGACCATGCCGATGCTGGACAAATGAACCTTTATCTGAATTATTACCGTAAACATGAAATGAGTGAAGGAGATAATCCCCCTGTAGGGATTATTTTATGTGCAGATAAGAATGATGCCTTAGTAGAATATACCACCACCGGCTTATCAAATGAAGTCTTTGTCTCCAAGTATTTGGTTCAGTTGCCAAGTAAAGAGGCTTTAGAAACATTCATTCGAAATGAAATGAACCTGTAGAGTAGCTTCCGCAGATAACTGAAATAAACAAAAGATAAAGCAAAATAACCTACATACTTAGGAGTATGAAATATTGAATTGAGTATTTTTCAAGTATTGTCTTTAGATAAAAACCATAATAGGCTCGAACCATAAAACAGCCTTAGAACACTAACTAAGGCACATAAA
This sequence comes from Candidatus Pedobacter colombiensis, assembly GCA_029202485.1. Lineage (NCBI taxonomy): Bacteria > Pseudomonadati > Bacteroidota > Sphingobacteriia > Sphingobacteriales > Sphingobacteriaceae > Pedobacter > Candidatus Pedobacter colombiensis. The sequence continues at coordinate 1,472,517 of CP119313.1, read as the reverse complement.
AATCTTCCTAAAAATACGAAACCCTCTTTACAGCCTGTAAAGAGGGTTTGTGGACCTGACTGGGTGCTTCTCGAACCATTTCCTATCCGATTTGCATTTAATTGAGGATTTAGGTAAACAAATTACAAAAAACATTCAAACATAGTTTCTCATCACAATCTATTATCGAATAAGCCGACTAGTAGACCATTTGATCGGAACTAATATAATATGCCTCTTTTTATTTATTTTGGTATTTAACATTAAGTAACAAAGCGCAATGGATAATAATATTTACATTTCAAGGGGTGGACGGTTTAGTTTCAGACTAATTGATGGGTGGGAAGAGTATGATGATGATGACGATTCTACGCATGCTTTCTGGCACGAAACAGAGACCTCATGGACAGGTAATTTTAGAATTACAGCCTTCCAATGGCCGAATACAAATGCCCCTCATGTGGATAAGGCTTGCGAATATATTACTACTGAGACTGCGGAAAATGCAGGCGCAAAAAGAATAATATTAGGCAAAAATGACTGTGCATATTACAAAAAAGAATCTCAACAAGATGGAGTGACAAATGTTGTTTATTACTGGATCACTGGAAAGCAAAACGGTATATTTATATGCACTTTCACAATTGACAAAATTCAAGAATCTATGCTTATTAATGAAAGAGAACTAACATCAATTCAAAGTATGATCGCCAGTATTAAGATTATTTAAAGTGATTAATTGAGCTTAACTTGAACATCAGAATCTATTTTAATTTATTTGCAGGAAGAGCTATCAATTTTATATTAGTAATTTATACAGTCGTATTTCTATCGCCAGTAGAGGCTTTATTAAAAATAATGATTTGATAAACTATGAGTCAATTAAAATCCAAGAGTCAAACCGAGATATTATTAACGTCGCTAAATATTCCATTTTATAATCGTTTCTCTTTGATTGAAGATGAGCAGAAATCTGAAATCAGATCGCCACAAGACATTGCTAAACGAGTATTGATACTTACATACTTATGTTATATAGCTAAAGTTGAGGAGGACAGATTTGAAATAATAGAGTTTTTGAAAAAAGAAAATCTGTGGAATAGCGTAACAAATGATGAGCAAAAACTATTTCTGAAAGAAAAATTAACAGAAAAAGAAAAAATAAACATATCGTGGCGCTCCGAAGGCATTTGGCTTTTATTGTTTACAATGAATAAAATTGAAAAACTAGAGCTTCCTCAACAAGAAATTGAAATGGACTCTATCTTTGACAAGATTCCTGATTTCATGACAGAAACCAAAGAGTTTATTAAATCCGCTGTAATCAGACCACCTGCGGAAATATTAGATTTATCTGATTTGATTTACAGAATACACTGGGCTTTAAGAAATGTAGAATTAAATAATCTTGCTCCCTTAGATGTAAATCCAAGCATAGTATTCGAACGCCATTATGCAGTTAACTGGGTAGCTGATTCGTCCTTAAATTGGGATGATATTACAACTGATACTTAAAATAAGTATTGCAATTAAATCCGCATTCAACAAAAAAAGCCGTTCTTCTTATCGAAAAACGGCTTTTTAAGCAGTGGGCCATGATGGGCTCGAACCATCGACCAAAAGATTATGAGTCTTCTACTCTAACCAACTGAGCTAATGGCCCTCGAAAATCTGTTTGATTTTGCGAGTGCAATGTTACATATTTACATCCAAATTTGAAACACTTTTATGCAAAAAATTAAAAATATTATATTCGATTACGGCAATGTTATTTTCGAAATAGACTTTAAAAGAACACAAGACGCTCTATTACAACTGGGTATTACAAACAGCACAGAGTTTTTCGCACATAAAAGTCACCATAATCTTTTTAATGATTTTGAGACTGCAGCCATCACTCCTGCCCAATTTAGAGCTGGAATTCGAGACGCGGCAGGTAATAATAACCTAACAGATGAAGAAATTGATGCCGCCTGGAACAGTTTATTGATTGGGGTTCCTCCGGGAATTCACGAAGTATTGCTTAAAGTAAAACAAAAATACCGCACTTTTTTACTAAGCAATAATAATGAGACCCATTATAACTACATCGTGGATTACCTCAAAAGAGAATTTAATATGCCTGACAATAGCAGTCTGTTCGAGAAGACTTATTATTCCCAGCATATGTTTTTACGTAAACCCAATGTTGAAATATTTGAACAAGTAATCCGTGAAAACAAACTAGATCCATCCGAGACTTTATTTATAGATGATAGTCCTCAACATATTGAGGGTGCCAAACTTGCTGGATTAAATACACTATTGATGACCAAACATCCTAAAGATCTGGAACAGGTTTTAATTGATCATCATATTTTATAAAAACTTGATAGATACAAAGAAGGCAGCTAATTAGCTGCCTTCTTCTATTATGAAAGATTAAACGTTTAGTTTAATCTTCTGCGTTGCTTCTCTTTTATGATCAATCCAAGCTCTCTGCTGGTTTGTCCGGCAATTGAGGTATTCTCTTGCGCTCTTCTAAATAAGTACGGCATAACAGCTTTAATTGGCCCATAAGGAACATATTTAGTTACATTATAACCTGCATCAGACAGGTTGAAACTTAAATTATCACTCATCCCCAACAATTGCGCAAAATAAACATGCGGATGATTATGAGCTATCTGATATTTATCCAATAGTTGCGCCAAGACACGGCAGCTATTTTCATTATGTGTTCCACAAACAAAAGCTATTTCATTAATATGCTCCATACAATAAATTAAGGAAGCATCGTAATCACGGTCAGAAGCAGCTTTATCTGGCTGTATTGGTGATGGGTATCCCATTTCTTCTGCTCTTTTACGCTCTTTTTCCATGTATGCACCACGTACCATTTTTACGCCCAAAATAAAACCTGAAGCCTTGGCAATCAAGTGATCGGCCTTCATATCTGCCAGCTTATCGTGACGGTACATTTGATAAGTATTATAAACGATAATGCTTTTTTGATTAAACAAACGCATCATATCTATAGCAAGTTCATCAATCGTATCCTGTATCCAGGTTTCTTCAGCATCAACCATGATGGGTACATTTTTATCAAAGGCCGTTCTGCAGATTTTCTCGCAACGTTGTTTAACCTTTTCAAATTCTGCTTGCTCTGCACTGGTCAATTCTTTTTTAGCATCTAGTTTTTCAAGTAAACCAAAGCGACCTATACCTGTTACTTTAAATACAGTTATAGGAATGCGCTTGTCACCTGCAGCACGTTCAATTGTTCTTATAATTTCTGCACAGGTAAAATCAAAAACAGCTTCTTCTTCCTCTCCTTCAACAGAATAATCTAAAATGGTACCAACCTGTCCGGTAGCAAGCTGCTCGATGGTATGCTCGCATTCTGCTATAGTTTCTCCACCGCAGAAATGTTTAAATATGGTTGCTTTAATTACGCCTTTAATGGGCAAACCTATATTAAGGAAAAAGTTAGTTATTGGAGGGCCGATTTTTGTTAGAAAATTGCTGCTAATAAGCTTAAATAACCAATAAGCAGCATTTAATTCATTATTTGATTTATTGCGAAATGCAATTTCAGTATCATCAAAATTCAATGATTTTTTGGGGGATAGTTCCATCTACGAATGTCAGTTAGTCATTTTGCTTGCAAAAGTATAAATTCCCATGCTATTGGTGGTAAAACACTTTATAATTAATTGTAAGTTTGCCTTGCGATGATAAAATTTAAATTAGAAGGTGAATTTATTCCCCTTATTCAATTATTGAAAGCAACAGGACTCGTTCAGAGTGGCGGGGAAGCGCAAACCGTTGTTGAGGATGGTTTAATAAAATACAACGGAAAAGTTGATTACCGTAAAAGACTAAAAGTCCGCGTTGGCGATGTGATTGATTTTATGGGACAAAAAGTAACAGTAATTTAATGAACAAACTAGATAGCGCAGGCCATACCATACATTTCGAAACCCAATTGACTCCTTTAATGGAGGTGCTGGAATCAGGACGTTACAGCAAGATATTTGTATTTGCTGACAGTAATACTTCAGAAGCATGTTTGCCCCTATTCCGTGAAATGCTGGATGATTTTAATGGTTTTGATCTGATAGAGACTGATCCGGGGGAAGAAAATAAGAATATAGACTTCTGTATTGGCATCTGGAAAACATTACTTGATTTTGGTGCGGACCGTAAATGCCTGATGATCAACCTTGGCGGTGGCGTAATTACTGATATGGGTGGTTTTGTGGCCTCTACCTATAAAAGAGGTATCGACTTTATCAATATTCCAACTACCCTGCTATCGCAAGTTGATGCTTCTGTAGGTGGTAAAACAGGTATTGATGTGGATAATGTTAAGAATATGGTGGGAACCTTTACCCTACCACAATCAGTTTTTATTGAAACAGCCTTTTTAAAAACATTACCACAAAGGGAATTACTATCGGGCTTTGCCGAAATGATCAAACATGGTTTGATTGTAGACCACAACTATTACAATGAACTAAAAAATAGTGACTACCTGAATATTGAAGCACAAGCGATTTATCGTTCTGTAGAAATAAAAAATGAAGTAGTTACAGAAGATCCGCATGAAAAGGGATTGAGAAAGATCCTGAACTTTGGACATACTATTGGGCATGCTGTTGAGACTTACTCCCTGATTAATGATAAAAAGCCATTAACACATGGTGAAGCTATTGCTATAGGTATGATTTGTGAGGCTTTCTTGTCGAGCAAAAACAATACACTAAGCGCAGATGACCTAAATGATGTTACTAACTATATCAGCAAGCTTTACCCTGCTTACCACATCAAGGAAGAAAGTTTTACGCAGCTGATGGAATTTATGCAGAGCGATAAGAAAAATGAGAATGGTCAGATCATGTTTTCTTTGCTAAGTAGCATCGGCAAATGCGATTACAATTGCAGAGTATCGGAAAATGACATATTAGCAAGTTTTGCTTACTTTAATGCCATACACGATTAACAAAAACAGCTAAAGTTTTGAGTGCCACGACAGAGCACATTCACAACAAAAAAATATTTTTTTTAATTAACTATTGACAAATAAAATTTTGTTAGTACATTTGGCAAAACGATAAAAGAAAAGCAGATGAGAAATATCACTACATATTGGTTTGGTTACTTCTACTATTTTAGTAAGAGCCGGGACTAATATGCACTGATATCAACACGATAAATGTATACGAAAGTCCCGGCCAAACGCCGGGACTTTTTTTGTTTTAACGCAATCAGGAACAATAAAAAAAGGGAAAAATTAATCTAATGAAGAAAGGTACAAGAGTAGCAATTCAAGGCATTAAAGCATCTTTTCACGAAGAGGCAGCTTTCAAATTTTTCGGAAAGGACATTCAAACTATTGAATGTAACTCGTTTAAACAGACTTGTGAAAGTTTGGAAAAAAGGGAATCAGACTTTGTTGTCATGGCCATAGAAAACTCTATAGCAGGCAGTCTATTACCCAACTACACCTTAATCCGCGAGTATAATTTTGCAGTGGTGGGCGAAGTGTACCTACCTATCCAATTACATTTAATGGCTTTACCTGGTGTAAAATTTGAAGATGTTAAATTTGCGACCTCCCACCCTATTGCTATTCGCCAGTGTGTAGATTTCTTTTATGATTACCCGCACATTCAGGTAATCGAAAGCAACGATACTGCTGCTTGCGCTAAACGAATTAAAGAAGAACAATTAACTGATACGGTTGCTATTGCCAACACCCTTGCTGCTGAGTTGTATGGCTTAAATATCATAGAAAGAAGAATTGAGTCGAACAAAAAGAACTTTACCCGTTTTCTGATTCTTAAATTAGACAAAACAGCAGAAATGGAAGATAGCAATAAAGCTTCTATCTGTTTTCAGGTTGGCAATCATGTAGGTGCCTTATCTAAAATCCTTAACATATTTGCTGAACAACAGGTTAACCTCACCAAGATACAAAGTATGCCGGTTTTAGGAAAACGCAATGATTATTACTTCTATGTAGATATGGAATGGTCGAGCACTGAAAATTATGACAAGGCCATCCGTCAGGCATTAAAATACACTGTAAACTTTAACATAATGGGCGAATACAAGAAGAACGATCAGGTATAGTCTTCAACAAATAGTCCTTCGTAAAATACAAAAACAACAATTTAAACCCCAAAAAAATGAAACTACAATTGAACATCCAGCCATTAAATACCTGGCTTGACATTAAAAACGAACCGCTAATTATTTCCGGACCATGCAGTGCGGAAACTGAAGAGCAATTATTAACAACAGCTCATTTGTTAGCTGCAACAGGAAAAGTATCTGTTTTAAGAGCTGGCATATGGAAACCTCGTACCCGTCCGGGAGAATTTGAAGGAATTGGCAGCATAGGATTAGAGTGGTTAAAAAGAGCAAAGGCAGAAACCGGATTACCTACAGCAGTAGAGGTAGCAAATGCAAAACACGTTGAAGAAGCATTGGCTGCAGGTGTTGATATTCTATGGATTGGTGCACGTTCGACAGTTAACCCTTTTACTGTTCAGGAAATTGCTGATGCCTTACAAGGTGTAGATATTCCTGTATTGGTTAAAAACCCTGTAAACCCTGATTTACAACTATGGGCTGGCGCGTTAGAGCGTATCAACCGTGCAGGTATTACTAAACTAGGTGCTATTCATCGTGGTTTCTCTTCATTCGAGAAAAGCTCGTTCCGCAACGAACCAATGTGGGAACTGGCTATCCAACTAAAAACATTATTACCTGACCTACCAATCATCAATGATCCTAGTCATATTTGTGGTAACCGTGAGTTGATCCCTTACATTTCTCAAAAAGCGCTTGATTTAGATATGCAAGGCTTAATGATCGAATCGCACGTAGATCCTTCAGTAGCCTGGACAGATGCTAAACAACAGGTTACTCCTGCTGCGCTTGGAGAACTTGCTGAACGTTTAACCGTTCGCGAACCTGAGTCTAAAAACGAAGTTTTTATAGATCAATTGGCTGACTTGCGTAAGCAAATCGACAAAATAGATGACCTTTTATTGCAAAAATTAGGTGAACGTATGGCTATCGTGGGTAAAATCGGGGAATTTAAACGCGATAACCAGGTAACCATTTTACAGGTAAACCGCTGGGATGCCATCATTAAAAAAGGTGCTGCATTTGCAAAAGCTTTAAAACTGGATTTGAACTTTACTGAAAAATTCCTGGAATTGGTTCACGGCGAATCAATTCGTAAACAAACTGAGATCATGAATGCCGGCAAAGTAGAGAAAGGCATTGCCGCAGAAGCACATTCAGAAGTTAAATCTTAGCGATGAGTAAAAATGCAATTGTTTCTTTTAAAGGGATTAAAGATATAAATGCTGAAATTGCCTTAACCGGTTCTAAAAGCGAAAGCAACAGGGCGCTGATCATCAGCGGTCTGTCAAATGGAATTGTTGAAGTCAATAATTTATCTGATGCAGTGGATACGGTGACCTTGAATAATATTCTTAATCAGGTAAAAGCTCATCATGATGGAGATTCTTACATCACTGTAGATGTAGGACATGCAGGTACAGCGATGCGTTTTTTAACAGCATACCTCTCTATCACAAACGGCATGTTTCACCTGACAGGTTCTGGCAGGATGAAAGAACGACCAATAAAGCTATTGGTTGAAGCTTTGCAAAAACTAGGCGCCGGTATTAATTATGCCGGGCAAGATGGTTATCCTCCCCTCGATATCAGCCATAACTTTAAACAAGTTAGTAGGATTGTTAAAATTCAGGGTAGCATTAGCAGTCAATACTTATCTGCACTTTTAATGATTGCTCCCTCATTGCCTTTGGGCTTGTCTTTAGAAATTGAGGGGGAATTGACCTCGAGACCATATCTGGAAATGACCTTAAGTATGCTTGAAGAAGCGGGAATTAAGCACTCTTGGGATAACAACACTATACATATTGACAACCAACCTTTTAAAGCTTGCCAGTTAACTATAGAGCCTGATTGGAGTGCTGCTTCTTATTGGTATAGCATTGTGGCGCTGGCAGACCTGGGTAGCATAACTTTACCTCATTTAAAGGAGAAAAGTTTGCAAGGCGATAGCAAGATCAGAGATATTATGATCCCTTTTGGTGTGCGCACTTCGCAAACAGCCAATGGTATTGCACTAAAATCAGGTACCTCTGTAGCCATAAACGAAGTATTGAATTTAAAGGATTGTCCAGATCTGGCGCAGACTATTATTGTTTGTGCTGCTGCAAAGGGCTTAAATCTTTCCTTTACAGGATTAGAAACGTTAAAAATAAAGGAAACCAACCGTGTGCTTGCTTTGCAACAGGAGCTGGCTAAAATTGGCGTTTCCCTGATTGAGGATAATGAAATATATACTTTAAATTGCGACAACCTGAGTTTCCCCAAAAAGGTACAATTCCACACCTACGATGATCATCGGATGGCTATGGCATTTGCTCCATTAAGTCTATTTATCAATGAAGTGGAAATGGAAGATTATCAGGTAGTGGAGAAATCATACCCTGATTTTTGGAAAGACCTGGAGAAAGCAGGTTTTACGGTAAAAGAAGTTTAGTTTTAATAAAATATTAAATAATTCTAAAATGGCAGGCAATACATTCGGTCAATTATTTCGCATTACTACTTTTGGCGAATCTCATGGAATAGCCATAGGTGTTATCCTTGATGGTTGTCCGGCACAGCTACCTATAGATCTGGGATTTATCCAGTCGGAATTGGATAAACGTCGACCTGGACAATCGAAAATCACAACACAGCGTAAAGAAAGCGACACTGTTCAGATCTTATCAGGTACATTTGAAGGTAAAAGTACGGGAACGCCAATAGCCATGCTGATCCCTAATGAAGATCAGCGTAGTAAGGATTACAGCCACAATACTGATGTTTATCGTCCTTCACACGCAGATTATACTTATGATGCCAAATACGGAATCAGAGATCATCGTGGTGGTGGTCGTTCATCAGCCAGAGAAACCGCAGCCCGTGTAGCTGCTGGGGCAATTGCCAAGCTCCTGTTAAAGCATCATGGGATTGAGATTTTCGCACATGTATCTGCTGTCGGAAAAATTGAAGCACCTGATTTAGCAGGTGACAACATTGCTGAATTATTGGCTACCCGGGAAGATAACATTGTACGCTGTGCTGATCCGGCTACCGCAGATCAAATGATTGAGTTTATTGACAGCGTAAGAAAAGATGGGGATACAGTCGGCGGAAAAGTGAGCTGTATCGTAAAAAACTGTCCTGTTGGACTAGGAGATCCTGTTTTTGACAAACTACATGCTGATCTGGGTAAAGCAATGTTGAGCATTAATGCTGTGCATGGTTTTGAATATGGATCTGGCTTTGGTGGTAGTGAAATGAGAGGATCAGAGCACAATGATATTTTTCTTGCAAATGAAGATCAGCCAAAAACGCTGACTAATTTTTCTGGTGGCATACAAGGAGGCATTTCTAATGGAATGGAAATCAATTTCACAGTAGCATTTAAACCTGTTGCTACGATTATGCATAACCAGCAAACCATTAATGCTGCAGGTGAAGCCGCGGAAATTAAGGGGAAAGGCAGACATGACCCATGCGTAGTACCAAGAGCTGTAGTTATTGTGGAAGCAATGGCTGCATTGGTATTGGCTGATCACTTGTTGAGAAATAGAACAGTTAAACTGGATTAAACCATCCTAATCATTAAAAAGCCGTGTAGGTACAAAACTTACACGGCTTTGATATTTAAAACCTGATCAATAAAGGCTATTAATAAATAGCCGGGTACTTACCGGGATTACTTTCATTCATCATACTGTAAACAGCTTCAATTACATCATCAACAGATGGTTTACTAAAATAATCACCATCTGATCCATAAGGCGGACGATGTGCTTTTGCACTTAGCGTTTTAGGCTGGCCATCTAAGTGGTAATAACCTTTTTGCTCTTCCAGAATTTGTTGCAACAAGAAAGCTGTTCCACCACCCGGTACATCTTCATCAACTACCAGTAACTTGTTTGTTTTGGCTAATGACTTTGCACAAATCTGATCTGTATCGAATGGCAATAAAGTTTGAGGATCAACAATCTCAATAGATACTCCCAAATGTGCCAGCTCTTCAGCTGCTTCTTCTACTATTCTTAAAGTAGAACCGTAAGAAACCACAGTTATATCTGTTCCTTCCTTAACCACCTCGGCTTTTCCAAGAGGAACGGTATATTCACCTACGTTTTCAGGTAATTTCTCTTTTAAACGGTAGCCGTTCAGACATTCGATTACCAATGCAGGCTCATCTGATCTGAACAAAGTATTATACATACCTGCTGCTTGCGTCATGTTACGCGGCACGCAAATATGCAAGCCTCTAAGTGAGCCAAGAATCATTCCGATTGGTGAACCTGAATGCCATACACCTTCTAACCTGTGACCGCGTGTCCTGATAATAACAGGAGCTTTTTGTCCTGCTTTTGTACGATATGACAAACTTGCCAGGTCATCACTTAACACATTCAGTGCGAACAACAAATAATCAAGGTATTGAATTTCAGCAATCGGGCGTAAACCACGCATTGCCAAACCTATTCCCTGCCCTACTATGGTCATTTCTCTTATACCTGTATCGGTAATCCTCAAGTCGCCATACTTAGCCTGTAAACCGGCAAATCCCTGATTTACATCACCAATAGCCCCTAAATCTTCACCAAAGGCAACCAATCGCTGATCACGTGCAAAATTTGAGTCAAAGCAGGCATTCAACAATTCGCGCCCATCAACCATTTTACTTTCCTCGTTAAATACAGGTTTCAGTTCATTTACCAAAAACGGACTATCAATCCCATCGGTAAACAATTTAGAATTGTATCTATCCTCGTTCAATCCAATTTGAGCATTGTACCAGGTTAATAGATTCTGTCTAGCTGTTGAAGAATCCCTTACCGTTAAACGCAGAGCCTTTCTTGCCGAAGAAATTACTTCTCTTCTTTGAGCATCAGGGGTATTGGCAAGTTGACTAGAAATTTTTATGATGGCAGGATCGCCATTAGCCATCCCATTAATCAACTCAATCACCTGGTCTTTTTCGACCTTTATAGAACCTAAAAATTCATTCCATGCTTCTTTTTGTGTTTCACGAACAAGTTTCTTAGCAGTATTTTCTAGCTCTACTATTTCTTCTTCAGTAATGATTGCTGATTCCAGCATCCATTTACGCATCTGAACGATACAGTCATACTCTCTCTCCCACTCTAACCTTGCTTTATCTTTATAACGCTCGTGAGAACCGGAGGTAGAGTGGCCTTGTGGTTGCGTTACTTCTGTTACATGAATCAATACAGGAACATGTTCATCCCTGCAAACATCTATTGCGCGTTGATAAGTTTCACACAAAGCGGGATAATCCCAGCCTTTTACCTTAAATATTTCGTAACCATCGGCATTTTCGTCACGCTGAAAACCTTTCAATATTTCAGAAATATCTTCTTTTGTAGTTTGATATTTTGCCGGAACTGAAATTCCGTATCCATCATCCCAAACAGACATGGCCATTGGCACCTGTAAAACACCAGCAGCATTAATAGCTTCAAAAAATACACCTTCAGATGTAGATGCATTTCCTATCGTACCAAAGGCTACTTCATTTCCATTTACTGAGAAATTCTTTAAATATTCAAGTTCCGGATTTTGTCTGTATAATTTAGAAGCATAGGCTAGTCCAACTAACCTCGCCATTTGTCCACCTGTAGGTGCGATGTCTGAAGAACAATTCTTCATATCCGTTAAATCTTTCCAACTGCCGTCCTCATTAATAGAACGCGTCGCAAAGTGACAGTTCATTTGCCTTCCGGCCGATGCAGGATCTGCCTCAACACTTGGATTAGCATATAACTGTGCAAAAAATTCTTTTATTGTACAAATACCGGCAGCAAAGGCAAATGTCTGATCTCTGTAATAACCGGAGCGCCAATCGCCATTTTTAAAGGCTTTTGCCATAGCAATCTGAGGTAGCTCCTTCCCATCGCCAAAAATTCCAAACTTAGCCTTACCGGTCAACACTTCCTTTCGGCCCAATAAACTAGCTTGTCTACTTTCAAAAGCTATTTTATAGTCGTTCACAACAATGGTTTTGAAGTCATCAAAACTTAGCTCCGAAGCGTCTATTGGATTTGTGGTAAGTTTACTATTTGGCATCATAAGCAAATCAATTATGCGGCAAAGATACACAAAATCTAAAGTATGACTTAACAGTGTATCGTAATTTATATAGTGGAATACTTTTTGTTTTCTAAATGAAAACATTAAATTTGTTTTAAAACTACATTAAAATGAAAAAAATAATTCTGCTATTTACGTTAATCCTAGGTATAAGTGTTGCCACTCATGCTCAATCAAAACCTGCTGAATTCAAGTTTGACAAAGAGAGTCATGATTTCGGAAAAATCCCAGTGAACAAGCCTGCTACAGTTGAGTTTAAGTACACAAACATTGGAGATGAGCCTTTGATTATTACTAAAGTTGAAACTACATGTGGATGTACAGTTCCTGAGTATACACAAACACCAGTAAAAAAAGGTGAATCAGGTGTAATTAAAGTAACTTATAACCCAACAGGTGCTGCACTTCCATTTAGCAAAAGCATTACTATCACTTCTAATGCTAAAACTACCACCAAGGTACTATACATTAAAGGAGAGACGGTAGCAGCGGCCAGCAAATAAAATTCAAAAACATACTTTTGATTAAAACCTCGTTAATCAACGAGGTTTTTTTTATTTTTGTACCCTATAAAAAAACTAACTTATTATTACGGGACTTTATTTTCCATCATGCCAAATATTTCTGAAAAAGGGCTACAGATGCCTGCTTCGCCTATAAGAAAACTGACTCCATTTGCTGATCAGGCAAAAAAGGACGGTAAAAAAGTATACCATTTAAATATTGGTCAGCCAGACATTGCTACTCCTGAGGGAATGCTAAATGCCATTAAGAATATAGATTTTAATGTTTGGGCCTATACCCCATCAGAAGGAACATTAAGCTATAGAACAAAACTTACTGAATACTATAATAAATTAGGGTATAACATCACACCCGAAGATATACTGGTTACAGTTGGTGGTTCTGAGGCTATTACTATTGCCATGCAAACCTGCGTTAATGAGGGTGACGAGATTATCATTCCTGAACCTTTCTATGCAAACTATAACGGTTTTGCCTGCATGAGTAATGTGGTTGTAAAACCTATATTATCTCATATTGAAAATGGTTTTGCCCTACCGGCAATTGCAGAATTTGAGAAATTGATTACCGATCGTACTAAAGCAATTATCATTTGTAATCCGAATAACCCTACCGGTTATTTATATTCAAAAGAAGAAATGGAGGCTTTAAAAGCTTTATGTTTAAAATATGATCTGTTCTTATTATCCGATGAGGCTTACCGTGAGTTTTGTTATGATGGCAGGGAATTTATCTCGCCAATGCACATGGATGGTCTGGATGAAAATGTGATTGTGCTGGATACTGTATCTAAACGTTACAGTGCCTGCGGTGCAAGATTGGGTTGCTTAATTACCAAAAATAAAGAAGTAATCAAATCTGGGTTAAAATTTGCGCAGGCAAGGTTAAGTCCTGGGATGGTTGAACAAATAGCAGGAACAGCTGCTGTTGATACACCAGACAGCTATTTCGAAGCAGTAAACAAAGAATATACTTTACGCAGGGATACGCTTGTAAAAAGATTAAATGCTATGGAAGGTGTATTTTGTCCTAACCCAGGTGGTGCATTTTATGTAGTAGCAAAATTGCCTATTGATGATGCAGATCAGTTTTGTCAATGGATGCTGGAAAGTTTCAGCAACAATGGTGAAACTGTTATGATGGCTCCTGCCACCGGCTTTTATTCGACTGAAGGTTCCGGGAAAAATGAGGTAAGGATGGCTTATGTGCTAAATACTGATGATCTTAATAAAGCTATGGATTGCCTTGATATTGCTTTAAAACAGTACCCTGGTAGAACTATGGCATAATTTTCGTATATTTGTGTTCTGATGGTTGGAAAGGAGTAGTTAACCACACACCATCAGGGTATACTGGGCTCGTTTTGGATTTGACAGGGTGAAGCTAAGTATGTTAGCATGCAGTGCGTTGTACGGAGAGCACTTAAAAGAGAACGTTCACACTATAATTGGCGAAAATAACTACGCCTTAGCTGCTTAATTTAGAATTAAATAGCTTTTGTCCCTCTAACTGCTGCGATGTTAGGTTAGAATCTGGGGCATCGAAATAACAACGCTGGCAATTGTAAGGTACGGTACAATTGCGAGATAAAGTACCTAAGGTGAACGGTTAGGTCGGTTTCCAGCCCGCCAGATCCCTACAATTAATTGGAAAATAAGCATGTAGAAGGCATAATTTATCACACAACTGGACAAGGGTTCGAACCCCTTCGAGTCCACAAAAAGGGAAATCGTCACTGATTTCCCTTTTTTATTTTCCATTTTTTTAAGTCTGAAAACATATTGCTCAAACTTAACTGGCTTTATCATGTTATATCCTTCAAGAAGCGTTACGCTGTAAACTAACTGATTGATATAATGAAGCTTGATGTAACGAGTGAGAACAAAACAAAAAAGGTAGCTGTTATTGTAGCACATCCTGATGATGAAGTTTTATGGGCAGGGGGAACCCTACTAGCCCACCCCGATTGGCAGTGTTTTATCGCTTGTTTATCCAGAAAATCCGATCCAGACAGGGCACCAAAGTTCCAAAAATCATTGGCTGCTTTCCACTCAAAGGGGGCTATGGGTGATTTGGACGATGGCCCGGCACAAATTCCACAAGATAAACAGGAAATCACCAGAGTTCTATTGGAGCTACTCCCAAATATAAACTACGATCTGATCATAACTCATAATCCTTCTGGCGAATACACCAGACATTTGCGACATGAAGAAGTTGGAATAACTGTCTTAAAACTGTGGCACGAAGGCAAATTATCAAGCAAGGAAACCTGGACCTTTGCTTATGAAGATGGCAATAGAATGTATTTTCCACAGGCACTAAAAACAACAGGGCTTTATTTTGATCTGCCTGAGGATCTGTGGAACATTAAATATCAATTAATTACAGAGGTGTATGGTTTTGAGCAGGATAGTTGGGAAGCAAAAGCGACTCCAAAAGCAGAGGCATTCTGGAAGTTGACCAGTAAGAAAGAAGTTTTAAAATGGATTGAAAAGCACCAAATATCATGAAGGTACTTGTATTATATGATTATCCGCCTAGCCCTGGCGGACTGGCAACACAGGGTGACTTGCTTTACAAAGGTTTACTCGCGAATGGTGTAGATGCCTATGCTGCTCATGTTGAATCCATGTTAGAGAAGGAATGGTACTACAACTGGTTCAAACCTGATATAGTTGTAGGAACAGGTTATTGGGGGCATACCCCACAACTTGTTCTACATCCACATAAACATGGTGTTAAAGGCATCCCATGGCTCGTAGCTGATGGCTACATTGCCAATTATCAGGATGTTTTAAATGAACTACCACTGATTTTGGTTACCTCTAACTGGGTAAAAGAAATGTATGTGCGCGATGGTATCAAAGGAGACAATATTGAAGTGCTCCCTGTGGGTTGTGATACAGAAAACTTTAAGCCCTATCCTAAAAATCATCCCAAAATATTAGCCGTACGAGAAGCTTTAGGCATAAGTCCAGACCAACAAATGATCCTTACCATTGGTGGTGATGCAGCTTCTAAAGGTGGAAGGGAGGTCATGGAAGCTCTTGCTGCAACCGATATCCCATTAAAGGACTGGAAATATGTTTGTAAGGTATGGCCGCAACCGAGAACTATTTTGCAAAACCGCTTAGATTTAGAGCTTGCCGAACAACTTGGTATCAGCAACAATGTTTCTTTCCCTACCAGCATTATATCCAGAAATTTTGTGCCTTTTCTTTTAGGAGCTTGTGATATATACGCTGCTCCCTCCCGTCTCGAAGGCTTTGGAATGCTTCAGGTAGAAGCAGGTGCATGTGCTAAACCGGTAATTGGAATCAATGCAATGGGAATGTTGGATACTTTAGTCCATGGAGAAACAGCTTTTATGGCAGGCGTAAATCAAAAAATTGTTGTTAACGAAGTGACTCTAGGACCAGAATCAGGTTTTGAAGAAAATAGGCGAATAGTTTTTGATGTACCTAGAACAGTAGATTACCGTGCTGATGTCAATGACATTAAGGAAGGTCTGATAAAATTAATGGGTAATCCAGACTTGCGTAGGCAAATGGGTGAAGCAGGCCGGGAAAGGGCTTTGAATCATTTTGATTATCGATTAGTTGCTAAGCGGTTTATACAAATCATAAATAAAAGACTAGGCATATATTAACTCCATTTATCATGAGTACTAAAAACTGGCAGGAAGTAGAAAATGCGAGAAGTGCAGCTTTAGAAGTGCTTCTTCACAATTCAAAAGGACCATACCATGGTCTTCCGCGGACAGCAGGTTGGGGATACCCCGAGCCCTATACAAGAGATTTAATGCTCTCGATATTTGGAATAGCTGTTTCAGACAATGCTAAATTAACCGCTTCCATTAGAAAAACACTAGAAACGTTATCAAAAAATCAGTCTTTAAGAGGTCACATTCCTTCACTTGTACACGATCCGGAAAATCGTGGTGCAAGTGATACAACTCCATTATTTTTACTAGCGGTAGGTATTTTCAGAAAATTTACCGGAGAAAAAGATTTTCTAGAAATTGCTGTTCAGAAAGCATTAACCTGGATGGAATACCAGAGCCCGACTGATGATTATTTAATTGCACAACAGCCAACCAGCGACTGGCGCGATGAACAATGGGTTCTAGGCTTCGGCCTGTTTGTAAATGCAACAGCATTCAGTTACTTGAGTATGTTGGGCTATCATGAACGCGCACATAAACTAAAGATCGCTATGGAACACTTTACCATTACTGAAAGTTCAAACCCCCATCATCGCCACGAAGGAATGGTTGTAAAACGTAAACCCTACTACGCATTATGGTCGTACAAAGTATACAGCAGTGAAAGATTTGATCTTTTGGGAAATAGCATCGCGATGTTATCTGGTCTAACTTCACGCACCAGAGCTGAACACATGGCATCCTGGATAGAAGAACAGTGCAAACTAATGAGCGACATTGGCGATTTAGCAGTTCCCTTGTCCCCCAATTTCTTCCCTTTTATTTTGCCAGGAGATGCCGACTGGATTCCGCGTTATGAAATGTACAATAAGCCCGGTGACTATCATAATGGTGGTATATGGCCTTTCATTTCCGCTCTCCATATTGCTGCTTTGGTCGCGGCTGGCAAACACCATCTCGCAAAAGAGAAACTTTTTGCGCTTACCGATTTGATAAAAAAATCCAGCAACAAAGAGCTGGAATATGGTTTTAACGAATGGTATAAAGCACAAACCGGGGAGCCAATGGGGCAAGATTGGCAAACCTGGTCTGCATCACTTTACTTATACGCAGCTAAATGTGTAGAAGAAAATACTACTCCATTTTTTATCTACTGATCAATGCGCCCCGATCATACCTGCCAGTCCCTTTTTACTCAAATCAATCACCTTATATCCAGTGGTTGAAACAGCAAATGTCGTTTTATTGATGGCTTTTGTCTCCATACCCTTTGGACCACCAGGTGTAGACATTTCTGCCAGCAAATAATTTTTATTCAGCACCGGTATGCCCATTGGATTATTTTTAAGTTGTTGGATTTTTTTAGCATCCATTGTTGCCTGAGTTCCGCTGTCGCCAGCCCCCATCGTATAAATTTTTATAGGATTAAAATCCACTTTAGCATAATACCAATAAGCTTTGCCGCCTTCATTCTTGATCTCATACTCAACGGCAGGATAGCCACAAATTGTTTTTGTTTTCCCTGTAGCGGTTACCGTTAAATCATCCTGCTTATCCTTTGTCACTTTTTTATGAGTCATTTGCTCTGCCAGCTCCTTACTCATCTTAGCGCCATCACCAACTACCCTGGCCATTTTAATCACGGTTACTGTTTTTTGCTTATTGTTAAACATCATGGTTAAACCCTCATTGGTATAAACCATCAGGCTCATTTCCGAGTCGCTTTTCGGATCCGGTTTCACGGCCGCGTAGTCTCCGTTTAAACTAAAATAATAAGTCGTAGTTTGTGTACCATCCTCACCATGAACTTGCTGGATAACTTCTCTATCAAACTTGATGGAAGCAGGAATCGCTGCTGCAGGTTTAGTAATCACCGACGAACTCAACGGCTGTCCCAAACAAGCTCCAACTGCAACTAAGCATAATATAATTTTCATGATCTGTTATAGTTTAATAAATTCTACCCTTCTGTTACTTGCTTTACCTTCACTGGTAGTGTTTGGTGACACAGGTTGTGAAGATCCTTTTCCCTCAGTCTGCATCCGACTTGCATCTATCCCAAATTCTTTGCTAAAAGTTGTTTTAACTGCTTCGGCTCTTTTTTGCGATAAACTGAGGTTGGATGCATTGTCACCGTCACTATCGGTATGTCCCACAATTTTCACCTTTAGATCAGGATTTTCCTGTAGCACCTGAGAAATTTGTTTTAACGTACCATAAGATGCAGCATTGATAGTTGCTGCATTTACATCGAACAGGATGCCAGTGGTAGAGAGTTTCCCCTCAGAAATCAACTTATTACGCATATCAGGCGCACCAGAAGCCAGCTTCACATTAGTGATCAACCAGTTACTTCCATCATTATTTTGCTCAGTTTTAAAACGAATTGCATTATAACTCTCAGTTGAAGGCAGTACTGTTGGCAAATCACATACTTTATTCTCGTTGAGGTAAACGCGCACCCTTCCTTTTTGTCTCCATACCGCAACATGATAACTTTGGACATGCTGACGATCCAGTCCTGCAATCTTAGTTTCATTATTTAGCACCTTTTCACCATCGGGCTTATAGCTTTCGTACTGAAAGTAACCACGGTATGGGCTCACTAAAAACTCGGCGTAGGCAGTATGATAGATAAAATTATCCTTTTTGAAATCGACATGCGCCAATTGAAAACCGAAACCAGCGGTATTAGGCCCATTATAATTGGCAGCTGGAAGAAATACCACATCGTATTCAAGCGTAAAGTTATCAGGTAGCGTTTTAACAGTCAGTGGGATATACAATCCTTCTTTAGATACATTTAACCATTTACCTTCTTTCCGCTCTACGGTCATTACCTCACCTGAAGCATTGGTATTCCATTTCCCCGGAAAATCTCCAATTTCATTCTGGGAGAAATCATCATAGGTGATTATTTTATCCCCGGCAACAAAA
Source organism: Candidatus Pedobacter colombiensis (assembly GCA_029202485.1). Classification (NCBI taxonomy): domain Bacteria; kingdom Pseudomonadati; phylum Bacteroidota; class Sphingobacteriia; order Sphingobacteriales; family Sphingobacteriaceae; genus Pedobacter; species Candidatus Pedobacter colombiensis. The sequence continues at coordinate 1,453,190 of CP119313.1, read as the reverse complement.
TCGTATTTACTATACGTTTTTAAAGATGCATTGGTGCCTCCTGATTTTGAAACTGCAGCATTACCATTAGTGCTGCTGGTCCCGGCATTACCTGTCCCCGAGGTAACTTTATCTATTTTCTTGTCAACAGCTTCGTTAACTTTTTGATTTATTTTATCTTTAAGATGCCCCAGGAATTGAGCATCTGCATATTGGGCAGACAATAGTCCCACACCAATTGCCATTATTATTTTCGTTTTCATGTTATTTTGATAAGGTTAAAATATCTACTGTTTTTGAAAGCCCTGTAGCATTATACCCACCGGCTACAAATACCTTATTATCCAGACTTGCTATTGCTGCTCCGGCATGTGCATCCGTCATTTTTATTGCCGACCAAACTCCAGTATTTACATCATAAATATCGACAGTCGCGGAGGGGCCGTTTTTCTTATACCCCCCTGCAAATATGAGCTTATTGCCTACTGCTATAGCACTGAGACTGTACCTGGCCTCACTTAATGATGCTGTAGACCAGGTTCCGGTACTTGTATCATAAATATCTACTGTACCCAATATCTGATCACGAATCAGATCAAGTCCCCCGGCAAATATCACTTTAGTTCCTGCTGATGCTGCTGCCAGATTAGATCTTGCGACACTTAATAGTCCGGTAGCCCAAGTCCCCGTATTTCCGTCGTAAATATCCACAGTTTTTGAAGGTAGCGTTGTCCATCCTCCTCCAAAAAATGCTTTATTAGAGCTAACTGTACTTGCCAATAAAGTTCGTGCTTCACTTAATTGCGCAGTTGACCAAAAACCTGTATTACCATCATAAATATCTACAGTTTTTGAATATACCGAGCCTGATGTTGTTCCTCCGGCAAATAGTATTTTACTACCAACAATAGCCGCTACTAAACTGTATCGTGCCACACTTAACTGGGCTTTTGACTTGGCCAATGATCCTGCATCAAATATATCTACCACATTCGAAGCAAATTGCGCATTCCCTCCACCAGAAAATAGCACCTTATTATTTACAGCCGCACCTGCCAAATTGGGACGAGGGCTACTTAATTGCGAGACTGTCCACAACCCAGTACCTACATCATAGATATCTACTGTACTCGATATCCCAGAAGCTGTTGTTCCTCCGGCAAACATAATTTTATTACCGGATGACGCTCCAGAAAGATCAGCCCTGGCTTCTGATAGCTGACTAGATCCAGTACTTGTTACTGTTGCGAAAGTATTTTCATCAACATTTTCGGGACTCTTTGGATGACTTTTTTTACAGGCAATCTGCAACCCAAAAATGGTTATTGCAAAAAGCAGGCAGCCTTTTCCATTTATTTTCATAGTGGTGGTTTTAATATACAATTATGCCACACGAAGTTACACCTGGATAAGAATGCAGAAATAGTAAAAAAACGCCAGATTTAATAAATTTGAAATAGGTATCTATCCAATCTCAATAGCGGTATCTTTTTTGAGTTCCTTAAGTACAAAATTACTACTGAGATTAGAAATATTTGCAATGGATGATATTTGCTCAATCACAAATCTATGATATGTATTTACATCTTCGACAGCTATTTTAAGGATGTAATCACTACTTCCAGCAATACACATTACTTCCAGTACTTCTTTAAATTTAATAATAGATTGCTCAAATTCCTTTAATGCAGCAATTGATTGCTCTTTAAGCGTAACTGTACAAATAACCATCAAATGTTTCCCTAACTTCTCTCGGTTTACTAAGGCAACGTACTTATCAATAAACCCTTCATTTTCAAGTTTTTTAATACGTTCATAAGTTGGTGATTGGCTCAACCCGATCCTTGCTGCAATTTCTTTTACATGCAAAGATGAATCTCTTTGCAGTAAGTTTAAGATTTTAGTGTCCATCGCGTCTAATGCAGTTGCCATAGTATTTCCTTTAAATGAAGTTTTAAAGAGCAAAATAAGTTATTTGATCTGACAAATCAGACATAAAAAGATATATTTCCTGATTTTTCTATATCAATAGATAATTAATCTACAATTCATCAATTTTGCAATACCAAATCATAAAGAACAATGTTAAAAAAACCTGATAATGAAAGATTAATGGCCTACATGGAGAAGGCAAAAGAACGTTCTGAATATTTTATTGGCTATCCTATAGCGCAGGATTTTGACTATTCAGAGCTTTACCCCTTATTAAAGCTTCCTTTAAACAATGTGGGTGATCCACTGGTAGAATCAACTTACGACCTAAATTCGAGATCACTTGAACAGGAAGTACTTCGTTTTTTTGCAGATTTGTTCCATGCACCATCTGATAATTGGTGGGGATATGTAACCAATGGCGGTTCGGAAGGAAACCTTTATGGTTTGTATGTAGCCAGAGAAATCTATCCAAATGGAGTAGTTTACTATTCGGAGGCGACCCATTATAGCGTACAGAAAAATATTCAGCTACTGAATTGCCAAAGCATAGTAATCCGTAAGCAAGAAAACGGAGAAATGGATTATGAGGATCTGCGCCAAATGGTGCAAATGAACCGGGATAAACCGGTCATTATTTTAGCCAACATTGGTACCACAATGACTGAGGCAAAAGACGATTTAAGTCGTATCAAACAAACGCTGGCTTCATTGGCTATAAAAAATCATTATATTCATTGTGATGCTGCGCTGGCGGGAACCTACAGTGCATTGCTAAATCTTGAACCGGGTTTCGATTTTGAATATGGTTGCGACAGTTTAGCTATAAGCGGACACAAATTTATTGGCTCACCAATACCTTGCGGTGTAGTTTTGGTAAAGAAAAATTACAAGGAACGTATTGGTAAAACCATTCCATACATTGGAACTGTAGATACTACAATTACCGGAAGCAGGAATGGACATAGCCCGATATTTATGTGGTATGCAATTAAAAAACTTGGTATCGAGGGTTTAAAGCAGCGTGCAATAGAAAGTCTGGAAACCGCACAATATGTACTCAACCGATTTAAAGAATTGGGTGTCAATGCCTGGTGTAATCCTTCTGCCTTAACCGTAGTTTTCCCGGCGCCAGCATTAGCCTTAAAGGTAAAATGGCAGCTTGCTACCGAAGATGGCATGAGTCACATCATCTGTATGCCCGGAATAAGCAAAGCGAAGTTTGATGAATTCTTCGCAGATTACGAATTGTCACTATCAGCAGAAAAAGTACGAGTATAAATCTTAAAAGCCATTTCTGACAACATCAGAAATGGCTTTTTTTATTTTCTCCTATTTTTTGCCCACAGCAGCCGCCCCGTAATCTGAGGCGATGAAGCGATCTTATTTTTATTGATTTCTATATTTCCTACTTCTTCAAATTTCTCAGGTCTAAACTCTGTAAGATAAATGTATTCATCCCTTACATAATCGTCGCCCCCTGAGTTGCCGCTACCCGTAGTGCCATCAATCTTTCCTGCATAAATACCATTGGTTACCGTAGCTAGTACAATATCAAAATATGTATTTGCCAAAGGCATAATTTGCGCTTTAGTCAAGCCATAACGTCCACTATTATAAGCTATCCATACGCCCTCTACATCATAGGCAAAATGATTAGCATCTTCAGTTCCACTGGGATAAGCGTAAGCAAAAAGATAGCAGGCAGAACCGGATTTGGAAGTATTGGGCTTCATATTAGCAAAAAACCAATCGATATTTGGTTTTACAATTGCATCATATCGTGTGATCCGATTAGCATCATCACCTAAAATTGTATGACATTGTACCAATCTCACAAAACCATTGGTAAGCATCCAGGCTTGGTTCCATGGCGCCGGCTCATTAGGTTTATAATCATTTGGTGCACCGGGAAAGTAGTATCGATTATTATCTGTAGTGCGAATAAACCTTGGAAGTATCCATTTATCCATCACATAATCAGCTTCAGTGATATATTTTAATGCACGGGCTTTATAGGTTGCTCCAAATCCCTTCGAATCGCCAATACCAACTGTGTTATTCCAAATTGATGGATTTTGCAGAATCAATAAAGAGCAAAAAGCCATATGAGAAAGAATCTGGCCTTGCTCCACCCCTGCCTGTTGCACAAGAACTTCAGGCTTAGAAGAAGGCCATACCGGTTCTATACTTCCTGTCCAGATGGTTCGTTGACCACCATTGACTGCAGAAGCCAAATCATTACGTCCGGCAAGCGCTGCATCACACAAATAGATCATTCGATCCAGTATAGCTATATCGTGCGTTGTTTCATACATTAAGCCGCATGCCTCGATTTGCTTACCTGAATTACCATAAACCCAAATGTTCCCATCATTAGTTGCCGGGGCAGAGATCTTATTATATATATAATTTTTAAATGCAATGGTCTCGTTGGATGTTACCGGACCGGAAAGGCTTTCAACAATCATGCTCGTTCCAGTATATACCGGTGGAGAGACAACAGGTGGGATAACAATCGGTGGAGTTGTATCTGGCTTATCCGGATCAGCGTCTTTTTTCTTGCCACAAGCAATTGTTGAAACCAATATACAGGCAAAGAGAAATAATTTTGGAGAGAGATTCGTTTTCATAAAATTGGTTTATACTTGGCTATAAAAATAACTGATATAGCTTGTATGATATTGTACAATTTTAGCTTAATGATAAGCGATGATTACATGAAAATTCTAATAATTAAATAGGTAGAATAAGGATTTATTAATATAATTTTTAATTTTACTTGTCTTTATTTACAACAATGAAAAAATCATTAACGCTGAGTATTTTAGTTTGCACTTTTAATTGGGTTAACGCTCAAAAAAAGCAGAATGTATATTTTTATAAAAACGATTACCAAGAAGTTTTAAGTAAAGATAGCGCCGACTTTATCAGAGTTATTCAAGAACCAGACAGCGGATCTGTTCTTTTCAAATTAATAGAACTATATCCAGACGGTAAAAAAAAAACATTGGGGAGTGTTTCGTCATTTCCACCATTAATATATGAAGGAGAATTGGTCTCTTATTACAGAAATGGCAAAAGAAAGAGCTCAGAATTCTTTAAAAAAAATGCGCCCATTGATAAGGCATATTTTTTTCATGAAAATGGTTCGGTGGATAGAATAACTGAATTCAGGAATAATGACCAACAAATTGATTTAGTAGAAAAATTACTAAATTATCAGGCTGATTCCCTTGGGCACGTCATGGTAAACGATGGGAATGGGCATGTTCTAGAAGAAACTTCAGCTTATGGTGGCGCTACTATAGAAGGGGATTACAAAGAAGGGTTTAAACATGGAACCTGGACCATGAAAAGTCATTCAGGTTTACTCCGATATAAAGAAAAATATAACAGTGGTGAATTTATTTCAGGTGAAAGTGAAATCAATGGAATGATACATGAATATACTTCAATTGAAGAATACCCAACAATGGAAGGAGGGGGTAACGTTTATGATTTCATATTAAAGAATTTGCAATGGCCCATTGATGCTGTGGGAAAAAAAATTCAAGGAAAAGTATTTTTAAGTTGCGTTGTTGACACGGATGGTACAATCTCGGATATTAAAATCGAACGCAAATTATTCCCATCTTTAGATGCAGAAGCCCTGCGCGTGTTCTCAACTTTACCTAAGTTGATTCCTGGTAGGCTGAAGTACTCCCGGTTTGCTGGACAGCTATAGGTCAAACTTAAGATTATTTAGGACACTTTTTTATTATTTTGATAGAATACCTCATTTGGCGTAAGATCGTCCATTGACCGATGCCTTCGTTCATTGTTATAAAATTCCACATACCGTTTTATACCCTGGAATAATTCCATACCACCGTTAGGTGGGTTAAGATAAATATACTCCTGTTTCAAAGATCTCCAGAATCGCTCAATGAACACATTATCCAAGGCTCTTCCCTTGCCATCCATAGATATACTTACATTACTGTCTTTAAGTGCTTTAGTGAAGATCGGACTGGTGAACTGTGAGCCTTGATCCGTATTAAATATACCAGGTGTACCATGTTCTTCAATGGTTTCAAGCAGTACATCTCTGCACCATTCTACGGTCATGGTATTTGAAATGCTCCATCCGACAATCTTTCGGCTGTACACATCAATAATGGCAAACATATACATGAAGCCTCTGAACATGGGAATATAAGTGATATCAGCCTGCCAAACCTGGCCCGGCCGATCTATTTTCAAGCCTTTCAGCAAATATGGATATTTATGGTGTGCCGCATTAGCCTTGCTCAGGTTCTTTTTAGGATAAATTGTCCGCAGGTTCATCACACGATAAAGACGACGTATACGCTTGTTATTCACATGACATCCCAAATCTTTGTTAAGATACGCAGTCATCCGGTCCACGCCGTAAAACGGGCAGTCAAGAAACTTACGGTCAATCAAATTCATTATCGACTGGTTGAACAGCGACTCGCCTTTAGGCTTGAAATAATAGCAGCTGCGCTGCAAGTTCAGTAGCTTGCACTGACTGGCAATACTCAGCGCCTGGTGCTCCGGGGAAATAAGGCTACGCCTTTCAATCATACTCATTTCCCCAAGACTTTTTTTAGGAAATCAACCTGGATCTGAAGTTCGCCAATCTTGGAGTACAGTTCCTTCTCTTTAGATTCTTCCTTTTCATCTGGTTTCTCTGAACCAAACACCGTATCGGCTTTCTCAAGAAATTCACGCTTCCACGCGGTGATCTGTGTGGGATGGAGACTGTATTTGGACGCAAGTTCTTGCATGGTACTACTTTCCTTAATTGCTTCAAGCACCACTTTGGTCTTGAAAACAGAACTGAATTTTCTACGCTCTTTTTTCATTTTCAACTGTTAAATTTATGAATTTAATCAGCTGTCCAATATTTGGGGAGTATTATAGGCTACATGGTTTCTCAGGTAAGCTAAAATTCCAATTTCCTATCTCTTTTACGATTTTATTTGAACCTTTGGAAAAGAAAAAAAGAATTAAAACACAAAAATAGTTATTTATAACAATGAAAAAATTATTAACGCTAATCATTTTAGTTTGCACTTTTAATTGGGTTAACGCTCAAAAAAAGCAGAATGTATATTTTTTTAAAAACGATTACCAAGAGGTTTTCAGTAAAGATAGCGCCGACTATATCAGAGTTATTCAAGAACCAGACAGCGGATCTGTTCTTTTCAAATTAATAGAGCTATATCCCGATGGCAAGAAAAAGAGACTTGGTAGCCTTTCAGAATTTCGTCCATTAATATATGAAGGAGAATTGGTTTCTTATTACAGAAATGGCAAAAGAAAGAGTTCAGAATTCTATAAAAACAATAATCCCATTGATAAGGCATATTTTTTTTATGAAAATGGTTCGGTAGATAGAATAACTGAATTCAGAAAAAATATTTCAAAAAATGGCCAACAAATTGATACGATAGAAACATTACTAAATTATCAGGCTGATTCCCTTGGGCATGTCATGGTGAACGATGGGAATGGGCATGTTGTAGAAGAAACTTCAGATTATGATGGCGCTACTATAGAAGGGGATTACAAAGAAGGGTTTAAACATGGAACCTGGACCATGAAAAGTCATTCAGGTTTACTTCGGTATAAAGAAGAATATAACGATGGTCAATTTATTTCAGGTGAAAGTGAAATAAATGGAATGATACACAGGTATACTTCAATTGAAGAACCCCCAGTAACGGAAGGAGGAATGGATAAATTTTATAATTACTTACGTAAGAATGTGCGGTGGCCCGATCAAGCCCTTGGTAAGGGAATTCAGGGAATAGTGTATGCGAGTTTCTATATTGAACCAGATGGTACGATGACAAATCTTAAAATCGAACGCAAATTATACCCACCCTTAGATGCAGAAGCCCTACGTGTATTGTCAGCTTCCCCTAAATGGATTTCAGGTAGGCAACATGGTTTCCCTGTTCGTTTAAAACTCAACATTCCTATTTCTTTTACCTATACAAACTAATCGAACCGAAAAAGAAGGAATTAAAACACAAAAATAATTATTTATCTTCTTTTGCGATCCCATTATCTTCTAATGCCTGATTATACCCTTGGGTAAATTTAATACTCCCCCAGGCCGTTAACATCAGCACAATATCTTCATCTTTTAACGGACCTGATACCTGGCCCTGGCAGTACACTAAAAATTCATTTTCCGTCATAATGTGCGCAATTTAGTCAAAAACGCATTAATTTAATCTTCCGAACACATTCAAAAAAATGTATTTTTAACACATCTGGAATTTATATTAACATTCTCATGATGAAAAGGAAATTTGATTTTGCTTTTATTGGTGTCCTAGGGCTCTTTATGACCAATACTATTATTCAATTAGTATTGTATGATAATTTATTGAGTATTAATAATTATGTAGGCTTTACATGTTTTATGATTGCCACAGCATTAAGATTTACTAATAATCGATATAGAAGATATGGATTACCAATACTACTTTTACTCTGCACATTCAACATTGCCAATTTAGAAATAGGAAATGTTGCATTTTTTGTTAGCTATGGTAGCATGGAATCTATAAGTATTAACCCAATAATTCTCTTTATTCTGATCATTTATTATTTCGTAAATAAGATAAATGTAAAACAAGTTGTCAAAACAATATTCTTTCCCAGCGCCGAAGAGCAAGAAATAGATCATCAAAAACTAACAGACTTTTACTTTAGAAAATTCGAAAATTGTAGTGACAAAGAACTAGAATACATAACTCGTAATTTCAAAGATTATCCTTTAGCTGCACAAAATGCATTGGAAAAGATACATACTCTAAAAGATCAACCAACAAAATTATAGACTCTTAAAAAAGTACGCAATTACCTTTTAGCAATCTCCTTTTGTTCAGGAAAATTAAAAAACTATTGATTATTTTGCATTATGAAGATCAATGAAGGCAAATAAATAGTAAACATTATGACCAATCAACCTCTTGAAATAAAAGTAGCGATACAAATTTCAAAACCTGTATCAGAAGTTTTTGAAGCTATTGTAGATCCTGATAAAATGAGTAATTATTTTATCTCAAAAAGCAATGGCAGGATGGAAACCGGCAAAGCACTGATCTGGCACTGGCCTGAATTTGATCAAGGTTCAGAAGTATTAGTCGACAAGATTGAAAATGACAAGTATATATCCTTTACCTGGGGTGGTGAACAAGGAACGACCAATCCGGTAGAAATCACCCTCCTCACAACCCAAACAGGAGCAACAAAAGTCACCATTATCGAAAGAGGTGGAAATAATGACGAGGCTGGAATAACGTGGCTAAAAGGAAATACTGAAGGTTGGGCTAATTTTCTTGCCTGTCTGAAAGCTTATCTGGAATACGGAATTAATTTGCGTAAAGGAGCTTTTGACTTTATGAAAGCATAGCTCTAATTATCACCTAACCTTTACCATGCTCAATATCAACCTTCCCAAACTACCTGAACTAGAAACAACACGTCTTATTTTACGTGAGCAACGCATTTCTGATGCCCCTGCACTATACGACCTACGTACCAATGAACAAGTTATGCGCTACATTGATCGTATAAGTCCTAAAAATATTGAGGAATCAGAACAAGTCATTCGGACCATTAATGAAAATTTCAGCAAAGGAGCAAATCTGATCTGGGCCATTACTTTAAAATCAAATCCTGAACTTATGATTGGGAACCTGGGCTTTTGGCGCACAGACTTACCCAATCATAGAGCAGAGCTAGGTTATATTCTTCAGCCTGATTACTGGCGAAAAGGTCTCCTCACAGAAGCATTGGTCAAAGTAATTGATTTCGGATTCAACCAGCTAAAGCTACATTCCATATGTGCAAACATCAATCCTGGAAATGAAGCATCTCGGGCTTTATTATTGAAACACGGCTTTGTTAAAGAGGCATATTTCAGAGAAAATTATTACTTCGAGGGTAAATTCCTGGACAGTGAAATCTATAGTCTACTGAAAGCATAACTTTGCCACAAACAATTATAATGGAACTAAAAAAGGTTTTTTATATTTGATTTCATCAAACTAATAAACAAACTAAAATTAACGTATCATGAGTGTTATTATGGTAATATTACGACCACACACCTTGATAAAATTCCTATCATGATTGCAAAAAGACTGGAGGGTATTAGTGAATACTACTTCTCCCAAAAACTGAGGGAAATTGAGTCCCTAAATAAAGAAGGCAAGAACATCATTAACTTAGGTATCGGCAGCCCCGATCTTCCTCCACATCCCGATGTGATCAAAACATTGCAGGAAGAAGCAGTGAAGCCGGGAGTACATGGTTACCAGGGCTACAAAGGTATACCTATATTACGACAAGCTTTTACAGATTGGTATCAAAGATGGTACAAGGTATCTCTAGATCCTGATACCGAAGTATTGCCACTAATTGGTTCAAAAGAAGGCATCATGCACATCTGTATGACCTATCTGAATGAGGGTGATGAAGCATTGATCCCCGATCCTGGTTATCCTACTTACAGCAGTGCGGTTAAACTGGCAGGCGGTAAACCAGTGAGTTATCTCCTAAAGGAAGAAAGAAACTGGTACCCAGACCTGGAAGCTTTGGCAATGAAGGATTTGAGCAAGGTGAAGCTGATGTTTGTAAACTACCCGCATATGCCCACCGGTCAACCGATAAGTGCTGGTTTGTTTGAAAACCTGGTTCGCTTTGCAAAGAAGAATCATATCTTGTTGGTACATGATAATCCTTATAGCTTCATCCTGAATGATAATCCGATAAGTCTTTTGGAGGTCCCTGGTGCTAAAGAAGTAGTATTGGAGCTGAACTCTTTAAGCAAATCGCATAATATGGCTGGTTGGCGGATTGGTATGCTTTGCGGATCTAAAGAACGGATTGATGAAGTATTAAGGTTTAAGAGCAATATGGATAGTGGTATGTTTCTTCCTCTGCAAATGGCAGCTGCAAAAGCATTAAGCCTTGGCTCTGACTGGTACAATCATATCAATAGTATTTATGCAGAAAGAAGAGCTAAAGTATATCGTATACTCGATATTCTGGGGTGTGGATACTCACTTAAACAAGTTGGCTTATTTGTCTGGGCAAAAATCCCTGATCATTATGAGGATGCCTATGCCCTTAGCGATGAAATCCTTTATGGAGCAAATGTTTTTCTTACTCCAGGTGGCATATTCGGGAGCCAGGGTAATCGATACATTAGGATCAGTCTTTGCGGTGACCTCTCCAGGTTTGAGGAAGCGATAACCAGGATCAGTAAATAACATAAACACAGCGTGTATAATTAAATTTAAATAATGAAAATAGCAGTAGTCGGTCTCGGACTTATTGGTGGTTCCATGGCTTTAGTATTAAAGGGAAAAGGCTTTGCCACCAAAGTATTCGGTGTAGATAATCAGGAGGCGCATACAAAGAAAGCACTGGAGCTTGGAATTGTAGATGAGATAACCGATCTGAATACCGCGGTAGCCAATAGTGATTTGGTTATATTAAGTGCCCCTGTGAGTGTTTGTACCACATTATTACCCCAGGTACTAGACCAGGTACAACACCAGATTGTGCTCGATACCGGTTCCACTAAGATGTCCTTACTAGACGCAGTAAAGGGACATATAAACAGGGGCAGATATATAGCCACCCACCCGATGTGGGGTACAGAATTTAGCGGACCGGAAGCTGCAACAGATCAGGCTTTCAATGGTCGGGCCAATGTCATCTGTAATGCATCAGAAAGCGATAAAGATGCACTGGCAACAGTAGAACAGTTATATACATTGCTTGGTATGTATAATGTATATATGGAAGGAAAAGATCACGATGTACACGTTGCCTATGTCAGCCATATTTCTCACATTACTTCTTTTGCGTTGGCCAACACTGTACTGGAAAAAGAGAAAGAAGAAAATGCCATATTTGAACTCGCCAGTGCGGGTTTTGAAAGTACAGTAAGACTTGCAAAAAGTAGCCCTGCGATGTGGATGCCCATATTTAAACAGAACAAAGAAAATGTACTCGATGTGTTAAATGAACATATTACTCAGCTCAGGAAATTCAAATCCTGTATTGAAAAAGAGAACTGGGCTTATCTTACTGAGTTGATGGAAAATGCGAACAAAATCAAACATGTGCTGGACCGGGAAGAATAATTCTGCTTATCTTTAAATAAATCCATACCGATGAAAAACGAGAAAGACCTCAAACTCGCCGTACTGATAGATGCAGACAATGTACCTTATGCTAATGTCAAGGAGATGTTCGAAGAAATCGCCAAATACGGTACTCCAACCTTTAAAAGAATCTATGCCGACTGGACCAAACCGACGGTTTCAGGGTGGAAAAAAGTACTGCTGGAAAATGCCATCACCCCCATTCAGCAGTACAGCTATTCCAGTGGCAAAAATGCAAGCGACAGTGCGCTTATTATTGATGCCATGGATATCCTTTATACGGGAAAAGTCGATGGCTTCTGTATCGTCTCCAGTGACAGTGATTTTACCAGGTTGGCCACCAGACTTCGGGAAGCAGGCATGAAAGTAATTGGTATCGGTGAAAAGAAAACATTGCCCCCTTTCATCACGGCCTGTGATAAATTTATCTATATTGAAATCCTGAAGCCAAAATTGCTTCCTGTGGAAGACAGTACCATACAAACCGTTACAAGTATAAAAACTCAGGAAACACAGCCTTTAAACAAGGTTGGTCCAGCAATTATTAGGCTCTTCGCAGATAGTATTACTGATTTAGCAGATGAAGATGGATGGGCATATCTTGGAGATTTGGGCAATCTGATGATGAAGAAAAAACCGGATTTTGACTCCAGAAATTATGGTTTTTCCAAATTACTGCCTTTAATAAAAAGTACCAACCGCTTTGAAGTGGACGAACGAGAAAGCGGGAAAGCAAATGTCAAGCACATCTATATCAGGAAACTCACTCAGCCAGCACCTGCACCAGCTATTAAAAAGACCAATCGTAAGAAAAACATGGGCAAATAGCCTTGAATTTAACCGACAAGTATTTATAGAACAAATTTTAAGACAATGGCACAAATTAAAAACTCAATTTTCGCTGCACTTTTATTCGGGCTTTTGTTCGGACTCTATTCTGCTTTTACCTCTAATGCTCATAATGCGCTAATTGCAGGACCAATTTCTGGACTTGCTTTCGGGATAGCCACGTATCTCTTCACAACTTCAAAAACAGTAAAACGACAGACGCAAATAAAAATCTCTTCCGGAGAAACAATAATTTATTCGGGTGGGGCAAATCATTTTATAAACGGTGAAGCTGTTGGTGGCAAACTTTATCTACTGGCAAACAAAATCCAATTTCAATCTCACGGTTTTAATTTTCAAAACCACGGACTAATTATTGATCTTCAAAAAGTTAAAAATGTAACATTTTACAATACCCTTGGACTTGTTCCTAATGGGCTTGCAATTTCTACAACAGACGGACAGACAGAAAAATTTGTTGTAAGCGGTAGACAACTGTGGAAAGATGAAATTGAAAAACTAATTCTATATACTCAATCCATTGATATCAGTAGTTAGTATTTCGCTCATGTAATCCAAAAATGGGCGCATATTCTTAAATGTCTGACTTGCCTCTTTTAAAAAATCCGGGCTTAAAACAGCCTCGTCAGAAAACTTTCGGATCAGCAGAAACTGTTTATAGCGTAAAAGATCTATAGCCTCAGCATTCGCATCAAAACCTTTAGGGGTTGTCTTTAATTGTTCCCCTTTTAAGTTTTCAAATGTGGAAATAAATGACTCGCTGCTTAAGATTTTCCTCATAGGTGCGGAATCAAATGAAATATCTTCTCTAATTAGCTTCAAATCATTCGCATTTGGCCCCCAAAATCCTCCTCCAATAAAACTATTACCCGGCTCAATATGAAAATAATAACCTCCCCTGCGGTATTTGGTTGCACGTTTAAAACTTCCACTCCAATGCGTTTTATAAGGTGTTTTGTCCTTAGAGAAACGGGTATCCCTATAAATGCGGTAGACACTTTTCACACCTGAAGGAGTTTCTATTACATCGTGAGTATTGAGGTCTTGCAATAATGCTTCTGCAAAGGCTATTACTATGCTCTGTTCATGCTGAAACTCTTCTTTATTGGCATTGAACCAGTCCCTGTCATTGTGATTTTTTAGCTTATTTAAAAAAGCAAGATTTGATGGAAATAGCTGAGCTTGTTTTGTAAGTGACTGTGCCATATTAGCTCAAATATATAAACTGTTAAAAATCGTTATCAAGTTTCTTTTCCATTCCAGTTTTTACCAAATTCAAAGTCACGAACATCTTATCATTTAAAGTTTTAAGAACCCGCATACGCTGACGTTTACCATTTTGACGTTTATTGGCAAGATTTGATATTGGCATACTTTCCGACTGGAAGTCAGTATGTCTTTTATAATCACTTTCAAATCCATAAGCATATTCCGGTATCTCCATTTTAATTTTATACTTACCGTCTTTTACAATTACAGTGAGCAAAGCATTAAAATAATACTTATCTATAACCCTACTAATAGCAGTCTTATCAGAAATATCATAGAAATTATTAACACTGCAAATTCCGGATTCTGCATCGTAATTTGAGTTATCCATTTTATTGCTGGTGAAGATTTTCTGTATAGCCAGTTTCGCCCTGGAGAATAATTCCTGCTTTGTGGTACCTGGTAAGTCTACAACTGCTTCTACATAAACTATATTATCTTTTACAGGTAGATAATCTTCCAAAGCAACAGTATCGGCAACCTTAGCCCCATTACGTTGAGTAGTCCAGGTAATGGCATCCTGAGCAAGTAAATTTAAGCTTGAAAGTAAACCTACTAAAATTAATAGAAGCGTTAATTTTGATGTTTTCATATTTAATGTAGTTATGATGCAATATTAAAATATTTTTTGAAAAAACATACCGTAACAGATCAGATTGAAATCCATTTTCATATTTTGAATTCCAAAAATGGTAACGTTAATATACCTTACCCCTCTCTTAAATTTCTTTAATATCCAGCAATTTTATCCAGCCCCCATTGCCATTGGCCAACACAACCTTTGCCCAATCATTAACCTCTTCAAGAATAATCACTTTTGTGCCTTCATGTATAACAAATAAGGTTTTCTGCTGTCCATCAGGGCCGCTTTTGACATCAACAGCACCACTAAAAACGATACCTTGCTGATGGGCATTCAGATAATGCGATTGTACCCCAGACATGATCAAGAAGATCAACCCCAATGAAAGTACTATGATCCCTGCATAAAAAGCCATCTTTTTAGGCCAAACGGCAATCAAAAACAAGTAAGCAATCAGCAAAATAAAACCTGCAATAAAACATACTATCGTAAATACTGAAAGTGTACTTAGTGAAAAGAACAAAACAAAGCCCTTCCACCATTTGCTTAGAAAAAACTCGGGGATCTCTTCTATCTTATCCGTTATTTTAAGATTAGCCAACTGCAAATTCAACTTAATATCAGCATCACCAGGCGCCAATTTCAAGGCCTTTTCATAATTCAAAATTGCGGCAGGCATTTCGGCTAACTTATACTGAGCATTGCCCAGATTAAAATACACGTTTGCAGATTGATAACCCGCATCCAATGCCTCCTGGTAAACTGTGGCTGCCTCCGAAAACTGGTTTTTAGCATAAGCAGCATTTCCCCGTTTTAGCAAAGCTTCCGCATCAATCTCCTTTGCTGAGGTACATAAAGGCATAGCGAACAACAACAGCCATGCACATAAATTATATTTTAAAAAGTTACGCATTCCCTTCAATGTCATTAATGATACCTTTAGCTTTATCAAATACTTCCTGATCTGAAATTCCCGAAACAGGAGCATACCGCGCCATTTCACACAAATCCAATGTTTCTGTAAGTTGATTGATTAAGGGACTGGCAATCCCCGCAGCGGTCAGTTGCTCACTGATATTTTCCTTGTTCAATTCTGCGGCAGGAATATTAAACTTGTCGCTCAGATACTGATACAAGCCCTTATAAACATCCTGATAAAACAACTTTTTATCACCAGCCAGCAATTGTTTCTTTGCATTCGACAGATGTTTAGCAGCAACTTTATTGGCGTTTCTGCCCTTTACCTTCACCTGATCCCTGTTAAGCTCCCTGTATTCTTTACGATAAACAAAAGCAGCAATAAACAATAAAGGACCTAAACAAAGTAAAGCGTAATATACTGCCGATCCATAAAAAGAACTACCTTTTTTATGTAAACCTGATGTACCCGTCTTAATATAAGCGATGTCTTTTGCCAACATTTTGATGTCCTGCTGATTTCCAGAAGCGTAAGCCGTAACATTCGATCCCGGGGCACCTTTAGCTACCTTTAAATTAAAAGGTCCCGCAGTTAAAGTCACATATTTTTGAGTAGCAGGGTTAAAATAAGAGAACTTTAAAGGCTCAATGGTATAATTACCCTCGTGCCTTGGAATAAGCAAATAGCTAAACTCTCTACTCCCTGAAACACCACTCATACTTTCTGTAAGCTGATCTGTTATTTTCGGATCATACTTTTCCAGGTCAGCCGGAAAATTAACTGTTGGCGCTTTTAGCAGTTTCAAATTACCCGAACCTGTTATTTTAAGCGTATAATTAACAGCTTCATTTGCTTTAAGTGATGATTTATCGACTGCAGCACCAATTGCAAAAGTCCCAACAGCACCTTCAAAACCTTCAGGCTTACCGGCATCTGGCAACGCTTTTACATTAATGGTTACAGGAGCACTTTTCACTTTATATTTTACATCCTCATAAGAACCACCTCCAAAAAATTGCTCAATAGGATCATTGGATGGTACCGTTTTACGCACCACAAAGTTCATAATCAAAGGATCGAGTGTCAATTTTCCAAAACGCTCCGGGAATAAAATGATCTCTTTAAGTACAGCTACATGGTACCTAACACCATTATACACTTCTTCTTTCCACTCTACATTCTGGTTTCCATTTTTAATTTCCTGACTCCAGAATCCGTTAAAATCAGGCAATTTCTCCGGCTCATTACCTACGATCCCAATATTTGCATATAGCTTATAAGTAACTGCAATCTGTTCCCCCTGGTAAACATTCGTTTTATTGGCAATGGCTCGCAGAAACAATTGCTTCGAAATATCAGCTGAATTGCCACTAGCTACCCTATCGCCCTGACCACTTTGAGCCGACTGTCCCGACTGCTGAGGAACGGCCCTTCCTTTTGTAACCTTTATTTTTACACCATTAGATTTATAGGCCTTACCATTGATCAACATCGTTGCCGGTCCAATAGTATATTCACCTTCCTTTACACCAATCAGTATATAACCTACGGAGATACTTGCAGTGGTAGCTCCATTAACTGAACTGAAACTGGATGACTGATTGGGTCCGCCAACAACCTGAAACCCATTAAATGCAGGTGGATCAAATGATTCCGGATTTCCATTCGTTGAAAAGGTAATCTCAAACTGCTCACCGGTAGCCACCTGATTCGAACTTACTGATGCCGTAACCTTTGTCTGCCCTAAACCAATGGCAGACCATAAAAGTAATACTGACAATAAATAATATCTCATTTTCATTATATAAATAACCCCTTTACCAGTCTTTAACAATACGTCCCTTTACCCCTTTTGCTTTTTTGTTTTTCAACTTATCCTGGGTGTTTTTTTCTTCATTTTTTAAAGCCTCCAGCATCCTTTCAGCATCCTCTTTAGATAACTTATCAGGCTGTGGTTTCTGCCCCTGCTGATCTTTTTTATCCTGATCCTGCTTGTCTTTATCCTTTTGATCTTTATTCTGGTCCTTTTTATCCTGGTCTTTCTTATCCTTATCCTGTTTGTCTTTATCTTGTTTGTCCTTTTGATCCTTATTCTGATCCTTCTTATCCTGATCTTTCTTATCTTTATTTTTATCCTTATTGTTCTTATTCTGCTGTTGCTTCAGTTTTTCCTGAGCATATGCAAGGTTGTACCTGGTCTGGTCATCCTTAGGATTATTGATCAACGATTTTTTATACGCCTCAATACTCTCTTCCAGCTTTTTATTCTCCAACAAAGAATTACCCAAATTATGGTAAGCTTGTGCCTTTACTGCTTTGTTCTCTGATGAGGAAGCTATTTCCGTAAATTTTTGCGCTGCATTATCAAATTTTTTCTGCTTGTACAAAGCATCACCCAAATTAAAATTACCCGCTACAGATTGCTTTGTTTTTTCTACCGATTGGCGGTAACTAGCCTCAGCTTCTGCATATTTCTGTTGCTGATAAAGCTTATTGCCGTTATGAATGTACTTTTTTTCCTTCTGGGCAAAAACTACAGCTCCTTGTAATACGATATATATAATAATGATCAATTGCTTCATAACTACCTCACTTCAAACAAATTCAACTCAATAATTTTCAAATTCCTCCGATTAGAGATAAAAAACTCTAGCAACAACAGTAAAACAGCTAGTCCGAGGAAAAACTGAAACCTGTCTTCATAGTTTTTAAATGACTTACTATCGTAGGTTTTCTTTTCCATTTTATTTACCTGGTCCATTACGATGTTTAAGCCACTATTCGCATTACTAGCCCTTACATATACACCATTTCCAGCTGCTGAAATCTCTTTACACATTTCCTCATTCAGCTTACTAACTACGGTTTTTCCAGCTTCATCAGTATGAAAACCTACTGGCTTCCCATTTTTGTAAATAGGCACCGGTGCCCCCTCTGGCGATCCCAAACCAATCACATGGATGGCCACATCCTTAGCTCTTGCATGCTTGGCTGCTGTAACAGCATCATCCTCGTGATTTTCACCATCAGTCATCAAAATCATTGCCTTACTAGTTCCATTTACAAAATCAAACGACTTCATCCCCATATCAATGGCTGCCCCAATAGCAGTTCCCTGAGTGGGCACTATATCAGTAGTAATTTGGTTCAGGAACAACTTAGCTGCCGAATGATCGGTCGTAATCGGCAATTGCACATAAGCTTCTCCGGCAAAAATGATGATCCCTATTCGATCATTATGCAAATTATCAATGAGCTGTGAAATGGCTCTTTTAGCATTCTCCAATCGGTTTGGCGCTAAATCTCCTGCCAGCATACTGTTTGACACATCCAACAGAATCATCAAATCAGCACCATCTTTTTTCGCTTCTTCCATTTTAGTCCCTATCTGTGGATTGGCAATACCTACCACTAATGAAGCATAAGCCAACACATACAATACAAACTTTAGCCCCGGTCTGCTCAAAGAGACCTCAGGCATCATTCTCCTTACCGTATGCGGATCACCAAAAGCCAATAACGCTTTTCTTTTCCACCTTTGCACCCATAAAAAGATTAGGATCAGCAATGGAACTGCAGCTAAGCCCCATAAAAATTCTATATGTTCAAAACGTAACATCTGTTTAAGTTAAGGCTCCTTTAAAAATGGTATTTCTCAATAAAAACTCAGCTAGCAATAATACCAGCGCAATTAAGGTAAAAGGCAAAAAGCGTTCTGTCTTTTTATGATACTGGGTAACCGCAATCTTGGCCTTTTCCAGTTTATCAATTTGCTGATAAATCTGCTTGAGCTTTTCATTATTGGTAGCACGGAAATACTTCCCACCTGTAATGTTTGCAATTTTACTCAATACATCCTCATCAATCGTTACAGGCATCTTTTGATACTGGATTCCAAATGGAGTTTTTACCGGATACGGCGCATAACCTTTCGTACCTACGCCCACAGTGTAAACCCTAACCTTCATTTGTTTGGCAATTTCGGCTGCAGTTAATGGTGGAATAGAGCCTGTTGTATTCGATCCATCGGTCAGTAAAATTACCACCTTACTTTTGGCTTCACTATCTTTTAAGCGGTTCACCGCCGTTGACAGCCCCATTCCAATCGCCGTTCCATCCTCAATCATTCCATTGTTAACGTCTTTAAACAAGTTAATCAGTACATCATGATCAATGGTAAGCGGGCATTGCGTAAAACTCTCCCCACTAAAAATAACCAGACCAATACGATCTTCCGGACGATCTTTGATAAAATCAATTGCAATATTTTTACCAGCTTCCAAACGATTAGGTTTCAAATCTTCTGCTAGCATACTGCCTGAAATATCCGTGGCAATCATAATATCAATACCCTCGGTGGTCGAGTTTTGCCAGCTAAAAGCCGATTGAGGCCTTGCCAATGCAATAATCAAGGCAATTAATGCCCACACTCTTAAAACAACACTGTAATGCCTTAAAATGGTATAACTACTCTTTTTTCCTGATAAAAATCCTTTTAAAGCTGACATCCGCAAGCTCCCCTGAAGTTTGTTATTTCTCCAGATGTACCAGGCAATCATCAAAGGAATGATCATCAGGAGCCAGAAAAAGCCCTTATTGGCAAATTCAATTCCGCTAAACAGATTCATTATCGTTATTTTGTGCTTTGTTATCAGTCAGTGGAACAGCTGCAGCTTTAGTATTCGTTACAAAACTGATTGCATTTTCCATACTTTGTTCATTATCTGTGTTCAATGGTGTTGCTTTTGCAAACTTTACCAAATCGGCAAGCAACAGCATCTGCCTTAGCTTATTTGTATTTTGTTCTGAAATATTCAAGTGACGTAATCCGGAAAAGATCTCCTCAGAGGTTTGTTCCAATGCATTAATCTCATATCTTTTCTCCAGGTACTCCCTAATAATATCAGTCAATTCGATATGATATTGCTTTACCTGCCCCTGTTCCCATAATTTCTGGCTTTTCAAAGCATTCAGTTTATCCAATACAATAGTATGCAAAGGCACAGTTGGTTTAGGAAGTTCAACTTTAGCAGGCTTATTTTTACGCTTTTTAATAAAATACCAGATCAGCGCTACAACGACTAAAATACCCAATGCCGACAACATCACCAACTTCCAATTATCTCTAAGCCAGTCCATAAAAGAATAAGACACCGCTAGCGGCTCCTTAATATCATATATAGCCTTCGTTGTATCTACCTTTACCTCAGTAACCTCCAATGGTAATGCAGCCGTATTAAAACTACCCGACTTACTACCAAATGTATAAGCAGGGATCATATGCAACCCTGCATCAAAAGACGTAATCGTGTATTGCCTGCTTATGGTTTTTACAGCCGGGTTATTTTTATCAGAAATGGTATCTGTCTTACCCATTTCTACAATTTGTATTTTTGATGAAATGGTATCTGTCAGTACAGGAAAATCTACATGCCCATTAACAGGTAAATGAGCAATCAAATGCAGCTTGGTCTGATCGCCAAGCGCAATAGTGGTCTTGTCCAGCTTCGCCTCTACCTTAATATCCTGGGCTTTCCCCTGGAAAGTAAAACCGGTCAAAGCCAGCATTAAACACCAGCTAAAATTAAAATATTGTCTCATACCCTTATCTTCTGGCTTCTCTTTTCTTAAACAATGTCATTAACGGCTTGATATAGGATTGATGGGTACCGATCTTGGTAAAGTCTACTCCAGATTTTCTGAACATATCCTCCAGCTTTGCGTTTCTTTCCAACGCTGCCGCTTTAAAAGAATTGCGTACCTGTTTACTGCTTGTATTGATCCATTCTATTTCTCCACTTTCTTCATCTTTCACAGGAATCAATCCCAAATCCGGGAACTCTTCTTCGTGAATATCATATAACCTCAAAGCAATCAAATCGTGCTTACGGTTGGCAATTTTAAGCTCATTTTCAAAAGTACTGCTCATAAAATCTGAGATCAGAAAAGCTGTGCACCTTTTCTTAATGGCACTTGTAAAATATCTTAAGCCTTCGGCTACATTGGTACCCTTATTTTGTGGTTTAAAATCTATCAGTTCCCTAATGATCATCAGAATATGGCTTCTTCCTTTTTTTGGAGGAATGAACTTTTCCACCTTATCACTAAAAAAAAGCACGCCAACTTTATCGTTATTTTGTATTGCCGAAAAAGAAAGCACTGCACACAGTTCCGTAGCCAATTCTTGCTTCAACTGAACCTGTGTTCCGAAATTTTTAGAGCCACTCACATCCACCAGCAACATAACTGTCATCTCCCGCTCCTCATCAAACACTTTCACATAAGGATGATTAAAACGGGCAGTTACATTCCAGTCGATGGTACGAATCTCATCCCCTACCTGGTATTCTCTTACCTCACTGAAGGCCATACCACGACCTTTAAATGCCGATTGGTATTCGCCTGAGAAGATCTGATTGCTTAAACCACGGGTTTTAATCTCAATCTTCCTTACTTTTTTTAAGAGGTCTTTGGTATCCATAGTGCTAAGGAACTTCTACTGCATTTAGTATCCCTGTGATGATCGTCTCTGTATTGATATCTTCCGCTTCAGCCTCATAGGTAAGTCCAATACGGTGCCTCAATACATCATGGCATACAGCTCTAACATCTTCCGGAATCACATAACCTCTTCTTTTAATAAAAGCATATGCTTTAGCTGCAAGTGCAAGGTTAATACTCGCGCGTGGCGAAGCACCAAAGCTGATCAGATTCTTATAATCAGCTAACTTATAATCAGCCGGGAAACGGGTAGCAAAAACGATATCGATGATATATTGTTCAATTTTCTCATCCATATATACCTCTCTAACGATCTTCCTGGCCCTCAAAATATCATCTGTGTGAATAATAGTATTAGGCTTAGGCATCCCTTGGGGTGCAATGTTTGCCCTCATGATCCTTTTCTCGTCCTCCTTTTTAGGATAACCGATCACAATCTTCAACATAAACCTGTCAACCTGTGCTTCAGGCAATGGATAAGTCCCCTCCTGCTCAATTGGATTTTGTGTAGCCAGAACAAGGAAAGGCTTAGGCAATGGGAAAGTGTTATCACCAATGGTAACCTGGCGCTCTTGCATGGATTCCAATAAAGCACTCTGCACCTTAGCCGGTGCACGATTAATCTCATCAGCCAAAATGAAGTTAGAAAACAATGGACCTTTTCTAACAATAAATTCCTCTTTCTTCTGATTGTAGATCATTGTTCCCAGCAAATCCGCAGGTAAAAGATCTGGTGTAAATTGAATTCTGCTGAAACCAGCATCAATGGCTTTAGACAGCGTATTAATAGCAAGCGTTTTTGCAAGTCCCGGTACACCTTCCAGCAGAATGTGTCCATCGGCTAGCAAACCGATCATCAGGCGCTCTACCATATACCTTTGCCCAACAATTACCTTATCCATCTCCATAAAAAGGAGATCGATAAATGCACTTTCTTTTTGTATCATTTCATTCAGCGCACGGATATCAGTTCCATACGATGAATGCTCAGTAATATTAGTTACTTCTTCCATTTATACCCATTTTTTATTCGTTGCGAAAATTACGACAAACGTTAATTTTTTCACAATGTTTAAAGAGGGTATAATGTTAAAATATGTTAAAAAGGGAATTTAGCTTGATTTCTAGGGGTCTGGAATATTTTTTTTATTGTTCTCCTACCCTTTTACAGCCATAATTTCTTCATAAGCACCGTCCCAAAGTTCGATACGTTTTTTTAAGGATTCGATGGTTGCCGCTTCAGCTGCTTTCCAATATGACTCATTATCACCACAAAGTTCTGAAGTCATATCTAAAGCAAGGTGACTATGATGATCTCCGTCAACTTCAATATGTCTGTCCAGATAATATTTAAAAAGAGAAATTTGATCAGGGAATTTAGTGTTCAGGTCATTTACAATGGTTAGGAACATATTAGGAATCAGATCTTCTCTTCCAAATGTAAAAGTACTGGCCTGTAAATGCGCTTCACCACTATTGATGATTTTGAAGGTATAATCCACAAAACTTCTGGCTTCAGAAGGTGTATCTGAAAAGTTATAAGCTTGCTCAAAATCTCCTGTAGCTTTTAATTTATCTGTAAATCTTCCAATTTGAGTAGTATCGGCTCCGCATTGCTCCATTGCATCAAGGTACATTTCAAAATGACTTTTCTTATCACCATTTGCATCGACGTCCGACTCTTCACCTGCAACAATTTCATTGATTAGAGCCCGGGTAGTACCCGAACCAACAGGAAACCAGGGAACCTGTGTGCAAGTAAGGTTAATCTGCAAAGACTTTAACAGAGACATAAAATCCCAAACCGCATAAACATGATATTCCATAAAGATCCTCAGATCTTCCAGATCATTAATTACTGCGTAAACCTTATGGTTGATAATTTGAGCTCTAAGTGGAGCTATTGATGTTTGAATGCTTTCCAGAGGTCCGTTCATTGCCTTCCCGTTTTTATAATCGGATGCAAATGTAAAAGGAAATTTTGGTTGACTCTTCAAGGACTGGTAAAAATTACTTTTTCAGTGCAAAATTTCCTTGATGTCGCTATAACTTTAAATCCATCAATTCAAATCATTATTTCAAACAAACCAAACAAACGATATAATATTCTTAATTCACAATCATTAATAATACTAAATTTCATAAATCGTATTTTTGCAGTACAAAACAACCAAGCAATGAATACAAATTCCTTATCAACAAGCGAAAACCAAATATTAGAAAAATTACTGGAAGAAGTAAAAACGAATACCGATTACTTCATGGGCTATCCTGTGTCTAAAGATTTTAACTATAGCGAGCTAATGCCCTTTATGGAATACCCTATGAATAACCTGGGTGATCCTTTTGTCCCATCAACCTATGCTGTAGGTTCACGTGAAATTGAAAAAGAAGTCGTACAATTTTTTGCCGAACTATTTAGAGCAGAAGCAAATGATTGGTGGGGTTATGTAACTAACGGCGGTTCGGAAGGTAATCTTTATGGATTATATCTGGCTAGAGAACTTCACCCTAAAGGGATGGTATACTACTCTGAAGCCACACATTATAGCGTACAAAAGAATTTGCACCTTTTAAACATGTCTAACATTGTAATTAGCACTCAGGACAATGGAGAAATTGATTACGAAGACCTGGAAAACACCATTCGTATGAACAGGCATATGCCTGTGATCATTATGGCCAATATAGGCACAACCATGACTGAAGCTCGTGATGACATCAGCAAAATCAAACTGATCTTAAAAAAACTGGCCATCAAACATTATTACATCCATGCCGACGGTGCCCTAAGCGGCAGTTACAGTGCTTTAATAGAACCCCGGCCCGCCTTTGATTTTGCCGATGGTGCTGATAGCATTGCCATAAGTGGCCACAAGTTTATCGGATCTCCAATGCCCTGCGGAGTAGTAGTAGCAAAAAAATCAAATCGGGATAGAATTGCACGCTCTGTAGCTTACATAGGAAGTATGGACACCACCATTTCTGGCTCCCGAAATGGACATAGCCCACTCTTCCTATGGTACACCATAAAAAAACTAGGCATATCTGGTCTAAAAGAACGTGCCTGTCATTGCCTTGAAACAGCCAGTTACGCAGAACAAAAACTTAAAGAAATAGGCATCCCGGCTTGGAGAAATACAAATGCCATTACTGTAAACTTCCCTGAGCCTGACTTAAAAATCAGACAAAAATGGCAGCTCGCTGCCGAAAGTGGCTGGTCGCACATCATCTGCATGCCCAACGTCACCAAATCACAAATTGATCAGTTGATAGAAGAAATTATCACTTTAAAAGTACCTGCGTAAATACTGGAGTAAACCAAATCCTAATTCATCCGACAACCATAACAAATCAGGCGCCCTAAAGTAAAGCGCCCAATTAAAAAAAATCACCTTCTCCGTAAAGGCCTAGGAAATTTGCCTTCTTCAGGCAAAGATTCCAGCCTTCGAGGAGAACGGTTATTTTTTACCCTTACTAAATAGTGACTTAATCTTTTTCGAATTCTTATCAGCAACCAAATACATACAAGGAACCAAAATAAGTGTTAAGAAAGTGGCAAAACTTAACCCGAATATGATTGTCCACGATAAAGGGCCCCAGAATGCAACGTTATCTCCGCCAAAATAAATATGCGGATGGAACTCAGTGAACATGGTCACAAAGTCTATATTTAAGCCAACGGCCAAAGGTATCAATCCGAGCATAGTCGCTGTTGCGGTCAGCAATACCGGTGTCATCCTGGTACGACCAGCTTCAATAACAGCCTCCCTTACCTCCATACCCTGACTCACCATCAGATCCGCAAATTCGACCAGTAATATCCCATTACGTACCACAATCCCAGCGAGCGCAACAATTCCCAACCCAGTCATTACGATAGACAATTCCATACGGAAGATGGTTATCCCAAGTAAAACCCCAATTACGCTAAACAAGATTTCACTCAAAATAACAATAGGTTTACTGATAGAATTAAACTGCAATACCAGGATAATTAAAATGATAAACAATGCACTCACCAATGCAGTACCTAAAAACGCAGCCGTTTCCATTTGCTCCTCTTGCTCACCAGCCATCTTTATCACTACCCCGTCAGGAGCCTTAAACTCGTTGATCTCGCTTTGAATATTAGCAACCACCTCATTGGCATTATACTCTGACAATACATTGGAAGAAAGAATAATGATCCTTTTCTGCTGCTTACGCTTAATGCCACCATAAGTATTCACATAGTTAATATCGGCAAAAGCAGATATTGGCACTTGTCTGATGACCCCATTCATTCCCATATCCCGAAAGGTAATCTTCATATTTCTTAAGGCTTCCAGATTGTTCCTTTGATCTTCCTTTGCCCGCACATTAATTTCATAATCATCATTGACGTCCCGGAACTTTGAGATCTCATAACCATACAATGCAGCTCTTAAAGAATTACCAATGTCTTGTGTCGAAACGCCCTCACGATTGGCTCTCTCTCTATTTATATTAAAAATAATCTCAGGTTTATTATTCTGAAAGTCAGTTTTCAGTTCCTCTACCCCAGCAACCTGCTTACTATCCAAAAATTTCTTCAATCTTTCAGACGTTACAGCAATAGAATCCAAATTATCACCGGTAATTTCAATACTAATCGGTTTTGCCGTTGGCGGTCCCCCCTGCTCCTGAGCAACGGTAATTTCTGCTCCGGGTATCCCCTTCACAGCCTGACGAATCTTATCAAGATAATTAATAGTACGTTCACCTTTACGTTTACCATAAGCCACAAAAGCAACGGTAACCTTACCCTTATTGGTGTATTCACCTTGATCTTCACCCTGAGGGTCAGTAACACCAACCGTAACATTGGAAATAATGGAGGAGACATCTGGATTATTACGACCTACAACCTTCGTTACTTTCTCTTCAACCTTTTCTACCACCTTACTGGTATAAGCCTGATCGGTACCCACAGGCAACTCAATGTAAACGTATGCAAAGTTAGGGTCAGCAGCAGGGAAAAATACAATTCTTGGTGGCACTACCCCAACAAGTAACAAGGCAAAGAAAAACAACCCTACGGTACTCCAAATCATAGTACGTGGGCGTTTTAAGGCCCACACCAACAAACTGTGGTAATTATTTACCGCCTTAGGCCAGGTCACTTCCTGAAATTTCTTGATCACTCCGCTAAGAAAAAAATGATTCAATAAATAGAGCAAGGCAAGGAATACCACAAAATTACCTAAGCCAAAGTTAACCAGGTAACATAGTATAGCAATTATTGTAAAAACCAATAGCGTTCGCTTAACTGCCTTGTTAAAAGCAGGACGACTACCTTCATCATCATGATGAGGTTTCATAAAATCAACGGCAAAGACCGGATTAATGATATATGCCACAATAAGCGAAGCCGATAAAGTAACAATTAGTGTTACAGGCAGGAAATACATAAACTCACCAATAATTCCAGGCCAGAACAATAAAGGGAAGAAAGGAGCTAATGTGGTTAAAGTACCCGACAACACCGGTAAAAACACTTCTCCGGTAGCTGTTTTAGCAGCCTTAACAATAGGAACCTTACCATTATCAAAAATACGGTGCGTATTCTCGATCACCACAATCGCATCATCCACCACAATCCCCAACCCCAGCAAGAAAGAGAACAATACCATCATGTTCATGGTAAAGTTAAAATGGAATAACCCTCCCAACACAGGCATGGAAAGAAAAGCGATAAACATAGACAGCGGTACAGACATTGCTACAAATAACGCATTGGTTACCCCCATAAAAAACATCAGGATCAATGTTACCAGGATAAAACCAATAATGATGGTATTGATCAGATCATGAAGCGTAATACGAGTCTGATCACTTTGATCACCCGTGATGGTAATGTTCAATTTTTCAGGAATCACCTTACCCTTCATTTCCTTCAATAGTGCGTTGATCTTATCGGAAGCCTCAATCAGATTTTCTCCACTCCGTTTCCTCACATTTAACGTAATCACATTTTTCCCATATAGCCGGGCATAGCTATTTTGCTCCTTAAACGAGTCCTTTACCTCTGCAATATCCTTTAAATAAACAGCGCCCCCTGTAGGTGTTTTAACAATAAGATTACCAATCTCTTCGGCATCTTTAAACTCCTTTTTAACATTTAAAGTTCGCAGCATCCCATCCATCTTTACCGAACCGCCAGATATGGTTTTATTTTCTTTACTTACAGCCTGAGCAATATCATTAAATGAGAGACGTGCTGCCTCCATCTTACGTAAATCAACATTGATCTGTATTTCAGGCTCCAGAGCGCCCACAATATCCACTCCGGCAATCTCTTTCAGGCCCTCAACCCGATCTTGAATATCATCAGCATACTCCTTTAATTTCTTCAGGTCATAATCTCCCGAAATATTGATATACATAATTGGCAGATCTGAGAGATTGATATCCATAATCACCGGATCAGCAGGTAAATCAGTTGGAAGATCTGTTCTGGCCTTATCTACCGCGTCCTTTACCCGCTGTTTTGCATCTTTTATATCTACCCCTGTATTAAACTCGGCAGTAATGAAAGAGAAATCCTGATACGAATTGGAAGTGATCTTTTTCAATCCTAATGTACCCCTTATCTGCTTTTCCAGTTGCTTGGTAACCAGGTTCTCTATATTTGCAGGAGAAGTACCCGGATAAACTGTTTGCACAAATATCTTTGGGATGATAACCTCCGGAAAATTCTCTTTTGGCAGACTATTGTAGGAAAAATAACCGGCGATCATCAGCAAACACGTAAATACGTATATAGCCGTTCTGTTATCTATCGCCCAACTGGACGGTCGAAATTCTTTATTAATATCCTTCATATTATTTTATGAATAATCAATTTATAACTTAACCGAATCCCCATCGTTCAGCCCCTGAAAACCTGTGACAATCACCTTATCACCCACTTTTAAACCTGATAAAACTTCTGCTTTACCATCCGACACCTTTCCTGTCTTAATATTTACCTTTTTGGCTTTCCCATCCACAGCCGTATAAACATATTCACTGCTTTCCGATTTTTGTATCGCATTTATTGGAACCACGAGCGCCTTATCATTGCTATAATCTATAATTTTTAATATGGCCACCATATTGGGACGATAATTCTTATTTGAAGGTAATTTCACCTCCACATTAAACCCTCTCGAAACAGGATCAATCACCTTAGCCGCAAAAGAAACCCTCGCATTCAACGTCTCCGGTACATCCGGTAAAGAAATAGTAACCTCATCTCCCTGATTTACCTTTCCACCATAATTTTCAGAAACAAGGGCCTTTACCTTAAGTTTATCAGCATTTACCACCCTTATTCCAATTGGTGTTCCGGGAGCTACAGATTGTCCCAGCTTCATATCCATCGCATCTACCGTCCCGGAAACCGGGCTTTTGATCTTACTCATCGATGCCTGCGATTTTAGCCCTGCGAGTTGTTTTTCTAACCCTTCTTTCTGGCTCTTTGCCGTTAAATATTGAACCTCAGTCCCAATCTTTTGGTCCCATAGATTTTTCTGGCGGTTAAAAACAGTGGTAGCCAGATCCAGTTGAGTTTGCAGCTGAGCAACACTTTGTTTCAGTACTTTATCATCCAATTGTGCCAATACTTGTCCTTTACTTACATGTTGCCCGGCTTTCACATAAATCCCAATTACTGTCCCTGGTACTTCAGGCATAATATCTACATTATCTTCAGCATCAACTTTCCCTTGTACTTCCACATAATTTCGGAAATGCGTTTCTGCCAGTTCCGTTACAGCCACATCTTTAAAATCATCTTTCTTTTTATTCTGGCCTAATTCCGACTCCAGCTTTTCTATTTTCCCATTCAGCACTGTCTGCTCCTTTTTAAGCTTTTCTAATGCTGCTTTTTTATCCTTTGGATTATCTGATGAACAGGAAGCAAAAAAAAGGGCCAGTGCGACTGTATATAATGGTGTTTTCATCGTTATGGGGTATTTTGAGGTTAATAATTGATTCTTCCTGTAGCCTTATCCAGATCCACCTTATTAATCAGCAGATCATATAATGCTTTGATGTAATTGTTTTGAGCTTCTTTTAAAGACGTTTCAGCGGTGGTTACTTCCAGACTAGAACCGACCCCTTGTTCATACTTAATGCGGGAAACCCTAAGTATTTCGGCTGACAGGCTAAGATTTCTTTGTTGATTTTCGACCGAACGCAAGCTACTGAGATAAGCTTTCTGTCCATTTGAAATCTCAAGCGTAATGCCATTCTTTAAGTTAACCATATCATTTTCAGACTTCTGAACCGCTAGTTTAGCATTGCGAACCTGATAAATACGCTGTCCGCCATTAATAATATTCCAGGAAAGCGTAAGCCCAATTACAGAAGTTGGAAAGCTCTGATCGAAATGTGTAGGTAAATTATCTGATTGAAAATTTTTAGAGGCACTGGCAAATCCTGACAATGTGGGCAGGAACATACTTTTTTGCCGTTTTAAATCCAATTCATTTAATTTTTTTTGGGTTTCCAGCAAAGAGTACTCTATCCTCCCTCTGTATGATGTTGTATCAGTAGTTTGTAAAACTACGGGCTCTGCCCTTACATCACTGATCTTATCAGTAAGTGCAAGGTTAGCTTGTATTGGCATTCCCATTTGGAATTTAAGTAAATCTACATTAATAGCAAATAACTGAACCACATTCTCCCTGTCGGTTTCTAAATTATTTTTTAAAACCTGAAGTCTATCCACATCAATCTTTTCAGAAAAGCCATTCTTAAACATCGCCTCTGTATCATTTAAAGATTTTGTGAGCTGTGCAAGGTTCGCATCAATTAAACTCAGTTGCTCCTTACTCACCAATGCGGAATAATAGGCTTTAGTTACGGCGACAACTGTTTCTATCTTTGTTCGCTTACTATTTCTAACCGACAGCTCCTTATAGGTTTTTGTAGCTTGTAACCCAACAATATACCCTCCATCAAATATCAACTGACTTAACTGAATATTTGCTGTAGAATTATACTTTGTACCAAACTTAACAGGAATAGGCGTATTGGAAGGTGGAGAAGCGAATTCACCAGGCAGTAGTGTTGTTGGCAATTTCAGGAAGTCCTGAAAGCTAAAAGAGCTGGACACCTGTGGCAAACCAATACCAACGGTTTGTTTTATCGTATTACGAGCAATCTCCTCATCAACGGTGGCATTCAGAACTGCTGTTTGGTGTCTTAAA
Source organism: Candidatus Pedobacter colombiensis (assembly GCA_029202485.1). Classification (NCBI taxonomy): domain Bacteria; kingdom Pseudomonadati; phylum Bacteroidota; class Sphingobacteriia; order Sphingobacteriales; family Sphingobacteriaceae; genus Pedobacter; species Candidatus Pedobacter colombiensis. Next base: position 1,421,735 of record CP119313.1, on the reverse strand, counting down.
GCAAAATCAATCGCTGATTTCAGGCTAAATTTGTAATTTAAGGAGTCAACTCCCTGAGCTTTAACTATAACGTTTATAGAAAGCAGCATCATAATCAAATAAATTTTAGGTATCGTAGCCATCATAAATATTAATTACTTTCAGTAAAAATAATATAATAATCATACAACTTCATTTCCTTTCATTATTTTTACTACCAAAAAAAACAAAGTGCTCCATTTATTTAGATATAGAATTCCAAAAAAGTATTCCGATGAATTTAAGGATACTTATAGTTACATCAATACCCGGCAGGTAACCATCCTGGGAACGTTTTTACTTATCATTGCCCTTGGGGTAAGAACAACCTCAATATTTTATCATGACGAGCTGGAATCCATGCCTAATCTGGGCCTATATAACGCCCTAAACTGGGTTCAAACCTTAGGTGCCTCCCTATTCATACTTCTTAGTAGCCTCGCTTTAAAGTCCTCACGTTGGAAAACAACCGGCAGAGAAACACTGGTTATCATATTTTGTATATTTCTCTTAACTACATCTTTTACGGTAAGTTATCTTTTCTCTCTATTTAATCCAAAAAACACATTGACCATATTCCTTACAGGAATAGTTGCAGTTAGTGTTTTCTTCGCGCTTGAACTTAAACAAATCATTACCATTTCTATTTACATTGTAATTTTGTTTATAGCCGCTATGGTCATACCAAACATCAGTAACCTGCAAAAACTACTTAATGTAATCATGTCCGGCGTACTGGCTTTTTTTCTTTACGCCTGTTCCAGATATAGCTATTACTTTAAAGCCGAACAGTTTGTAAAGGTCAAGCAACTAGAAGAAAAAAATATGGAAGTTCAACTCCTTAATCATCAAAAAGGAGAAATTCTTGGATTTGTAGCTCATGACCTAAGAAACCCGCTCAATAATATCGAAGCACTAACCCAAATTGCTTTAGAAGAGGAATCTAATAAAAACAGCATGGAAATGCAGCTTATTCTTACATCAACACGCCAGGCAAAAAACATCATCAACGATCTGATTGAAGTAGCTCAAAATGAAAAAGCGCCATTCCAGCTTCAAACTACAAATATGATCGCTTTTATGAATAGTATTTGTGACAATTGGCAAAAAAATCTGAACAAGGAAAGAGTTATAAATTTTAAACCCGACGAACCGGCAGTTACTGCCGCAGTTAACCCATCTAAACTGACCAGGGTTATAGATAACCTTATTGGAAACGGACTAAAATTTTCCAAACCGGAAACCCCTATCAATATCGAACTTTCTAAATCAGATGACACATGTATCATCCGGATTACAGATTTTGGGATCGGTATCCCTGATAACCTACAGAAAATACTTTTTGATCAGTTCTCTAAAGCAGGACGACCAGGGCTTAAAGGCGAAAAGTCAATAGGTTTAGGATTACATATATCCAGGCAGATTATAGAGCGACATGGAGGATCGATAACCGTAAACAGCAAAGAAAATGAGGGCACTACTTTTCAAATTACTATACCATTAATAGCCGCTTAATTCAAATTAAACTTCTCATTAGTAATCTTTACTACATTAGAAGTAAATACAATCCCCACGATCAAAATACCAATAACAATGGCCAAAACTACCTGAAAGGTAGAATACAGCTTATTACCAGATACCATAAAAGCTGAATCTTTAATCAATTCTTCCCCTATTTGCTTCTGAATACTCATCAGCTCTGATAATTTCTTTATAGTTTTGTTTGATGAGTCCCTTCCCTCATTACTGTAGAGCTTTCTGGCTTCTCCAATACCCTGTGTAGTCGCTATAGATAACATTTTGTTTTCCACACCTACTGTACTTTCAAGGTCTTTTTTAAGTTCCTCCAACTGTTCCTTTTCCTGCTTTACCAGAAAGGTTTTACTATACTTATCAATCAAAGAATCAATTGAAACGTTCAGCTTCCCGAGTTGCGCCTTCAAACTTGCAGCATCAAAAAGCTGATCAGGCCCATATAAAGCATCTTCAAACAGAGATTTTTTTAAATAAGCATTCTCTGCCACATAAAACAAATCAGTGGCAGGAATAAGCCTGTCATTGTACATGGATACAAATGACTCATTCATGCTCTTTACACTTTTATCCTCCAAAAAACGAATCAATAAGGTACAGGCCATAATGCAGAATAACAACACTGCGATCTTCATTTTTTGTTTAATAGAATATGCAAATCTCATAATTACGCTTTTTAATATTTAAAATTCATCCTCGGCCGTAGCTAAAAACAGATTAGGTGCAAAATTTACTAAAAATAATTCTCTTTTCGCTCTCGTCACCCCAGTATATAGCCATCTTAAAAAGTCCATGTCTACCATTTCATCCGTTAAATAACCCTGATCTACAAAAACAGCATCCCATTGCCCACCTTGCGCTTTATGACAGGTTACCGCATAAGCGAACTTAATTTGCAGCGCATTATAATAAGGATCTTCTTTAATTGCATTAAATCTTTCCCGCTTATTTTTTATATGCTCATAATCAATATTCAACTGTTCAAATAGTTTAGTTCCTTGTTCATGCGATAAATTTGGCGCATCTATTGTAAGCGTATCCAGCATCACCTTACAGGTAACCAGTCCTACATCCGGAAAATCCATAAATTCCAACTGTACTTCCGAAAAACGAAAGCCGTACCGTTCTTCCGTATTCCTTACTCTTACAATTTTAGCCATATCGCCATTAGCAATAAAAGCGGCCGACTCATTTTCGGGCAGCCAAAAATAATTGTTCTTCACCACCATAATCTGGTCGCCACCCGTAAGCTCTTCCTCACGATAAAGCAACCTGGCTCTGATCTGCTGATTATATACATTGGCCGATTTATTAGATCTGCAAACAACCAATGAGTTTTCAATGCCAAACTTACCATAAGCATATTCTAGCCCTTCAACCAGCTTTAGGCCTGTCATCCTAAAGATATCTTTATAGTTTTTGGTTATAAATTTCGGTAAAATCATTTTTGCATCGCTTTTCGCTTCCAAATCATTAATCAGCTTGCGCAGCATGGTTGCATTGGCCAATATTCCTGATTTCTTTTCCTGTCGCACTACCTCTTTCAGTTCAACTGTTTTAACCTGTATACCAAAATTTGATGCGACGTATGCTGCATTTAAAGCCGGACTATCAATACTCCCAACCGGCGGCAATTGTGCCGTATCACCCACAAATAATGCAGCACAATTTTTCCCATTATACACAAATTCCATTAAATCCTTTAAAAAGGATGACCCAGTATGCGTAATCCATTCATCGGCAATCATCGATGCCTCATCAATGATAAAAAGTGTATGTTCCGCCAGGTTAGGTGCCAACTGAAACGACAAATCAGTTGAAACCGCCGATCGTTTTCTATATATTTTTTTATGAATGGTTAGGGCCTTTTTACCGGTATAATTGCTCATCACCTTCGCCGCCCTTCCTGTTGGCGCCATTAATACCGAACGGATTTTAAATTTTGTTAAAGCCTTTACCAGGGCTCCTACAGAAGTAGTTTTCCCCGTCCCTGCGTACCCTCTCAATATAAAACACTGATTATCCAACTCATGTGATAAAAAAGAAGCCATTTCTTTACAAAAAAAAAGCTGTTCGGCAGTCGGAGTAAATTCGTAAGATTGGGCAATAATTGCTGCTTTATCCATTTAACAAATATGCGATGGTGATCTTATAGAAAAAAGGATTAATTTTGCTAATATGGATAATAAAAACAGCATACTATTGGTTGATCCTGAGTTTGACCTGAATACGGCTGCAGATTGCGACCTGTTGTTAAAAATAACACCGGATAGTTTCTCTTATGCAATCATTGATAAGGGCCGCAGACAACTTAAAGCAGTTTATGATGAGCAGGAGTGTAACGATGTACCGGCAATGCTGGCCATCAAACTTAAGAATGATGTTTATTTAACCTTAGCTTTTAAAGAAATTAAAGCTGCTGTATATACAGAGAATTCGATCAATGTTCCTAATGAACTGTTTGATCCACAACAGCTCAATCAATACGCTAAATTCTTTACCGAAACACAATCAAATAACTTATATACCAGACCATTTAAAACATTTGGTTTTACCTCAATCTTTACCCTTCAGCAATTTACTGAAGAAACACTGACAACATCTTTAAGTAATTGCAAGTTATATGCGCAAAACGCACCTGTACTTACACTTGCGGCTCAAAGTGACAAAACGATTTTATTGCTCGATTTTACTGCATCTTCATTCAATGCTTTATATAGTACTGGCGAAAAGCTGATCTTTCAAAATTATTACCAGACTGATAACGCTGAAGAGTTTAACTATTATCTATTATTGATCGTTAGCCAGCTTAACATCAATACAGCCAATACAGAAGTACAGTTAAGTGGCATTATACATTCTGGAGACGATTATTATCAATGTATAGCAAAATACTTTAACAACATCAGTTTCAATTGCCCCCCTGTTAAAGAATTAGACCACAAAATTTTAGATGATATGCCTGCTCATTATTACAGCAGCTTGCTAGCCCTTGATTTATGCGAATAATAGGAGGAAAATTAAAAGGCATTCGCCTTAGTGCCCCCGAAAGTTTACCTGTTAGGCCCACTACAGATATGGCCAAAGAAGCACTTTTTAACATTCTGTATAATACTTACGATTTTGAAGAGTGTAGGGTGCTTGATCTGTTTTCGGGAACAGGAAACATTAGCATAGAGTTTGCATCAAGAGGAATAAAACAGGTAACAGCGGTAGATAAACACTCAGGCTGTGTGTATTGGCTAAAATCAGTCATAAAAAAATACGATTTACCCGAAATAGACGCGCACAAGGATGATGTTTTTAAATTTTTAGAAAGTGATCAGGAGACCTACCAAATCATTTTTGCTGACCCTCCCTACGATTTACCAACAATTCCATTAATACCGCAGCTGGTTATGAAGAATAATTTACTTACTGATAACGGCTTGTTAATAGTAGAACATCCATCTTTACTAAAAATGAAAGACCAACCAGGTTATAAAGAAACCAGAAGGTATGGAAATTCATCTTTCAGTTTTTTTGAAAAAAATTAACCCTATGAAGATTGCACTTTTTCCAGGTTCATTCGATCCCATAACTATCGCTCACGTTGATATTTTAAAACGCGCGTTACCCTTATTTGATAAAATCGTGGTAGGCATTGGATTGAACAGTTCAAAACAAAGTTTTTTATCTGCAGAGAAGCGAGAAGAAATTGTAAAAACGGTATTTGCAGATACAGCCCAGGTTGAGGTACAACTTTATGAAGGTTTAACAGTTGATTTTTGCAAAAAAATAAATGCAAAATACATGGTCAGAGGAATTCGTTCTGTAGGAGATTTCGAATACGAAAGAGCCATTGCACAAATCAACCAAACCATGATGCCCGAGATGGAAACCATCTTTATACTAAGCAAACCCGAATATTCTGCAATCAGCTCAACCATTGTACGCGATATTTTGCGCAACAATGGGAATGTAAGTCAATTTTTACCACAAGAGGCGCTTCCCTTTTTATAAAGTGAAGCGCCTCTTGTGGTCATTTTATAACCTTACGAGTACAACAATGCCCCAACTTCCAATACTTGTACTATAGAAGGATAAGTGTTTTTAAGGATAGGCTCCAACTCGGTTCTACCCAACCAGATGGCCTTAGTGATTCCTTCTTCTTTTTGAGGAATCAGCTTAGGTACTCCTTTAACAGTCATGCTGTACCAATTGGTTTTCTTTAAAACGATTTTGCCTCCTAATGTATACACATGATAAGTTTTACATAGCTTTTCACCATTGGTAAAGATCTTTACTCCACACTCTTCCTCTACTTCACGCAACGCAGCTTGTTTCATTTTCTCGCCGTTTTCGACCTTTCCTTTTGGCAAATCCCATCTTTTATTCCTAAAAATAAACAGGTAATTCCCCTTGGCATTAGCTACCAACCCTCCTGCTGCTTTAATAATTAAGCAGCTACTTTTAATTCTTTTAAACAAGCCCTTCGGATCCGGATCCAGTAATAAGTAGGATTTTCCTGTTACTCCAATTACATGCTTATAAAATGTCGAAAAATCAAAACCCACAACACTTAAACGTTCAAATTCCGCCAATAAATCTGGAACAGCATCTGTTATATATAATGTATTATCGTTGATATAAATCCTGTAAGTCTTCATAGTTTGTAGCCAATATTTTAAAAATGGTTGTTCATACTTGTTTTAAAGCACATTTTATCAATGAAAACCAATTTTTAAAAGTACAGAATTACCACGAAAAAATAATTCAATTTCAACCGCTATATTTAAATGTTATATCACTTGACCTACTATAAATATTGAAGCATCATTTTTACCTCTTTCATTTCGCGTAATCTAAACAGCGCTTTCTGCTTTGCTCTGCGAATGGTTTCCGAACTCAGTCCCAATAAATTACTGATATCCTCATTTGGTAATGGCCTGCCTCCACCCATTCCATAGGCCAAACGAAGAATATTCTGGTCACGCGGACTAAGTACATTCATCATCCGTTGAATATTAATATGAAATGCTTCCCGCTCCAAACCCGCATCAGGTGATACCGCTGCAGGATCGCTCATTGTACTTACCCTAGGGCCTTCTTCAGCGTCTTCTAATGGCATATCAAGCGAAAAAACATCAGCTGAATTTGATAAGTAATCAAGCACTCGTTCATCCGGAATACCCATAAATTCTGTCAACTCATCTAAAGTAGGTAAACGATGCAACTGCTGTTCCAGCAAATCTTCCGATCTCCATAAGTCCATTATTCCACCCAACTGGTTCATAGGTAACCGTATTGTACGTTTATGGAGACCTATACTATACAAAATCGCTTGCCTGATCCACCAAACAGCATAAGAAATAAATTTAAAACCCCTGCTTTCATCAAAACGTTTCGCAGCTTTTACCAAGCCAATATTACCTTCTGAAATCAAATCTGCTAAAGGCATCCCTTCTATTTCATATTTTTTAGCAACTGAAACCACAAAACGCAAATTACAATTCACCAACCTTTCTAATGCTGCTTTATCTCCCGAACTGATCTTTTTTGCCAGTATTACTTCCTCCTCTCCTTTGAGCAATGGAAACCTTGATATCTCCTGCAGATAACGCTCTAGCGAATCCTCAGCACGCCTGGTAATAGATCTTTCTATCTTAATATCTTTCATATAAAATGCTATCTTTTGTGTGACCAGAAGCCAAAGTTCCATAGACATATTGAAAAAGACTAGCACTCTATTAACAACCGCAGTTTCCGCAGAAAAGAATAGAAAAACAGAATGAAATTTTATAAGAGAAGAAAATAATACCCTCCAACCAAATTTTATGAAAAAACTTTCAGTTGCTCCATACCATCTGAGTAACGATCCAATAAATTCTTTATCACACTGATTATCAATAAAAGCCAAAAAATAATTTTTACCAGCAGTTTTAATTAACGATATTCGCCCCCATAGGAATTAATTATTTAACCGAGCATTTTCTTCAATTTCCTGCACTCCTTAACTACATAGTTTAAGGCAGTGTTAGCACAAATTGTAAAGAAATCCGTATTTTTGCGCCATGTATAATAAAAGTGATATTGAATTAAAGGTAGCTGAATTTTTATTACAAATAAAAGCAATAAAGTTACAACCGAATAACCCGTTTACATGGGCTTCCGGTTGGAAATCTCCCATTTATTGTGACAATAGGATCACCCTTTCCCATCCATCTGTTAGAACTTATATCAGGCAAAAACTTACGCAATTAATTCAGGAAGAATTTGGTTCTGTAGATCTGATTGCAGGAGTGGCAACTGCAGGTATCCCACAAGGTGCTTTAGTAGCTCAAGAACTTGGATTACCATTTGCTTACGTAAGATCAAAAGCAAAAGAACATGGAACAGGAAGTCTGATTGAAGGTGAAATCATTGAAGGACAAAGAGTCGTAGTCATAGAGGATCTGATTTCAACAGGTAAAAGCAGTTTACAAGCTGTGGATGCACTGAGAAAAGCCGGACTATCTGTTGCAGGATTGGTTGCCATTTTCACCTATGGTTTTGATCAGGCTGATGAAAACTTTGCTGCTGCAAAATGCCGCTATGCAACACTATCTAATTACAATACATTAATTGATTATGCTGCAGAGCATAGTTTTATAGCGCAAAAAGATGTAGATCTTTTAACTAAATGGCGCAGAAACCCATCTGAATGGGCTAACAAATTAGAAAAACTAACCTAATTATAATGACTGTTATTGAAAGTACTACTGAAGTAAATTTACCTGTAGAAAAAGTATATGCTTTTTTGGCAGATATGAATAATCATCAGCAGTTGATGCCCGAGAATATTTATAACTGGTCTTCTACTCAAGATGAGGCTAGTTTTACCATACAAAACATGGCAAAACTGTCTATCAAAATATCCAATCGTATAGAGAACAAAGAGCTTACAGCTATTCCAACAGAAAAAGCTCCATTTGATCTTGAATTAAAATGGACAGTAGCGGATAACGGTAAAGGTGGCACAACAGCTTCGCACATTATATCAGCTGATTTGAATATGATGATGAAAATGCTTGCAGCGGGTCCACTGCAGAAGCTTGCAGATCATCAAACTTCAAGATTAGCCGAGTTATTAAAATAACAATTCTAAAATTATACTAAAGGGTGCGCAAGGCACCCTTTTTTATTACCTTAAAAATCTGCCAACCTCATTTTTTTCATTACAATAAGAAACCCTATTGCCGTAATTAACAATACCGCGGCTGTTCCATACCATAAAGTTTCAAAACCATAAATGGCAGCAATCCTTGTTCCAATAAAAGGAGAGAATACATGCGCTGCAGAAAAAGACAAAGCATTAACTCCCATATATGCGCCTCTGTTTTTTTGCGATGAGCGTTGTAAAGTTACTGTAGCCATAAATGGCATTGCTAGAATTTCAGCAATACAGAGTACAAAGATGGACACATACAATACCCAAATGCCATTTGCGAGATTTAAAATTAAAAAGGACAATCCACAAAGTAAAACTCCCCAAACAATTACAGCCCTGGCGGTCATTCTTTTCTCCGCAATATGTACCAGCAACATCTCCAACAAAAAGACCACCATACCACTAAATGCCAGAATTACGCCAATATTCGCCTCTGTAAGTTTATAAATAGTCCTATAGTACAAGGGCAGTGTATTTAACAATTGAAAAAAACAAATCGCAAATACACAGCTTAGAATACTGAAAAGCACAAAAAGAGTGTCTTTATACGGCGATCTATCCAACTTTTGATCATCAGCAACAGCTTTATGCTCAACAACCTTCTTTTCATTTCCCTTACGGTTACGGAAATAAATAAAGAACAACAGGGCCGACAAAAAAGCTGCAACTGCGTTGCCATAAAACAAAAATGTATAAGAAACAGCCGCTAAAAAACCACCCAAAGCAGGGCCAATTGAAAATCCCAGGTTCATCGCCATCCTATTTAATGAAAACGACCTGATAATGTTATCCGGCTTTGAATAGTAAGCGATAGAAACAGAATTCGCAGGTCTGAAGGTTTCTGATATAATACTTAATATGAAAACACCAATCCCAAGTTTTACCACCGTATTTAACTCAGGTAGCAGAAAAAACACAGGTACGGTTAAAATCAAACTGATTAGCTGAACTCTAAAGTGTCCAACTTTATCCGTTAACCATCCTCCTAAAAAAGATCCTGAAACAGCACCAACACCAAAGCAGCTTAAAACAGTCCCTGTGTCTTCCAGGTTAAAGTTTAAATGATTAACCATATAAACACCCAAAAAAGGAATAACCATCGCCCCACTTCTATTGATCAGCATAACAAGCGCTAACATCCATGCCGGAGTAGATAGCCCTTTATAAGCGTCCAGATATAATCGTATAAATTCTCTCATTTAATATTTGGCAATTGCTTGCTTTAATATGTTTTTAATGGTTTCAACCGGAAGATCCTGCTCAGGATCAATCAGCATAATTTTCATTCTTGCCCGTTTTTCAATCAAAAGATCAGGGTGATCGATATGCTTGCTTTCAACAATGCCGATATAGGGCTTTTTATACTTTTTATGAAACCAGAGATAACAGAACATTTTTCCTTTATAGTAGAAAAATGGTAATTTGTATTTCCATTCGGCAGTGATCTGCGTATCCAGTCCTAAAATAATATGTTTTAATGCTAGCAAACACCCCCTCAGAGGCTCTTCTTTTTGCTGATAGAAATCATCGAGTGGAGTTAGCATCTCAAATTAGGCAAGCTACAAAGGACGGGAAATTTATCCAAAATTTATAAAGTAATGTAAAAACGAAATTAAATTAATCAGCTAAAAGCCTATTAATTCAGGTGCCTAATTCAATCAATATGCTCTTGGTATCAATCCGCAGTGAGTCCGCCATGAGTCCGCGGTGAGTCCGCCTTTTTCCAGTAAAAAGGCGGACTCACCGCGCTCTAATTGCATAAGGAAGGCGGAGTTATTACGACAGCATACAAGGCCTAAACCGAACAGCATATCAACCTTAAAAGAAACAGTAGATTATTTACTAAAAAGAGACATTATTTCATATCAGTTTGATATTTATCGGTAAATTAGTCATTATAATCCACAAAATCCCGACAAAATTTCCGATTTTACACAAAAAAACAAGGCGGCATTTACTTTGTTTAATAATTGACATGAACTTCAATAACTTCACTATAAAAGCGCAGGAAGCGATTCAACAGGCTTCCGAAATAGCCCAAGGCAATCAGCAACAGGCTATTGAAACAGCACATATCTTAAAAGGTTTGCTTACTGTTGATGAAAATGTAGTTTCCTATATTTTGAAGAAGCTCAATGTGAATCTAAATGTTTTAAATCAACAACTAGATACAGAGATTGAGAAATTCCCTAAAGTTACCGGCAGCAGTCCATATTTAACTTCAGGAAGCAATTCGGCCCTACAAAAAGCTCAATCCTATTTAAAAGAATTTAAAGACGAATTTGTATCTGTTGAGCACATCTTGCTTGGCTTACTTTCTGTAAATGACAATACAGCTAAATATCTCAAAGATCAAGGTGTAACGGAGAAAGACCTTAAAAAAGCCATTATTGCTTTACGGGGTGATAACCATGTTACCGGTCAAAATGCTGAAGCTACTTACAATGCATTAAATAAATATGCACGTAACTTAAACGAATATGCCGAATCAGGCAAACTAGACCCTATAATTGGTCGCGATGAAGAAATCAGGCGGGTAATTCAGATTCTTTCAAGAAGAACTAAAAACAACCCGATATTGATTGGTGAACCTGGTGTTGGTAAAACTGCAATTGCAGAGGGGATTGCTTTCAGAATTATTAAAGGTGACGTTCCTGCCAACCTGAAATCAAAAACCGTTTACTCTCTGGATATGGGGGCATTGATTGCAGGAGCAAAATATAAAGGAGAGTTTGAGGAACGCCTAAAAGCAGTGATTAAAGAGGTAACTCAAAGCGATGGAGACATTATTTTGTTTATTGATGAGATCCATACGCTGGTAGGTGCCGGTGGTGGTGAAGGCGCAATGGATGCTGCAAACATCTTAAAACCTGCATTGGCCCGTGGCGAATTACGCGCAATTGGTGCCACTACCCTGGATGAATACCAGAAATATATAGAAAAAGATAAAGCATTAGAGCGCCGTTTCCAAAAAGTAATGGTTGATGAGCCCGACACCCAGGATGCAATCTCTATCCTCCGTGGGTTGAAAGAACGTTACGAAACTCACCACAAGGTGCGAATTAAAGATGAGGCTATTATTGCAGCTGTTGAAATGTCACAACGTTATATTGCCGATAGGTTTTTACCCGATAAAGCCATCGACTTAATGGATGAGGCTGCGGCTAAACTTCGCATGGAAATGGATAGTGTACCTGAGGAAGTAGATGAAATGAATCGTAAGATTATGCAATTAGAGATCGAACGGGAAGCCATTAAACGCGAAAACGACAGTAAAAAAGTAAAATCTCTGGGTGAGGAGATAGCCAATCTATCAGCTGAAAGAGACGAAATAAAAGCAAAATGGCAGGGTGAAAAAGACCTGGTAGACAATATTAACAATGAGCTGGAACTGGTTGAAAACTACAAACAAGAAGCCAGTCAGGCCGAGCGTGCCGGCGATTATGGAAAAGTTGCCGAACTACGTTATGGTAAAATAAAAGAAGCACAGGATAAAGTTGAAAAATTAAAAACCCAATTAGAAAGCCAGCAGATTGAAGGCCGCATGTTAAAAGAAGAGGTTACCGCTGATGACATTGCCGGCGTAGTAGCTCGTTCGACCGGCATACCGGTAACCAAGTTGATTTCCAGCGAGCGCGAAAAATTATTGCATCTTGAGACTGAACTACATAAACGTGTTGCCGGACAGCATGAGGCTATTGAAGCTATATCTGATGCCATACGTCGTTCGCGTGCCGGATTACAAGATAAACGTAAACCAATTGGTTCGTTTATATTCCTTGGTACCACCGGAGTAGGTAAAACAGAACTAGCGAAAGCTCTGGCAGAATTCCTGTTCAACGATGAAAATGCAATGACCCGCATTGATATGAGTGAATACCAGGAACGACATGCTGTTTCTCGTTTAATCGGTGCGCCTCCTGGATATGTAGGTTATGAAGAAGGTGGACAGCTGACTGAAGCCGTACGTCGTAAACCTTATTCAGTTGTATTATTGGATGAAATTGAGAAAGCACACCCGGATGTATTTAACATCTTATTGCAAGTGTTAGATGATGGCCGTTTGACGGATAATAAAGGTCGAGTGGTGAATTTTAAAAACACAATTATCATCATGACTTCAAATATTGGCTCCCACCTGATACAGGATAATTTTAAAGAGCTGAATGATGAAAACCGTGATGAGGTCATTGCAAAAACTAAAAGTGAGCTATTTGAGCTGTTAAAACAGACGATCAGGCCGGAATTTTTAAACAGGATTGATGAGTTGATTATGTTTACTCCGCTTGACCGCAATGAGATTAGAGACATTGTAAGTCTGCAATTTAAACATGTACAGGAGACACTTGCCGAAATGGGTATCGAAATGGAGGCTTCCCCTGAAGCATTGGACTGGTTAGCCGAACTAGGGTATGATCCGCAATTTGGAGCTCGGCCATTGAAACGCGTGATACAAAAACGCATTTTAAATGAGTTGTCCAAGGAAATCCTGGCAGGAAAAGTAGACAAGGATAGTAAAATAAAATTAGATATGTTCGATCACAAATTTGTGTTTTTGAACAGTAAATAAGACTATTTAAAAGAGGCAGCCTCATAAAAAACTAGTTATGAGGTTGCCTCTTTTTTTTGCTAGTCTTTTTACAAGATTACATAATTAAGGCAACTATTCAGAACAATTCAATTGAAGAACTGTTAATACCGTACAAAGACTCTTCTATCTATATGAAAATTGCTTATATATCCACCTATCCACCACGTGAATGTGGTATTGCTACGTTTAATCATAACCTACTTCGGGCAATTGGCTTCGATAAAACTACTGTTTCGGACGATAGTTATGTAGTCGCAATGAATGATTCAGAGCATTTAGACACCTACGAATACCCCGCAGAAGTTAAGTATAAAATCCGTCAGGAAAACCAGAAGGACTATATCCGTGCAGCTGATTACATCAATACCAGTTTAGTAGATGCCTGCATTATGGAGCATGAATTTGGCATTTATGGAGGTAGAGATGGGGTTTATATCCTTCCATTAATTGCAAGGTTACAAAAACCTTTGGTCACTATTTTACATACGGTATTAAAAGACCCAAGCTATATGCAGCTAACCATTATCAGGGAAATAGCAAAACATTCGTCGAGGGTGGTGGTAATGAGCCATAGGGCAGTTGGTTTTTTAACCAGCATATATGGAATTTCATTTAGCAAGATTCAATTGATTGAACATGGTGTTCCTGATCTGGAAGCTGAAACAGATAACCCGGTTAAAAATGCCTTTCCTTTTAAAAATAAAAAAGTACTGTTTACTTTTGGACTGATCAGCAGAAATAAGGGATTAGAGACCGTTATAGAAGCATTACCACAAATAGTTGCCCAAAACCCCGATGTAATGTATGTGATTCTGGGTACTACACACCCAGGGGTGATTCGTAGTTCTGGAGAAGAATATCGTGATAGCTTAAAAAAATTAGCCAAAAAGCTCAACGTGGAAGACAACCTTACTTTTATCAATAAATTTGTATCGGAAAAGCAGTTGTTTGACTATTTAACGGCCTGTGATATGTATATCACTCCTTATTTAAACGAAGCCCAGATTACCAGCGGGACATTATCTTATGCTATTGGTGCTGGCGCAGCTGTAATTTCAACCCCATACTGGCATGCACAGGAGCTATTGGCCGAAAACAGAGGTCGGTTATTTGATTTTAAAGATGTAGATACCCTTGCCACTATTGTAAATGAATTGTTTGAAGATAAGGCTATGCTAAACAAGCTTAAAGCAAACGCCTACGAGTATGGACTTAATTTACGCTGGCCAGTTATCGGAAAAATATTTGTGGATGCGTTGAACGAAGCCATCATTAAATCTCTTTCCGAAAAAGAAGATACCGATAGACAGATCATAGATCCGGATACCATGCCTTCATTTAATCTGGCACACGTGCGAAGGTTAACAGATGACACCGGTATTGTACAACATGCAAAATATGGCATTCCGAACCTAAAAGAGGGCTATTGCCTTGACGATAACGCCCGGGCCTTGATCATGGCTATCCTGGCTTATCAACAAAATAAAAGTAAAGTTGCTCTGGAACTGCTCCCGGTTTATTTAAGTTATATTCAATATATGCAGTGTGATGATGGCAGTTTCAGAAACTTCTTAAGCTTTACCAGAGAATACCTGGACGAAGTCGGTTCTGAAGATTCCTTTGGACGCACCATTTGGTCGCTCGGCTACCTGATTAATAATGCACCAAATAACTCATATCGTGAATTTGCAAGAGAGTTATTTAATAAATCTGTACCTCATTTTAAAAGCCTGGAGCATCTAAGAGGCATAGGCAATACCATGATTGGCTTATCTGATTACCTGAAAGCGCATCCGGGCGATGAACGGATCAGACATGAATTTGAACGGCTCGCAGAACCACTAAAAGAAGCCTACCGCATAAATAATTACGGGGACTGGCATTGGTTTGAGGAAAAAATGACATATGACAATGCCATTTTACCACTGGCTTTACTTTGTTATTATCAAACCAGCAAGGATGCTGAATCACTTAGCATTGCACTGGAAAGCATGAAATTCTTAAGTCAAAAAACCTTATCTCATGGTTATTTGAATCCGGTTGGCAACGATGGTTGGCTTTACAGAGATGGTCCTGAGATGGCAGTATATGACCAACAGGCTATTGAAACCATGGCAATGGTCTTGATGTACTTTAAAGCTTATGAAATTACCCATGAAATCACTTACATTAAACAGATGTACTTGTGCTATCAATGGTTTTTAGGAGAAAACAGTTTGCATCTTCCTTTATTTGATCATGAAACCAAAGGGTGTGGTGACGGCTTACAGCCACATGGTGTTAACCGTAACCAAGGTGCAGAGAGCACTCTAGCTTACTGGATCTCCCATTTGATGGTATTGAAAGCGCTTGAATTCGAATATATTCAAATCAGCGACCTGGTTTCTGTACAAAAGCAAGTGCTAAATTAATTTGCAGAAACTTGTTCTTCAACTTCAACAGCAACCTCGCGATCAACTGCACTACTTGAATTCCTTAATTTATCTAATAAGAGGTCAAGCTTAACAGTTGCAAAAGAAGAACAATAATCTGAAAGACCATAAGGAATAATCAGTTCGCCATCGTGAATAATTGACCCGCAGGAATAAAGTACGTTAGGCACGTACCCCTCACGTTCATCAGTATTTGGAATCACCAGCGGTTCATTTAAACGACCTATTTCAACAGAAGGATCATTTAAATCGAATAAACTGGCACCAAGAACATAGCGTCGCATTGGCCCTACCCCATGCGTAATCAATAGCCAGCCTGCTTCCGTTTCTATAGGTGAACCACAATTACCGATCTGTATGAACTCCCAGGGAAACGCGGGTGATTGGAGCTTCATTGGATTATCCCACACGGTCAATTTATCGGAATACATCAAATAATTATTCCATCCATCTATCCGCGACATCATCGCATATTGACCATTAATTTTACGTGGAAACAGGGCAAGGTTTTTATTTTGAGCGCCTACACCATGCAACGGACTGATTTTAAAATCATAAAAATCAGTAGTCTGTAGCAATTTGGGCATAATCATAGCGCCATCAAAGGCAGTATAAGTGGCATAAAAGATCACAGTACCATCATCCTTTACGAAACGTACAAATCTTGCATCTTCAATACCCTTGCGTTCAAACTCTGAAATTGGAAAGATAACCCTGTCAGAAAGATCAGTATCTCTGGAAAAACTGATCTCATGATAAGTATCAGATAACCAAAGGATCTTATCATACTCCAGTTTTTTCAGATTATCTTCCTGCATGCTCTTGCCATCTATAATCACTTTCCTTAATGTTGCATAGTCAAACTTATCATTCAGCTTATTACCCATCTCATCTAGAATCTCTATATCGATCATAGAATCTGCAGCCTTTTTAAGAAATAATTTCTTGTTGTAAATGGCATTTTTAATGATTTCTGCTTCATCAATATAATTGCCTGCCGGCATAACAGTAATATTGTGATCGCGGTCTATCAGTGCCCGTCTAAACACCACTGATGAGATATGGCCTTCACCTACTGCTCTGAAACTGATGATCAAACGCTTTTCACCCTCTACAAGATCAGATTGATCCGGGTCCTCAACCACTGAAGGGTTAAAAAAAGCGGCCGACTCTATAGAATATTCATGCGTGAAATAAGAACCTAACAATAGTTTTTCGTATTTATCAAGCGAGTCAAACTCATAACCAGCCTTTTCTATAGATCCTTTTATCTTTTTGCAATGGCGCGTAAGTATTTTGGTGATGTTACGATGCCGTTTAGAATATTCCTGTAATAAAGGAGAAATCAGGCTAAACACTTCTTTCGATGAAAGTCCCATCACCTGCTTAACAACCTCCATTGCCCGCTCCTCTCCATTAAAAAAGAATCGTGCTATAACCCGTTTAGGATCTGGATATACTTTTATCGGTTTTCTTTCTATTAACAATCTCATAAACCTATAACACATTAAGGAGCACAATGATTTATGAATTTAATGTTTTTTTAAAAGAAAAGTAATATAGTACCGAAAATCATTCCTATATGTAGCTTAAAACGGACAACAAATAACTGACAATATTACAATAAAAGTCAGAATGACTTATTTTAGACAAGCAGTTTTGTCATAACTTAAGTTGGATTGTCATTCCAAAATAATAAACACCAGATCTACAAAACTTATCCTTCTACAAATTAACCAGTTACAAAAAATGCCATTTATTGTCACATGAGACTACATTTACTTTGGCACACGACTTGACTATATACCGTAAATGGTCAGGATATAAAAAAATTAAATGACCAGATTATAAATTAAAAAATAACAAAATGAAAAAATTATTATTATCATTAATTGCAGTTTCTGCATTCGCATTTAGCACTCAGGCTCAAACTCAAAAAGGAAAATTTATTGTTGGTGGTAACGTTGCATTCGACACAAATAAATCTGATGCAGATGGTGCAAAATCAAATACAAGCTTCAGAATCGTACCTAGCGTAGGTTATTTTGTAAGTGACAACATTGCAGTAGGTACTGGTGTTGGTTATAGCTATGACAAAACAATTAACAGATTTGAAAACCAGGCATTTGTAGTTAGTCCTTTTGGTCGTTACTATGCTAACTTATCTGAGTCATTCAAATTCTTCGGTCAGTTATCTGTACCAATGGAATTTGGAACGGCTAAATCTGTTAACGCTGACGGTAACGTAGGTAGCAAAGTAGGTTCTTCTACAAAGATCGGTGTTGCTTTATCTCCGGGCTTTGCGTTCTTCCCAACTAAAAGAATCGGTATCGAGTTTGGAGTTAACGGTTTAAGCTACAATAACTCTCGTTTTGAGGATGCTAATGGCGATAAAATAAAAGGTGCTGGTTCTGATTCATTCAGCCTTGGAGCTAACTTCTTCAAACCTAATTTAGGTATCCAGTTCCACTTTTAATACATTTTACATTTGGTTAGGTAAAAAGCCCTTGCAATCGCAAGGGCTTTTTTTTTGGCTGTTTTCATAAAAAATCATGATGGTTTCCTATTTTTGAAAAACCAGCTTATTAAAAAATGAAGAAAAACATATTATTTGCAATTGCATTTGGCTTTGCTTTATCCGTACAAGCACAGAATAATGTGCTAAAACCTGTAAAAGAAAACCCTGCTACTTCAGTTAAAAACCAGGGTCAGTCAGGTACCTGTTGGAACTACTCAACAACTTCCCTTATCGAATCAGAAGGATTGCGTAAAGGTTTAGGAGAACTTAACTTATCAGAAATGTTTACCGCACGCAATGTGTATATAGAAAAAGCCAAAAACTATATCTTACGTCAGGGTAAAGCACAATTTGGAGAAGGTGGTCTTGGCCATGATCTGATCAGGTCAATCTCACTTTATGGCGCAATGCCGCAGGAAGTTTTTCAGGGTGTTAGTGGCGAAATCCCTAATCATACCGGACTGGAAACTGCTTTAAAAACATATCTTGATGACGTACTCAAAAAACGTCCGCTTGATAATGACTGGCTAAAAGGCTATGTACAGATTCTTGATCAAAAAATTGGAGTTCCTCCGGCTAACTTTGAATATAAAGGCAAAAGCTACACAGCTAAAACCTTTGCTCATGATGTATTAAAGTTTGATGCAAATGATTATGTAAACATCACTTCTTTTACCCACCATCCTTATTACAGTCAGTTTGTTTTAGAGGCACCTGACAATTTTTCCAACGGCTCGTTTTATAACCTGCCCCTATCAGAAATGCTGTCTTTAACCATCACAGCTGTAAAAAATGGATATACCATTATGTGGGATGCCGATGTAAGCAACCGAAATTTCCAGCAGCAAAAAGGTTATGCCATGTTATTTGCAGACACAACTGATGCAAAACAAAAAGAGATAAACCCTGAAGCAAAAGAGCTTGCCTATACACCAGAGCTACGTCAGCAATTATATGAGAATTTAACCACTGAGGATGATCACCTGATGCACCTTATCGGTCTTGAGCAATCAGCAAATGGAAAGCTATTCTTTAAGGTAAAAAATTCATGGGGAGCAGTTGGACCTTTTAAAGGTTACATAGAAGTATCAGAGCCCTACTTCGCAATTAATACAGTGAGTTTAGTTGTACCAAAAGCGGCACTCTCAAAAGAACTAAAAAACAAATTAGGCCTGCAATAACAAGTTTTATAAAAGAAAGGGGGATGATAAAATCATCCCCCTTTCTTTTATTTCTTCTGTTCCACTTCCCTATCCATTTCCAGTATATTAACCTGATTGGATTGTGAAAAATCGCCGATAAGGTATTTGTTAAAGTGATCGGCCAGCTTCCAGAAAGTATATTCTGTGAGGTCACCAAAACCGTGACGCTGCCCCGGAACGATCACCAGCTCAAATCTTTTACCAGCCTTCATCAGCGCATTAGCAACCCTGATGGTATTTGCCGGATGTACATTATTATCTACATCACCAGTCATCAGCAACAGATTCCCTTTTAAGTTTTTAGCCAGATCAGGGTTCTTATCAATGCTATAAGTAAATGTAGTATCCCCTTTAGCCGATACCACTTCTTTTACACCATGATGTTTTTCGCTCCACCAGCGGTTATAGATGCTATTGTCGTGATTTCCGGCATTAGATACCGCAGCTTTAAAGAAATCAGGGTAAACAAGCATGGCAGCTGTAGACATAAAACCACCACCAGAGTGCCCTGTAATCCCAACCTTACTGGCATCAATAAATGAATACCTATCGGCAAGCTGCTCTACCGCAGCTTTTTTATCTGCTAAGCCATAATCTCTTAGATTGCCATAGCCATAAGTATGATACCATTTTGATCGCGCAGGGTTTCCACCACGGTTTCCTACTGTAACCACAATATAACCGAATTGGGCCAACCTTTCGGTCCTGTCCATACTTCTACTGAACGATTTATATACAGCTTCCGTTTGTGGTCCTGGATATACATACTCAATCACCGGATATTTCTTATTGGGATCAAAATCAAAAGGCTTATACATCACCCCGTAAATATCCGTAATCCCATCATCAGCTTTTACTTTAAAGGGTTCAGGAAATTTATAACCAGACGCCATCAGTAAGGACAAATCAGCAATTTCAAGATTCATCACAACCCTGCCATTGTTGTCCATAAGTACCGATTTAGGGACAGTGTTGACTCTTGAGAAATTGTCTACAAAGAATTTGGCTTCATCATTCATGCTGATAGCATGATCAAAATCACCGGGGTTTAATAACTTCAGGCCAGATCCATCAAAATTAATGCGATACAGGTGTACATAATAAGGATCTTCTTTAGCTTCCCTACCATTTGCAGTGAAGTAAAGTACCCTGTTTTTCTCATCTATATTTATAATCTCTTCACAATGGAAAGCGCCCTTAGTAATTTGATTTTTCAATTTACCATTCCCATTAAAGAGGTAAAAATGCGCCCAACCATCCCGTTCAGACCAATGGATCAACTCCTTACCATCGTTAACCAAACCCGGCCTGCTCACTTCTACATAAGTATTAAAACGTTCGTCTATTAGCGGAGTAACTACGCCGGTATGAATATCAATCATACATACATCTATGCGTTTTAAATCTCTGCTGCTACGCTGAAAATAAACTTTGCTGTTATTACCAAGCCAAATTGACGGTCTAAATTCATTATCGCGATCCTTATTCAATAAAGGTGCTCCCCACACTGATACTGTTTGGTCTTTAAAAGCCGCTGTGTTCAGTTTTTTATAGGTTTTTGCAGCAAAATCGAAAAGCAGGATTTCGCTGATAGGCGCTTCTTTTTCACCCGGCATCTGGTATTTATAAGTTTCAAGAGTTGGTCTGCCAGTAGCAACATTATTAATTACCCAAAGATCTTTCACTTTGCGCGAATCAGTTCTATTCAGGACAAAATGCTTTGAATCCGGCGACCACATCACATATGCGGCTCTCCTTTTTTTATTGTTCTTTTCATTTTCCTCATTATTTTCTCCATCGCCATTCGCACCATAAGGATAGAATTTAACACCATCTTTCGTCAGCTCATGCTCCACGATAGTGCTGTCTTCTTCATTCTTTACTGCTTTTTTGTAATTCTCTTTATCCATCCAGTACAGGTTAAAGTTTCTGGAAAAAACAATTGCAGAAGAATCAGGGGCTACAGATCCCCAGCTTGGCTTAGCCTTTGGTTTTGTATAATTAGGGATTTCGGTCACCTTGGATTTACTGGTCTCATAGTTAAAATAAAAGATCTTTTTTTGCATAGAATCCGCCGCTTTCTTATCCTTACGGTCCTTCTTTAATTCATCTATAGAGCTTCTCACTTCAAATGTGATGTGTTTTTCATCTGCAGAAAATTTTAGATTTTCCAACGGCAGGTGTTGCGCATCAAAAGGATCTCTGATAATCGTTGTTATCGCAGCAGCAAGGGCGGCATTGTCGAATATTTTGTGCTTGTTTTTACTTATGGGATCAACCAGATACCATTCTTTACCTGCAGGTGTTTCGTACTCATACCAGAAACGGTTGCTTAGCTTAAGCCAATGCGGATCTACTGCTGTTGAATAAATCAGTTTTTTAAGCTTGTTAGGTGAGAATCTGGAAGCCAATTGATAATTGGCTTTTGGGGCAGGCTGCACGGTTTCGGTAATGGTAAATGTTTTGGTCTGTGCCTTTGCGCTCAAATCAATAGAGAGCATAGCCAGCACGGCGGCCAACGTCAGGTAAAGTTTGTTCATTATGAATAAGATTAAGCTGATAAAAATATTGATTAATCCATTGCAAGGGCGAAATTTCTTTGTAATAAATGCGATAGCTATCTTTTATTAAGTTTGATTTTTTAGTTTTGTATCAAATTAAGAACCTATGAATAAGCATTTTTTACCCTTTATCGCCGCCGCAGTAATTATTGCCGCCGGTTGCCAGTCTAAATCACAAACCAGTATTGGTGCGGCTGATAAAGTAGCAGCAGCTAAAGAGGCGACAACGACTACAGAAACTGAGCAAAGGCCTGCAGTAGATGTTTCGAAAATAAAAGTTGCCGATGCAAAGACTATTCTGGCCCGTAAACAAGTACCTATATTGTGCTACCATCAGATACGCAATTGGAAACCCACAGACGGGAAAGTAGGTAAAGATTATATCGTAGAGATTCAAAACTTTAAAGATCAGGTTAAAATGCTGGCCGATAGCGGTTATCATTCTATTTTACCTGATCAGCTATATGCCTATTTAAATACAGGTGCACCCCTACCTGCTAAACCGATCATGTTTACATTTGATGATACAGATATGGATCAGTTTACAGTTGCTGCGCCAACGCTTAAAAAGTACGGCTTTAAGGCCGTGTATTTTATCATGACGGTTTCTATTGGCAAAAAAGGCAAGTTTGTTGATTATATGACCAAAGAGCAGATCAAACAGCTTTCTGATGAAGGTAATGTAATTGGCAGTCATACTTACGACCATAAAAACTTTAAAAAATATCAGGGTAAAGACTGGGAAGAGCAACTGGATAAACCAACAAAGAA
Source organism: Candidatus Pedobacter colombiensis (assembly GCA_029202485.1). NCBI lineage: Bacteria > Pseudomonadati > Bacteroidota > Sphingobacteriia > Sphingobacteriales > Sphingobacteriaceae > Pedobacter > Candidatus Pedobacter colombiensis. The sequence goes on along the minus strand of CP119313.1, from coordinate 1,398,920 downwards.
ACTTGAAGAAATTACAGGTAAGAAAATGACAGAATTTGCTTATCCTTTCGGATTGTGGAATGCAGAAGGTATTCCTGAACTTAAAAAACGTGGTTTCAGAATGGCTTTCGCTCTGGCAGACAAACGTGATCAAAATGATCCGCTGTTTACCATTAGAAGAATCATAGCTAGTGGATACTGGAGCCCTAAAACATTACATAATAGCATTATCAAAAGCTTCTAACGCTAATTAATTTTAGCAACCCAATAATGAAATACACCTTTTTTATAAGCATTATAGCTGCTGTGTTTTGCACAGCAGCTTGTACCAATGTGATCAAACACAAAACAGCTAAGGCCGAACTGATTACAACAAATCAAAAAATAGCAGAGCCAAAGCCAGACAGTACAAATAGAAAAGAAGCAACTGCGGCCGAAATTTTAAGTAAAAAGGAAGTACCGGTACTTTGTTACCATCAGATCAGAGATTGGAAGGCCAGCGACTCTAAGCGCGCACATGATGACATCATGCCACCTGTTAAATTTGCCGAGCACATGAAAATGCTTGCCGATAGTGGCTATCATACCATTTTACCTGATCAACTGTACGATTATCTAAAATACGGTACCACCCTGCCGGAAAAGCCAATCATGATCACTTTTGACGATACGGACCTTGATCAGTATACAGTTGGCGCTAAGGAATTAAAAAAGCATGGATTTAAGGGTGTATTTTTCATCATGACTGTTTCTATTGGTCGACCAAGATACATGAGCAAAGCGCAAATTAAAGAGCTTTCCGATGATGGACATGTAATTGCCAGCCATACCTGGGACCATAAAAACTTTGCTCAGTTTACTGATGAGGACTGGGATATACAGATAGATAAGCCAACAAAAACATTAGAAGCCATTACCGGAAAAAAAGTTGAATACTTTGCCTACCCATATGGTGTATTTAAAGCATCAACATTGTCTAAATTAAAAGACCACGGATTTAAGGCCGCTTTTATATTGTCGACCAAGCGTGATGAGAACAATCCGACCTATACCATAAGACGCATTATAGATCCTGGAACCTATACAGCCAGGAACCTATATCATAGCATCAACAAGAGCTTTAAATAGCATTAAGCGATATCTTCGATTACATAGTTTTTACCGTTAAAAGTAAAGCTGTCTTTCTTTTGCTTACCCAACATCAATTTACCAATTGGTGAAGCTGCCGAAATAGCAAATACAGTTTTACCTTCAGCTTGAAGCTGTCCCGCACTAATGCTAATGTAAAAAATACCTTGATTGGTATACACCAAACTTCCACCTCGAATACTATCTGTTATGGATGTGTGTCCAATGGTTTCCAGCACTTTTCTATTGTCTTCTGCATCTATCAACAGCCGTTTATTACGATCAATATCCTGCTGCATCATTTCTCTACTGGTTTCATATTTATCGCCAGCGCTACTCTTTGTATCGTCATTGCTGGCCTCACGAGCTTGTTGCAGTGCTGTCTCAGCGGTTTGGATTCTCTGTTCAATAAAACTTAAACAAAGCTGGTACAAATTTTCCTTATTCATAAACTACGACTCTACCCATTTAACTTTCTCTTCTATTGATGTACGCTTGGCTTCTCTAGGCTCTTCGTTATGATAGCCCATATAAAAGAGGCCAAAACATTTTTCCGTTTTACCTAAGTTAAGATATTCTTTCAAATCTGCAATCATCCCCGGCGAACTCCAATAAGCTCCTACCTTCAGGGCTTCGGCAGTAAGTGCCATATTTTGTACTGCACAGGCCAAAGCGGCAAGTTCTTCCCATTCAGGAACTTTATCTGAATTTAATTGTGCATTTAGCGTGATGATACAACTCGATTGTTGTGCCTTTTCAATAATACTATCGTATTTTTTCTGGAGAAACTGATGCGCAGGAGTCATTTCTTTATACAAGCGTGCCAATTCTTGTCCCAGTTTAATCTTGCCCTCATTTCTGAATACGATGAAGCGCCACGGTTCGGTAAGTTTATGTGTTGGTGCGTAGTTTGCACTTTCCAGAATCTGTTTAATTACGGCTACAGGTATCTCCTCTCCTGTATAGCTAACAGGAAAAATACTTCTCCTGCGTTTTATAATATTAGTTAAAATCGTTATTTCGTCTTCCATAATTCATCCTATCGAGCGCCTGTGTTTGCTGCAAAAATAGAATTTCTAGTCAGTCAAAGTGTACAAGACATGTAATACTTTTGTTCCACAGACCAATAGCACTATTTTTCCGCTTCTTTTTTCAATTGCTTTTTGACCATTTTAGCCCTTGCGAAAAAAGCAATACTTTCTATCCCCATCAGGTGATCAACAGTTTCCAGTAACTCATCTTTAATCCAGTTATAACGGGGTACCAGATTGGCAAGGGCTTGCATACAATGTACTTTAGTTGCAACAAGAGTCTCTCGCTCAACCAACCAGATAAACAACAATTCAATTAAGGGCTCTATAGTTAGCCTACCCAACGCTTCCTTATATAACAAGCTAGACTTCCGTTCTGTCATCAGAGCCACAATTTTAGCATAATGCCGCATTGCCGAAGGATTTTTCTGTTTAGGCAACAACAATAAAAATGCCTCTATATGAGGGTAAAATTGCAAAGGCTCATGTGTAACAATATACTCCAACATCCATGCTGCCCTAAACGCAATTTCCTTCTTCTTATGAAAACTGATATCAAACAAATCACCAATATCCAGGTCATGGTTTTCAATAATAGCAGTGGAGTTAGCGACCATCTGAGATTTCATTGGTGTATCCAACCTTGCAGTTAACTCTTTTTTATCCACGCAAAAAAAGGATTGTTATTAAAATTGCAATGCCAACAGCAATTATAGATCCTATTGTCAATTCAACAGATGGTTTAAGCTTCTTGATCAAAACCACGTTTAGCATATACACAATAATGCCCAACTGAAGAATAATCATTGGAATCGTCAGAAATTCCCCTATTACTCTCACAAATACTGTATCGACATACTGTAATACATTACTAAAAAATATTAGAAAATAGGCTGCAGATATGACCTCTGCAAAAAGGATTGTTCTATCTGATATACTTTTATTTAACATATAGCTTAAATTTAAATGATGTCATATCAAATATAATTGATTTAAATCAAATGGGAAACAAATCGATTTTATAAATTATACTTACCTTTGCGGCTTATTTTTCAGCAATATGATTTCAGTTTCTAATTTATCACTCCGTTACGGAAAGAGAACTTTATTTGAAGATGTAAACTTAAAATTTACTCAGGGCAACTGCTATGGGGTAATTGGAGCTAACGGCGCAGGTAAATCTACTTTCCTTAAAATTTTATCAGGTGAAGTGAGCCAAACTACCGGTAGCGTAGCTTTTACACCTGGAGAACGTATGGCGGTTTTAAAACAAAACCACTATGAATTTGATGAATTTAGCGTAATCGAAACCGTAATGATGGGACACAAGGAATTGTACGACATCATGAAAGAAAAAGACGCCATTTATTTGAAAGAAGATTTTTCTGATAAGGATGGTGAACGCGCAGGTGAACTGGAAAACAGGTTTGCTGAAATGGACGGCTGGAATATGGAAAGCAATGCAGCTACCATGTTAAGCAACCTTGGTATAAAAGAAGAGCATCATTATAAACAACTAAAAGAATTAGATGGTAACCAAAAGGTACGTGTGTTATTAGCACAGGCCCTATTTGGTAATCCTGACATCTTATTACTGGATGAGCCTACCAATGATTTGGACATCGACACCATCGCATGGTTAGAGAATTTCCTTGCTGACTACCAAAGCATCGTACTGGTAGTATCTCACGATAGGCACTTTTTAGATGCGGTTTGTACGCATATTGTAGACATCGACTTCAGCAAAATGAGTATTTACTCTGGTAACTATACCTTCTGGTATGAGTCGAGCCAGCTTGCTTTAAAACAACGCAGTGACCAAAACAAAAAACTGGAAGAGAAAGTTAAAGAATTACAAGAGTTTATTCAGCGCTTTAGCGCCAATGCGTCTAAATCTAAACAGGCGACTTCCCGTAAAAAGGCTTTGGATAAGATCGATATTTCTGAGATTAAGGCTTCAAGCCGTAAATACCCTGCTATTCTATTCAACAATTTAGGTAGAGAAGCTGGCGATCAGATTTTACAGGTGGAGAATTTATCTTGCACCTTAAATGGCGACGTGATGTTCAAAAACGTGAGCTTCATGGTTAATAAAGGAGATAAAATCGCAATTCTATCGCAAAATAGCTTAGCTACTACAGCGTTTTACAATGTACTTACTGAACGCGAAAAGAATTATACAGGTGAATTTAAGTTTGGTGTGACTATTAATACGGCCGACATCCCGAATGACAATTCTCTTTATTTTGAAGGTAAAGATGAAAACCTTGTTGATTGGTTGCGCGAGTATTCTGGTACTGATCAGGATGAGCAGTTTGTAAGAAGCTTTTTAGGTAGAATGCTTTTTTCTGGTGAAGAGGTATTGAAAAATGTAAAAGTATTATCAGGTGGTGAAAAGATGCGTTGTATGTTCTCACAAATGATGTTGAGACATGCTAACTTGTTAATGTTTGACGAGCCAACGAATCACCTGGATCTGGAGTCGATCACAGCTTTAAACAACGGATTAAAAGATTTTAAAGGAACAGCATTGTTTACCTCACGAGATCATGCTTTAACAGAATCTGTTGCTACACGTATTATTGAATTGACACCTAAAGGTGCTATTGATAAAATGATGACGTATGATGAGTACATCACCAGTCCTGATGTTGCAGAATTGAGAGCACAGATGTATTCAAAATAAGTCGTTCTCACATAAGACATATGTTGTACAGAATAACAAGACTATTCTGTACAGCATATAAATGGAACTTCAGTTAAAGGAGAAGTTCGCAAAATTCGATATAAACCAAGCTCATCACTCATTGGAAGTGAATCGTCAATATTTGGTTCAATAGGCTTCTTAAGTGTTTTACTTAAATAAGCGCCCACAGCTTGATCAAGATTTACAGTAACGCTTTCAATCATTTTGGCTTTAACTGTTTCCAAATCAGTAACGTGATCGGCCAGGTTACGTATATAGCCAAATACTTCTACACAAAGTACACTAAGCGGAGAATCAATAGGTAAACCATACAAATCAAGAATTTCTTCAACCTCAGCATTTAACCACATCCCCTCACTATATTTTACAGCTTCTTTTTGTTGCGCTACCTGTAAATATTGTTGTTGAATAGCAAGACGTTTAGCTTCCTTAAGCCCCGCTGCATCTTGACCATGACGTATGGGATTATTCAGAATACCCACTACTTTATAAACTAAATTCTTTTCTCCAATTAGAATATTACGATATCCCATTCCATCGGCCTGTTTCACTTGTGCATATAATAAACACCAGATAGAAGTTCGCGGAGGATTAGCAGTAACATTTTGCCCATTATGCACAGCCATAGCGAATGGTGCCTTTACCCTGATTTGTTTTTCGTCACGATTTACTGTACATAATAAATTTGGTGCCGGATGCTGCAGCCCCGTTAAATGGAAAGGACGACCAAAGCGCCCCTGTCCGGTACTCCACAATTGATCTGTGTGTCCAAATCTAAACTCGTAAGTATAAAAACCAAATAGTTCAGCACTTTCACTATGTAAACCTTCAGGGAGTGGAAGTAAATAAAATTGATGGCCATCAGTAGATTTTTCCATTTTCTGCATGGCTTTCAAACCCACATGGTCATGAGCTGAGTCAGGGATAATCACACGTGTGTATTCAGGATCAACCGGAAGCCTTGGCTCTTCATCAATTGCATATAAAGAAGGATGATTATTACTAATCAGCTGATCGGGAGCATAAGCCAATGGCCTGGCAAACAAGGCGTCTCTGGGATCATCAGGCCCATTTTCAAATTCCAACCATAAAAACCTTCTTCTGGCTTCGGTAGCAGAATATTTCTCATTACGCACATAAGGTGAGAGTGCAATGCCGGCACCTGTTACTTTAGGAACCTGGCTCGGATTTACGGTAACAGGCAACAACAGGTCTTTGGTTTCAAAAGATTCGACATCAGGGATAATACCCGTTTTAAACAGCGGCGTTATCCTGTATTGTGTAAGGATAGTGTCTGGATTTTTACCAGCAACAGGCAATGGATCAACGATATCGATTAAGATAATACGGGTGTATTCACGATGGATATAGCCATCATCACCGTTTTGAATAGCCTGAAACGGAGCAATACGCCGAGTTTCCAAACTCCCAATCGGTTGATAGGATAAACTTTTAATCTTTGCTTCGCGAGCAGCCGGATCAATAGGATTATCTTCCAGACTTTTTCTACGCTCAATCGTAAAGCTCAAGGTTTCCAGACCATCCCAACTCCAATCACGGTTAATATTCAATGTGGTTACCACTAACCAGTGATGGGCCAGCTCGTTCTTTCCTGCGAAAGTAATGCTGCTGTTATCCGGACTCAGGGTATGCCTAATCAAGTTACTACACCAAAATAATGTGCGTTCGCCTTTGTTCCCAATAAGCGTCATTTCATTGCTATTTACATCCAGCTGCTTGGCTAGCCTTTGTACAATATTTGGCAAGCCTTCACTAAGGGGTAAAATTTGTTCAACAGTTACCCGGCCATTATAAACTGGCACAGGATCTGGCTGCAAATAAATCCCTTGCAACCGTTGTGGATCATCTATTCCGCTGAACAATTGCGTTTCCCTTACAGAATCACGTCGCATCTTAAGGATCGTAACTTTACCGTAACGACTATCCAAAGCGTCATCCGCTGAGACATTTCCCCAATAACCATCATCGCTATCACCTACTCCCCGAATGGTAAGCCTGATATTCCTGCAGGTGGGCAAAATAAGATCGCCATGATCAGCAGCAATTGTGGCATTATCCCCTGCATTATCAAAAGGGTGAAAAGGAAGATCATTGAAATTCAATATCGCATAATCCTTGTACTGAAATTTCAACTGAAGCTCGCCATCAAAATTACGGTCATCGAATTTCCTGAAAGTGTTATAAATGGTAATGTAATGTTCCTTACCATTATCACTGGCCAGATTATCCATTTGGAGGGTTTCAACTTCTACTTTAATGGCAACCCGGGTCACATCCGGATCAGAAAGACCAATATTAACATTAGCGGTCTGACCAGGGAGCGCAGCTGCCAACTGAGATTGAATTGAAGCTTTGAGCAATGAAACCGGGTCACTGTATCTCCCCGTGTAAACGACAGATGGATAACCAATCAGCGGACGCTTAACAATCAAGGTATCACCTTCAAAATTCAGGTCATCTGTAGAATCCAGCACTTCATCTTTATTAACGATCTCTAAAGCATAAGGAGCAACATAACGTTTAAAACGAGTTGTGGCCTCACTGCTCCTACTCAAATTATTTGGTTGTTTAGTTTCATCAGGGCCACCACCGGTCAAATCCGTTAGTCTCACACGAAAGTTATAGGCTTTTCCATAACGCAGTTTTACATTTGCGGTTACCGGCGAATAAGTATCACTCAATTTTACATTTCGGTTTTCTAAAGTCCCGTTCACATTCTGCATACCTTCGGCAATCAGGTGAATCTCTGAAGCCGTTTTATCTGGAATCACAAGAGAATGATCATTCCAATTGGCAAAATACATGGGCAACCAGTAATTACTTGTAGCCACTCCATAGAGTTTTACCGGGTAAACCTGAAAAGGCAATTCTCCTTTATACCTCCCGATATTTATATCTTCAAGGAGCATATCACCATTACTTTGCACAGCGGTAAGGCTTTCCCAGGGAGAACCTGGAACATCTGTATCTTTAACATCAATATGGTAACCAGCAACACCTAATGGTGCATCCAGACGATCAACGCCCCCATTAACATTGGCGTCTTTTGCCAACTGACGGAGGTACCAAATCAGAATCTGTTCATCATCCCAACCCATGCGAATACCCATTTCTTTTTGTGGGTGAAAGCCATCCTGCTCTTCAGCAAGGAGATTCCCACTTACTGGTTGGTTAACGTGAACAACCTTAGCAAAGCCATCTGTATAGTTCGCATTTTCGATATATAGCTCATCATATATTCCGACTGGACTTTCACCCTGCTTAACCACTGGAAACAGAATCGCAGAAAATAGGCTTCTTGGAGTAAAGTCACCATTCACCTCCTTTTTCAAAGCCGGAATCCGGGCAGCATAACGCTTAACAAATACATCTCCTGCGCCGGCAAGCGACTTACTCTGCTCGACGCCATAAGTTGTTCCATTTGTGACATTTACATATAACCAACCACCCTTTTTGTAATCATCGGCCTGCAGAGTAACTACTGTTTTATATAACAAGCCTGCTTTTTCAGCCATCAAGGGCTGCCTTAACAGATGGGCATATACCTTACCCCAACTGATCTTATCGTACTTTGGAGCAGGAACAGGAGGATTGTTATCACGCATCGCGCAATGATAACTATCGTCTGTTACAGCATTCTTAACCCGGGGACTTGTAAAATTGAATGCCTTGCGATAGGTTTCCGGGAGATATTTCTTAACCGATTTTGAGACATCTTCTGCAGCAGGTGCTCGCTGCTCAGCAGACTGCGCCGGGTTATCTGAGCTTAACTGTTCATCGATATCAAAATATTTAGGCTTGCCATCTTCATTTTTTGCCAGCTTAATGGTTTCATAAATCCTCTTTACCTGATCAGAATAATTTAATCCAAGGGTTTCAGTACGCTCATTTGCTGCAATCTTTCCTGGAAATTCATCTGCATTATTGACAACCACAACATCAAAAGAAGGTTGTGTATCTGCAAATGGCCTAGCCACATTTCCAGCTCCGAATATCGTATTTACCAGTTCCAGGGGACTAAAATTCCTGGGTATAAAAAGAATATGAATGGTAAGATTTCCAGCTGCATCAATCCCTTGAGGAAATGCCATCAGTGTAAAGCGGGTATCTTTAGAATTTGCCATATTGTTTAATTTTCTAGATAAATGATAAGCTAAGTTTTGAGTTAAGCGATCTGCCTGGTTTCTTCCCAGCTTTCATGGAAACTAATATCAATCACAAGGAATACACTGATATCCAATCCAAATGAGACACTGGCCTTACAATTTGTTGGCCCAGGATCTTGCTTTTTTTCAATAGCGCCTTTAGCTTCAATCGTAATGGTTACGCCTACTAAACCTCCCAAAATCTCGGCATGTCCGCGGAAGAGTAAAAATGCAGTAACAATCACCGTTTGGCTCGAGTCCACATAGATTTCTACCCCAGCCATAAATAAAACGCTTACATTACCAATAACCGGCAAACCTACACCAAGCTGTATACCGAAACCAAACTTCATATCCAAGGCAATCAGCGGACTTGTATCAGCCGAAAGCTTTAGATCAACATTTCCAACTGCATAAACAGATCCGGCCCCAACACTGAAGCACATGACCTGCAATCCGCCATGAAACTTAAAAAAAGCACCGACTGTAGGTAGTAATTGCTTTGGATCGGTAGTTACTTTCAAAGCTGCATTGAAATACACCCCTAAACTCAGACTTGCTTCTAACTTTAAAGGCACTTGCGGCGCATCATACAAAGCACCTAGAGGGAATTTAACCAGCGGTATATCTTTACCTGCTTCAAACTTATACTCCCAAATATTCGCACTATTACTCATGGCTACTTTTAACCCTTTCTTAAATGCACTTGCATAATCTCCCGCACTTAGTTTAGCCAAAATATCCAGAACCTGAATCACTGGTTCTAGATCCTTACTAAATTCAATTTCCGGAGTAGGTAACGAATCTGCATCGCTGGTTTCATTAGATCCATAATTGGATTCTGCACCTTTTTGGCTGTTAAAATTGCCCTTAATGGTCATCAGCCCCTTAAGCGGACCAAGGTCGATCACCATCGCCATATTGTTCATACGGCCTTTCCACTGATCAGCCATTGCTGTAGCAAAAGAATCAACATTGTAATCCATTTTACCAGGAAAACTACCTGTACTTCCTTTTACAGCGTATTGAATATAAATCTTTAATCCCTCGGTATCAATCAAAGGATACTCAAGTGCGGGGAGATCAAATTTAAATACATCATTTAATGCCTGATCAGCCTTTTGCTTTAGTAATTTAAACCCTTGATCTACCAACTTTCCAGCCTCACTTTTTGCGGTAATGGATAAAATCTCAAATACCTCTTTACTGCCGTCCAGCACATTTGCGGCACCATCTTTTACTTTGGAGAATGCTTCCAATACCTGACCTCCATCAGCCTTGCCTTTTAAGAGTTGAATTGCTGTTCCTAAATCATCATCAGCATTGCCGATGTTCGGAAAAATCCCCTTAGTATTTAAAAGTCGATAAGAATCGGCCAACAAAGGAGGTGTTTTGCTCAGTAGCGAATTTATACCACTTTTAAAAGCAGGAGTTAGATAAAGCACCTTCTGGGCACTTAGATTTTGTAAAAAACCATAATTGATAGTATCCACTGTTGGTGCACGAAGTAATTCTGTAGGATGTGCAATACGTTGTAAATTATTTGCATCAGCTGAATGAACTAGCTTTCCCCTATCCCATTTCCCAACACGAATTAAGGGAACAGACATCCCCTGTGGTAAAGATGTTACAGTTCCATCACTCCGGTTATGATTAACCATACTCCAGCTTCCATCTTTTGGTAAAACAACAGCGCCTCGCACAGCACCTACAAAAATAGGCTGATTGGCTATGCCTACCGAATTGTTAACGTCCACCCGACTGACCTTCATATACTGATCTGTACCAGCTACCTTAATCGTACAATTTACAGCTGCCCCAATAGTGCCATTCTGGTATTTCAATAATGAGGCAAATATCTCTTTGCTCACAGGCGTTCCTCTCGGAGAGATTTGTACAAACCCCAGCACCCCTTTGGATGGTACAAGATGATTTGAACCAGCACCTTCAACCACATTTTCAATTGCTATATCTGCATCAAAAGTAAGGCCCCTCAATCGTACTTTTTCTGTATACGTTGGACCTTTGTATTTTACAGATTTATTTGTTTCCGCATCGAATATAAAATCGTCTTTCTTAATATCCATCGTATCCTCATACCCCAGCTCATTTTCCCTGATATTGCGAATGTTGTATAAACCGTTCACAACACCTGCGTGGATTTCGTATGGATTATCACTTTTATTCACGCCGAAATAGAACTTCCCATCACTTTCCGCTTGCCAGCCACTATCAATACGACCAACATAACCATTGCTCATTCTAAAAATGGTAACAGTGCGAACTACAAAAATCCCCCAGGGATAAATTACACTTTTTACCTGTACCACCTCATGAGCCGTGCGCCCTGTTGCCACATTAAATGTAGCCTGGCTAGTTTCTGCAAAAGCTGCGTTTTTATTGTGCCAATCACTAAATGCACTTGCTCCATAACCACTTAAGGCAATCTTTTTAAGCGGCACACCGGGACGGGTAATGTCAGGATGATCAGGTGCGTTAGTAAACTCATCCTTAAAAATCTTCTCTACACTAGCACCAAGGGTACTCGCATTGATGCTTTTCCCATACATATCCAACACGTTGACCACCTGAACGGTATAGCCCTGAAACAAATTATCTTCATCTTTAAATGATGAGCCTGCAGTTAATTCCAGCTGAATACCGCCATGTATATAATTGTCAAACAATGGACTTACATTCTGGATATTAGGTTTCTGCTTCTGGTTAGCATTTTTATCCAGAACGGCAGCAGCGAACATTCCGAATGGAAGATTAAATACTGCATAGGTTTTTCCATCCTCGTTATCTCTGTACATCTGTTCCAGATATTTTGCCATAGGGATCGGCGAAAGTGCTACCGGCTTTGGACTCACATTGCCAATTCGAGTAGCTAATCCATCATTCGGATAATAGTTCCATCCTAAGGGTGGATCATTTGATGCATCAGCCCATTTGGGGTTTGCCCCTGGCTTTGTTAAATTAAGCAATGGCTCCCAGGATATTTGTGGTACAGTAAAGGCGCGGACATTATATCCTTGTGTAACTACATCCAAACCACTCATTTGCAATGGAAATACCTGACCACTTTCCTGATCTGCACCAAAGACAACACCCATTTTTCTTAAAAAACTAAGGTTTTCCCGCTTGTTTCCAGCATAGGCAACCCCCATTTGATTCGCATTACTACTCACATCAAGTAAAGTAAATGACTCAAAATTTAGCGGATCTCTCATTTCAGCATTTTGAGGCACTACCGCGCCTCTGATGCTAGAATAAGTGAGTGAATCCGTATTTGTTATTGTAGTATTGGCATCCCGCACAAATAGTTTTGAAAGTTCAGCTACTGAACCTGCTATTGGGTGTACGTTTCCCTTAACCTTTCCTGTGCTTTTTTGCTCCTTAATCACATTAACACTTTGAGTTAAGGGAGCAAACTGAAAGGAGACGTTTACAATGTCGGTTTCCTCTGTTTTTTTATACCACTGAATCCGACATACCAACCACATCCAAACCATACTAGTTTTTGAAACAATACGGCGAGTCACAACTTTTTCAGGGAACTGAACTTTTAATGCACCCAAATTGGCTGCATAAGGATCAGGCAACGTAGGCAGGTAAGAGAACATTCCAAAACTCAAAAAAAGATCTGCAGTAAAAATCTTCGTAATGGCTTCATTATACTCGCCATAAAGCACAGCACCATTTGGTGGTGTAACGGTAAAAAGTGCATTGTTCATGGCTAGTGCAAACGGTTTAACTACCGGAATTTTATCAGTTGGCAAAGCATTATCCCATAAAATATTATCATCGTAAATCAGAATACTCTTTTTAGACTTGGTAGCACCGAACATTAAAACGCTCTTCTTAGACTGTATAGCTATGGCTTCGCCGTTAGCTTTTATAGGTCTGTCTGCCTTAAAATTCACATCAGCAAGTAAATTCAAGGTTTCAGTACCTTCAGAAACGGTATTATAAATAAATAAGCTGTCTTTTAAATAATTAATCTCAACGGTTGTCCCAAATGTATTGAACTCATCTTTCCAGGTTTCCATCACACGCTGCAATCCCACACCACTGCTTATCAAATCAGTAATAGCAACCCTTCCAGGCTCAAGTATAATAAACGGATTATTTAAACTGATGACCTCTTCTGTATTTACCAAATTACTTTGGAGACCGGTTGCACATTCCAAAACAATTCCCCCATTGCTATCAGCTTCCAGAGGTTTTGTAATATCAATAATAGCCGTTGGAATTGTCCACCATGAATTTTTAATGTTTGTTGTCCCCTCCAGATTGATAAAAGGAGATGCCTTGCTTAGTACATGAAAAGCTGTTTCCATGCAATTAACCGGTATTGCAATGCGATTCAATAAAGGATTGAAAACCACATTCTGATTACCGGCATAGCTGAAATTGTAATTCCGACCATACACCTTACAGCCAAAAGGAGCAACAGATTGAATGGTTTTAGCAACTCCTTTAAAACTGAAGTTAAAAGCTTTGGGCATATTAAACTCCGCATTTCGGGCATCAACCCCATAAGGTGTATCGACTGCTGGTGTAACGACATTCTTTTGTTCTAATAATAAAGCTACTGTTACTTCCGTAATGCTGCTTATAGTCAGTTGTCCCGCAGCATTTAAGGTAGGCAAAACACTTAAGTTGATTGTACCCTCAGTAACACGCAAACCAAAATAACTATCTGCTGGGGCTGTTGACGTAAAAAGACGAACATTAATCCAAACTGTATTCGGATCAACCTTATAAATTTTGCTGATTGTAGGTGTAGGATTAATTATGGTCATCCTACTCAACGATGTCTTAAATAAAATCGCTGGCTCAGCACTTCCTTGAATATAAAGCGGAATAAGCTTTTGAATTTTAATATAATCCACAAAAATATCCCTACCACTCAAATCCTTTAGCGGCCCAATGGTTTCACTTACCCTGGCACCTGCAATTGCAGTCGAAATGCTCCCTGCAATCTGCGTGGTCCTTATTGGACTATCCCGCACAATAACCTGCATATCTGCCATCGGCTGCATTCTTTCAGCTTTAGAAATGATCGCATCCAAATCCTGCAAAGCTCCCTGATCAGTTATTGGAGATTGAAACAGATCTGATTGAGTGAAGGTGAATTGCTTAGTTAAATCTGGACTAGTTTCCTGAGTAATCAATACATTAGCCAACGATTGTTTAAGTCCCAGGATTTTTACGTTTTCTGCTGGAGATGAAGCAAGCAGATTGCCAGTAATGCGATTAAGCATACTAGAGATTTGATCTCTTTTCATATGGATAGACTGGTAGGTTCATATTAAAATTAAAAATAAACCTTTATATATCAAATAGTTAATTAAAATCTTTATCAACACTTCTTAGTTAATACCTTAAAAATAGTTCTACCTCGTAGTAGCAAATACTTTACATGAATAGTACATGCAATTAAATTGCATATACTATTTTTGTATGGCACACACAATATGAACAAGAAACCTTTATGATTTCATTAAAATCCGTTTCGCACCATTACCCTGGCGGGCATCGTATTGCTTTCAAAGACTGGCAAATAAACAATGGAGATCAGTGGCTGCTTCTGGGCGAGTCTGGCAGCGGAAAAACTACCTTATTGCACATATTGACCGGTATACTTAAACCAAAAGAGGGAGAAGTACTGATCAATGAAACTTCCATTTATAGTTTAACATCTAAAGCCCTGGATCAGTTTAGAGGTCAAAATATAGGCATCATCTTTCAGCGCCCACATCTGATCAAAAGTTTAAGTATAACAGACAATCTTGTACTTGCTCAGAGTTTCGCCGGATTGCCAACTGATTTAAATCGCATAAATGAAGTCTTGACTTCCTTAGACATAGCTGGCAAGAAAAAAGCTTATCCAAATGAACTTAGTCAGGGTCAACTTCAACGCGTTTCTATTGCAAGAGCTGTGATTAATAAACCGGCATTACTTATCGCAGATGAGCCTACATCAAGCCTGGACGATAAAAATGCAGCAGCTGTACTAGAACTTCTACTTCAGCAGTCCGGTATTAACCAGGCAACATTGGTGGTTGCTACCCACGACAAAAGAGTTAAAGATGCGTTTACCCATACTTACCAATTATCATGAGTCCATTAAAAATCAGCTGGAAAAGCTTATGGTCTAAGCCCCTCTCTTCAGCATTAAACATTATGCTGATTGCTTTTGGAACAGGGATTTTAACCATTCTGCTGTTGGCATCTACGCAAATAAGCGAAAAGCTGGACAACAACTCGAAAGATATAGATTTAGTAGTAGGTGCCAAAGGTAGTCCACTGCAATTGATTTTAAGTAGTATCTATTACATAGATTTTCCAACCGGAAACATTCCTTTAAAAGAAGCGATGGATTTGGCTCATAGTCCTTTTGTAAAACGAGCTGTCCCACTAGCTTTAGGCGATAATTACAATGGCACACGTATCGTTGGTACTGATAGCAATTTTGTAAGTCTTTATAAATTAAGAACTGCCCAAGGAAAATTCTGGCAAAAAGATTTTGAAGCAACCATTGGTGCTACTGTAGCCAAAAGTCAAAATCTTAAAATTGGAGATACTTTTTATGGCGCTCATGGTTTAACAGGTAGCAGTGATGTACATAAGAGTCACCAATATGTGGTTTCCGGCATTCTAAATCCCCAAGGAAATGTAACCGATAACCTGATCCTTACCAATGTGGCCAGCGTTTGGAAAATGCATGATGAGCATGAAGACCATGATCACAAAGCGCACGAGGGACATGATCATGAGGCTCAAGATCATGCTGAAGAATCTAGGGAGTTAACCTCCCTGTTGATTCAATATCGGTCCCCCATGTCTGTCGCTATGTTCCCAAGACTTGTGAACGAAACCACAAATATGCAGGCGGCTTCCCCTGCTCAGGAAAGTACGCGCCTATTTTCATTAATTGGTGTGGGTGTAGATACCCTTCAATGGTTCGCAATACTCATTATGTTCATTGCAGCCATAAGCGTATTCGTAAACCTATACAATTCCTTAAAAGAGCGGAATTATGATCTGGCCATCATGCGTACGTTAGGCGCCTCGAAAACTAAGTTATTCCTTATCATTATTGCCGAGGGTATTATGCTTACTTTAGCAGGCACCATAATTGGGATAATCCTGGGCCATTTGGTATTGGAGTTTATTGGCAGCAATCAAGAGAGCAGTCAGGCCCAGCTAAGTGGCTTTGTTTTACTTTACAATGAAATATATCTATTTGTTGCCGGGCTTGCTATTGGTATATTTGCTGCTATAATTCCTGCAATACAGGCTTACAGATCTAACATTTCCAAGATATTAGCTAAAAACTAGAATTTTATTATAAATAGATACAATGATGATAAAGAGAATGATATTGGTGGTTTTGCTTTTTACAGGTTTTGCAGTTAAAGCACAACACAATCCAAACGACCAGATTAACTCTGATAACTGGGATATTGTCGGTGGCGTAGACTTTAAGATTGTTAAAGACACCGAAATGCAGGCTATTTTTTCGCCTGAAATAAAAAAATACGCCAATAAGCCATTCGAATTGGAAGGCTACATAGTACCAATTAAAGATGGGATGAAGCAAACTAAATTTATGTTATCTACTCTCCCTATAAATCAATGTTTTTATTGCGGAAAAAATGGGGTTCCAATTATGGTGCTGGTAGAAATGACTGAACCGATCAAGTTTACTTACAAAACAGTAACTATAAAAGGGATGTTAAAATTAAATCCAGGTAATGCGATGGATAATCCGCCTATTGCATTGATTGGCGCTAAAATAATATAACCATGAATATCAATCCGGTAAATCTATTAAAAGAACACGATTTAAAACATACCAAACAAAGGGTACGTGTTTTAGAAGAAATTGCTTTAGATACAGTGGCTATTTCGCAACCTGATCTGGAGAAAAAACTAGGCAAGGAGATTGATCGGGTAACATTGTACCGGATACTAAATACATATCAGGAAAAGGGAATCCTCCATAGAGTTATGGATATGAATGGGACAGCCAATTATGCCATTTGTACTTCTTCATGCTCAGAGGATCATCACCATGACGAGCATGTACATTTCAATTGTACAAATTGCAATAAGATTTACTGTTTAGAAGTAGAGGTACCTAGAATTAAGATGCCTAAAGGATTTACCGCAAAAACCGTAAGCTCTACTGCTTACGGCATTTGCGAAAAATGTAATGCTATTTAGTGACCAGAATGGCCATCAGCGCCATGTGCATGACCGTGAGCTAGTTCTTCTTGAGTAGCTTCGCGTACAGCTAATATCTCACCTGCAAAAATCAAGTCTTTACCAGCCATAGGGTGATTTAAATCAACATTAATCACATCCTCATGGATAGCAGTAACACCAGCTCTGAAATGATTTCCCTGGTTATCTTGCAAAGGAATTACATCACCAACAGCTGGCAATTCAACATCCTTAAACATTTCTTTTGGAAGATCAGCAAATGCTCCTGGATCAATCTCTCCGTAACCATCTGCAGCAGAAAGTTCGAAACTATATGAATCACCAACATTTAAGCCAGCCAAATGCTCTTCAAATTTTGGTAGCATCATTCCTGTACCATACAAGAAAACTAGTGGATTTTCCTTATCCGTTTTCTCTACAAAAACTTGTTGTCCTTCTTCATTAGTCGTATGCAATTCATACGTTAATGAAACCACTGTATTGGGTTTAATACTCATTAGAATGTTATTTAGTTATCAATTTTAATGCTTCCTCAACCGTAGTAACGGGCAACTGGCACACTTTATTTCGGCAAATATAGATTTTTGTTTCGTGGCTTTCCTTATCTTTTAATAAAGGAAGCTCAGAATTTGTTCCCCCTAATGTAATTTTATTAGGAATATAATGTTTATTGATCTCTGTTTTTACTTTTTCGATATGCTTACCCGTCAACGCAATTTCGTTGATACCAAATACTTCTTCCAAAACCTGTATAGCCCAGTTGGAATAAGCAGAGCCGTATGTTTTAATTTGAGGGAGTACCGCAGCAAGCATACCTTCTGCCTTTAATATATATAGATCATGATCAAAAAATAGCCCAAGCTTGTGCAGATTTTGAGCCATTACCGAATTGGATGCCGGGATTACATTATCCATAATCTCGTGCTTACGGGCTATTAAAGCCTCCCCTGTTCCAGGCGTATAAAATAACATTGAACTATCAGCATCTTCAAAATTCGCCAATACATATTCGGTCAGGCGTTTAGCCTCCTGTAACCAGCTCGCATCAAAATCATATTGGTACAAGGTGATTAAGGCCTCTATAAAGAAAGCATAATCATCCAGGAAACCCGGAATAGTTGCCTTACCATTTTTATAATTGCGGTACAAACCTCCATCAGCTGTATTTAAATTCGAAAGAATAAACGATGCAGCCCTTTTGGCTAGCCCATAATAGTGTGGATTACCAAATATCCCGGCACTCTCTGCCAAACCTTTAATGGCCATCGCATTCCAGGCTGTTAAACACTTATCATCCAATCCAGGTCTTACTCTTTTACCACGCTCCTGAAGCAACTTTAGCTTAGCCGCTTTTATTTTCTCCAGTAAACTAATGATAGGAATGCCTTTCACCTCGGCGTAATCCTCTTCATTAAATTTCCTCAGCAAAATATTTGTCTGCTCTTCTTCCCAGTTCCCTTCCGCTGTTACATTAAAATAATCAGCAAGTAAATCGCCATCATCACCTAGTAAAGCATCAAATTCAGCTTTATCCCATACATAAAACTTACCCTCTATCCCCTCGCTATCGGCATCTAGTGCAGAATAGAACAGACCTTCTTTAAAAGTCATTTCTCGTTCCAGCCATGCAATAGTTTCTTCAGCCACCTCTTTAAACAACATTGATTTCGAATATTGATAAGCTTCTGCATATAAACTGATCAGTTGACCGTTATCATACAACATCTTCTCGAAATGAGGCACATGCCATTCTCCATCAACTGAATAGCGTGCAAAGCCACCTCCCACATGATCATAAATACCACCCATTGCCATTTTCTCAAGCGTAAGCAAAGCCGAAACATGGGTCCCATCATCTTCCATAAGGTGACTATAGCGTAACATAAACTGCCAATTATTAGGTAATGGGAACTTCGGAGCACGATTATATCCACCCTCTGACATGTCAAAGTATCTTTTCCAGGGCTCTATAATTTCCGTTAGATGCGTTGTGGTATAGTCATCAACCTTAATATTTGGAATAATCTTCTCTGCATTTTTAATACCATCGGTTAACCTATCAGCATACTGTTTGGCCTTATCAGCTTCATTTGCCCACATGTCTGCAACACTCGACAACACACTAATCCAATCCCCCTTTTTAAAATAAGTCCCGCCATATATAGGTCGCTGATCAGGCAGACAAATACAGTTTAATGGCCAACCACCACTACCGGTCATCAGTTGAATAGCCAGCATATAAATCTGATCAATATCCGGGCGTTCTTCTCTATCCACCTTTATGCAGACAAAACTTCGGTTCATCACCTCAGCAACTTCATGATTTTCAAAACTTTCGCGCTCCATAACATGACACCAATGACATGCCGAATAACCAATACTCACCAATATCAGTTTGTTCTCATCTTTGGCTTTTTGCAAAGCTTCCTCCCCCCATTCGTACCAGTTTACAGGATTATAAGCATGTTGCAATAAATATGGCGACGATGCATTAATTAAATTATTGGATTCTTTATTTATATTAGACATGAGATTAGGATATGTGATGTGAGATAAGTGTAGAATTTGAAACCATAAAGCTATTAATTAATATATTCAAAGCCATAAAAAATGAGGATTACCCACACCGAAATTTACCGTTTTAGCATCCCTATAGAGCCATTTGTAATTGCAACAGGCACCATGCACTTTGCGCAAAATGTGCTGATCAGAATATACACTGATGCTGGTATTTATGGTGTCGGTGAATGTTCTGCTTTTCCAATGATTGTTGGTGAAACTCAGGAAACCTGCCTGGCCATGGCCAAAGACTTTGCGAAGATCCTTATTAATAAAGATCCACTTGATATCCCCGAGAGGATGAACGACTTGTTGGGCTATGTTGATCATAACAGTACAATTAAAAGTGCTTTTGATATGGCTTTGTTTGATATTTCGGCAAAAAATGCGAACCTGCCCTTATACAGGTTTTTAGGTGGACAAAAACACAGCATCGAAACCGATATGACCATTGGCATTGACACCCCTGAAAATATGGCGCTTCTGGCATTGAAATACCAGAAACAAGGTTGTAGAATCATAAAAATAAAACTTGGTAAAAAAGTACATGATGACATTGAAAGGGTAAAACAAATCAGAAAGGCAGTTGGTAACGACATGACCTTGAGACTTGATGCCAATCAGGGATGGGATTTTGATGATGCACTTTTTGCATTAGGAGAAATGGCTCCTCTAAATATTGAGTTTTGCGAACAACCCATGCGAACCTGGTTTGACGATCAGTTGCCTGAACTCCATCTAAATTCGCCAATTAAAATCATGGCTGATGAAAGCTGTTATGACCACCACGATGCCAGAAAGCTGATCAACAGTAAATCATGTGATTACCTGAACATTAAATTCTCAAAGTCTGGCGGTATTTTAGAAGCACAGAAAATTCATGAGGTAGCCTTACAAACAGGCATTAAATGTATGATAGGTGGCATGTTGGAAAGTAGACTTGCCGTAACCGCCAACCTACATTTTGCATTGGCCAGTCCCAATGTAATCTTCTATGATCTTGACAGCTGTTTATTAGGACATCTTGTCGACCCCATTATTGGTGGACTAACCTATGATGGTTATTTTCTGGATGTACCAGAAACTCCTGGTATAGGGGCAGATGCAGACCCTATGTTCCTGAAGGACTGTGACAAATGGGTGGTATAAACAAAACGGGACACCAAAGCAGGCTTCTTTTCTACCTGGCTGATCCAAAGAAACACCACCCCATCTTTCATGCGCTAAATATATCTACATATCTTTATAATTATATAGCTATCGAAAATTATCAGGAATGGTGTAACTTAACCTTGCAACTAACGCTTAATGACAATAGTTCGGCCAGTAACCAGGTGAAAGGTATAAATCCGGTACAACCCATCATCAGAAATTTCAATACTATCGACTAAGCCTGTCTTACTAAAAGTATCCGTTACCAGATCCCCCTTTTTGACATCTTGAAGTACTTCTGATGGCGTTTCACTATTCAATCTAATCATGACTTGTTTTTTAAGGCATCTAGTTACAAAGCTAGAAATATTAACACCAAAACGGTCATCAACAGCATAAAAAGCCTTTTAATTTAGTCGATGCCAAATTCAGATACCATATGGACACCAAAAACAAAAAACCGACTAATCTTCAATAAATTAGTCGGTTTAACATACTACTCGTGCCCGAAGAGAGACTCGAACTCTCAAGGATTGTACTCCAACGGCTTCTGAGACCGCAACGTTTACCAATTTCGCCATCCGGGCATTAAAATCTTTCAGAAGTATCCTTACTTGGCGCAAATATAGTATTATTGACCATTTTTAAGAATAATCCAAATAGAATTAAGGATATTATGCAAAAATAATCTCTCCTTTACCTATGGTAACATTAAACTGAATTTCTTAACTTACAGCACATCTACATATGTAACTTACAAATATGGACTGGTTGCTGGTTTCCGAAATCGCTTATCTCCTCATCCTGATTCTAGTCTGCCTGCGCATCATTTATGATACCCGCAGTACCACAAAAACTCTTGCATACCTACTTTTTGCCATATTCGTCCCTTTTTTTGGAATCATCTTTTATTTCTTTTTTGGAATCAACTACCGGCACAGAAAAATGTACAGCAAGAAGCTATTTGAAAACGACGATCTGGCCGCAAAATTCAAACAAGATTTGCTTCATTACTCTGCCAAAACCTTTCGGGAAAACAATGCCGAAGTCCTCAGCAATAAAGAACTTGCCTTTATGCTATTAAAGGATTCAATGAGTCCGTTAACTGCTAAAAATGCAGTGAAGCTATTGATAAATGGAGAGCAGAAATTCCCGGAGGTATTGAAAGCAATTCAGGAAGCCAAATACCACATTCACATAGAGTATTACATATTCGAGGATGATGAAATCGGTCAGGCACTCGCTGCGGCTTTAGCAGCAAAAGCGAAGGAGGGTGTTAAAGTCCGCTTTATTTATGATGATTTTGGTAGCAGAGATATCCGAAAAAAAATAGTCCCCTGGCTTATAGAAAACGGAGTTGAAGCTTACCCTTTTCTCAAAGTACACTTTATATTACTAGCCAATCGCCTCAATTACAGAAATCACCGCAAAATAATTGTCATAGATGGCCTCACCTCATTTGTAGGTGGAATTAATGTGAGCAACAGGTACATTAATAACCATACGGAACAATTGTATTGGCGGGATACCCATTTACGCATCGACGGTCCTGGTACACTGTACCTCCAATATCTTTTTCTGTGCGATTGGAACTTCTGTTCTGAGAAGATCCTGGAACCTGACTCATATTTTTTCCCAACTAAGGCTCCACAGATAGTGGAAGAAAACAAATTAGTACAGATCGCAGCCAGCGGGCCAGATTCAGAATCCCCAACCATTTTATTTTCCATCCTGCAAGCCATCAACCTTGCAACCAATGAAATTCTGATTACCAGTCCCTATTTTATTCCAGGCGAAAGTTTGCTTGACGCCCTTATTATATCATCATTAAGCGGAATTTCAGTAAAATTGCTGGTACCCGGCAAATCAGACTCTATTTTAGTGAATTCTGCTGCCAGGTCTTACTATAACGACCTCCTAAAAGCAGGTGTCCAGATCTACCAATACCAAAAAGGCTTTATACATGCCAAAACGATGGTTACGGATAAAAAGATTGCTATGGTGGGTACAGCAAATATGGATTTCAGAAGCTTCGACCTAAACTTTGAAGTAAATGCCATTGTTTATGATACTCAAATTGCCACCGAATTGAGTACTATTTTTTATTGCGACCTTAAGCATGCCTTAAAAATTGATCCCGAACAATGGGCTGATCGTCCATTATACAAGCAATTACTCGAAAAAGCGGCAAGGTTACTATCGCCTTTACTTTAATAAAAACGCTTGTAAAACCAACTTTTAACCAGCTCAGCAGAAAAAATATACAACATAACAATTGCCAGCATTGCCAAATAGAATTTAAAAGGCACTGCAATAAAACCCATAATATTTGCAAAAGGTATTATCGGAAGCAGTAAAGCCAATATAGCTATAAGTAATGTAGCAATAAGCAGGTATTTACCAGGTTTACTGGTAAGGATAGTCTTCCTGGTACGTACCACCATAACAATAAGCGTTGCAGAAACCACAGACTCTATAAACCAGCCTGTTTGAAATTCCTTTTCAGCAGCATGAAAGAAAAACAACAAGACGCCAAAAGTAAAATAATCAAAAACAGAGCTTAATATGCCGAATATCAGCATAAAGCGTTTAATAAAGTTAATGTCCCAACGTCTGGGTTTATCTGTCCATTCCGCATCCACATTATCAGTAGCAATAGCCATTGAAGGCAAATCTGTCATTAAATTGGTCAATAGAATTTGCTTAGGCAATAAGGGTAGGAAAGACAAAAATAAAGATGCCCCAGCCATACTAAACATATTTCCAAAATTAGCACTGGTAGCCATAAAAATGTACTTCTGTGTATTGGCAAATGTACGCCGTCCCTCCTTTACCCCCTCTATCAATACATTCAGATCCTGATCCAGTAAAACAATATCAGCCGCCTCCTTGGCTACATCCACTGCCGTATTAACCGAAATGCCAACATCTGCCGCATGAAGTGCCGATGCATCATTAATCCCGTCACCCATATAACCGACCACTCTTCCAGCCTTCTTTAAGGCAAGGATAATCCTTTCCTTATGGTTAGGCTCCACTTCCGCAAAAATATCCGTTTTCAATACCTGGTGACGTAAAGCCTCATCACTCATATCCCGCAAGGCAGATCCTGTAAGTATTAAAGCATCCTTCATGCCAACCTGCTCACTCATACTTCTCGCAATAAGGGCATTGTCGCCAGTAATTACCTTTAAATGAATGCCTAAATTCTGCAAGGATTTGATAGTTTCTACAATCCCCTCTTTTGGAGGATCAAACAAGGTTACAAACCCAGCAAATACCATATCCTTTTCATCCTCTCTATGAATAGGGCCTTTATTGTCCAGATTTTTATACGCCACTCCCAAAGTACGATACCCCTTTGCACTCAATACCTCGTAAGTTTGTTGGATTCCAGCTTTTGCTTCTGTTATAGAAACTAACTTCCCGTCAGCATCCTCTGCATAACTACACACTTCAGTAACCTGGCTTACTGCTCCCTTAGTAATCATTTGAGGCCCTGTATCCGATGAAACAAGCAGCGTTAAACGTTTGCGGATAAAATCATAAGGAATCTCATCCAACCGCTCTCTTTCTTTGTAATCCTTGAGGTTTAATGCCGAGATTGCTTCATCAATGGGGTTTTTAAAACCTTGTTGTAGCATGGCATTTATTTTTGCCAGGTTCAGCACTTTAGCACTTTCCTTACCAGCGCAATCCAACCCATCATTCACCTTTACATTCCCTGCAGTCAATGTACCTGTTTTATCCGAACACAAAATATCTATACACCCAAAATTTTCTATGGAACTGAGACGTTTAACAATCACCTGCTTTTGAGCCATCCTCCGCGCCCCCTGAGCCAGATTTACCGTAATAATAGCAGGCAACAGTTGCGGCGTTAGCCCAACTGCAATGGCAAGTGTAAACAACAATGAATCCAGAACCGGTTTATTCAACATCACGTTAACTCCAAAAATAAAAATAACCATGATCAAGGTTATTTGCATCAGAAAATAGCCAAACCGCCTGATGCCACGTTCAAACTCTGTTTCTGGTGTCCGGTTTTTAAGACTCTGACTTACACGTCCAAATTCGGTATTAATGCCCGTTCCAACAACTATAGCTTTAGCTGTACCGCTAATGACATGACTTCCCATGAAGAGCGAATTGCTGCGCTTAGCCAATGGGGTATCCGCGGCCAAAGTACCACCTTGCTTTTCAACCGGAAATGTTTCACCAGTAAATGCAGCCTCATCCACAAACAACTCATTTGATTCCAGGATAAGTGAATCCGCAGGTATCACATCTCCCGCGCTCAGCAATACAATATCCCCCGGTACAATATCTTCTACCGGGATTTCCCCTGCTTTTTCATCACGCAGCACATTTGCTTTTATCCTAACCATTGCCAGTAACTGAGCAATTGCATTCCCTGCTGCCCGCTCCTGCCAAAAACCAAGCATACTGCTAAAACATACAATAATAATGATGATAAGTGCATCAACATGATCGTCTAAATAAAAAGACAAACTGGCCGCTATCAATAAAATAATAGTAATTGGACTTTTAAACTGTCCTAAAAACAACAGGACATCACTTTTCTTGCCCTCCAGCTTGATCGTATTGGCTCCGTATTTTTCTCTGCGTTCCTCAATATCAACTGTCTTTAATCCTTCAGTCCTTGTATCGAGTTGTTGCAATAACACAGGAGTATCCAGCGACCAAAAACTATTTATATGATTTGAAAGAGGATCCTGTTTCATAATTGAGCGGTTTAGAAGGTAGGCAATTAAAACTTGTCGTTTAAATTTAAGCAAAAAAAATGCAGGGTGCTAACCCTGCATTAACCATTAATGTCTTCCGTGATTTTCTGGCCTGCCCTTACCATCATTTCCAGGTCTTTCGGGCTTACCTCCGTTACCAGATCTTTCAGGTTTACCACCGTTACCGGGCCTTTCTGGACGAGAAGGGCCTCCGTTACCAGGTCTTTCAGGTTTACCACCATTGCCGGGTCTTTCAGGACGAGAAGGACCTCCGTTACCAGGTCTTTCAGGTTTACCACCGTTACCGGGTCTTTCAGGACGAGAAGGACCACCATTACCAGGTCTTGTTGGGTGAGAAGGGGTAGGTCTATTATTAGGGCGGTTCCTCACAACATCATATTTACGGTCTTTACTATCTCTTATTATAACTTGCTTATTGTATGATGTTCTGTAATTTCTATACTTATTTCTATAGTCATTGTGTCTCAAATAGGGTTTATCACCATTCACAACAACCTTATAAGTTCTATACAAATCAATGTTGCGGTATCTGGCGGGTAAATAGCTTCTCCAAACCCAAGCTCCATTCACCAAATAAATATATTGACCTGTTGGTACATAATAGTAAGCATCTATTTCAGGCAAATAATAATAATCTACGTGATCATAGCCCACTGGTCCCCAAAGCGGCTGCGAACCAATATTAATGCTCAATCTTATCTGAGCATGTGCCCAATTAATATTTGCAATTGAAGCTACCCCAATTAATGCTGCAATTATTAGTTTTTTCATAATAGATATAATTTAATTAATATACACAACTCAATTGCAATGCCATAAAATTATCCAACCGTAAAAAACTTATTCCACTCATTTACAAGCACATTACTTAATCAACAAACGATCAAAAGCAAGGCTATCTCCATTAAAAGCATTAAAATCGACTACGTGATTAATACCGGATATTTTAGCTTTATCAGAGTGTTGCCAGAAATGCCATTTCGTAGCCTTATTTACCTTTAGCTTAGGCTGATGATAATGAGCTATCCATAAAGGATATTCATCAAAATGCCCTTGCAAATAGTCCTTATAAAAAGACAGTCCGGTATATATAATAGGCTTTACTCCTGTCCTTTTTTCAATATATTTTATAAACTCCAAAAGCTCAACGCGCATTTTTGATGCAGGAACATCATTCAATTCCTCTATATCAACAACAGGTGGTAAATCCCCTGCTTCAAAATTAACCGTTTGCAAAAAGAACTTTGCTTGCCATTCGCCCGGTTTCTGTGGTCTAAAATAATGATAGGCGCCGCAGATTACGCCTACTTTTGGCGCTTCACGCCAGTTGCGTTGAAAATATGGGTCAACCTTAAATAGTCCCTCGGTTGCCTTTATAAAGGCGAAATCGATCTTTACATCATCTTCCTTCATAGACCTCACCTGCTTCCAGTCTATCTTACCTTGGTAATAGGAAACATCAATACCATGAATATTATACCCTTTCGGTATGCGAATATTAAAACTATTATATGTACGGTAATTTGGATCTTCACCAATATCTCTGATCCAGCTCCAGGTCGAGCTAAAACCTTTAATGATGTATCCATAATAGAATGGAGAAAGCAAGACTAACAAAACTGCAGCTATAAAAAACTTAACTCCTATTGGCCAGGGCTTTTTCTTTATCGTTTTCTTTCTTGGAACCGTCTTTTTACGTGGACGGCCAGACGCATCTGATTCGTAGGTTTGGCGGAAAGTAGCAGCTTTTCTGGTAACTGGTGTTTTTTTAGGTGCTGGCGGCATGATTACGCAAAAATACACCTTTCAGGTAGGCATCCAAAATAAAAACACCAATGTTCCTGAGCGCAGGAATATTGGTGTTTTTATAAATAAGTAACTTGCGAATTAAGCTATTTACTCAATTCAGCAAAATACTTGTGGAACAAAGGCAAAGTCTCTATTCCTTTATAGTAGTTAAAAATATCGTATTTTTCATTTGGTGAATGTAAGGCATCACTATCCAAACCAAAGCCAAAAAGCACAGATTTAATACCCAAAGCGCTTTCAAATAAAGCAACAATAGGAATACTACCACCACCACGTGTAGGAATTGGTGCTTTACCAAATGAATCTACAATAGCTTTTTCAGCAGCACGATAAGCCACACTATCCGTAGGTGTTACTACCGGCTCACCACCATGATGAGCAGTAACTTTAACCTTTACATAATCAGGCGCTATACTCTCGAAATGCTTAGCAAAGATCTCTGAAATCTCATCAGAGCTCTGATTAGGTACCAAACGCATAGAAATCTTAGCATTAGCCTTAGATGGAAGAACAGTCTTAGCACCTTCGCCAATATAACCACTCCAGATACCATTAACCTCTAATGTAGGTCTTGTTCCAGTACGTTCTAATGTCGAATAACCTTTCTCACCCCACTCAGCTTTGATATCCAAATCTTCTTTATATTCATTTAAATCAAATGGAGCAGAATTCAATGCTTTTTTCTCTGCATCACTCAATTCCACAACCTTATCATAAAATGCAGGAATAGTAATGTGATTGTTCTCATCATGCAGAGAAGCAATCATTTTACATAATATAGTTGCCGGATTAGCTACAGCACCACCATATACACCTGAGTGCAAATCGCGGTTTGGACCAACAACTTCAACCTCCATATAAGCCAGACCACGTAAACCAGTCTCTATAGATGGGTTTTCCATGCTGATCATTGAAGTATCAGAAATTAAAACCACATCAGCTTTTAAGCGATCAACATTTGCATTTACAAAAATACCAAGGTTTGCAGAGCCAACTTCCTCCTCACCCTCAATCATGAATTTCACGTTACAGGCAAGTGTATTGGTCTTCATCATCAACTCAAAAGCCTTTACGTGCATGTAAAACTGCCCCTTATCATCACAGGCACCGCGTGCATAGATCTTTCCATCACGCACAGTTGGCTCAAATGGTGGAGTTTTCCATAGCTCAAGCGGATCTGCAGGCTGCACATCATAGTGTCCGTAAACTAAAACGGTAGGTAAACTCGCATCAATGATTTTCTCGCCATAAACAATAGGATAACCTGCTGTTTCACAGATTTCAACATTATCAGCACCAGCATCTTTCAGTTTCTGAGCTACAAAATCAGCAGTATTAAGTACATCTGCTTTATATTTTGGGTCGGCACTAACCGATGGAAAGCGCAACAATTCAAACAGCTCATCTAAAAAGCGCTGCTTGTTTTCTTCTACATATTTTTTGATCTCTTGCATAACAAATTAGTTTGGACAAACTTAGATAAAATTGCCCGAAGGAGCAATAACTCAATCTTCACCTATTTTACCAACACATTCTATTAAACGCACATAATTTCCTAAATTTGCAGTTATATTAAGAACGTATCTATAAACAGCATACTTTAAATATCAGGAACGGATTTTGGATTATTTAGCAGGTTTAAACCCCCAACAACGCGCAGCAGTAGAGAACACAGAAGGCCCGGCAATGATCGTTGCAGGTGCAGGCTCCGGAAAAACAAGAGTAATCACCTTTAGAGTGGCACATTTGATTGAAAAAGGAGTAGATCCCTTTAATATTCTTGTACTTACCTTTACCAATAAAGCTTCAAAAGATATGCGTGAGCGTATCATGAAAGTGGTAGGAGCCGAAGCTAAAAATATCTGGATGGGTACATTTCACTCTGTTTTTTCCAAGATATTAAGAGTAGAGGCCGAAAAGATAGGTTACCCTTCCAATTTCACGATTTATGATACAGACGATAGTAAAAGCTTAATCAGAACCATCCTGCGCGAAATGCAACTGGATGATAAACTGTACAATGCAAACTTCGTTTACAACCGCATTTCATCAGCAAAGAACAACCTTGTTTCCTATACAGAATACATGGAAAATGCTGAAATTCAGGCTGAGGATATCAGTAATAAAAGACCTTTAATTGGTGTTATCTACGAAACATATACCAAACGCTGCTTTAAAGCCGGCGCTATGGACTTTGATGATTTGTTGTTTAAAACCAATATTCTGCTAAAAACACATCCTGATGTACTAAACAAATACCAGCAGAAATTTAAATACCTGATGGTAGATGAGTACCAGGATACTAACTTTTCGCAGTATACTATTGTTAAAAAGCTTGCTGCCGCCTATCAGAACATCTGTGTGGTGGGTGATGATGCACAAAGTATCTATGCCTTCAGGGGAGCAAACATCCAAAACATATTAAACTTTGAGCGCGATTATCCGGATTTAAAAGTATATAAACTGGAGCAGAACTACCGCTCAACGCAAAACATAGTTAAAGTGGCCAATAGTATTATTGCCAACAACAAAAACCAACTGGAAAAGAACGTATTCTCCGACAATGAATCTGGCGACAGAATTAAAGTTCAGCGTGCTTTTACTGATAATGAAGAAGGTAAGATCGTAGCTGACTCCATTGTTCAGGACCGTACTACCAAAGGTTACAACTACAATGATTTTGCCATCCTTTATAGAACAAATGCGCAATCTAGAGCTATGGAGGAGGCTTTAAGGAAACTCAATATTCCTTATAAGATATATGGTGGATTATCATTCTATCAACGTAAAGAGATCAAGGATTTAATTGCATATTTCAGATTAACCTTTAATCCGGCGGATGAAGAAGCCATCAAAAGGGTCATCAATTACCCAAAAAGGGGGCTTGGAGATACCACAGTAGAGAAAATAAGTGTAGCAGCAGATCAGCATAACATTACGATGTGGCAGGTAATCTGTAACCCACAGCAATATATACCAGGTAGGGTTGCTAACCAATTGAATGACTTTGCTGTAATGATCCAGAGTTTCAGTGCTGAAGCTAAAAAACTGGATGCTTACGAGACTGCTTTATATATTGCACAGCACTCAGGTATTTTAAAAGAATTACATGCCGATCAATCTGAGGAAGGTCGTGGCAGACACGAGAACATACAGGAGTTATTAAACGGTATTAAGGAATTTGGTGAACGTGAAGACATTGAAGACCGCAGTCTGGCTGTATTCATGCAAGACATCGCCTTATTAACCAATGACGATAAAAAAGACGATAAAGAAAAGGATACGGTTTCTTTAATGACCATTCACTCCTCTAAAGGTCTGGAATTCAAGAATGTTTATGTAGTAGGATTGGAAGAAAATCTTTTCCCATCACAAATGTCACTCAATTCAAGAACTGATCTGGAAGAAGAGCGCAGGCTATTTTATGTAGCCGTAACCCGTGCAGAAAAGAAACTTACCCTCACCTACTCCACTTCACGTTACAGATGGGGAACCCTTACAAACTGCGAACCTAGTCGTTTTATTGACGAAATAGATGCCCGTTTTCTGGAAATTGAAGTCGTAAAACCAGCTAAAAGTAGCTTGGGCGAAAGTGGGTTCAATGAGGAAAGACGTACCTGGACGCAACAGCGTGATACTTTCACTAAGCCAAAACCAGGTATGTCCTCGGGTCCTGGAACAGCAACAACGCCTGCCCAAAGGCCAAAAACGACCTCCATGCTTCCAAAGGCGCATATACCTACACCAGGTTTTACACCAGATGCAGCAAATGCATTCCAAAATGGTATGGATGTAGAACATGAGAAGTTCGGTTTCGGAAAAATCATCAGTCTGGAAGGCACCTTACCAGATGTAAAAGCTACCGTATTTTTTCAGGGACTGGGTAACAAGCAATTGTTATTAAAATTTGCTAAGTTGCGAATTGTTAAATAACCCTTATATTTACAGGACTTACAGAGTCTTATGGGCTCCGTAATAAATAAAAAACTGATTGTAATATATAAAAACCGGCCCTTTGGCGTTATTTCTTTAATAACCCTGCCCGTTATAAATGAGTCTGAAGCATAAGTTTTCAAGAAAATACTAAGCACTCCCAATGAATCAGACCAAAAAGGAATTAAAATATTAACGAAAACATATAAATGAATTTCGAGTATAACACCACAAGAAACGAGTTGATTTTAGCCGAATATGGCCGTAATGTACAAAACATGGTAAAGTACATTATCGAGCTTCCCGATCTTGAAGAACGTAATAAATACGCCCAGGCAGTAATCGACCTAATGGGCTTCTTAAACCCACATTTACGCGATGTAGCAGATTTCAAACATAAACTTTGGGATCATTTACACATCATTTCGGGTTATAAAATTGATGTAGACAGTCCTTACCCTAAACCTACGCCTGAAGATGCGATGGTAAAACCTCAGCATATTGGCTATCCTCAGCAAAAAATTACCTATAAACACTATGGTAAAACGGTTGAAATGATGATAGAAAGAGCCAAAGCTGTAGAAGAACCTGAACGTAGAGCAGCAATGGTACAGGGAATAGCCAATTTCATGAAAATGGCTTATGTGACCTGGAACAAAGACAGTGTAGCCGATGAAACCATTTTAAAAAACCTTCGCGAACTATCTGGAGGACAACTACAACTAGATGAAAACATCAACTTAAATAAGGTTGAGTTTAAACCTCAGGCTGCAAGACCTTCAAATAACAACAATCGCGGAAGAAACAACAATAATAAGGGCAGACAAAATAACAGTAATCGTTCTTCCCGAAACAACCCTAAACAGCGACACTAATCTTACCAGTTTTTATCCATACACCTTACGAATAACATGAACGCATTTGAAATAATTGGCGGTAAGAAATTAAAGGGCGAAATTCAACCTCAAGGGGCAAAGAATGAAGCGCTGCAAATCATAGCCGCTGTTTTATTAACCGATCAGAAAATTACCATCAGCAACATCCCCGACATTAAGGATGTAAACAAACTTATTGAACTGCTGGGAGATATGGGCGTAACCATTGAGCGCCTAAACAAAGACACTTATACTTTTGAAGCCAAAAACATTAACCTTGAGTTTTTCCAATCGGATATATTTAAGGCTAAAGGTGGTGGCTTAAGAGGATCAATTATGATCGTTGGTCCACTATTGGGACGTTTTGGAAAAGCAGCAATCCCTAAACCGGGAGGTGATAAAATTGGTCGCAGAAGATTAGATACCCATTTTATCGGCTTTGAAAAATTGGGCGCCAAATTTGTGTACGACACTAAAAAAGAGTTCTTTAATGTAGATGCAACCAACTTAAAAGGTGCATATATTCTACTTGATGAAGCCTCAGTAACCGGTACAGCAAACATTGTAATGGCCGCTGTACTAGCCAAAGGAACGACAACTATATATAATGCCGCCTGCGAACCATACCTGCAACAGTTATGTAAAATGTTGAACCGTATGGGCGCTAAAATCACTGGTGTTGGCTCTAACTTGCTGACCATTGAAGGGGTTAAAAAACTAGGTGGAACAGAACACAGGATGCTTCCGGATATGATCGAAATTGGCTCATTTATCGGCTTAGCAGCTATGACAGAGTCAGAAATCACCATCAAAAATGTTTGTTATGCAGAACTTGGTGTAATTCCTGATGTATTTAAAAAACTAGGGATCAAGTTTGAATTAAGAGGTGATGATATTTACATTCCTTCTCAAAAGCATTATGTAATTGAGTCATTTATAGATGGTTCAATGCTAACCATTGCTGATTCCCCTTGGCCTGGATTTACCCCCGACTTGCTTAGTATTGTCCTTGTGGTAGCTACCCAAGCCAGAGGAAATGTATTGATACACCAGAAAATGTTTGAAAGCAGGTTATTCTTTGTGGATAAACTGATCGATATGGGTGCACAAATTATCCTTTGCGATCCACACCGTGCTTCTGTAAATGGTATTGATAAAAAATACAAGCTAAGAGGTATCAGTATGACCTCTCCAGATATCCGTGCAGGAGTTTCATTACTCATTGCCGCATTATCTGCTGAAGGAAAATCAACTATTTTCAATATCGAACAGATTGAGCGTGGTTATCAGGATATTGACACCCGTTTACGTGCAATTGGTGCAGATATTAAACGTGTAGAAGCATCAGCACCAACACATTAAATCATTTAACAAAATGATATATAAAATAGAAAAGCCCCAATTGGGGCTTTTATTATGCACTATAATTACAATATACTTTAATTAACCTGAAATTGCATTAATAATATCATACTGTGTGATGATTTCAATTTTTCCATGCTCATCTTCAACCAAAACCGCGCTATTTTCCTTATTAATCAAAGAAGAAATCCGATCAATTGAAGTATTCAGATCTACAAATGGAAATCCGGTCGACATAATTTGCTGAACTTGAGCAGACTTCAGGGAAGGATTCTCCAATAAAGCTTTCAATATGTCACTTTCAGCCAATTTGCCTATGATCATACCCTTTTGGGTAACGGGTATCTGTGAGATCTTCAAAGTACTCATATTGTTAAA
The DNA here is from genome assembly GCA_029202485.1 of Candidatus Pedobacter colombiensis. NCBI lineage: Bacteria > Pseudomonadati > Bacteroidota > Sphingobacteriia > Sphingobacteriales > Sphingobacteriaceae > Pedobacter > Candidatus Pedobacter colombiensis. Next base: position 1,364,837 of record CP119313.1, on the reverse strand, counting down.
TGCGTCGTGAATCGTTTTCTCACAATCAATTGTAACAATATCTGTATTTTCCTTCTTAGCAATGATAGAGCGGGCCGTAAGCTTATCATCCTTAAGGAAACCACGTTCTCTTAACCAGTCCTCGTTGTACATTTTACCCATATAGCGGCTTCCATGATCATGAAAAATCACAACAACTACATCTTCAGGTTTTAACTTATCTTTTAACTGCAACAACCCAGCAATAGCAGAACCAGCAGAGTTACCTACAAATATCCCCTCCTTACGGGCAATCTCACGAGTCATCAAAGCTGCATCCTTATCCGTAACCTTCTCAAAAAGATCAATCACGTCAAAATCTACATTCTTTGGCAAAAAATCTTCGCCAATACCCTCAGTTATATAAGGATAGATCTCGTTTTTATCTAAAATACCAGTCTCTTTATACTTCTTAAAAACTGATCCATAAGTATCGATACCCCAAACTTTGATGTTCGGATTCTGTTCCTTTAAATATTTTCCGGTTCCCGAAATCGTACCTCCAGTACCCACACCAACCACAAGATGTGTAATCTTTCCTTCAGTTTGCTTCCAAATTTCCGGTCCGGTCTGCTCATAATGTGCCAGTGAATTGTCTAAATTATCATACTGATTAGGCTTCCATGAATTTGGAACTTCCCGCTCCAAACGCGATGATACGGAGTAATAAGAACGTGGATCGTCCGGATCTACGTTAGTAGGACATACGATTACCTCGGCACCAAAAGCACGCAATGCATCCGCTTTTTCCTTTGATTGCTTATCCGTAGTTGTAAATATACATTTGTACCCCTTAATAATGGCAACCATAGCTAATCCCATCCCTGTATTTCCAGATGTTCCTTCTATAATTGTGCCGCCTGGTTTAAGCTTTCCACTCTTTTCAGCCTCCTCTATCATCTTCAGCGCCATCCGGTCCTTAATGGAATTACCGGGATTGGTTGTTTCGATTTTAGCCAGTACCGTAGCAGAGATCTCCTTAGTAACGTTATTCAATCTTACCAGTGGCGTATTGCCAATGGTTTCTAAAATATTATTGTACCACATGATGCAAAAATACGGATTGAAGATTAGAATTTTACACTTAAACAAACATTCATCATATAATATTGAATTATTAAAATAAACAAAATAATATTTTAATCTAGTATTCCAATAGACTTACAAACAAACGTTAATAATGTGAAACAAAAAATATGCTAATTCAATTTATAGACTTTACCCGGTAAAGAAACCAGAATTCCCTGCATTTCAAGACTCAGTAAGAGCATTGCCAACTTACTTTGACCAACATTTAAACAAATAGCCAGTTCATCAATACGCAGGGACGTATCTTGCAAAAGCTCAACTACCCTTTGCTCGTCTTTAGAGAGGTTTACTGGCAATTCCGTCTGTACCCCAGCCTTTTCAGGAATAACATCATCCCAACCCAGGTAATAAATCAAATCCTTTGCGTCATTGATTAAGGCCGCACGATTGGTTTTAATCAGAAAATTGCAGCCTTCAGAAAATAGATCAGTTGTTCGGCCCGGAAATGCATATACATCTCGATTGTAAGAATTTGCAATATCTGCTGTAATCAATGCACCACCTTTTGCTGTAGCCTCCACCACCACTGTAGCATCAGAAAGACCTGCAATAATGCGGTTTCGTTTAGGAAAATTTTCCTTATCCGGATTGGTATTTGGCAGAAACTCAGTCAGCAAACCACCATTTAAAACCATTTTTCGAGCAACGGGCTTATGCACAGCAGGATAAATACGATCCAGACCATGTGCCATCACCCCTATCGTAGGGATGTTTTGCTCCAGACTTTCTTTATGAGACGCCACATCTATCCCATAAGCCAATCCACTCACAATAATTACATTATAGGGAGCCAGTACTTCGGCCAACTGCCTACACAACTGCTTTCCATAAGCAGTAGCTCTTCTTGTGCCAACAATACTAATGATACGGGGGTGATTTAAATCTGCATTACCTTTATAATATAGTAAAATCGGCGCATCATGGCAATTTTTCAATCGCTGAGGATAGTCTTCATCGGTATAAAAAAGTGCTTTTATGCGATGTTTTTTAATAAACGTAACCTCTCTCTCAGCGATTTCGAGCGCGTTATTATTTAAAACCTGTGCAGCAATAACCTCTCCCACACCTAAAACCTCCATTAATTCGTGCTTACTTGCCTTGAATACAGTTTCAGCACTACCAAAATGATCAAGCAAATTTCTTGCGATCACATCCCCTACACCCTTAATCAGTGTAAGGCCTATTTTGTGAATTAAACTCATAGGCTAAGTTATTCAGTTCAAGTAAACAGAACCACACACTAAAACCTAAATAACTAATTATCAATATCTTAAAATAAAACTATAAAAATAGTTTGCAAACTACAAATATAGTAGTAACTTTAATTAACATTAAAAATGAGGTATCATATGAGAGAACTTACAAAAGCAGAAGAACAGGTAATGCTAATTTTATGGGAAATAAAAGAAGGATTGGTAAAGGATGTAATTGATAGGATGTCTCCACCAAAACCTGCCTACAATACCGTATCCACGGTGATCAGGGTATTAGAAGGCAAAGGCTTTATAGACCATAAGGCTATTGGCAATACGCATATTTATTTCCCCTTGATCAGCGAAGCACAGTACAAACACTTTGCATTTGACAAGGTGATGAACAACTACTTCGAAAATTCATATCAAAGTCTCGTCTCCTTTCTCGTAAAAGAGAAGAATATGAATATGGATGAACTAGATGAATTAATTCAATTGGCAGAAAAACTTAAAAACAAGAAATCATGAACTGGTTGTATTACTTACTGGAAGCTAATTTATATTTAGCTGTATTTTACGGATTTTACCGTTTGTTTTTACGCGAGGAGACCTTTTATACCTTAAATAGGTATTATTTGATTGTCGCAGCAATAATTGCATTCGTATTGCCGCTACTTCAATTAGGCTATTTATATCATCTAATGGGTATTCACAATAACATCGAATCAAATCAAAATCTGGTTACTACAATCAACGAACAGGGCTTTACTATCAATGTGCTAATTGTGTATACATATTTAGCTATCGCAGCTGTATTTCTAAGCAAGTTCATCATGAATTTATATAGGATTATGGCCCGTTCCAACCAAACAGAAAAATTCAGAAACGGCAATATCACTTATATTGGATTACAAGGATCAGAAACTGCATTTTCCTTTTTTAACCTCCTGTTTATCAATCCAAATTGCACGGATAAAGACACAGTTATAACCCATGAAATGATACACATTCATCAAAAACACAGTGCAGATATCCTCTTTTTCGAGATTATTCAAATACTGGGCTGGTTTAATCCAATTACTTACCTCATTAAAAAAGATGTAAAACTTTTACATGAATATATCGCTGATGATGCAACTACCCATACAGTTGAGAAACACGAATACGCCATGTTTTTGATCCAAAATTCATTTGGGATTGCACCTAGCCAATTAACCAATCAAATATTCAACCAATCCATATTAAAAATGAGAATCAACATGTTAAACAAAGAAAGATCAGGAGGGCGAGCCAGGCTCAAATTCCTATTCGCATTACCGGTTATCGGCGGGATGCTATGTGCATCTTCCATGGCCTTTAGCAAAGACTACGCAATTGTAGATCTGTATCCTAAAAAATATAGATTTGTGAAAACCCTAAATCAGGACACTTCTAAAAAAGCAAAATCAGCCGCTAAAAAGAAAGCAGCTCAAACAAGTAACAAGGTACACAAATTAGCCCCACCCCCACCACCACCTCCTCCTCCTGTAGAACCAACAACTAAAAAATCCGGCTCTAATGCATCAAAAACAACACATGTAAAGTTCCCTCCTCCAATAGTAAAGCCAGATAAAAAGGTAAAATTTCCGCCGCCAATCATAAAAGATAAAAAACAAGAAGTTCCACCCCCACCTCCGGTAGAACCAAAATCTTAAAAAACTTATAAAATAACGGTAAACTAGGAAACCCTTATTGTGGGATATAAACCACGTATTTAGTTTCGAAAAACTCTTCCTCGAAATAAGCTGAAAGCGGATATAGTTCCGCTTTTAGGCGTGATTCAGCAATTTCCTCAGCCAAATCACCTCCCTTTAAGTAAAGAATTCCATTTTGAATGGCGTTTTTAGACTCCTTTTTAAATTTCCCCTGTATCCACGGATAGAAATCAATAAGCCTCGTTACTGCCCTGGAAACTACAAAATCATATTTATCAATCACTTGCTCAGCCCTCAAATGACTCGCTGTAACATTCTTTAAGCCCAGCGACCAGGCCACTTCAGCCACGACTTTAATCTTCTTACCTATAGAATCGACCAGGTGAAACTCCGTTTCCGGAAACAAAATAGCCAATGGTATTCCCGGAAAACCACCACCCGTACCCACATCTAAAACCGTTGTTCCAGGCTTAAAAGTGCAGAACTTGGCAATTCCCAATGAATGTAAAATATGACGTTCATAAAGCTCATCAATATCTTTCCTTGAAATCACATTGATTTGTGCATTCCAAAAGCTGTATAAATCATACAACTGATCAAACTGAGCAATTTGCTGGTCAGTTAAGTCCTTAAAGTATTTCTGTATTAGCGTTGATTTCATTTCCACTGAACTTTTTTAACAAATATAGATAGAATGCCATTAAAGACTAAAAAAATGAATAATAGCATGTCTAAAATCGGGAACCACCACCTTAAATCACCATAATTTAATCGCTTCAAGATTCGTGGATAAACAAAACATCTGATGATAATACTCAGTACCAGCACCCCTAAAGCCGGATAAAGCGTTGTTTTAAAGCACATCGATACCACTAAGGTAACATAAAATAAGAATTGTATGATGATCTGTGCAGACAAAATGAATTTATGCTTTGGCTTATACAGCTTACCCGCACCAAAATGACGTTTCTTTTGTCTCAGGTATGCACCAAAGCTGGTATTTGGCTCACTCCAAACCTGCGCATCCTTATTTATACATATAGCTGTATTACCATCATAAGCATGAGCATTCACAAAAAGATCATCATCGCCCGAAGGGATATGCATATGTGCAGCAAATCCTTTATTGTTAAAAAACAACGATTTCTTATAGGCCATATTCCGTCCAACGCCCATATAAGGCATTCCCTTTATCGCAAAAGAAAGGTAATTTACAGCCGTAAAAAAAGTTTCAAAGCGAATCAAAGCGTTCAAAAGACCTCTTTTCTTCATATATGGAGAATAACCAAGAACGATCTCCACCTCCTCCTGATCCGGCTGTTGCATACCATATAACCATCTGGAAGAGGCAGGCATACAATCTGCATCCGTAAATACCAACCACTCATTGCAAGTGGCTTTGATACCCATTGTTACGGCAAACTTTTTACCAGCAATAAACTTGCTGCCATCATTAACCGTTACAATTTTTAGATGGTTATATTGCTTTGCGAAAGCTTCTAAAACTTCATGAGTCCCATCCCAGGACCTATCATTCACCACAATCACCTCAAAATCAGGATACTCTTGCTCTAAAACCGAAGGCAAGTACTTCTTCAGGTTTTCGACTTCGTTGCGGGCACAAATTACTACACTTAAAGGTTTTTTAGCACTTTCAGCTAGTGGATTTATTTTTATTCGTGCCAATTTAAGGTGCACAAACAAACTAAAATATAGCTGAACCAGAAAACAAAAAACTAATATGCCGAGCAGGCAACTCTCAAAGCTCTCTAACAAAACGCTCTTTAAAAAGGTTAATTCCACGATGTATTTTTGAAGGTGTCAAATTTCTGATTTTTAATCTGTAATGTTCCTTTATGTTGATAAAAAATTTAACCCATAAATAGCTTGTTTTTTGCTATTTTTGCGCAGATTTTTTTGAGAGACAAGATAAAGATGAAATTTAATTTACAAGCAAAGGATATACATTCGAAGGCAAGAGCAGGAACAATTACTACAGATCATGGCGACATACAAACCCCCATTTTCATGCCTGTGGGCACTGCAGGAACGGTTAAATCAATTAACCAGCAGCAACTAAAGAATGACATCGATGCTAAAATCATCTTAGGAAACACCTACCATTTATATTTAAGACCGGGACTGGATATCCTGGAACAAGCCGGTGGTTTGCATAAATTTATTGGCTGGGACAGGCCAATTCTAACCGACAGTGGCGGTTATCAAGTGTACTCTTTGAGTAAAGTTCGTAAAATTAAAGAGGAAGGCGTAACCTTTCGCTCACATATAGACGGATCAAAACACCTATTTACACCAGAATATGCAATGGATATTCAGCGTACCATCGGGGCCGATATCATCATGGCCTTTGATGAATGTACACCTTATCCATGTGATTATAAATATGCGGCCAATTCTATCAACATGACACATCGCTGGTTAAAGCGCTGCTGTAACCGCTTTGATACCACCGAACCAAAATACGGTTTCAATCAAACCTTGTTCCCTATTGTACAAGGCTCTGTGTATAAAGATTTAAGAATGAAGTCTGCAGAGTTTATAGCTTCAATGGAGCGCGAGGGCAATGCCATAGGCGGACTCTCGGTAGGTGAGCCTGCAGAAGAAATGTACGGAATGACCGAGGTGGTTTGTAACATACTGTCTGAAGAAAAACCACGTTATCTAATGGGTGTAGGAACACCAATAAACATATTAGAGAACATTGCACTAGGTGTAGACATGTTTGACTGTGTAATGCCAACCAGAAATGCCAGAAACGGTATGCTATTCACTAAAAATGGCATCATCAATATCGGTAACAAAAAATGGGCAGATGACTTCTCACCAATTGAAGCAGATAGTGATCTGATTGCAGATCAAGTGTACTCTAAAGCCTATTTAAGACACTTAATGCACTCAAAAGAGATGCTTGGTGCTCAAATTGCGACCCTACATAACCTGCATTTTTACCTATGGCTGGTTAAAGAAGCCCGCGAGAAGATTATAAGCGGCGAATTTTACGCATGGAAAAACAAAATGGTTACTATCTTAGGTAATAAATTATAAATGAACTTTATCAAAGACAGGGTTAAAATTCTCGACTGGTACATCATCAGCAAATACCTGGGTACATTTCTATACACCCTAACCCTATTTGTTGTGATCATCATTATCTTTGATTTATCCGAGAAACTGGACGACTTTTTAAGTGCCAATCTTACCTTCTGGCAGGTAATATCACTCTATTATGCAGGCTCTATTCCTTATTATGTAAATATGCTCTCGCCCCTGATCAACTTCATCGCTGTCATATTTTTTACAGCAAAGATGGCCGACCAGACCGAGATCGTACCCATTTTAAGTGGCGGAGTAAGCTTTAATCGCTTCCTGATGCCTTATTTTGCATCAGCATTTATCATATTCGCAGTCAACCTCGTTTCCAATTTATACATCTTACCCTATACCAATCAGCTTAAAAACAGCTTCGAAAACACATACGTAAAGAAAAATGATCCATCAAGTAAGAGCAATATCCACATGAAACTGGACAACAACACTTACATCTACATGGATAATTTCGACAACAAAAGTAAGACAGGAACTCGTTTCTCCCTGGACAACTTTAAAGGCGATGTATTGACCAAAAAGCTGGTTGCAGATGAAATCAAATGGGACTCACTAAAACGCTCATGGAAGCTAACAAACTATTCAATAAGGTACGTTAATGGCTTAAAAGAAACCTTTGTTAGTGGAGCATCCATGACTAAAGACACAGTGCTGGATATGCGTCCTGACGACTTCTCAGCTTATGATAACATCTTCGAAAACCTTACCAACAAAGAGCTCTCAGAGAAGATCAGAAAAGAGAAAATCAGAGGATCCGGGATATGGAACGACTTGTTATTTGAGCAATATAAACGTTATCTACACCCCTTATCAGCCTTCGTTTTAACGCTTATTGGCGTCGCGCTCTCTTCCAGAAAGGTACGTGGAGGTGTTGGACTACCACTTGGAATAGGCATAATATTAAGCTTTGCCTACATCGTATTTAACCAATTCGCAAAAATGTTTTCACTAAAAGGAGGCGTTCCGCCACTTTTAGCTGTACTAACACCTACCCTATGCTTCGGTTTACTGGGCTATTATCTTCTTCGAAAAGCACCTAAATAATGACTCAACAACCTGCGACCCCCAACAAAAACCTGCTGATCTTACACTTCACAGTATTCATCTGGGGCTTTACAGGCATCCTTGGCGCGTTAATTTCCGTTAGTGCCGTACAAATGGTGTGGTATAGAGTTTTAATTGCCAGCATTACCCTTTTTATTTACTTCAAACTGAGCAAAACAAGCCTTACAGTAACAAAAAAGCAGTTTTTACAGTTCTTTTTCACAGGAAGCATTGTCGCCCTTCACTGGATACTTTTCTTCCAGTCGATTAAAGTTTCAACCATCTCTGTTACCCTCGTATGCCTCTCTTCCTTTACCCTTTTCACCGCTATATTAGAGCCGCTGATTAAGAAACAAAGGATGCAGGTAGCCGATATCATCATCGGTTTAATCATCATTCTGGGTATTTACCTTATCTTTAAATTCGAATCCAAGTATACTTTAGGTATCATTTTCGGCCTTTCTGCAGCCCTTGCATCTAGCCTTTTTGGAACCATAAACTCTACACTCGTACAAAAAAGCAACCCACTTGTCATCAGTTTTTATGAGATTATCGGGGCATTTTTCTGGATCAGCCTATACCGTATATTCGATCAAACCCTCTTTCTTGAACGGTTCAATTTAAGCGCAAGCGACTGGCTTTACCTGACCTTATTAGGTACCATTTGCACTGCACTTGCATACGTTGCAGGCGTCTCTGTGATGCGAACAATATCCGCTTTCAATGTAGCCCTCATCACCAATCTTGAGCCCGTATACGGCATCATTTTGGCCTTCCTTTTCTTTGGCACAAAAGAGTCCATGTCGATCGGATTTTACGCTGGCGCCATCATTATTTTAGGCGCAGTATTCCTATATCCGGTTTATAGAAAATACAAAAACCAACACTAAATTCCACCGCCTGTTCCCATGCTCACACCCATAGGGTAGGGGAGAAATATTGCGTTTAAAAGAGCAATTCCCTCGCTACAAAACCACCTAAACACCCCTACAAAAAAGTATCAATTACAAGCCTGAATCCGGTCGGTTTTTAAGCAGAAAAGCATCCATTTTCTCTGCTAAATACAAGCCGTAAAAATACCCTTCCTGCATACAGAATTAAAACACGCAGCAGAAATTTAATTTTATTTACGAGGTAAATAGTGTATCTTAACCTTATATTTAAGCACCATACAAACACAATAACACAAACACACAAAACCCTTAAAAAAACCCAAACAAAACCACAAAAAATGGTCAACTTAACAAAACCACATAACAAATTAAAATACTGAATATCAATAAATAAAACAAACCCATTTAAAATAAAACATAATATAAAATCAAGCTTAAAAATTTTAAAATACTAATTATTTTAGCAAACACAATAAATGAAGCGAAATAAAATATACAAATCACTGGTAATCAAAATTAAAACTACAGCAATATTAAGTTTAATTTCACATTCAGTTTTTTCTCAGATTTTCAACAGCGAGCAAAACCCACTTAGTGTAAAATGGCGTCAAATAAATGCTTCAGGCTTCCAGATCATCTATCCGACAGAGATGGAAAAAGAAGCGCAAAGAATGGCCAATACCCTACCCCACATTTACCCTTATGTAGGTAGCAGTTTAGGAATGAAAAAAACGAGCATTCCACTGCTCCTTCAAAACCAGGGAGTAATTGCAAATGGCTTCGTTCAGCTCGGCCCAAAAAAGTCAGAATTTTACACCACCCCACCTCAGCAATTCGACAGTCAGGACTGGCTAAATAACCTGGCCGTTCACGAACTCAGACACGTTGCCCAGTTCGACAAACTGACCGGTGGCAAGGCCCACCCTTTTCCCGAATTGATCTACTTCGGTTGGTTCGGCGTGAGCATCCCCATTTGGTTTTTTGAAGGTGATGCAGTGACCACCGAAACTGCCCTGACCAACGCAGGTCGCGGAAGACAACCTTCATGGATCATGCCTTTTCGAACAAGCCTGCTCGAAGGGAAAAATATATCTTACAGCAAGGCTTATTTTGGATCAGACAAAGACATCACTCCCGGCTACTATCAGCTAGGCTACCTCATGTCATCCATCATCAGAACTGAAGAAGGAAAAGACATCTTCAACGAAGTACTAACCGACATACGCAAACGTCCGGTCCGCCTCTACCCTTTTTCAAACTCACTAAAAAAATTCACGAGCAAAGGAAGTCATGAATGGTTTAAGGAAACCAAAGCAACACTCAAAAAAAACTGGGCAGCTCAAGCAGTAGCAACACCCGAAAAAAACTACAGCTCACTAACCAAACCTGCAAGCTACGCCACCAACTACTTTTCACCGGTAAGATTAAGCGACAACAGCATATTAACTTTAAAGCAAAGTAAAGCAGAGGTTACGCACTTAACTTTGATCGACAGCAACCGCAAGGAAACCCACCTCCTGAACATCGGCTATCAGGAACAGCCCTGGTTCAGCTACGCCAATGAACTTGTGGTTTGGGACGAGGTAAGATACGACCCTCGTTATCGTCAACGCAGCTACAATGTGATTTGCAGCTACAACCTAAAAACTAAAAAAGTAAAAAAACTCAGCTCAAGAAGCAGGCTCTTCGCACCTTCGCTTTCTGCCGACGGAAAAAAAATCATAGCAGTAAGATTTGATCTGAGCAATCAATGCAACCTGGTCGAGCTCGATGCACAAAATGGAAATATCCTTTTCACTTACCCAAACCCACAAAACCTGATTCTGCAAACTCCATCTTTCGATGCCAGCGGAAATACGGTAGCCTACATCGGTGTCAGCGAAAAAGGCAAAACATTAAACACGACCGACAGACTCGGACAAACTGAAGAACTCATCCCTCCAACTCAGCAACAATTATCAAGGCCGGTATTCATTAACCAGCAAATCGCATTTAACACGCATTACAGCGGACTTGACAACATTTACAGCATAGATATCAAAACAAAAAAGATAAGCGCTCTGAGCGCAGCAAAATACGGCGCTTTTAACCCATCTTTTCCAAAAGGAACCTCCACCCTCCTTTTCAACAATTTCACACAAACAGGCTACGACATTTCAGAAATTCCGATAAATCCTGAGCAACCTGGTAAAAACAATTTTGTTTACTTTGGTGCTGCAGCCGAAAAACAGGAGCACACCGGAAATGTATTTACTCAAATTCCCGACAGTGCCTACACTTCCAAACCTTACCATGCACTTGGCAACCTGATCAACGTACACAGCATCACCCCCGTGATTGAAGATGAATACCGCGGCGGATTACAATTCGATTCAGACAACCTGCTCAATACCTTCAGTGCTTTTGCCGGTGCCGAATATTACAGAGACCTGGGCCGATTTGAGTACAATGCAGGTATCGTGCTTAAAAGTTTTTACCCCATCATTAGCGCCACCTATCGGAACAGGCCAAGAAGAACTTTCTACAGCAGCAATACAAGCGTTATGCAAGGCGACTGGAGAGAAAACAACATCCAGGTCCAGGCAATGCTTCCAATTAGCTTAAACACACTTGGAGACACCTACAGCTTCTCGTTAAAAGCAGCGACCAGCTACACCAAAAGATACATGGGAGAAAATATGCCGGCCAATTACATCACCAGTCTTAAATTCCCAATGGAATACGGCTTCTCCTTTGTACACTCCATGCGACAAGCCGACCGTGACATTGTACCTAAATGGGCTCAAACATTAAGCCTAATTTACCTCCACCAGCCATTTGACAAGCAATTGGACGGACAGCTATTCGCCTTCCAAAGTGCTTTCTATTTCCCTGGACTGTTAAAAAACCATTCTTTCATGGCCAGCTTCAACTACCAAAATTCCAACGGAGTAAGAAGATATGACAACGAAATACCTACAGTTTATGGCTACAACAACATTAGGGCCCAAAACTTTTTAAAGAACACCTTACTCTTCAATTACAGGTTCCCTTTTGCTTTTCCTGACGCTGAAATTGGTCCACTCGCTTACATCAGAAATTTACGCGGCGGCTTATTCTGTCACTACGAAAACCTCGGCATCGACACCAACCTCGGCGAACCTAAAACTTATGGCTTTGAACTCCGAAGCAGCATGAATTTACTCCGCTACCAACCGGTTATTGATTTAGGTGCGAGATTTGTTTTCGTCAACAAGATTTACAACCAAAATCCTATATTAGAATTAATTTTAAATTACAACTTTTAAATCATGCGCACAAAAACCGTTTTAATTATCATTCTCACAGCTCTTTTTACTATTTTTTTAATGATGAATACAGATGTCGTAGAATTCGACTTCATCTTTATGAAAAGAAACATTTCTAAGCTTGCCGTAGTAGGAATTTGTACTTTTGTTGGATTTGTGCTTGGCTTTTGGACAGGACGTCCCAAAACAACAGTAAGCTCTTACGATAAGGAAGTTGAGGAACACAGCAACACCATCAACAAAAGTACACTGAGCGACGAAGACCGCGATTACATAAAATAGAGATTACCTAAAAAACATTGCATAAAAAAAGCGTGGTGCCATTTCAACTGAGAAATGATACCACGCTTTTTTTATGTATAAAATCTTAAGCCAATGCTTGCTTGATATCTCCAAGAATATCATTGATATGCTCCAGACCAATAGACAAACGAATCGACCCTTGTTCAATCCCAACCTGCAAACGCTCCTCTTCTGTTAATTTCGAATGCGTACTGGTTGCCGGATGTGTAGCGATAGATCGTGTATCACCTAGATTAGCAGAAATTGAGAACATTTTCAATTTGTTCATAAAACGGCTCGCAGCTTCAACACCGCCTTCAATTACCAGTGTCACGATACCTCCACCTTGCTTCATTTGCTTTTTAGCAATCTCATACTGCGGATGAGAAGGCAAAAATGGATACATCACTCGTTTAATGCCAGGATGAGTTTCTAAAAACTCAGCAACTTTTAAAGCATTTTCACAATGCCTATCCATGCGCACCGCAAGTGTCTCTAAACTTTTAGACAACAACCATGCATTAAATGGCGACATAGCAGGGCCACTGTGTCTTGCAAAACCTTCAATTTCTTTGATCAGAGCAGCGGAGCCCAAAATGATCCCTCCCAAAGTACGACCTTGTCCATCAATAAATTTAGTTGCCGAATGGATAGAAATATCAGCACCGAGTTTTATCGGCTGCTGTAAATACGGGGTAGCAAAGCAATTATCAACCACCAGCAAAATATTGTGCTTTTTCGCCAGTTTACCCAACCATTCCAAATCGATGATATCAATTCCGGGATTAGAAGGCGTCTCTACAAAAATCATCTTTGTATTCGGCTGTATACCACTCTCCCATTGTTCTGTTTTATCCAGATCTGCGTAAGTGTAGGTAATACCCCATTTCGAAAAAACGTTATTTAGCAATTGATGTGTCGAACCAAACACCGAACGACTAGACAACACATGATCACCCGACTTTAGAAAAGCAGCAAAAGTGGTAAATATGGCAGCCATTCCCGAAGCAGTAGCCCAACCAGCTTCCGAACCTTCAAGGGCAACCATTTTATCGATTAGCTCCGTCGTATTTGGATTGGCATAACGGCTGTAAACATTTCCTTCCTTTTCATTCGCAAAAAGCGCACGCATATCCTCCGCATCATCGAATTTATAACTTGACGTTAAATACAATGGCACTGAATGCTCTTTAAATTGTGTTCTTTCTGCCTGTAAGCGTATGGCAATGGTTTCGAAATTCTCTTCTTGCATTTTATTTATTGATGAATGGTATAGGTAAAATTAATGGTAGCAGAGCGCTCTAAAATATTGGATACAGAACAGTACTTTTCAAAGGTCATCGCCAATGCGCGTTCTACTTTTTGCACACTTAATGCACCGTAAAGATCAAAATGAATGTTAATCACATCAAATATCGGCGGCATTTCTTCGTCTTTTCTGGTTGCCTTAATGGCAATTTTCACATCATTTAAAGGCTCCTTCTGCTTAGTCAGCACATTCACCATATCAATTCCACTACAACCGCCTAAACCGACTAAAAGCATCTCCATTGGCCTGAAGCCTTTACCTTCACCTCCAATTGCAGGCTTAGCATCTAATTCCACTTTAAATCCTGCAGAATTTTCTGCTTCAAAATTAAACCTACCGCTTTTACGTACTAAATTAATCTCCATTTTAAGTATCAAACATTATAAAACACCTTGTTCTTTCCTTCAAGCTCCGGCAAACTAACCTGGCGATCAAAAATTGCATAAACACAAGAACCACTGCCACTCATCAGTGAGAATAGTGCACCAGACTGGTATAAACTTGTTTTGATCTGTTCAATCTCCGGATATATTGAAAACACAGAAGGCTCAAAATCATTTTTCAAATCAGACTTCCATTCTGCTATAGGCAAATGTATTAAATCTTTTACCGATCTACTAGGAATTATAGGCTTTATTCCGGCATAAGCTTCTGCTGTCGCTACATGAACTGGCGGTTTTACCAAGACAATGTAATATTTTGACAAATCTATTGCGATTGAACTGAACTCATCACCTTTACCAAAAGCATAAGCGGGTTGATTCTCTATAAAAAAAGCACAATCCGCACCTAAAGGCCGTGCATAATCCTGCATCACTGCAACAGACAGATTCAGCTTAAATTTCTCATTCACCAATTTAATCAAATGAGCGGCATCTGAAGAGCCTCCCCCCAAACCGGCACCTACAGGAATATTTTTGAGCAGTGTGATTTGCTGCACCGGCAGGTCGAAATCCTTTTTCAATGCCTCGAATGCTTTCAGACAAATATTATCCTCCACATTACCTGGCACATCAATCCCTTTAATAACGCAAGTAGTTTCATCTGCATCAGTAAGTTCAATAACATCATATAATTTTACAGGGTAAAAAACCGTTTCGATGTTATGGTAACCATCAGTTCTTTTTTGGATGACATCTAAACCAAGATTGATTTTAGCATTTGCAAAAGCAAGCATGTATGTTGCATTTAATGTTAGAGTGGCAAACTTACAAAAAACTCAACTTACTTCATCACGCCAAACACTTCATCAATGTTTAACCGAAAACCCGGCAAAATATCAGAAACAAACTCGCTTCCACCTTCATATAATTCACCAACAACAAACACACCATCATCATTCAGCACATACTTTAAGAAAGTTCGTTTTTTAGGATGAACAACCCAATACTCCCGCACTCCGTATTCCTCATAAATAGCAAACTTATTTTTTAACTCCTTTGTGTTGTTAGTTGGCGACAATACTTCCACCACAATATCCGGTGCACCAATACATCCCTGTTTATCCACCTTCGTCCCATCACAAACCACGCAAATATCGGGTTGCAAAACCGTGTACACATCTTTATTCGCTTTCGACTGATCCGGAAAACGGACATCAAAGGGTGCAGCAAATACCTCACAAGACTGACCTTTTAAAAATAAATACATTTCAAATTGGATCCTACCCAGCACTCGTTGGTGGTTTGGAGATGGAACAGACATTTCAAATATCTTCCCTTTAATCAACTCCAACCGCTCCGTAATCTCCCATTTCAGATAATTGGCGTAAGAATAAGTTCTGGAAAGATCAATATCACTAACCTTGTGCACTACCGTTTCCTTCTGAAGGTAAGACTTTGGTTTTTTATGAGGCTTAGTTTTTTTTACACTATCGTCATTCATAATTAAATCACTATACATCCGTTAAAACAAATTATTAATCTTCAAACACCTCATTAATATCTAATCGAAAGCCAGGTAAGAGATCTGAAACAAAATCAGCTGTCCCATCATAGGGTTTATCAGCAATAAAAATCCCATCAGCATTCCGTACATACTTCAATAAATACCGCTCCTCTGGAAACACAATCCAGTATTCACGTACGCCATACTCCTCATAAATAGCAAATTTGTTTTCCAAATCTTTTTTATTGTTGCTTGGGGATAAAATCTCCACAACAATATCTGGCGCCCATACGCATCCCCTTCTATCTATTTTAGTCACATCACAAACAATCGAAATATCAGGCTGTAAAACCGTATAAACATCCTTATTTCGCTTAGAAGCATCCGGAAAGCGCACATCAAAAGGTGCAGGATATATCCTGCAAGGATTCCTTTTTAAAAAGGAATGAAGCTCACCCGAAATCCGCCCTGAAACCAACTGATGAAACGGAGCAGGCGCTGCCATTTCAAATACCTTCCCCTTGATCAGCTCCAACCGTTCTTCAAACTGCCAGCGCAAATAGTTCGCGTAAGAATAAGTGCTCGAAAAATCAATATCACTAACCCGACTTACAATCGGCTCCCGATTTGAATACCTTTTCTTTTTCCCTTTTTTTTCAAAATCACCAGAATTGTCATTTTTCATAATATTATATCTTTAAACAAAAATACAATTCCTAATTAAATATAAAAAATATTAAAATGATATTTATTAAAATAACTATTAATTAACAAAACGTAGATCAAAGTGATAAAAAAATTAAGCAACAAATCACACTAAAAACAGCTAAATCCAACATCCTTTTTTTTATTTTAAAAACTTTACATTTAATAGAACAATTTAACTGAAAACTTTATTTAAGTTTAATATTCGTTCTACATGACGTCAATATGCGCTCGGTATCAATCCGCAGTGAGTCCGCCATGAGTCCGCGGTGAGTCCGCCTTTTTCTAGAAAAAAGGCGGACTCACCGCGCTCAAATTGCAGAAATAACGCGCCTCTCATACCAAACGCAATTCACACTCATATAGAGCGGAAACTAACCAGATATTAACACAAAGTAAAAAGATGGCAAAATTTGACGGAAAACACCTCACCGGAATGATTGGAAAACTGGTGACCAGAAAGGTTAAAAACAAACAGATTGTACAAAGAGCACCTGTCAGTGTCAAGCAGACTAAAGCTACAAAAAAAGCTGCAAGTATTTTTGGTCAGGGAAGTATTCTTGCCGGCACTATCCGCAGAAACTTCGAAGCTTTCATTAATTCCAATTACCATGGCGACATGGTTAACCGTCTTAATACTCCAATCAGGGCAGTAATAAGACAATGCTACAACCCAGAAACCGATAAATTCAATTTCGCTGAAGATAGTTTCAGCAGGCTTGCAGGTTTCGAATTTAACATCAAGTCTCTATTAAGCAACAACCTTTGGGTAACGCCGGAAATGAGCCTTAACGGAAACATACTTAAAATAAGTATCCCTGAGGCTAAAATCCCTAAGCAACTTAAATTTCCTTCCAGAGCCAATCTATGTGAACTTACGGTTGTTGTTACGCTTATTTCATTACAACAAGCAAAATTTAAGCACCCTTTGTTTCAAAGCATTGAGATCAGTAAAACCCAGGATACCTTAGCGGCTCAAGAGTTCACTTTTGAAGTCCCAGATGGATGTTTATGCGTTGCGGGTTTAAACCTGGGCTACTTTTCGCTACACAACAGTATTAAAACA